>JAFTUV010000016.1 GCA_017466065.1 Bacteroidaceae bacterium
ACTTACCTTGCGATAAGTTAGCGTGTATGCAGCAGCAAGCTGCATCTTTTGAGCAATAATATAGCAGTTGACCCAAAAGTTGTTTGGTTGATGTCATATCGAAGAAGCATAGCGACTGAGATATCTCAACGATGTTTTTTTGAGATCCCTCGTCGCTCCGCTCTGTCGGGATGACATTTTCGCGAAGAAATGTTGCGGGTCAATATCTATATTATTACATCTTTTGTTGCGCAAGGCAGTAATCAGCTGCCTTGCGCAGTTACTCGATAAGTAATTGGAAATTTACTTGTTCCACAAATTTCCCCATTGATAGTACTCGTTATTCGCGCACCGCGTGGCACAAACTTTGTCTGTGCTTCACGCGACTTTCGCTACTCTTACTATCGATGGTGAAATTTACTTGTTCCACAAATTTCCCCATTCACCGCGGTTGGTGTTACCGAGCTGTGTGCCGGGGTTTGATGTGTCAACAGTTGTGTCGCTATCACCTACGGGAATTGATGCGGCGATGATGTTCTCTGTTACTACGTTTACCTCTGCTGTGAGGGGTGATACATAAGTCTTCTTCATATTGTCTTATAGTTTTAAATTATCGGTTTAGTAACCTTGTAATGTTCCCCGTTCATAGGGGAACATTACAAGTGTCGTGCTATTTACTTTACAAAAGTCTTCTTTCCGTTGATGATGTAGATACCGGGAACGGTGATAGCCTTAATCTGGCGACCTGTGATGTCGTAGATAGTCTCTGTTGCGTTCTCTTCCTCTACTGCACCCTCGATGTTCTCGATGCCTGTTGTGCCGTTCCAATCGAAGTTGAAGCTGTAAGAAGCGATGTTCTCCTGAACCTCGGGAACCAAGTATGCTTTGAATGCATTGTTCTTGAAGGTTGTGTTCTCGTCTTGGTTCTTTGTAGCAAGGTACAAGCCTACCTGTTCGTTGGCAATGGCAAGAACGTATGCATCGTCGCCCTTGTTCTCGTCAAGGAGTGTACCTTTGAGAATGCTTGTGCCCTCGCCGGCCTCGTTAGAGTAGTTAAAGATGAATTCACCTGCATTTTCAAGAATAACACCTGTATTTGCAGGGATGGTACCGCTGATTTTATCCATTATCGCCCAACCATTGGTTGCCTCTGTAACGCCATAAACGTTAACGCCCTCGGGGATTGTAACAGCGTAGTTGAGGTAGAGTGTTGCGTAACCTGCATCGCTCACTGTTACATTGTGAGAGAGTGCGGTGATGTCTGTAACCTCGCTGATGATCCAAGCAGAAGCGCCCTCATAAGATTCGTTCTTCCAAGCAACAACTGTTGAACCAGCCTCTTGTGCGTGCATCATAGCACCACCCTCGGGTACAATTTGAACTATGTTGGCAGAACCAAGGTTCGAAATTGCGACTCTAACAGCATTCTCGGTTGTTGTTGCCAATGCAGCCTCTTGGCCACCATTGTGTGCCTTTGCTGTGCTCAAATATGTGCCACGCTCAACATTGTAGAGGTAGAACATATTGTCACCGGCAGGAACAAACTGGAATACCTCACCCATTGTGGTGGCATCTTGGAACATCATACCACCGGTGTTGTTTACATAGATTTTTTTACCGCTACGGCTATCTGATGCGGGTACTGCGCTTGCAATGTGGTAGAAAGCACCCTCGGTGGGCTGTATAGTTTCAAGAGCTGCAATTGCTGCGTTTAAGTCGGTAACAGAATAGTTGCCATTCTTCAAATTATCTTCGGCAATAGTAATGGCGGCATTCAGAGCTGTAACTGTAACTTCTGTATAATAACCTACAGCTGTACCTGTGCAGGTTGCCAATACTTTAGCTTTGTCAATAAGAGCCTGCAATGTCTCTGACGGGGTAGAGAAGTACATTGCTGTACCGGCATCGTCATTTGGAGCATCAGTCCACATACCCATCTTATTGGTTGTACCTCCGTTGTTGCTCAAATAGTTGGCCTTGTTGTATGTCTGCAAGCCATAAGGTGCAGCATCGTTGGTTGATACCAACAACCAAGTGTTTGTCCAGCCCTCTGTACCCGGGGTTTGAGCTACAATTGTTCCTACACCACTATTTGTATTCTCATAACTCATCGCCTTGGTCTTGTCGGCATAAGGATAGAGTTGGAGTGCGCACTTGTAATCATCTGTTGTTGTCTCCTTGAAGAACCAGAGCTGTGTATCGGCACCAGTGTACTCAGAAAGAGAAATTTTGCTGTCGCTGCTATCGTATGTATACCAATAAGCATCGCCACGTCCGCTCTTGATTGCGTAGAGAACGGGGTTCTCATCGTCTGTTGTTATGGTGAAAGGATATTCCTTGTTGAGTTCGGCCATATACATTTCAATATTAGATTTAGCCTCGTCAATAACAGCAATATCGGTGCTTTCTGTAACAGTTTCTGCCTCTGCAACAGCCAAGCTCAAACCATAAAGTATCTTTGCTTTGTTTTCATATTCGGCGTTTACAGTTGTTGTCACTGGTGTCGACATTCCGAATTCAGCCATATGGAAGTATATGCGGTTATTACCTGTAGTCACAATAAAACGCAGATAAGTATATGAAGGGTCGCATTCTATAAGGTCGGATTTGTAACTTGTACCGCCAGATTGAGGAAGGCCATCAATAACTGTAATTTCTGTGTATTCGTTACCATCGGTGCTACCTAAAATCTGAACAGATTTAGGGAAGTCGGCTTGGGCACTGCTACGTGTTACCTCGTTAAAATAGAACTCTTCAATACCATTGCCTTCGCCAAGATAAACTGTGAGGTAATCGTTGCTTGACGATGCACTATGCCAGTTTGTGTGGATGAATGTATTATTATTTCCATCGATCAGCCAAGCCATATTATTACCCTCTTCCGGGTCAATGTTGCTGCAAGATATATAACCGGCAGCACTGGGGTCTGTTACCTGCAATGTAATTTCACCACCGGTAGAAGAGAACTCGGCTGTTGTCAGCAGTGTCTGAGCAGATGTAATAGTCTCTTTCAATGCATTTTGTTTCTCTGTAAGAGCTTCATCGGTTAACTCTGCTACTTCATAAAAAGCAAATGCTGTACACCAGTTAGCACCGGCAGAAAGACCGCCGATATAACGCCAGCCATTTCTGTTATCGGCATTGGTGTAGTCGGCATTCTTCTGAACTGTTACAATCGGAGTTTCTGCGGTGATGGTTTCATAATCAATCCAGTTTCCATTCTCGTCACACGCATCCACATCGTTACCACAGCAAACGGCTTTTCCTACGAAATAAGGAATTACATATACACCGGTCTTTGTCTCTGTTGAAGTGAGGACATCTGCTTGGATATAGTTGCCATCACTGTTTTTGATGTATGCCAAATATCCGTCGCCTATTTCTTCCACTGTAAACAGATAGGCAGCATTGTCGGTTGATGCACTGGGGAGCAAATCCGATTTTGTCAATGTTCCACTATTGTTGTATAACAAGTTAGTGCAAGCACTGCCATAATGAGTGGCTACAGAAATAAAATACTGCTTGCCAGCCTCCAAAGTTGTGGTGCGACTGCCTGGGTAATAGGTCTGCGCCATTGCACCAAATGCTACGAGCAATGATGCAAGAAGAAAAGTAAATTTTTTCATAAGGTTAAAATTATTTATTTATAAAATAAGGTTTATTTTGCCTCCTATTTTGCTTCTTGCGGGTGTTAAGGTTCTTGCAGTGTAAAAGTTTTTTAATTTTAACTGTATATAAGTGTTTATCAATTATTTAACTTTTACAAAGCCTTCTGTCCACAATAGCGGTGCGCAAATGTACAAAGATTGGGTCAAAAATTACCCCCCCACTGTTAAAAATTGTTAACAGTGGGAAATTTTATAAAATTCGGGCTTTTGTTGCTGCAATTTATGGATAACAAAGAGTGGGTTATCTTTGTGTTGCCGGGAATGACACCGAGGGTTTTAGAGCAGAACTTTTTAGCTAATCGGTCATTATTCTCCCCCCAACTTTTGCAAGTGAGCCTAATATATATAAATAAGGTGTAGTGGGGCGATTATAGAATAGCGATAATGCCGCTTATAATCATAAGCACGCATACGGCACGGCGCAGTGTCTCGCGGTCTATCTTTTTGAAACACCAAGCACCCAAGAGGGAGCCTATTGCAATGCCTCCCAAGCCTACGGCCCAATAGGTGAGGGTGTTGGGGGTGAAGAAGCCTGCTTGTGCGCGGAATGTTGTGTAGAAAAGGTTGAACACCACCGAGAGGGCTTGCATTGTGGCCATATATTTTATCTTGTCCTTTATGGTGCTTATGCAGTAGAGCACTACTGCGGGGCCGGGCATTGCGAACATTCCTCCCATAATGCCGCTAATGGTGCCTATTGCGGCTCGGGCTCCATTCGATTGCAGTGCCAATGAAATTTTCTTCTCCCAGAATAGGAAGTAGAGGGCAACGCACACAAGTGCCACTCCCAAACAGCGTTTCATAGTGCCGTTACCAAGCTCTGCCATAAATTTTATGGCGAAATAGGCTGCGGTGATATTGAATAGGATGATTATGGCTACGCTGCGCCAACAGATGTGCCGCCAATGTCGCAGGGTGATGAATAGTGCGGTGGTGCCGGCCAAGAGCCCCGACAGGGTGATGCTCTCTCCGTATGAGGGAAGCAGAAAGGGGAAGAATATCATTACAAATATGCCGAATCCGAATCCGCTTGCCCGCTGTATGAAACTTGCGGCAATGGCTAAAAGGAATATTAGCAGGAGGGTGGTGGGCATAATAGAAAAGGCGGTTTGTCAATTCTTACAAACCTAACGATGCTGTGCTCAAAATTATTTTTTGAGCACAGCATCTATGTTAAAGATTTTCGATTATTCTTTTGAGCACTACGGTTGCCGATATTTCGCGGTTGGCTGCTTCGGGGATGACAAGCGAACGGGGGCTTTCAATAACATCGTCGGTGACAATCATATTGCGGCGCACGGGCAGGCAGTGCATAAAGTGGGCGTTGTTGGTAACAGCCATCTGGCGGTCGCTCACGGTCCAGCTGCGGTCGGTGCATATTACCTTGCCGTAGTTGTCGCCGGTGTAGGCAGCCCAGTTTTTCGCATATATAAAGTCGGCTCCTTCAAAGGCTTTCATCTGGTCGTACTCCACGCGGGCGTTACCAACAAAGGCCGGGTCGAGCTCATAGCCCTTGGGGTGGGTTATCACAAATTCGTAGTCGGTGGCGTTCATCCACTCGGCAAATGAATTCGGCACTGCTTGGGGCAGGGCTTTGGGGTGGGGTGCCCAAGTGAGTACTACTTTGGGGCGTTCTTTGGTTTTGTGTTCCTCGATGGTTATGAGGTCGGCGAAACTTTGCAGAGGGTGGCGTGTGGCGGCCTCCATTGAAAATACCGGGCGGCCCGAGTATTTAATGAACTGGTTGAGGATTACTTCGTTGTAATCGTCCTCTTTGTTCTCGAAACGTGCAAAGGAGCGTACGCCTATTACATCGCAGTAGCTGCCCATCACCGGGATTGCTTCGAGTATGTGCTCGGGCTTGTCGCCGTCCATTATCACTCCGCGTTCTGTTTCCAACTTCCACGCTCCTTGGTTTATGTCAAGCACTATCACATTCATTCCCAAATTGAGGGCTGCTTTTTGGGTGCTCAAGCGGGTGCGAAGGCTGGAATTGAAGAATACCATCATAAGGGTCTTGTTCTTGCCAAGCTCGCAGTATTTGTAACGGTCGGCCTTTATTTCGAGGGCCTCTTTTACGGCATCTTTCAGGTTGCCTATGTCGTTTACGGTTATAAAGTTTCTCATTTTGTTTTTTTATTTTTTGTTCTTTTTTTAATCCCCTCAGTCGCAAGCGACAGCCCCCCTTAAAATTAAGTGGGGCAGTTTAATTTGTTTTTGGCAATTATTTATAAATTTACACCAATTAGATAGGAACTGTCATTTCGAACGAACCAACGGTCGACGCCCGTAGGGGCAAAAGTCAATGTGAGAAATCTCAACAATGTTGATATATAGATTTCTCCTCCCTCTCGGTCGTCGAAATGACAAACAAGTGTAACATGTATATAATCACCTTGTTTTTTATTCTTCTGTCCTATTCTTCCTCTTGGCTTGCCTGACATTCACAGCATTGCCGGCTGCGAATATAGTATTATTTATTTGTTTTTTCCTTCTCTTTTTTGTTTTTGTTGCGTAACCACCACCGCCACTCGTCGAAATTGTGGCGCAGTATTATGCCGGCACCCTGCGTGGTGAGGGTAGCGTCGGAGAAGTAACGGTCGTTGGTCTTGTTATAGGCTTTGAGGCTCACATTGCCACTTTTGTTGAGCAGCCATTGTATCTCAAAGTCGCCCACAAAGTTGCTGTTGGCCAACGGGTTCTCGCGGTAACCGAAATTTCCGTTTATGAGCAGGCGGTTATCGAGCAGGCGGCCTTCGAGTATTCCCTCTACCTCCATACTGTTCCACCCGCGCTCGCTACTGCTGAAATTACCCGAAATGTTCCAGTTGCGGTTGTCGATGATGCGCGACAGCATATTGTTGAGCTGTCCCGAAATGGTGTTCGATATTAGCGACTCCATAGCTGTGGAACTTTCGGCATTGCCGTCGCTGCGGTTGTAGTCGTAGGTGTAGAATTTTCCTATACCCATAAGGTAGATGAATTGCATATTCTTCTGCTCGGGGGTGTTTACCATACTTGCCAAAAGCTCGCGTTCTTCTTCGTTGGCATCGGGCAGTTCAATGTTGAAGTTCAGTTGTGGGGCTTCGAGCTTGCCGGTGATGTCCATCAGGCAGTGTACTTTCACGTTCTTGTGCCGTCGGCCTGTGGGGTCGAGGTCGCTGAGCGAGGCACTTGGCACCAGATATTTTGTTTTAAGGTTAAGGTCGGCAAGGAAGGGGTCGCCGTTAAATTCGAGGGAGCTCCCATCGGTAATGTCGAATTCCTTGGGGAAGATGTCCTGCATTGTGAATTTGTAGGTTCCTCTTTCGAGGTCGAGCCTTCCCATCATACTGAACCCCTCTTTTTCGTCGTATATGGCGGTGATGGGGCCGTTGCCGTATAGGTCGATGTAGTCGCCGGTTTTGCGGTTTGTGAGAACTTTCAGTTGTATGTCGGGGGTGACATCTATCATAAATTCAAGGTTCAAACGGCTCAACAGGCTTTTGTGTGCGTTGTGCGTTTCTTCTTCGTCCTCGTTTTGTTGCAGTTTGGGTGTGTGCTTCTTGTTCCTGTCGGTGAATTTAATGAAATTGCTTGTTGCCGAAGTGCCCATTGTGCCGGCATCGTAGACAAAATAGGAGTTGCGCTCGCTGCGAACATCGGCGTGTATGAATAGCCCTTTGTCGTTGGCTGTG
Source organism: Bacteroidaceae bacterium (assembly GCA_017466065.1). The sequence continues at coordinate 7,325 of JAFTUV010000016.1, forward strand.
ATATTGGCGTTGCCGGTGGCGAAGGCTCTTCCGTGGAAGGGGTTGGGGCCAAAATCCTCGCAATGATAGGCAAGCAGGCCTTCGGCTTTTATGTCAATGTCGCATGTGAAGTTGCCGAGGCAGTTGTGGTTGATGCTGCCCGAAACGTAGCCGATGTTTCGGTAACTATCGGAGATGAGGCCGCGGTCGAGACTCATTTTGTTGTGAGTGAGTGTCACCGTGTCGTTTATGAGCATATATATGACATTGGTGCTTGTCACTCGCAATGGTCCGTTGGTCACAACCTTGCCGACGAGGTTGAGGTGCCCCAAAGGGCCTGTCAGATAGGCTTGCCCTGTGGCTGTTGCGCCAACATCGGAGAGTATGCCGGAGAGCATACTGTTTAGGAAGGTGAGCCTTGTGCGATCGGCGTCGATGCATAGGCTTATGGTGTCGTTGGCGGGCGACACAAAGCCTTTGACAATGGTGTGTGCCTTGTCGGGGGTGCGAATGTCGCCACGCATTACAATGGATTTATCTGTTTCGTTCCACTCGGCGTTGAAGTCGAGGTCGCCCATATATCCTTTTTCGAACAGGAAACTGTCGACTTTGAGTGTGCTGCTGAATTGCGGGGAGGTAAATGCGCTGCCGAGTGTAATGTCGCCGGTGGCGTTGCCGCCGAATTCCACGGAGTGGAAGTTGACAAGGTCGAGTATGCTTTCCAGCTTAATGTCTTTAAGTTCTATGTTTAGAATGTCGTCGGGGCTCTTGCCGAGCTTGCCTTTGGCATACAGGGTTTTCCGGTCGTTGGCAAGATGCAGGTTGTCGATTGTTATTTCGTCGGCGTTGCCTTTGATGTTGCAACGGGATATGTCCCACGGTGTGCCGTTGTACACTATGCGGCTGGGCGATATTACAGCGTCGGCCTGCACTTTGTTGTCGGTTCTTGCAAGTGTAATATCGATGTTTATGGCTCCGTTGTTGGCCGGTGTTGTGTCGTTGGCCCAGTCGAGTGTTGTGCTTATGGTGTTGTTGCACATAGTGGTGCGCTGATTAAGGATGAGTTCCTTTGTGCTTTTTTTGCCTTGCGGGGCTTTCAGGGTACTTTTTATGCTTGCTGCTTTTTCGTTGGCAATGAGTTCTGCGTTTATGCTCTTGAAGCGTTGCTTGTTTATCGTGGCGTTGGAAAGGTCTATTTTTGCGTGGAACAGTTTTCGGTTGTCGTCGCATAGCCCGGTAATTGTGGAGTGGTCGCGTATGGCTATGGGCAGTTGCAGCAGATTGCTTATGATGGTGGTGTTCTTTATGTTGAAATTGAATACATAGGAGTTGTCGGTGCGTGTTATGTTCCGGGGGTCGAGGATTGCCGGAAGGTGTGTCTTGGTGATATTTTCGAATGTGCCGGCGAGTGAGGCGTAGTCGAAATCTCCGGCTATCTTGGCATCGAGAAAGTCGGAATTTATTAAAAGGCTTCGGTTGTCGAGCAGGTTGTTGTCGACAATGTGCAACCTGCGTATGTTGTTCTTTTTTGTAGGTGTTTCCTGTGTGATGTTGTATATTTGAAGGTCGAACAGTGATTTTCCCTCTTTGTAGATGTTGTAGGTCCCGTCTATTTCGGCCGAGATTTTTCCATTGTCGTCGCTGCTTATGTTTAGGTTGTGTGGCTTTATGGAGTCGATGCTTGCGGTTATCTTCATCTCTTTATGTTCTTTTTGTGCAGAGGTGCAGAGGAGGTTTCCTGTGGCATTGGGGTCGTTGCAGAAAATTCGGGCTGTGAAGTCTTTGGTGTTATAGGAGCCTTCTATCTCTATGGGGGTATATGTGTAGTCCTTGTATTTTAAGGAGCTTATAACAGAGGAGAATGTAATGTCGGGATTTTCGGCCTGTGCATAGCCCTGTATGTCGGCATTTATGTTGCACGAACCGAGATTGTCGTCTTGCAGAATGCGGTTGAGGTTTATATTTTGTCCTCGCAAGGTGGCTGCATACATTTGGTTGCGGTTTGTTTTTGCATACCCGTCGATGCTCCCGCACTCGCTGTGAAGGGTGAAGTTGCCCGAAATTTCACGATTGTCGCCGGCTGTGGCTGTTCCGGTGAGTGTAATCTGCCCTAATTGTTTGAGAATGTCGAGTGCTCCCGATTGATCGTCGAGCACTGCTTGCAGATGGGTTATTGCTGCCGGTGTGAGTGTGATGTTGTTTATGGAGAGGGTGCCCTCTTGCAGGTTGAACGGTTTTTTGGTTTCTGTATTTATTTGCAGGGCAAGGCTGTTGTCGGATGTGGAGAGGGTTACTGTTCCGCGGGTACTTTTGTTGTTGCTGCCGATGGTTGCGCTGAATTTTATGGAGGGCAGCCCTGCGGTGTTTAAAATGGGTAGAAAGGATGCAAAGTCGGCCGGAGTGAGGCGTTCACAGTCAATCTTCCCGTTGAGGCTTGCTCCCTCGGCCGATATTGCTATTTGCTTTGCTTTCAGGCGGCTTTCAGGCAGTTCTATGAGCAGTTTTTCAATGTTTGCTCCTTGTGGGGTTGCATCTACTCTTGCCGACAGGCGGTCGAGGGTGAGGCCTTTTGACTCTTTTCCCGATATTGAGCGTATGTAGAGGCTCAATGTGTCGCTTGTGAGTTTTTTCAGTGATAGATTGCAGGTGAGCTCTTCTATTTTTATGTGTGAGGGGTCGAATATGCTGTCTTTGCGCTCTTCTTGCTCAATGTCGTATGTGAGGCTGCCTTCGTACAATTGTATCTGGTTTATGCGAAGGTTGGGCATTGTTTTTTTTGATGCGGTGCTGTCGCCTGCGAGCCTGTCGAGCAGGAATTGTATGTTCAGCGGGCTGTCTATGCTCTTGCGACGGAGTGTGACGGTGGGTTGCCCGATGATGAGCGTGTTTATGCGTATGTCGCCTTTGAGCATATATAGGGGCGATAGGTGGGCGGTGATTTTGGGGATGTAGAGGGCTGTGTCGCCTTCTTCGTCGGCGACGGTTGCCGATTTTATAACTACTTTGTTGAGGTGCTGAACCTGTACCGAGCCGATGCTTATGGGGAGGTCGCTCAGTTCTTGCAGGGCGCGGGTTATGTTTCTGGCTGCTCGCTCCTGTATGGCTTCGAGTCGTAATAGCAGTGATGTTCCATAGATTGCGGCAACAATCACTGCGAGTGTGATAATTATGTATTTTATGGCCTTTATACTGTATCCTCCCCTTGTTTTTTTGTTCTTATGGGTGCGTGCATCCTATTTTTCGCATCTTTGATGCAATGATAGTGCAAATGAGCGAAACGCAAGTTTACTTGTAGGTTTCCCGGCGAGTGCAGCCTATTTTCGCATCTCTGATGCAAAAATAATAGAAATTCTTATTTATTGCTTGCTTGTGTGGCATTAAATATCCGGTGTTGTCTCTTAAATTTTGTTTTTTTTTACAAATTATTGTGGTATTTATGGGTGCCGCTACCGCTTAAAATTCGTATCTTCGCGCTATATTTATATTTACGATATTTTATTGTCTATGATAGTTACAATTTTAGTTCTTTTCTTGTCGGTGGCTCTCTTTATAAGCGGGAGAGTGCGTTCCGATATTGTGGCATTGTCGGCATTGGCAACCTTGCTTGTGTCGGGGGTGCTCACTCCCGAGGAGGCTCTCTCGGGATTTTCGAGCAATGTTATAATTATGATGGTGGGCTTGTTTGTTGTTGGCGGTGCCATATTCCAGACGGGGCTTGCCAAGATGATAAGCTCAAAATTGATGAGGTTTGCCGGCAATAGCGAAATAAGGCTCTTTCTTTTGGTGATGGGGGTAACATCCATTATGGGGGCTTTTGTGAGTAACACGGGCACGGTTGCCATAATGATACCTATTGTGGTGAGTATGGCTATGAGCGTGAAGATGAATCCCAGCCGCCTGCTTATGCCGCTTGCCTTTGCCAGCAGTATGAGCGGTATGATGACTCTTATCGGTACACCGCCCAACCTTGTAATCAACGATGAACTTATTTCTAACGGCTATCCGGGATTGGGCTTCTTTACCTTTCTGCCCGTAGGTCTTATATGTGTGGTGGTCGGAACCATTGTACTCCTCCCGTTGAGCAAGAAATGCTTGTCAAAATCGGGTGCATTGAGTGCAACGAGTGCCAGCAGCGGAAAGTCGCTCAAAACTCTTGTTGCCGAGTATGGAATATCGAGCAATCTGCATCGTTTGCAGGTTACGGCAGCGTCGCTTGTGGCCGGCAAGATGATTGGAGAGATTGATATTCGCAAGAAGTATGGATTGAATATTATAGAATTGCGACACATTGAACGTGGGCAGCACAGAATTCTGAAAGGGGTTACGCAGCAGGCTGTGGACTCCGACACGGTGTTGCGCATCGACGATGTTCTTTATGTGTCGGGCAATATCGAGATTGTAAAGGCTTTTGCCCAGAAATATAAATTGACTGTTCTGAACGATAGTGACGATGGCAAGGTGAAGGGGCTCGATTTCTACAATATAGGCGTTGCCGAGATTGTGTTGCTGTCAACTTCGACAATGGTGAATAAAACAATAAGGGAGGTTGGCTTCCGAAGCAAATATAATGTGAGCGTGCTTGGTATATGCCGCAAGAAGAAATATATACTGCAAGGCATTGCCGACGAAACTATACATAGTGGCGATGTGCTGCTGGTGCAGGGTGCGTGGGATAATATTGCCAAGCTCGAAAATGAGAGCAGTGAGTGGATTGTGCTCGGTCGTCCTCTCGAAGAGGCTGCCAAGGTTACGCTCGACTATAAGGCTCCTGTTGCTGCGCTCATTATGCTTGGAATGATTGTGGTTATGGCGTGCGATTTTATTCCTGTGGCACCTGTGACTGCGGTTATTGTTGCGGGGCTTCTTATGGTGCTCACCGGCTGTTTCCGCAATGTGGAGGCTGCCTACAAGACCATAAATTGGGAGAGTATAGTGCTGATTGCTGCAATGATGCCAATGTCGGTTGCGTTGCAAAAGACGGGTGTGTCGGCTTGGATTTCAAATTCCTTGGTCGATGGCTTGGGTAATTATGGCCCGCTGGCTCTTATGGCGGGAATTTATTTCACCACTTCGTTTATGACTATGTTCATAAGCAACACGGCAACGGCAGTACTCTTGGCTCCCATTGCTATGAGTAGTGCTGTGGCGATAGGGGTGAGCCCGGTGCCGTTCCTGTTTGCCGTTACTTTGGGTGCGAGCCTCTGCTTTGCCTCGCCTTTCTCCACTCCTCCCAACGCATTGGTGATGCCTGCCGGGCAATATACATTTATGGATTATGTGAAAGTGGGCCTTCCGTTGCAGATTATTCTGGGAATTGTGATGATTCTGGTTCTTCCTTTCCTTTTTCCATTTTAAACAGCTCCTAAAATAAAATTCTGCCAGAATTGCTTGTTTCTTGCGAAAAATGAGTAATTTTGGCAGAATTCAGCTTTTGACGATAGAACACTATATGGAAATTACTGAAATACAGAGGGTGAAGCAGCAGTTTGGTATCATTGGTAATGATGCCGAGCTGACAAGGGCGATTGATACTGCTATTCAGGTGGCTCACACCGACCTCACTGTGCTTATTACCGGTGAGAGTGGAGTGGGCAAGGAGTTTTTCCCGCAGATAATACACACTAACAGTGTGCGTAAACACGGAAAATACTTTGCAGTGAACTGCGGAGCTATTCCCGAGGGTACGATAGATTCGGAACTCTTCGGGCACGTGAAGGGTGCTTTTACCGATGCTGTGAGCGAACGTAAGGGTTACTTTTGCGAGGCCGATGGCGGTACTATATTTCTCGACGAGGTTGGCGAGCTGCCTCTGTCGACACAGGCGCGTCTTTTGCGTGTGCTCGAAAATGGCGAGTTTCTGCGTGTGGGCTCTTCGAAGGTGGAAAAGACCAATGTGCGCATTGTGTGTGCAACAAATGTGAATCTGCCCGAGGCTGTGAGCAACGGCCGTTTCCGCGAGGACTTATACTACCGCTTGAACACCGTGCCTATTAAAGTGCCGGCTTTGCGCAACCGTGGCGAGGATATTTTCCTGCTTTTCAAGAAGTTTACTATGGATTTTGCCGCAAAATACAAGGTGCCTCGCATTGAACTTGACGAGCAGGCCAAAAGGGCCTTGCTTGCCTATTCGTGGCCCGGAAACATACGCCAACTGAAAAATGTTGCCGAGCAGATTTCTATTCTCGAATTAAATCGCAAGGTAACGGCCGATGTTATTGTGAATTATCTGCCCGAGCAGCCTAAAAATAATCTGCCGACTCTTTTTGGCGGTGCAGGGAGCAGTGGCAAGACATTTGAGAGTGAGAGGGAAATTCTGTACAGCGTGCTGTTTGATATGCGTCGCGATATTACGGAACTCAAAAAACAGGTTGCGAGTTTGAGTGCGTCGAGCCCTCGTACAAACGAGAATGTGCATATATACACCGAGGCCGAGGAGGTTGTGCCGGTGGTGCAACACCCTTCGCAGCCAACGATTCACATTGCTTCGTCTGCGCCTGTGCATCAGATTGTGGATGATGAATATGTCGAGGAGGCCTTGTCGCTCGATGATATGGAGAAGAAGGCTATCAAACAGGCGTTGGAGCGTCACCGCGGTCGTCGTCGCGACGCGGCAAAGGAGTTGAATATTTCGGAAAGAACACTTTATAGAAAGATTAAAGAATATGGCATTGAATAGCAAATTTAAAAGGGGATTGTTTGTGCTTCCGTTGCTCTCGCTGTTGCTGCTCTTGGGCTGCAAGGTGAGCTATAAGTTCACCGGAGCGTCGATAGATTATTCGGTGGTGAAGACGATAACGCTGGAAACTTTCCAGAATCGTGCTGCTTATCAGTGGGGGCCTATGGCGATGATGCTTAACGAGAAATTGAGCGATGTGTTCATTCAGCAGACAAAGCTCACACAGGTGAATCGTGGAGGCGACTTGCAGCTGGCGGGTGAGATTACCTCGTACGACCAGATAAACAAGTCTATTTCTTCGGATGGCTATTCGGCAATGGTGCAGTTGAAGATGACTGTTAATGTGCGTTTCACAAATAACAAGAATCACGAAGAGGACTTTGAACGTACCTTCTCGGCTACCCGCGACTATGAGTCGTCGCAACAGCTCGAAACTGTGCAGGAGGAGCTTGTAACACAGATGATTGCCGAAATTGTCGATGCTATATTCAATGCCGCAGTAGCAAACTGGTGATTGTGATGGAGGCTTTGCAGGTATATATATCGCACCCCGAGAGGCTCAATCGCGACACGCTCTATGAACTGCGTATGCTGGTGGCCAAGCACCCTACATTCGATGTTGCACGCTTGCTGATGCTCAAAAATCTCTATCTGTTGCACGATGTTGAGCTTGGCAAGGAGATGCGCAGGGCGGCCCTCTATCTGAAAAACCGCTGGGCTTTGTTTGAGCTGATAGAGGGGTATGGTGCATCGGTCGCCGATGAGGATGTGCCGGTGGATGTGTCGGTCGACAGAACTATGGCACTTATCGATGCTTTTCTTGAAACGTTGCCCTCGGAGAAACTCTCTTTGGAGGCCGAAGGGGCTGCTGCCGTGGACTATGCGTCGGCCTATCTTGCAAAGGATGTTCCCGAGGAGAGTGTTCCTCTTTTGCGTGGACAGAGTCTTATAGATGACTTTCTGGCCGGTGACAATGAGAAGATTACTCTCGACTTGAAGGGTGAGGGCGAGGCGTTGCCTGTTGTGCCCGAACAGGCTGTCGAAGAGTTGCCCGAAACATCGTTTTTCACCGAAACTCTTGCAAATATTTATATTAAGCAGGGGAAATATGATAAGGCTTTGGAAATTATTAAACGGTTATGTTTGGAATATCCGAATAAAAATCGTTACTTTGCAGACCAAATTAGATTTTTAGAAAAAATAATTAAACATATAAAAAGAAAATAAAGTATGTATTTGGTTTGCGTTTTACTTATCGTAATAGCATCGGTGCTAATGTGTCTTATAGTATTGGTTCAGAATTCAAAGGGTGGTGGCCTTGCATCGGGCTTCGCTTCTTCTAACCAAATTATGGGTGTGAGAAAAACTACCGACTTCTTGGAGAAAGCTACTTGGAGCCTTGCAGCCTTTATGGTTGTGGCTTGTATTGTTGCTGCTTGGTCGCTTCCCGGCATCACTGCTCAGGAGGAGGGCCTTACTCAAAGTGCAATAGAGAGCAGTGCCGTTAACCCCGAGGTTGTTCCTAATCTTACAGAAGAACTTCCTGCCGAGGTTACAGTGGAAACTCCCGCAGAGTAATCGATTGCTTTAAATGATAAAGGACAGCCGTTTAAGTTGTCCTTTTTTTTGTCTGCTCGCGTGCTGCGTTTTTGCTGCACTTTTTTAAAAAAGTGCAAAAGAAAAAGTTTGAACCGATTGAGAGAATGGCCGACAATAGCGCCGAGGATTTTAGAGCAAAACTTTTTTGACTGATTAGATTTCGCTGCATAGCCCCCCAACTTTTGCGGATAAACACTCCACCCTGCTTTCAATTGAAAGCAGGGTGGAGTGTGGTTATTGAAAAGCAGGTTGTTTATGCCTTCTCTATTTCATCTTCTACAAGGTGTATCTTTTTAAGAATAACCTCGGCGTCGCCTTTGAGTTTCTCCATCTTCTGGCGCATTACATCGACAAGGCTTTGGCCTTTCTTGTTCGAGGTGCTCAAAAAGCCTAGATTATTTTCGTATGTGGCAATCTCCGATTTAAGATTTTCATACTGGCGTATGAGGCGTTCGCGCTCGCGTTGCAGGCTGTTGCCGCCTTTTGCAATGTTGTTGCGGAAGTCGGCGAGCTTGCGTGCGGTGGCGTTAACGTGCAATCTTTCGTAGATGGCATTCACGCTATCCTTGTACTCCTTGTATATTTTGTCTTTCTCCTTGAACGGAACGTGCCCGATGGTGCTCCATTGAGAGATTAAGGTGTTGAGTTGTTGCGTCTGCTCGCTCTCCTCGGCTGTGGCATCGATGGCTTGAATGCTGTCGATGATGGCGCGTTTCTGTTTCAAATTTTCTTGCTCGGCTTTGCGTTGTGACGATGTCTGGGCATTGCGTCTCTCGAAGAATTCGTCACAGGCGGCTACAAAGCGTTTCCACAAAGCGTCGGAGTATTTCTGTGCCACGGGGCCTGTCTCTTTCCACTCTTTTTGCAGCTTGGCAAGCTGGTCGGCAGTGGCTCTCCAATCTTCGCTGTCTTTCAGTTGCTCGGCTGTCTCGCATAGCTGTTTCTTCTTTTCGAGGTTGGCTGCAAGGCCGTTCTTTACCTCTTTATAATAGTTGCTCTTGCGTTTGAAGAATTCGTCGCAGGCTGCACGGAAACGCTCGAAGATTTTAAGGTTCATCTTCTGGGGAGCAAAGCCTATCTCTTTCCATTGTGCTTGGAGTTCCAGAATTTTGTCGGTGGCTACGTTCCAAGCTTGATAGTTGGTGAGTGTGGCGTAGTCGATGCTCTCAATCTCTTCGCAAAGGGCAGTTTTCTTTTCGAGGTTCAGGTTCTCTTGCTCCTTCTTGCTCTCGAAATGTTCCTGATGGCGACGGTTTACAATGGTGGATGCGGCTTTGAATCTTGCCCACACTTCCTCGCGCAATTCGGGTGCCACGGGGCCTATTTCGCGAAAATCGTTGTGCAGTTGCTGCAACTGACGGAAGGCTCCTATTACATCCTCTTCTGTTGTGAGGGCCTCGGCAATTTCGCATATTCTGGTTTTTGCTTCGAGGTTTTTCTTGAAGTCGTATTCACGGAATTCGTGGTTTATTTTGAGAACATCGTAGAATTGCTCACCGAGCAGCTGGTATTGCTTCCAGAGGTCGGCAACTTTGCTTTGCGGAATGTTCTTTATCTCTTTCCAACGGGCTTGTATGTTCTTGAACTCGGTGCTGTCGGGGGTGCCTTGTTCGGCTTTCTCTACAAGCTGCTGCAACTGTGCGAGAAGGGCGAGTTTTGTGGCGTAGTTGGCCTCTTGCTCCTCTTCTTGGGCTTTGAGCCAAGCGTTGCGCTTTGTCTTTATTTGGTTCATAGCCTCTTTAAAGGGGGCTTCGAGTGTGTCGGGCTCGGGGATGAAGAGGGTTTCTTCACCGCCTTCGGCTACAAATTCTTTGCGTGCATTGTCTATTTCGATGGTGCGCAGGCGGTAGAATTGTACTTTGAGGCTTTCTACCTCGGCTTTGCAGTTGAGAATGTCCTCTTCTTTGGCTATTGCTTCTATGCGCGACAATATTTCCTCGCGTGTGGCGGGGTACAAACTTTCGGTACCGGTAGCTTCGCTCTCGGTTGCCGGTTCTGCTATTGCCTCTTCTTTGGCATTGCACTGTTCTGTTGCTTGCTCGGACATAATGGCTTCTGTTGCCTGTTCAGGGGGAGTCGTAATGTTCTGCTCGTCGAGCTGCACATTCGATTTTTTAGTTTCACTCATCTGCTTGAATTGTTAAGTTATTAGTATCTTACCCGTGGGTAAATTGCTCATTATTGCAAATATAGCCACAAACGAGCGAAATAATATCAAGTTTGCTTGAATATTTCACAGCGAGTGCAGTCTATGTTCGCACCTTATTGCAAATATAGCCACAAACGAGCGAAATAGTATCAAGTTTGCTTGAATATTTCACAGCGAGTGCAGAAATATTCGAGGTTTACCTCAAATATGGGTATTTTTTTTGTAAATATTATCTTCTTTATATGATTAAACTGCTTAATATCATTGAGATTATCATATAGAATGTCATTCCGCTAATGTCGTTTATAATTTGTATAAAGGGGCCGGTGGCTACGGCGGGGTTGATGTCTATGCGTTCGAGCACCAGCGGAACAAGGGTGCCGAAGCCCGATGCAAAGAGGATTACCACGAATAGGCTCAATGGTACCGAGAGGGTTACAATGTCGGTGCCGCCGTATATGAGGAAATTATATACATACACCATAAGCGACAGGATGGTGGCGTTGATTATCGCTACCACCATTTCCTTTGCCAGATGGTGGAACATTCTGTGCGGGTCGAGCGAATTGTTGGCAAGGCCTTGCACCACTATTGCCGACGATTGTGTTCCCACGTTACCTCCCATTCCTGCGAGCAGGGGAATGAAGAGTGCCATTTCGGGGTGGCTGCCCAGCGTTGTGTCGAAGCAGTTGAGCAGCAAGGAAGAGCCGATACCTCCCAGCATACCCACCAGCAGCCAAGGGAGACGTGCGCTTGTCTGTTTTAATACGGTGTCGTCGCTCTCGATGTCTTGGGTAAGACCGGCGGTCAACTGTTGGTCGTGCTCGGTCTGTTCACGAACCTCGTCCATAATGTCATCGACGGTAATTTGGCCCACGAGGCGATTGATTTTGTCGACAACGGGTATTGCCACAAGGTTATACTTTTCGATGAGCAGGGTTACTTCGTCGATGGGGGTATCTACATCTACGCTCACCACTTTGCGGCTCATAACGTGTTTCACCTTTGACACCGATGGGCTGGTGACCATCTTTTTGAGGGGGAAAAGGCCGCAGAGGCGTTCATCGTCGTCAACTACATAGATGTAGTATATTTCGTCCATATCCTCGGCTTGGCTGCGCATCTCCTTCAAGCACTCGGGCATACTCCAATTCTCGTTCACCACCACCATTTCGGTACTCATAAGACCACCGGCGGTGTCTTCGTCATATTGCAAAAGGTCGACAATGTCGCCGGCCTGCTCTATGTCTTTTATGTGCGAGAGTACCTCTTCCTGCTTCTCCTCGTCCATATCGCGGATAATCTCCACGGCATCGTCGGTGTCCATATAGTTGACGAAGCGTTTGGCGATGGCCTCGGAGGGGAGCTCTTCGAGCAGTTCGTTACGCATATCCTCGTCCATTTCGGTGAGGGCGTCGGCTGCTCTCTCGTTGTCGAGCTGGCGGTAGAGGAAGCGTGCCTCTTCAATGTCGAGTTCTATGCATAGCTCGGCAATGTCGGCAGGGTGGAGCTTGGATATGTGCTCTTGCAGGAGTACCGAGTCTTTCCTCTCGATGAGTTCTTTTATGTAGTTGATATATTCCTTTGTCATAATTGTGCCTCCTCTCTTTCGCTTTATTCTAATTCGCGTTCAACTTGCTGTGTGAGTTCTATAAAATCGTCTATCGACAGTTGCTCGGGTCGTTTGTCGAGGGTGGGGTTGCCGAGTAGGGGCGACTCCTTGCCCACTATCTGCTGTATGGAGTTGCGCATCTTCTTGCGGCGTTGGTTGAAGGTGCTTTTCACTATCTTTTTGAAAAGTTCTTCGTTGCAGGGAAGGGTGGTGCGGCTGTTGCGTTTCATAAGCACCACTGCGCTTTTTACCTTTGGCGGTGGGGAGAATACATTTTCGTGTACGGTGAAAAGGTATTCGACATCGTACCACAGCTGTATGAGTATGCTCAATATTCCGTAGGCTTTTGTGCCGGGAGCGGCAGCAAGGCGCTCGCCCACCTCCTTCTGAATCATTCCGCTGCAATAGGGTATGTAATCCTTGTTGTCGAGCATCTTGAAGAATATCTGGCTCGAAATGTTGTAGGGGTAGTTGCCTATGAGCATAAATTGACGGCCGTCGAATACGCGGTCGAGGTGCATTCTCAGGAAGTCGTCGGGTATAATGTTCTCCTCGCCAAGCAGGGGCAGTTCCTTGCACAGATAGTTCACCGACTCCTCGTCGATTTCCACAACCTTTATGGGACGCTCTTTGCCGAGAAGGAAACGGGTGAGCACACCCATTCCGGGGCCTACTTCGAGCACCGGCATTCCGGGGCAGATATCTACGGTATCTGCTATGTCCTGTGCTATTTGCAGGTCGGTGAGGAAGTGCTGTCCAAGGCGTTTTTTTGCTGTTACTGCTTTCATTGGCGGCTGTCTGTTGTGTTATTTTTAATTAAATGTGGGCAAAATGAACGAGAATTTTCAATATATTATTATCTTTGCGGTAAACGCGAAGATAGTAACAAACGAGCTTCTATAATGAAACAACTTTGTTGTTTGTCGGTTGCGCCACATAGATGCAAAGGTAAATAAATATCCTAATTTTGTGCTTAAACTTGTGAAAAAGATTTTAAATAATATTATAAAAAGTTTGTTGCCACTCCTGTTGGGGGTGCTTATCCTCTATTGGATATACGATGAATTTGATTTTTCGCAAGTGGGGCCGGCAATGAGGAATATGAACCTTTTTTGGTTCGTCGTTTCTCTGTTGTTCGGAGTTTTCAGCCACATTTTGCGCGGGTGGCGTTGGTTGCTCACACTGGCTCCTTTGGGCTATTTCCCGCGTCGCGATAATTGTGTGTATTCTATTTTCATAGCCTATGCGGCCAATCTTGTGTTGCCGCGAGTGGGCGAGGTGTCGCGTTGTGCGGTGCTCGACAGGTACGATAATGTGCCGTTTGCCCAGTCGTTGGGAACGGTGGTTACCGAGCGATTGATAGACACTCTTATGGTGCTGCTTATTACGCTTGTTGCAGTTGCCTTGCAGTGGAATGTGTTTTACTCCTTTCTGTTGGAGTCGTGTGGTGGGCTTGGCAGCGTGAATATTCTCTCTTCGATGGGTGGAACGGCTGTGGTGGCGGTGTCGGCAGTGGCTTTTGCTGTGCTTGCCCTGATAATTGTCAGCAAGTTGTCTGTTTGGGCGAAGGTCCGTTCGTTTTTTGCCCATTTCATCGAAGGAATGTGCTCGTTGGCGAAGATGAAGAGGGGGTGGCTCTTTTTGCTCGAAACGGTGGGCATCTGGTTCTGCTATTTTATGCAGTTCTATCTTTGTTTCTTCTGTTTCGACTTTACCGGTTCGTTGTCGCTTGCGGCGGGCTTGCTGTTGTTCGTGGCAGGGAGTATAGCCGTGGTGGTGCCCACTCCCAACGGAGCCGGCCCTTGGCACTATGTGATAATAGGCATTATGGTTGTTTATGGGTTGACCACAACCGATGCATCGCTTTTTGCGTTAATTGTTCACTCCTCGCAGACAATGCTTGTGGCATTGTTGGGCATTGTGGGTGTCGTGATATTGCAGATTAAGAATTGTATAACAATAAAAAAAGATTATGGCAATGACAATTAGAGATTTATCGCCTCGCGAGGTGTGGAAACACTTTGAGGCTGTGACACAGATTCCGCGTCCTTCGGGCTATATGCAGGAAATTCAGAAGTTCCTTTTGGAATGGGGAAAGAGCATAGGTGTTGAGACTTGGCAGGACGAGGTGGGCAACATTATAATGCGCAAGCCTGCTACTCCCGGATTGGAGGACCGCAGATGCATCATCTTGCAGGCGCATATGGATATGGTTCCCCAAAAGACTCCCGAGAGCAAGCACGATTTTTACAAGGACCCCATTAAGACCATTGTTAAGGGCGATTGGCTCTATGCCGATGATACTACTCTCGGTGCCGATAATGGTATTGGTGTTGCTGCCATAATGGCTGTTATGGAGGATAATACGATGCAGCACGGCCCTCTCGAAGCTCTTATCACTATTGACGAGGAGACAGGCTTGGTTGGTGCATTCGGTCTTAAAGCCGGAGAGTTGCAGGGTAACATTCTGCTTAATCTCGACTCGGAAGAGGAGGGTGTTATGTACATCGGTTGCGCCGGTGGCATCGACTTCTCGGCAAAAATGGAATTTATGGCCGAGGAGCCCATCGAGGGTGATATTGCTGTAAAGGTGTGCTTGAAGGGGTTGCGTGGCGGCCACTCGGGCGTGGAGATTAACGAGGGGCGTGGAAATGCCAATAAACTGATGGCTCGTTTCGTGCGTGAGGCTATCGACGAGTGCGGTGTGAGCCTTGCAAGCTGGAATGGCGGTAATATGCGCAATGCCATTCCTGCAAGCTGCGAGGTTGTTGTAACTCTCCCCGACGAGGCTGTGGGCGAGCTCACCGATATTGCTGCAAAGTATGAGGCTCTTTTCAATAGTGAATATGCCGGAATTGAAGAGGGGATAACTCTTCGTGTAGAGGCTGTGGATGTTCCCGAGAATGTTGTTCCCGAGGAGATTGAAGAGAATCTGCTCGATGCTATTCTGGCTTGTCACAATGGGCCTTTGCGCTTCATTCCCGCAATTCCCGATACTGTGGAAACATCGAGCAACCTCTCGATTATAAATATTGCCGACGGCTTTGCCGAGGTTGACATTCTCATACGCAGTTCTTGCGAGTCTATGAAGGAGTATCTTGCTTTGCAATTGTCGAGCTGCTTTGCAATGGCCGGAATGAAGGTTGAGTTGAGTGGCAGCTACACCGGCTGGCAGCCCAATGTGAAATCGCCGTTATTGGCAAGTGTGAAGGAGGCTTATAATGCACTCTTCGGCAAGGAGCCCGAGGTGCGCGTGATTCACGCGGGATTGGAGTGCGGTATTCTGTCGACCAATTATCCCGAAATGGATATGATTTCTTTCGGTCCCACATTGCTGTCGCCTCACTCGCCCACAGAGCGCATAGAGATTGCTTCGGTCGATAAGTTCTACTCTTTGATTAAGGCTTTGATTATTAACGGGGTTAAATGATAATTCCTGCAAATGATTCAATGAGGCGGCCCATAAAATGGGGCCGCCTCATTTGTTTTTGGGCATTTTGTTTCTTATTTTTAAATAATTTTTTCATTGATATGCCGAAATATTCTCCGTTTGTGTTTATATTTACAAAATTAAATCGTTTAGAACTTTTTTGATGACCGAGGAAAAGAGGAAAATATCAAATATAGAGCAGGAGGATACTTCATACGACCACGTTCTCAAATACACGGGTGTGTTTGGTGGAGTTCAGGTGCTCACGATGCTTGTTTCAATTTTGCGTAACAAATTTGCTGCAATATGGTTGAGCAAGGCGGGTATGGGCTTTTTTATGATGTATATGAATATATCCTCTTTTGTTTCGAGTGCTTCTAATGCGGGCGTGCCGTTCAGCGCAGTGAAGAATTTGTCGGAGATTTATGAAGAGGGAGATGCCGACAGAATAGAGAGTTATATTCTGACGGTGCGTTCCATAAGCCTGTGGACGGCATTTTTTGGTGCATTACTGTGTGTGTTGCTCTCGCCGCTCATAAGTTTCTTTGCTTTTGATGGCGATTGGAGCTACTCGGTAAAGGTTGCAATGTTGTCGCCTATGATTTTTGCCATTGCGGTTACAAATGGCGAAATTTCCATTCTTAAAGCTACACGCAAATTGAAACGTCTGGCGGTAATCTCGGTTGTTGCGGCCTTGCTCACGCTTTTGAGCGTGTTGCCATTCTTCTATATGTGGGGTAGCAGAGGTGTTATTCCGGCTCTTGTGGTCAATACCCTTGTGCTGATGTATGTTCACCTGTATTTCTCTTTAAAGATATTCCCGTGGCGCGTGGAGCTCTTTTCGCGCAAAGTGTGGCAGCAGGGGGTGGCTATGGTGCGTCTGGGTGCCCCTTATGTGCTTGCCGGTATTATGAATGCTCTTGCCGCCCTTGCAATTCCCGCGGTGTTGCTCTATATGGGTAACATTGACGATGTGGGTGCCTACAAGGTGGGTTACGGGCTTATGGTTGTGTATGCCGGCATTGTGTTTGTGGCCGTGGAGGCCGATTATTTCCCGCGCTTGTCGGCTATACACGAGAATTTGGGGAGAATGAATTTTGCGATTAATCAGCAGATTGATATTTGTGTGCTCTTTATTTCGCCCTTGCTCCTGTTTATAATGCTGGCAATGCCGTTTATAATAAGGGTGCTCTACACTGCCGAGTTTCTTGTGGTTGCAGATATGGCTGTTTTTTCGGCCTTTTATATGTTTTTCAGGGCGGTGATGCTGCCCATTGCCTACACCTCATTGGCTAAGGGTGATACAATTACTTATTTGATGATGGAGGTGGCCTATGATATTTTCTCGTTCCTGTTTATTGCAGCCGGTTTCTATTGGGGAGGTATTACGGGCACGGGTATTGCATTGTCGGTGGCAAGCCTTCTCGATGTTATTATGATATCGGTGTGCTATGGTCGCAAGTATGGCTTCCGCTATTTCCCATCCACGGTGCGGTTGGTGCTTTATCAGACGGTGCTGTTGGCAGTGGGGGTTGTTGTTTGTATATATGGTACATTGCTCTTGAAGTGTACTTTGGGAGTTCTGCTGTTGTTTGCATCGGCTTTCTACTCCTTTAAGGTGTTGCAGAAGAGAACTACCATTGTGAGCAATATAAAGAGAAAGTATTTTGACAGGAACTGATTGAGGGAGTATGATTGCTCCTGTGCCTGAATGAAGTTTGGTGAATTATGGTACATCCCGAGAATGATGAGGCTTACAAAGGGTTGAGGGTTAATGATGGAGTGGAACGTTTGAGTTCTGTTAACCCTTATCTGTCGCAAATGCGTGTGAAACGTGCTGCTCCTTTGGGGGTAGATGATTATGTCAATGGTATTCTGCGTGGGGATGTTACTGTTTTAAGCCGTGCTGTAACGCTGGTGGAGAGCTTGCGCCCCGAACATCAGGCTGTGGCGCAGGAGATTGTGGAACGCCTTTTACCCTACTCGGGCAACTCCTTGCGAGTGGGAATAACCGGGGTTCCGGGTGCCGGCAAGAGCACCTCGATAGATGCCTTCGGAATGCACATACTTAAAGAATGTGGCGGCAAGCTCGCCGTGCTTGCGGTGGACCCGAGCAGTGAACGTAGCAAGGGTAGCATTTTAGGTGATAAAACCCGTATGGAGCGTCTGTCGGCTCATCCTGATGCTTTTATCCGCCCAAGCGCATCGGCCGGTTCTTTGGGCGGAGTGGCGCGTAAGACCCGTGAGACCATTATATTGTGCGAAGCAGCAGGTTATGATACTGTGTTTGTGGAGACTGTGGGCGTGGGACAGAGTGAAACGGCTGTCTATTCTATGGTCGATTTTTTCCTGCTTATACAGATTGCCGGTGCGGGTGACGAATTGCAGGGTATTAAGCGCGGAATTATGGAAATGGCCGACGGTATTGTGATTAACAAGGCCGACGGCGCGAATGTCGATGAGGCGCAACGTGCAGCCACGCATTATAGGAATGCTTTGCAGCTGTTCCCTATGCCGCAGAGTGGAATTCGTCCGCAGGTGCTCACCTATTCGGGTTTTTACGACCTTGGTATCAAGGAGGTGTGGGATATGATTTTCGACTATGTTTCAAAGGTGAAGTCAAGCGGTTGTTTCGAGGAGAGGCGTCGCGGGCAGTCGAAATATTGGATGTACGAAACTATTAACGAGCAACTGCACAATCGTTTCTATCGGGCAAACGGGGTAGAGGAGATGCTCGCCCGTTACGAACGGGAGGTTCTTGATGGCAGGCTTACATCGTTTGCCGCAGCCGGCAAATTGCTCGACTTCTACGATTCTTCAATAATTAAATGATTATGGATAAAAAAGTTCTGCGCAAGGAGGTGCGTGCAAGGATTGCAGCCATCGCCGATGAACTTAAACAGCAGAAATCGACAATGCTGGCTCTTGCGCTTGTGGTGCATCCGGCAGTGCGCTCGGCAAGGGTTGTCGCGCTCTTCTCGCCGTTGGACGACGAGCCCTCCATTGGTGAGGTGATAAGTGTGCTTTCGCAGGAACATATAGTGGTGCTCCCACGTGTGGAGGGTGAGAAAATGGAATTCTACCCATTTGCCGAGGCTGCGATGCACAAGGGTGCTTATGGCATAATGGAGCCCGGCGAGGGTGTCCCTGTTGCTGCGGCGGATATTGATGTGATGATTGTTCCGGGTGTGGCGTTTACGGCCGATGGCGTGCGTATGGGGCGTGGCAAAGGGTATTACGATAAGTATATGTCGCAGGCCGGTTTTAAGGCACGCACCATTGCCGTGTGCTACGAGGAACAGTTGCTGCCCTCGCTTCCTTGTGAGCCTCACGATGTGAGGGTGGATGAGGTTTTAAGCAGATAAACAGATGCAATAAAAACAGCAGCGGAGCCTTTGGGCTCCGCTGCTGTTTTTATATATTATGGGATTATGATGCGAGTATCTCTTGTGCACGCACAGTTTCGCGGTCGATGGGCTTGTCGTCCTTAATAGCCTTGGTGAAGGGAATATAGACAATTTCGTTGTTGCGTAGGCCTATCATCACGTTGCGCTGTCCTTCGAGCAGGGCATCGATGGCTGCAACGCCTAAACGGCTGGCAAGGATGCGGTCGTTGGCTGTGGGGCTGCCGCCACGTTGCAGATAGCCGAGGATCGATACACGCACATCGAGCTCGGGGAATTTCTGGCGCATTCCTTCGGCAACATCCATAATGTTGTAGTCTTTTTCGCGTCCTTCGGCGAAAAGAACTATACTGCTGCTCTTTGTGCGGCGCAATCCGTTGGCAATGAATTGGTTGATTCGCTCAAATTCGGGGTCAATCTCGGGGAGAACACAAGCCTCGGCTCCTGTGGCGAGTGTGCCGTTGAGGGCGAGGAAACCTGCATCGCGGCCCATAACCTCTACGATGAATAGTCGCTCGTGTGACGATGCTGTGTCGCGTATCTTGTCGACACACTCCATAATGGTGTTTAGTGCTGTGTCGTAACCAATTGTAGTATCGGTGCCGTAAAGGTCGTTGTCGATGGTGCCGGGTAGAGCGATACAGGGTATGTCGTATTCGCGGGCAAGGTTGTAGGCACCGGTGATGGAGCCGTCGCCGCCAATGACAACAAGGGCGTCAATGCCCTCTTTTTGCAGGGTGGCGTATCCGATGGCTCGTCCTTCCTCGGTCTTGAATTCGTCGCAGCGGCTGGTTTTAAGGATTGTTCCGCCACGTTGTATGATGTTGCTCACATTCTCGGTCTTGAACTCTTTTATCTCTCCGGTTATGAGGCCTTTGTAGCCGCGGTAGATGCCTTTTACCTTCATTCCGTGATAGATGCAGGCGCGGGTTACGGCGCGTATGGCAGCATTCATTCCGGGGGCATCGCCTCCCGATGTGAGAATGCCGACGCAATTAATCTTGTTTTTCATAATTGGTTGTTTTTATGGTTGTTATAGTTTAATATTTCTTGCTTGCAATTTTCCATAAGCCATTTAGGGGTGGATGTTGCTCCGCATATTCCTATGCTGTCAACGCCGTCGGTGAGCGAGAGGTCAATCTCCCCCGGGCTCTCTATCTGGTGGGAGTTGGGGTTCACGCGCTTACATTCGTTGAACAATATTTTGCCGTTGGAACTTTTGCGGCCGCACACGAAGAATATGAGCTGGTGGGCCTTGGCAAATTCTCCGATGCCTGTCATACGGTTGGCTACTTGGCGACACACGGTGTCGAACGACTCGCATACTTTGCCCGGCTCCATACGCTTCTCGATGGATTCGACAATCTGTTTGTAGCCTTCGAGCGATTTTGTCGTTTGGGAATAGATGTAGGTGTTCTTGCCGGTTGCGACTTTTTCTATTTGTGACGGATTTTCCACTACGATGGCTTCGCCGTGTGTCTGGCCCACAAGTCCCAGAACCTCGGCGTGTCCGGCCTGTCCGTGTATGATTATCTGGCGGTCTTCGCAAGATGTTGCTTGCCACTTCTGCTTTATGCGTTGTTGCAGTTTGAGTACAACGGGGCAGGTTGCGTCGATTAGTTCCAGATTGTTGCGACGGGCTGTTTCGTATGTCTCGGGTGGCTCGCCGTGGGCTCTCAAAAGCACTTTGGCGTTGTGCAGTGTCGCAAACGTTTCGTGGTTTATGGTTATGAGTCCTAATTTCTTTAATCTGTCACACTCTATGCCGTTGTGAACAATGTCGCCCAAGCAGTAGAGGGTGCCGCCTTTTTGCAGTTCCTCTTCGGCTTTCTGTATGGCTGTGGTTACTCCGAAACAGAAGCCCGAATGGTCGTCGATTTCTATTTTAAGCATTATTTCGTGTGTGCTATGAATTGTTCTTTAAGCCACTCTTGCTGTTCCTCGCGGGTCATATTGCTGTTGTCGAGCAATAGGGCATCGTCGGCTTTCTTTAAGGGGCTCACTTCGCGTGTCTGGTCGATGTAGTCGCGCTGTTGCACATTTTCAAGGATTTCTTGAAAATCGGGGTTGTCGCCTCGTGCTTTCAGTTCGTCGTAGCGGCGTTGCGCGCGCACCTCGGCCGATGCGGTTACGAATATTTTAAGTTCGGCATCGGGGAACACTGTGGTGCCAATGTCGCGTCCGTCCATAACTATTCCCTTCTGCTTGCCCATACGGCGTTGCTGTTCCACCATTTCGCTTCGCACAAAGTCGAGGGCGGCCACTTGGCTCACCATTCGTGATACTTCGAGCGAACGTATTTCGTGCTCAACATTCACTCCGTTAAGCAGGGTGATGGAGTTCTTTGTGTCGGGGTCGGCCTCGAAACTTATGTTTATATTGTTTAGCTCTTTGCGCAATCTGTCGGTGTCGATGCTCCCGCCATCGATAAGGTTGTTTCTTAAACAATAAAGGGCTACGGCGCGATACATTGCGCCGCTGTCGAAATAGAGATAACCGATGCTGCGGGCGAGTGATTTTGCCATAGTGCTCTTGCCGCAGGATGAAAAGCCGTCAATTGCAATAACAATCTTTTTCATAATATCTTATGGGTTTCTTTACAGTGTGTATGATGCGTTGAACAGCAGTGAATTGGACGAAACGTGCAACTTGCTGTACGATATTCCGAATTTAAACCTTTTTATATTGGCTCCGGCACCAATGCTCAGGCCGTCCCATTTGCTGTCCGATGTTGAGAGTTCTTTTGTAATGCGGTAATTGTAACCTATTGAGGCATATATATTCTGGCTTATAAGTACATCGGCACCAAAGGTAAAATGTTTCAACAATTTTTTGCTGAAACTGTCTTTGCTGCCATCGGCATTATAAAAGTCGTCGTCGCTCCATTTGTGCAGGTTGTTCATCGTCACCGACAGGCGTATGGGGGCGTTGGCTATTCTTTTTGTAACACCTAATTGTATGTCGAAAGGCATCTTCTCGGTCTCTTCCTCAAACGCCTTCACCTGCGCTCCCAAATTCTTGAATACCAATGAGGCCGACAGGTCTTTCTCCTCGTCAAAATAGTTCAATCCCAAATCCACTCCCAAGGCAATGGAACTCATACTCTCATATTTTGAATATATGAACTTTGCAGCCACGCCACCGCTCCAACGGTCGCTCAACAGATAGCTGTAAACGGCAGATATTTCCATATCCTTGGCCTTGAATGTTCCTGTGAAGATGTTATTCTCGTCGTATCCCTCAAATTCACCATAATCGACATATCGCGCAACGATTGCACCGGCCGACCGTGCGCCGAACACGCGGTTGTACGCTGCTCCGGCAACCTTGCTGTCGCTCATATAGGTCATATACCCGAAGTTTACAGTGTTGTGCGAGGCATTGATGAGAAGCGCAGGGTTGTGTGCGGCCAATGTAACATCGTCGTCGATTATTGAGATGTTTGTTCCGCCCAATGCCGCAACGTGGGACGAGTAGGGGAGGCGCAAAAAGTTAAAAGCTATGTCACCGGTCTGTCCTTTTATGGTAACGAAAGGAATCGAGAGTATTGCCGATATTATGCAGATTACAATTTTTCTTGTCATAAATAGTGTTGCTGTATGTTGCATAGTTGCGAAGGTAATGCTTTTTTTTATCATTTTATTCAGTGCAGTAAAATAATTGACCATAAAATTACGTTTCTCATAGTAAAATAACTGAAAAAAAGAGCTTTTATGATGCGGAGTAAAAATAAAATATGTGTAAAATAAAAAAAAGATGCTTTAAAACGTGTGTATTGAAAAATATTGTTTAAATTTGCCCAATAGAAATAAAAAAACAAATTATCATACAATAATGGATTCAACAAAAAGACAACAGGGAAATGAAAGCGAGCTTCTCGAAGTGAAGAAGAGCGCGAAGGTGAACCTTGAACAGCACAAGACCACTTGGTTGCTCATTGGTTATATTCTTGTGTTTGCTGTTCTGTTCGTGGCTTTCGAATGGACTGCTACCGAGAAGAAACATACAGGCGAGATTGTGAGTGCAGGTATTCTTCTTGAAGAGGAGATTATGGTGCCTATTACAATGCCCGAGAAAAAGGTGGTTCCTCCCCCTCCTCAGGCAAAGCAGATTACCGAGATTCTGGAAATTGTAGATGATGAGGCCGAGATTGAAGAGAGTGAGCTTGCTTCTGTCGAGGAGACCGGTGAGGTAGTGGAGATTGCCGATGTCGGTAATGTGGTGGTAGAGGAGATACCCGAAGAGGAGCCCATCTTGCAGATTGTAGAGCAGATGCCCGAGTTCCCCGGAGGTATGCAGGCACTTATGAAGTACCTTAAAGAAAATATCAACTACCCCCGTATTTCTCGCGAGAATGGTTCGCAAGGTAAGGCATTCATCAACTTTGTTGTTAACACCGATGGTTCTATTCAGGATATAGAGGTGCTTCGCAGTTCGAGTGATGTCTACCTCGACAAAGAGGCCCTGCGCGTGGTAGGTGCAATGCCCAAGTGGAACCCCGGCAAGCAGGCCGGTAAAGCAGTGCGTGTGCGTTTCACATTGCCGGTGACCTTCCGTTTGAAGTAATTTAATGTAGAATATAAAAGAGGCTGCCGCTGTTGTGTGTAGCCTCTTTTTAATTTATTGTCAGTTTTTTGTTATGTATAATTGGGAACAGGTGAGAGAGAGAGTCAATCTCTTTGTCGATAATTTGAAATTTGAACGTGAACCGTTGGAGCTGTATAGGCCCATAAGATACACATTGGCGCAGAGTGGCAAGCGTGTGCGTCCGGTGCTGTGCCTTATGGCCTATAATTTATATAAGGATACTATTGACGAAGCGTTGTATCCGGCCGTGGCAATGGAAACATACCACAACTACACCCTTATTCACGATGATGTGATGGACCGTGCCGATATTCGTCGCGGCAAGCCCACTGTCTGCGCAAAATGGGGCGATACTGCGGCAATACTCTCGGGCGATACAATGCTGGTGCTCGCATACGAATTTTTGGCTCACGCTCCCGCCGACAAACTCCCGCAGATGCTTGCGCTCTTTACCGAAACGGCAAAAGAGGTTGGCGACGGGCAACAGTATGACCTTGATTTTGAGAAACGTTCCAATGTTACCGAGCAGGAGTATATGGAAATGATACGCCTTAAAACCTCGGTCCTCATTGCAGCTTCCCTTAAAATGGGCGGAATTGCAGCGGGTGCAAGCGAGAGTGACCTTGAAAATCTCTATGCCTATGGCGAAACAATGGGGCTTGCTTTCCAATTGCAGGACGACCTGCTCGATGTTTATGGCGATGTTGCCCTGTTCGGCAAGAAAATCGGCGGTGACATTCGTTGCAACAAAAAGACTTTCCTTCTCATAAAGGCAATGGAGCTTGCTTCGCCCGAGCAACTTTCCGAAATTGATGCGTGGATCAACAACCCCACGTGCGACGATGATGCAAAAGTTGCTTATTTTACCTCGCTCTACACCTCGCTGGGTGTGAAGGATATTTGCGAGAAGCGCATCTGTGAGCTTTTTGCAAAATGCGACGGCTTTATAGAAAAACTCTCGGTGCCGGCCGACAGGAGGGCCAACCTGAAAGCCTTTGCCGATTCGTTGCTTAATCGTTACCTATAATATATATAATAAGGTATTATGCCATACAGACGATTGCCAAAAACCGACCAAGCACGCATAAGGGCGTTGCGCACTGCTGTCGAGAGCAGCGTGCAGAATGGTGTCTTTACCAATGTCCTCTCGCATAATACCTACTACAAGGCAAAGACCTTCTTGGAGAAATTCTCGCGCGAGGTTGATGTGTATAAACGCTGTGTGGCGGAGCAGTCGAGAAAGCGTGGCAACGACAAATATGAAGCAGCACTCAAACGGGCGCGTATGTATGTGTCGCACTTCATACAGGTGTTGAGTATGTCTATAATGCGTGGCGAAATAGCCCGCAGCAAGCGTCCCTATTATGGCCTGCCGCAGGAGGAAGATACTATTCCCAATCTCTTCTCCGAGGTTGCAGTGCTCGAATGGGGCGCAAAGGTCATCGAGGGCGAGAAACGCAGACAGGGCGA
This sequence comes from Bacteroidaceae bacterium, assembly GCA_017466065.1. Next base: position 32,231 of record JAFTUV010000016.1, read on the forward strand.
GGGTGGCGTTCCCATCTATAATCCTACAATGGCGCGTGTGTCGGTTGCATACGAACTCTTCAAGGAGATGTACGACAGGCAACAATCCTTGCAGCAACGCACAGCCGATTCGTTGCGCAATATTTCGGATATGCGTTTCGAATGTGACGAGATTATTTTTGAGGCTTGGGGCGAGATTGAAAAGGCCTTCTCGGCTTTTACCGGCGAGAATCGTGTTAAAAAGTGCGCCGAGTATGGCGTGATTTACTATTATCGTGCCGACCGTGGCAAGAATAATGCAGCAGATGATTGAATTTGTCGATACACATACTCATCTTTTCTGCAAAGAGTTCGACGAAGATAGGGCGGCCGTTGTTGAGCGTGCCCTTGCCGCGGGTGTGAGGCGTTTATGTCTGCCGTCCATAAATGCAGAAACCTTGCCGTCGCTTATGGCTATGTGCGACAGCCACCCGGGTGTATGTTATCCTATGATTGGGCTGCATCCTACCGATGTTACTGCCGATTATAGTTGTTCCCTTCAAAGAATGGAGGAACTTTTAAGGAGCGACAAACGCTTTATTGCAGTGGGTGAGGTGGGGCTCGATTTTTATTGGAGCGACGAGTTTCGCAGAGAACAGTTCGATGCTTTCGAAGCGCAGATAGAGTGGGCACGTAATATGTGTCTGCCCTTGGTTATCCACTCGCGCAACGCTTTTAATGAACTTGCCGATGTGATGGAGAAACATCGTTCGGCAGGATTGCGTGGCGTGTTTCATTGTTTCTCGGGGAGTGCCGATGAGGCTGCAAGGCTGCTCTCCTATGAGGGCTTCTTCTTGGGCATAGGCGGTGTGCTCACATATAAAAAATCGACACTGCCGGCTGTGCTTGCCAATGTGCCGTTGGAGCGCATAGTGCTGGAAACGGATTCCCCCTATCTGTCGCCCGTTCCTTTCCGTGGCAAACGTAACGAGAGTGCTTATATTCCCTATATAGCTGCTGTGCTTGCCGATATTTATGGTTGCACGGCAGAGTATGTGGCCGAAATTACCACGGCCAATGCAATGCGCTTGTTTCCGAAATTGTGTGATAATGAAGATTGACGATATAGAATTATTTTCCGGCCACAAGCGTCCGTTTGTGATTGCCGGCCCTTGCAGTGCCGAAAGTGAGGAGCAGGTGATGGCTGTGGCCACCGAACTTGCCGCTTCGGGCGTGGGGCTCTTTCGCGCCGGAATATGGAAGCCTCGTACCCGTCCCGGTTGTTTCGAGGGGGTGGGCTCGCGTGGCTTAAAGTGGTTGGCGCGTGTGAAGAGGGAACTTTCTCTTCCTGTAACAACCGAGGTTGCGACTGCTGACCACGTCGAGGAGGCTCTCTCGGCAGGCGTAGATGTTCTGTGGGTGGGTGCCCGCACCGTGACCAATCCGTTTGCCGTGCAGGAGGTGGCCGAGGCGTTGCGGGGGGTGGATATTCCTGTGCTTGTGAAGAATCCGGTAAACCCGGATGTGAATTTGTGGATTGGGGCTTTTGAGCGTCTCTATAATTGCGGCGTTACACGTTTGGGGGCTATACACAGGGGCTTTTCGTCTTATGGCGAGAATTTCTATCGCAATGCTCCGCAGTGGCAGATTCCTTTGGAACTTAAAAATCGCTTCCCTCAACTTTTTCTTATATGCGACCCGAGCCACATTGCCGGCAAGAGCGAGCTTGTACAGGGGCTTGCCCAGCAGGCTATGGACCTTAATTTCGATGGATTGATGGTGGAGGTGCATAATGAACCGGCGTGTGCATTGAGCGATGCGCGTCAGCAGATAACACCAGCTGCGTTGAACAACTTGCTGTCGGGGCTTGTGAATCGTTCCCCGGTGGCTGAGGGAGAGGAGTTTACAGCGTTCCGCAATAGAATAGACGCGATAGACATTGAACTTGTGGCACTTCTCGCGAAGCGTATGGAGGTGTCCCGCGAGATTGGTGCCGTAAAGAAAGATAAGGGAATTACCGTGTTTCAGCCCTATCGTTACAAGGAAACAATGGAGCGTTGCGCAGCAATGGGTGCTAAATATAATATCGGTGCCGATGTTGTAAAAGAGGTCTTTGAGGCGATACATTCCGAGAGTGTGCGCCAGCAGTTGTCGATTGTAAACGATAAAGAACAGATTTTATGAATATGGTGAGGGGTGTTGAAATGTTCGTGACGGTGCTTTCCCTGTTTCTGCTTGTTTCTTGTGGCGGCGGTGGCACAGCCCCCTCGTCAGTGTGTGGCGGCGACACTCTGGCAATGCGTCATTCGATGCTGTTGCAGATGGTCGATTGTGACAGTTTTATGGTTGCCGAGGTTAAGAATCCTTGGCGCGAAGCTCTTCTGCATCGTTATTTGCTGGTGCCGGACGGTGAAAAACTCCCTACGGGAATGCCGCAAGGCACACTCCTGCGCACCCCTATGGACAATGCTCTTCTTTTCTCGGGAATACACGCAACCTTGTTTGTCCGGTTAGGCTGCGATTCTGTGGTTAAAGGTGTATGCGATGTCCGCTACATTCAGCTGCCTTGGTTGCAGGATAGGGTGGCGGCCGGCGAGATTGCCGATTGCGGCAGCTCGCTCGATGTAAATGTCGAGAGGGTGGCTATGCTCTCTCCCGACGCTGTATTTGCTTTCCCGTTCGAGAATGGCGGCTATGGTAAGCTGGATAAACTTAAATATCCCATTGTGGAGTGTGCCGAATATATGGAGGCTTCCCCTTTGGGTGCGGCCGAATGGATGCGCTTCTATGGTCGTCTGCTTGGTTGCGGCGCGGTGGCCGACTCGTTGTTTGCAATGGTATGTGACAACTTTGAGCAACTGCAAAAGAGGGTTGCCGGTTGCGTGGAGCGTCCGACGCTTATGTGTGAACTGAAAAACAGCTCGGCGTGGTATGTCCCTACTGCCCTAAGCACAATGGGGCAGATGTACAAGATGGCCGGTGCCGATTATCTGTTTGCCGACATTGAAGGGCAGGGCTCTGTTCCGCTTTCCTATGAAACGGTGCTTGCACGAGCGGCTAATGCCGATTTCTGGTTGATAAAATATAATTCTCCTGTCGATAGGACCCGCGCTTCGCTGCTTGACGATTTTAAGGGGTATTCTCATTTTGCGCCTTTTAAAAATGGGAATATTTATGGTTGCAACACTGCTCGCAGGCCTGTTTTTGAGGAGACGACCTTTCGGCCCGACCTGTTGCTTGCCGAATTGATGGCTATATTCCATCCCTCGCTGTTCGATGAGTATAAATTGAGATATTATGAAAGATTGCCATAGGAATATATATGTGATTTTTGCAGGTGTGCTATTGCTTTTCCTGCTATTTTTGAGCAATCTGTTTATGGGCTCTGTCGCACTGCCGTTCGAGGCGGTGGCCGATATTCTTCTGGGTAGCGATACGGGCAATGAGGCGTGGCGTTTGATTGTTGTGGAAACTCGTCTGCCACAGGCGGTTACGGCTCTTTTTGCAGGAATGTCGTTGGCCGTTGCCGGCCTTTTGCTGCAAACGTTGTTTAACAATCCTCTTGCCGGTCCCGAGGTGTTGGGAGTAAATAGCGGAGCCGGCCTTGGCGTTGCAGTTGTTATGTTGCTGCTGCAAGGTTCGATGGGCATTGGCGGGTATCTGCTGGTGTTGTCGGGTGCCTTTTTGGGTGCTTTGCTCATAATAATGTTGGTGCTTCTGCTCTCCCATCTGCTGTCGAATAATATCTATCTGCTGATTGCCGGCCTTGCGATAAGTTACCTTGCTTCGTCGGTAATATCCATCCTGAACTATTTTTCCACTGCCGAGGGGGTACACTCCTATCTTATTTGGGGAATGGGCGGCTTTGGCGGTGTTTCTATGGATATGCTCCCGCTCTATTCGGGGTTGCTGGCTGCGATGCTCTTGTGTGCCTTGCTGCTTGTAAAGCCGTTGAATGTTATTCTTCTGGGCGATGCCTATGCAAGAAATCTTGGAGTGAACATTAAGCGTTTGCGAGGAATTCTGCTTCTGCTGGTAGGCGGCATAACTGCGGTTGTTACGGCATTCTGCGGGCCGATTGCTTTTATAGGCCTTGCCGTTCCCCATTTGGCACGTTTGGCTGTGAATACCGCCAACCATCGTGTGCTGTTGCCTGTTACCATTCTGGCGGGTGGAGCGGTTGCTCTTGTTTGCAATCTTGTGTGTCAGTTGCCGGGGGGCAGCGGCCTGTTGCCCTTGGGGGCTGTAACCTCGCTTATAGGTGCTCCTGTAATTATCTATGTGGTGCTTAAAGAACGTTTGAACGGGCGTTGAGTGCCTCTTTTCCGTTTTTTGCTAATTTACTATATTTTTAATAAATTCAATAAATCTGCGTTTTCTTTGTAAAGTAGATTTATTTGTCTATTTTTGCATAGATTTGAGATAAATATCGAATCTATTTTGCACTTGCTGTGAAAAATATCCAAGTACGCTTGATATTTCTTGCCCGTTGGTGCATAGATTGGTCGTAATATGCGATTTTAAGCGTTTGTGCTTTGTATCGTGTAATTATGGCAAATGCAGTTTATACTGTGACATATTTTAAGCGCATTGGCTTTACTATCTTACTGATGGGAGCATAGCTCCGGTAGGGTTTTATTCCCTATCTAAACTTGGCGGTTTAAAAAAGAAAGAATAGTGGCAAAGTTGATGTCCGCGCTGTGTATACGGCGTGGGCGATTTGCATATCTTTCTTTCGGGTACGCCAAGACCTCATCAGTGGATAATGTGAGTTGTCCACGTTTTTTTTGTATAATAGTTAAGGTCGTGATGCGGTTTTTGTTTGCTTGTTTATGGCGTTTTTCAATTGTTTAGGAAAAATAAATTAAGTACTAACCTAAAAATATGAGTTTTATGAAGAAATTTTTATCTTTTATCTTGGCTTTTATCTGTGCCACAGGTGCAGTGATGGCCGGTAAAATAGAGGTTTCGGTAACTTTGCCCGATGCCGGCAAGCCCGAACACGTCTATACAATGGTAAATGGTAATAATGTGTACTCCAACGGCCTTACTGCGCCTACACAGACAGCCGAGAATTACGGTCTGTTTGCGTTCTATGCGGTAGATGGCGTTGAGAATGCCTATTACATTTACAGTAAAACCGCAGGCAAGTGGCTCACCTATACAAAGGCAGCCTCTTACAACAACGGTAAAGACTTTGTGAAATTCTCGGCTACACAGGTCGAGGACACTTATTTCAAAGTCAACAATTACAGTGGCGATTATTATGAAATTCAGCCCTACACAACATCGGGTACCAATGACAAGTATATCAACTGGTATCAGGGTGTGAGCGGTAACCCCTATGATGGCACAAACACTCTTGGCTTGTGGCAGGATTCGGGTAACTCCGATGGTGGTAGCCGCTACCTTTTTGTTGAGGTTGTCACCATCGAGCGTGTTTATACCATAAACGTTCCCGAGGATATAACAATAAAGGTTGGCAATGAAACATTCTCCAATGGCGAAACATACACCATTGAAGGTTCTGTTAAAAAGAGCGATATTACTGTTGTTGCTCCCGAAGGCCAGTTTGCAGCGATTGTTGTTGACGACGAGGCTTGCACCATAAGTGTGTTCTTTGCCACATTGCCCCAGCAGGCAACAAGCGCACCCTACACAAATGCAGTGCTCTATCCTGCACAGCAGACAGCAGTGGGCGCAGCAAAAATAGAGGAGGTCGATGGCGTTTACACATTGAGCAACAATGTTCTTGCTGCCAGCTTTATGAAACTCGGCAACGCAATCTTCTTTGCCGGTTCCGATGCAATGAACCTTGAAGCAGGTACCGAAATATTCAGTGTGGCTTTTGGCGACGGCGATAATGTAAACGCCTCGGCAATGACACTGAAAAATGTTGAAATGCAAGACCTTGAAGCCAATGCCGACGCTATTGGCGGTGCCGAGCACTTTGCCGGCAAGCAGCTTGTGGCGAACTATGAGTACACTTACAAGGATAGCACACTGAACATTGTATGGCGTGCAGTGTTGCGCGACGGCAGCCACTATCTGCGCACCGAAATGGAGCTTGCAGGCGTTGACAATGTGGATATGTACAATGTGATTCCTCTTATGTACAATGTCGATACAAAAGCAGCCGGTTCCACTCCCGCAGTTGTGGGTAACACCCGTGGTGCTGTGATTATGAGCAACAAGATATTTGCCGGTCTTGAAACTCCCACTGCTTACAATACCGTGGGCGATGCAACCGGTGAAGAGGATAAATACAACCTCACAACCTCAATGGACCCCGTTGCGCTCACAGCTGCTTCTTGGGTGCAGGTTGAAGAAGACGATGTTCCCGACCGCGTGGTTGAGGCAATAGGTATCGATTATCCTAATATCTATGCTTACAAGCACGCAAATGTTACATTGCAACAGAACCAAAAGGTTGAAATTACAGTTGAATACACCAGCGGCTCGCACCGTTTGAACTTTGCCGGTGCCGACCTCCTTACCGCTAATGGCGCAATTGCTGCCAATGACTATCACAGCGGTTATTCTGGCACAGCAAAGAGCAATAATACATTTACTTTCATTGCTCCCGCTGATGGTACATACACTCTTCGCGTGATGGTTGAGAATAAGAGCGAGAGCATCGATGCTGAAAGCAAAATGACCGTTAAAATTTACACTCCCAAAGAGGGTGTCGTTATAAATACCGATATTGTGGGTATACAAGGCCGTTGGAGCCGTAACACCACTCTTGAAACCGGTGAAACTTGGAAAGTGGCAGGCGTTGTAGGTCTTGTCGCACAAGACGGTTCACAGGATAACGAGAATATCCACAAGACACAGAAACGCCGTTCGTTCCTTGCTTACAGCGAGCGTGAACGTGCAGTGCCTTGGAGAGCTTTCCCCTGCTATATCTCTTGGTATGAGCTTAATATCAACCGCAACAATGCCGCTCCCGGTAGTGAGCACACCAACTTTACTTCGGACGATATTGTAGATGTTCTCAATCACTGGGTAACAGATTATTATAATAGATACGGTGAAGGTCCCGCCGCCTTTGTAATCGATGATGGCTGGGATAACTATGGTACTTGGACTTTCCACAGCGGATTCCCCGATGAAATGCGTCCTATGGCAACATTGGCCGAGGATATGGGTGCCGGTGTCGGTGCTTGGTTAGGCCCTGTGGGCGGTTACGGACAGAGCGGTAATTATCGTCGTGATTATTGGAGTGATAAGGGTGGTATGCAGTTATCTAACCCTGCATATTATTCAACATTCAAGGCTGCTGCATATAACCTTGTAAAGAACCAAGGCGATTATAAGTTCTTCAAATTCGATGGTATTTCGGCGCAATTCACATCTGTGGGTCCCGATGCAGGTGACACAGGTAACGAGAATGCCGAGGGTATTATCCGCTTGGAGCGTTATGTTCGTGAGGAACTTCGCGAGGATATTTTCTTCAACACCACGGTAGGTACTTGGGCTTCACCCTTCTGGTATCAGATTACCGATGCAACTTGGCGTCAGGAGAACGACCACGACCGCATTGGTGACAATACCATCAACCGTGAGAACTGGATTACCTATCGCGACCGTCTCGTATATCAGAACTATGTAAGCAATTCGCCCATCTGTCCCATCAATACATTGATGACTCACGGCTTTATGCTTACACAATTTGGTCCTCCCGCAAGTGACAGCCGTGATTACGAGGCTGTGTTGCGTGAAATGCGTTGCGCATTTGTTTGCGGCTCGGGCTTGGTTGAGCTTTACAACGACTATGCGTTGATGAACAGTGTTAACAACGGTGCTTTGTGGGCCGACCTTGCAGAGTGCATCGCTTGGCAGAAACGCAACGCCGATGTATTGCCCGATATCCACTGGGTGGGTGGCAATCCTTGGGATACAGGCGCAGATGTTGCCGCGATTTATGGTTGGGCTTCTTGGAACGGTACAAAATCGACTCTCGCTCTGCGCAATGGCAGCAATGACGAGAAGAACTATACATTTACATTGCGTGAGGCTTTGAATATCCCCGCAAATGTTAATGGCAGCATCATTCTTCGCAAGTCGTTCGGTGTTCAGGCTGCTCTTGAAGGATTGACCGAGGGCGAGGCTGTCAATATCGATACAGAACTCACTGTAACACTACCCGCAAGCAGCGTATATGCTTTCGATGGTATTGATGCAGCCGAGGCTGTTACTCCCGTTGGCAGCATCACACTCGCAACAGAGAATGGCGCAACAGAGGTGGCACTCAACAGAACATTGGTTGCGCTTGCGACCGTTAACCCCACCGAGGCTGTGTTCCACGCTGTCGAGTGGACAACAAGCGATGCAAGCATTGCAACAGTGAACAACGGTCTTATTGTTCCTCAAAGCGAAGGCGAGGTAACTATCACCGCAACAGCCACAGACGGCTCCGGCGTTTCGGAATCGATTATAATTACCGTGGGCCCTGCAATTGTTGAGCCTTACGCAACAAACTTCGATAAGGAGGCCAATGCGTCGAGAAGCGACCGTTACATCAATAGCATTTCATTTACCGAAGAGGGTAGCGAGGCACAGACAATCACTGTCGGTTCGGGTAAGCCCTATCGCGATATGAGTGAAGATGAAGCGTCTCTGCTCACTTGCGCCGCAGGTTCGACAATCTCGGTTGAATTCAATAAGAATGCCAACTGGATGAACGCATACGTTTATATCGACCTCGATAATGACCAGCAGTTCTCTTTTGTCGATGGTTCTACCGACCAGAGCGGAACCGATGTTATGTCGTTCAGCTTCTACACCGGTAATTTCAACGATGACCAGAATGGCGGTGTAAACTCGGCCGGAACTTCGTTGACAGGCAATGCCCGCAACACAGCATTCTTGCCCACCTTTACAGCACCCGAAACTCCCGGTGACTATCGTATACGTTTCAAAATGGACTGGAACAGTATAGATGCAGGTGGACAGATTGCAGCCGACGGAACCTGTACAGGTGCCAATGGTATTCTTGCCAACGGTGGTGTAATTGTTGATGCCACCTTGCGCGTGGTTGACAATTCTTCGACAGGTATAGAGATTGTGGAGGCCGAAGATGAGAAGGAGGCTGAAATATATGACCTCAGCGGCCGTCGCCTCGACAAGGCTCCTGCAAAGGGTATATATATCATTAACAACAAGAAGGTTGTTCGTTGATACAGTTCTTGTAAATAATTTTACAGGACTCACACACAAAAAAGGCATCCATTATCGGATGCCTTTTTTGTGTGTGAATATGTTTGTAGGGTATTTCACTGTGAGGAACGCAATGCTGATGGTGAGGGGCACCGGTGCGTGCGCCCTGTGTTTGCGGGTGGTGTCTTTTTAACTCCTCTGTAAAAAAAGCAAATGAGGATGACTGAAAGGTTCTTTTATCGTTACGCTCGCCCTCGAAATACTCATTTACGCCCAAGTCAATGGTTCAGTGAGCAATACGACAAACTGCGACAATCAATCCGACAGCCTATACAACCAAAGAAAAGCAGAGGTATGAAACTGTAACAGCAATGGCGACCGCATCAAGTGGTCGCCATTGTTGTATGCTTCCTTTATTGTTTATGGAGCCTATCAAAGATTTTGCTCAATTTAATCTGGGTATCGCGACCATTATCGGACTATGCTTCTCCGACTTGCGAGGTAAGTTTAAGGGTGTTATCCCAAAACTACCGAGCCTCTGGTGTATGGTGAAATTTGACAAACGACATTAACGGTAACGGCGGGTCCTACGACCTGCCGTTCTGTTTTAGTGCGTGCGAGTTGCGGTACTCTTTGGGCGTGATGCCGACATATTGTTTGAAATATTTACGAAAGGTGAACTGTTCGGGAAAGTTTAACTCTGCGGCAATCTGTTTGATGCTCTTATCGCGTTGCTCTAAAAGTAGTTTGGCATAGGTGGTCGTAACAGTCGCAATCCACTCCGAGGGTGTTTTGCCCGTGGCTGCCTTGATGAGCGTAGTGAAGTGTCCCGACGAAAGGTTTGCTTCCGATGCGTACCACGAAACGGTACGTTCGCGATAGTAATTTTCGTGCAGTGCGAGAATAAAGCGGTAGGCGATAATCTCCTGCTTGTTGATATTGTCCACTTGTGCCGGATATTTGCGAATATGATTTCCCACTACCTCAAGCATCGTTTCGTGGCGAATCAAATGTATTTGATGTGAGAGTACAGTACGATAGTCGGCAATCGGCTCATCTTCGAGAAGTTTTCTCTTTTGCTCAATGCGTTGTTGTTGAGCCTTAACATAGACAATCTCCTCCATAGAAAGTTGCCAGCAAGGGTATTCGCGCACCTTCAATGGAATACTTGTATCTGCAATCAACTTGAAAATGGGATAAAAGACCTTAAGGTCATTGACAAACGAGATAGAATGAAAATTGTCGGACGGAGTAATAGATGATATTTGCACCAATGGCGTAACGATAAAGATGCTTCCATGTGTCAATCTGTATTTTTGCTCATTTATGACAATATCGGCATACCCTTCGGTACAGAGTGTAAAACCGCCCTTATTCCAATAATTCAATAGCAAAGTATCATTATGTAACGCTAACATATTCTTTTGTTTTAATATCTACCGCAAAGTTAGCCATAACTGCACATTATCATTATTGAAAATCCATATATTTTATCTCAATCGTGGATATTGCTCAATATAACAATGATATAAACCTTTTATTCGAGCACCTTACGCTTTACTTTTGTATATAAAATCGCTGATTATGAAAAGGACAATGCAATGGTTGTACGACAACTGGATGAAGGCAACCCCTTTCTTGGTTATTTATGTTTCGATTCTGCTGTGGCTTTATGTCAAAGGACATAATTATGCGTTATTCCTCATTTGGATGCAGACACCTCTCTATTGGTTACATGAGTTTGAAGAGTATATCTGCCCAGGAGGCTTCTTGTCTTTCTTCAATCGCAATATGATGCGTTGCAAGAGTGAGGATTATCCGATGACCACAATTGGCTCGTTCTGGATCAATATCCCGTTGGTCTATATCTTACTCCCACTGTCGGGATTGGTCTCTCATTTTTATGGCATAGAATGGGGTCTATGGACTGCTTTTTTCTCTTTCCTAAACGCATTCTCTCATGATGTGATGTTTCTAATTTTTGGTCGCAAATACAATCCTGGACTTATTGTGAGTACATTTGTAAATGTGCCTTATGGTATATATATGATTTGGTATTTCATCTCTAATCACCTTGTTTCGAACACTGTTATTGTATGGAGTATCGTGTTTGGAGTTATGGCGCAAGCCTCGATGATGATCTATGCATTTGCCTTTCTTGTACCGAAAATCAAGCGTAAAGGGTTAAGAAAATAAATAAAAAAGTTAGCAATTATGAAAAAGACAATGCAATGGTTGTACGACAACTGGATGAAGGCAACGCCCTTCTTGGCTCTCTATTCGTTTATTCTGATTTGGCTCTATGTCAAGGAGCAGAACTACGCACTATTCCTTATCTGGATGCAGGTGCCTATCTATTGGTTTCACGAGTTTGAGGAGTATGTCTGCCCAGGCGGCTTTCTTGACTTCTTCAACCGTAAACCGCTCGGCTCAAAGTTGGGCGACTACCCACTAACAAAGGCAGGCTCGTTTTGGATTAACATCCCGCTTGTGTATATTCTGCTGCCGTTATCGGGTGTAGTATCACATTTCTACGGCATTGAGTGGGGGTTGTGGACTGCCTATTTCTCGGCTCTGAATGCCTTTGCTCACGTTGTGATGTTCTTCCTCTTCGGCTTTAAGTATAATCCAGGATTGGTGGCAAGTACATTCGTGAATATTCCGTTTGGCATATATATGGTGTGGTATTTCCTCTCAAACGACCTTGTATCAACGGGTGTAAATATCGCAAGCATCGTGTTTGGTATCTTGGCGCAGGCATCGATGATGATTTACGGCTTTGCCTATCTCGTTCCAAAGATGAAGCGCGAGGGATTGAAAGCGTAATAGGTTTAGTTTATCCCATTGGTTATATGTCCAAAACGGACTAAACTTATTTGTGTGTTGACAGCATAAAATATGCTGGCGAAAAAAGAAATTATTGCAACTTCTCTTTTCGTCAGCAATATTTTTGTACCTTTGCGACATCGGAAACGAAAGAAAATAGAAATAATCGCCTACCACGACAGGAACTTTTTAGGTGGTATTTTAGCATTACTATTTTCCCTGAATCTTCGATTTTGTATGCAAATTGTATGTTATAAAATTATACAGCAACTACAAGATGTATGAGTAATAGTTTGATAATTAAATAGATATTTAAGGCTGGCAAACCAATAGTTTATTTACGCTCAAGTAAACTCCGCCTTCCGGGGCTTGTAAGCCTAAAAGCGACTCTTTTTATTCAACCCCGAAACAAATGGCGGTGACCTACTTTACTTTTAGGTCACCGCCATTTGTGTGGAAGTATGCGCTGTGTTGTCAGCAGAAGATTAGTATCAAAAGCTGTGCTGTGAGAATGCGTAGGAACATTGCCAAAGGATAAACGGTGGCATAACCTACGGCTGCATTGTCGCTGTTCTTGTTCTGCTCGTTGGCAAAAGCAAGAGCGGGAGGATTGGTGCAGGAGCCCGACATTACACCAATGAGTGTGTTGTAGGGGATTTTTAGAATGAAACGGCCTAAAATGCCGGCTATAATAAGCGGTGTAACGGTTATTATGGCTCCATAGAGAACCCACCAAAGACCACCGTTGTTGACAAGCGTATCGACGAATGCTTTGCCGGCTTCAAGCCCTACACAGGCAAGGAAAAGGGATATTCCAATCTCGCGTATCATAAGGTTGGCACTGACGGTAGTGTAGGTGACAATCTTGTACTTGGGGCCAAAATAGCTTATGAGAATGGCTACCACCAGCGGTCCGCCGGCGAGTCCCAACTTAACCGGTTGCGACATTCCCGGAATGAATATGGGGAGGCTGCCGAGTGCGCAACCAAGAGCAATTCCAATGAAGATGGAAATTATATTGGGGTGGTCGAGGTGCTTCCTCGAATCGCCTAAAATTCTTTTTACGTTGCCAACTGCGCTGTCCAAGCCTACGACGGTTACAATATCGCCCATCTGCAAGCGTAGCTCGGGCGATGCTACAAGGTCTATTCCGGCACGGTTAACGCGGGTGAGGTTCACTTGGAAATTGCTGCGCAGGCTCAATTTTGAGAGTGCAACACCATTCAGCTTGGGATTTGTAACAATTATCTTTCTTGATTTGAATTGTGCTCCGGCCTTGTTCCAATCGACAATACATTCGGTACCGAACAGGTTGAGCAGGCTCTCGTGCAACGAGGGGTGTGCAATTACAAGGAATTTGTCGCCGGGTTGCAGCGTGCTGTTTGAATTGGCAATCTCCATTTCTCCGGTTGTGGCGTGCAGGATTCTCGATACTACAAAGTCGTATTTCTGGCTGCGGCGTATCTCTTCGAGAGTTTTTCCTACAATGGCGGGGTTTATCACTCTTATGGTGAGAGGCTCAACGCTGAGCTCTTTCTTGCTGTTGTCCACAGACGGAGTGATGTCCTTCTTGTAGAAGAGCCCTTTTATGGCAAGCATCGAGAGTATGCAGCCTATTACACCAAGAGGGTAGGCAACACTGTAACCGAGTGCAATGTCGGTAGCCGAGGTGCCTGTTATTTCACGATAGGCCTGTTGGGCGGCTCCCAATCCGGGGGTGTTGGTAACAGCACCCGACAGAATACCGGTAACGGTGGTAATGGGTGTGTCGGTTGCAAAATATATACCGATGGCCGATAGTACATCGAACAGTACAATGGCGCAGGTTACAAGGCACAATGTGAGGCCTCCCGATTTAAAACTCGAAAAGAAACTCGGGCCCACTTGAAGGCCTATCGAGAATACAAACAGTATCAGTCCGAATTCTTTTACAAAGTGAAGTAGATCGCCGTTGAGCGTGTAACCGAAGTGCGAAAAGAAAATTCCCACAAATAATATCCAAGTTACACCAAATGATATTCCTGCGATTTTTATACGGCCAAGCATAACACCGAATGCGATGGTGAGGGCAAGAATTATCATAGAATGGGCTATTCCGCCACTCCATTGCCCCTGCGCTCCTTCAAGGAGTGTCATTATAAAATCCATAGAAAAATATGTTAAGGTTTTTCGGGTTGCAAAGTTACTCCTATTCCTCCTTGATTTATAGAGTGCAACTTGTGTTAAATTCGATAGCAACAATAGAAAATTTTAATTGGTTTGAACTTTTTTTACAGAAAAACAGGTAAAATGCAGACAAAATGGAGTAAAATTCTCTTTTTTGTCACATTATAGCTAATTTTTGTTTATTTTTTTTGTTATGCAGAAAAAAGAGATTATTTTTGCGGTCTAAATGTAATTTGTTACAGCAAATTATTTTATCGGAAGTGATATGATGAAGGCGCAGTCAATATTCATTAACCTCGTAAACGTGGTGGTCGTCCTATTGGAAATGGTAGGGTGAGAATGGCTGTGTATATACCTAACGTGCCTTTCTCTATTAAATGAGGAGGGCTTTTTTATTAAATGAAATACAATGGATTGACGGCGAATGGCTGTTTCTCCTGTTGAAAAGATTTTTAGAGTATGAAAAATAAGTTGAGAAGTTCGCAATGTACCGAAGGCCGTCGTATGGCCGGTGCAAGAGCCTTGTGGATAGCAAACGGAATGAAGCGCGAAATGTTTGGCAAGCCCATTATTGCCATTGCCAATTCATTTACCCAGCTGGTGCCCGGTCACACTCATTTGCACGAGGCGGGCCAGATTGTAAAACGCGAGATTGAGAAACTCGGTTGCTATGCAGCAGAGTTTAATACCATAGCCATCGACGATGGAATTGCTATGGGACACGATGGAATGCTCTATTCGCTGCCTTCGCGCGATATTATTGCCGACAGCGTGGAGTATATGTGCAACGCCCACAAAGTGGATGCCCTTGTGTGTATATCCAACTGCGACAAGATAACTCCCGGAATGCTTATGGCCTCTATGCGCCTTAATATCCCCACGGTGTTTGTGTCGGGAGGTCCTATGGAGAAGGGCACTTGGAAGGGCGAAAATCTCGACCTTATCTCGGCAATGGTGAAGGCCGCCGATACAAGCGTGAGCGATGAGGAACTTGCCGAAGTTGAGAAACGCTCCTGCCCCGGTTGCGGTTGCTGTTCGGGAATGTTTACAGCCAATTCAATGAACTCTCTCACCGAGGCCATCGGATTGTCGTTGCCCGGCAATGGTACAATCCTTTCTACTCACGTTAATCGTGTGCAGTTGCTCAAAGATGCAGCGAAGCAGATTGTTACCAACGCTCTCAAATACTATGAAGAGGGTGACGACAGTGTGCTCCCCCGAAGCATTGCAGTGCGCGATGCTTTCCTCAATGCAATGACATTGGACATTGCTATGGGTGGTTCAACAAATACAATCCTTCACCTCTTGGCTGTGGCACAGGAGGCCGGGGCGGATTTTAAGATGGCCGATATTGACCGTTTGAGCCGCAAGGTTCCCTGCTTGTGTAAGCTGGCACCCAACGGTCCCAAATACAGTGTGCAGGATTGCGGTCGTGCCGGAGGTATCATAGGTATTATGGGCGAGCTTGCAAAAGGCGGTCTTTTGAATACTGCACTCAAACGTGTGAACGGTGCAACTCTTGCCGAGGATATTGAAAAATATTGTATCACCGGTGAGAGTGTTGGTGCAGAGGCGCAACGCATATACAGCACAGGCCCTGCCAATGTGTTCAGCAATGTGATGGGCTCGCAAAGTGCAGTATATGAAACCCTCGACACAGATAGAGAGAATGGTTGCATACGCGACATAGAGCACGCCTACACCAAGGATGGCGGTCTTGCCATTCTGTTCGGTAACATTGCCCAAGATGGTTGCGTGGTTAAAACTGCGGGTGTCGATGAGAGCATCTGGAAGTTTACAGGCAAGGCCAAGGTGTTCGACTCGCAGGATGCAGCCGTAGAGGGTATTCTGGGCGGCGCAGTGCAGGCCGGCGATGTTGTTGTCATTGTGTACGAGGGCCCCAAAGGCGGCCCGGGTATGCAGGAGATGCTCTATCCTACATCATATATAAAATCGCGTCATTTGGGCAAGGAGTGTGCCTTGATAACCGACGGCCGTTTCAGTGGCGGAACATCGGGATTGAGCATTGGTCACATTTCGCCCGAGGCGGCAGCCGGTGGCAACATCGGTAAATTGCGCGATGGTGATATTATCGAAATTGATATTCCCGCACGCACCATCAACGTAAAGTTGAGCGACGAGGAACTTGCTGCACGCGAAATGTTCCCCCTCACACGCGACAGGGTAATATCGAAAAGCCTTAAAGCCTATGCCAATATGGTAAGTTCGGCCGACAAAGGCGGAGTGAGAATTATAGATTAAGAAAACCAAATATAAAAAGATAACCGATGAATAAAGAACTTATTTCAGGTGGTGAGGCACTTCTTCGCTCATTGAAGAACGAAGGTGTAGATACACTCTTCGGCTATCCGGGCGGCTCCATTATACCGGTATTCGACTCCTTGTACGACTACAAGGATGAATTCCGCAATGTTCTTGTACGCCACGAGCAGGCTGCGGTACACGCGGCACAAGGATATGCCCGTAGCTCTGGCAAGGTTGGAGTCTGCATTGTTACAAGTGGCCCCGGTGCCACTAATACGCTCACAGGTATAAGTGATGCATTGCTCGACAGTACACCGGTGGTGATAATTGCCGGTCAGGTCAGCTCTGCGGTGCTTGGTACCGATGCTTTTCAGGAGATAGACCTTGTAGGTGTTACACAGCCTATAAGCAAATGGAGCTATCAGGTGAGAAAGGCTGAGGATGTAGCTTGGGCCGTGTCGCGGGCATTCTATATAGCAAGCACAGGGCGTCCCGGCCCGGTTGTGCTCGATTTTACAAAGGATGCACAGATTGCCAAGGTTCTTTATGAACCGGTGAAGGTCGATAGTGTGCGCAGCTATATTCCTTATCCTACCCCGTGCAAGGAGTCTATAAAGAAGGCGGCGGAACTTATAAATCGTGCCAAAAGACCTTTTGCCTTGATAGGTCAGGGCGTGGAGCTTGGTAATGCCCACAAGGAACTCACAGCCTTTCTCGAAAAGGCCGATATTCCTGCTGCACGCACGTTGCTCGGCTTGTCGGCATTCCCATCGGAACACCCCTTGTGTATGGGTATGCTGGGTATGCACGGTAACCTCGGGCCCAATGTAAATACAAACGAGTGCGATGTGCTCATTGCCATAGGTATGCGTTTCAGCGACCGTGTCACAGGCAATATCGAAACTTATGCAAAGCAGGCCAAAATAATACATCTTGATATTGACAAGGTGGAGATTGACAAGAATATATCTATCGACATTCCCGTGCTTGGCGACTGCAAGGAGACTCTTCCTATGATTACAGAATTGTTGGAGGAGAATTCCCACAAAGAGTGGATTGATAGCTTTGCCGAGTTTGATGCCATAGAGAAGGAGAAGGTAATAGACAAGGCTTTGTATCCTGCCGATGGCCCCATTCTTATGGGTGAGGTTGCCCGCAAGGTGAGCGAGGCTACCGGTAACACAGCTCTGCTGGTGACCGATGTTGGACAGAATCAGATGTTCGCCGCACGTTATTTCAAATATAAAGAGCCTCACAGCATAATTACATCGGGAGGCTTGGGAACTATGGGCTTTGGCCTGCCTGCTGCAATGGGTGCCACAATGGGTGCTCCCCACCGCACTGTTTGTTACTTTGCCGGTGACGGAGGTTTCCAGATGAATATTCAGGAACTTGGTACCATTATGGAGCAGAAGTGCCCTGTGAAAATGGTGGTGATGGATAATAGCTATCTGGGTATGGTGCGCCAGTGGCAGAACCTCTTTTACGACAATCGCTACTCGTGGACACCTATGTGTAACCCCGATTTTTGCAAGATTGCCGATGGTTACGGTATTCCGTCGCGTTTGGTAACGGACCGTTCCGAGCTTGATGCTGCAATTAAAGAGATGTTTGAAACCGAGGGAGCCTTCTTGTTGAGCGTCGTTGTTCGTCCCGAGGATAATGTGATGCCTATGATGCCTCTTGGAGCTTCGGTTTGTGATATGATTTTAGAATAATCGCTATGGAGAAGAAACTATATACTGTTATCGTATATTCCGAGAATATCGCCGGAATGCTTAATCACGTTACGACGGAATTTACTCGTCGACAGATGAATATAGAAACGTTGAATGTTTCCTCGTCCAATGTGGAGGGTGTGCATCGTTACACAATTTCGCTATGGACCACCGAGTGGCTCATAGAGCGTGTCACCAAGCGTCTGGAAAAGAAAATAGATATTTTAAGAGCCTACTATTTTACCGATAATGAGATATTTATCCAAGAGGTGGCTTTGTATAAATTATCTACACCCCGTCTGCTCGAAAATAAACAAATTTCGAAAATAATACGCCACAATAACGCGCGTGTCATCGAGGTTAACTCCACCTATACGGTTGTGGAAAAGACCGGAAAGACCGATGCGGTGATGAGCCTCTACAAGGAGTTTGTTGCCGAACAGTGTGTGTTGCAGTTTGTAAAGTCGGGCCGTGTGGCAATTACCCGCGATGTGAATGTGAATTTAAGTGACAATCTTTTTGATGAAGATGCGAAACGACAAACATTAAAATAATAAATAACTAAATTAAATTAAACAATTATGGCAGAAATGAATTTTGGCGGTGTAATTGAGAATGTAATTACACCGAAAGAGTTTTCTTTGGAGAAGGCTCGTGAGATTTTGAAAGACGAAACAATTGCAGTGCTTGGTTATGGTGTACAGGGTCCCGGTCAGGCTTGCAACTTGCGCGACAATGGCTTCAACGTAATCGTTGGTCAGCGTGAGGGTAGCACATACGACAAGGCTGTTAAGGATGGTTGGGTTCCCGGTGAGACTCTCTTCTCTATCGAGGAGGCTGCCGAGAAGGGTACAATCGTTTGTATGCTCCTTTCCGATGCTGCACAGATTGCTATATGGCCCAAAGTTAAGCCCTATTTGACAGCCGGCAAGGCTCTCTACTTCTCTCACGGCTTCGGTATCAACTGGAACGACCGCACAGGTATTGTTCCTCCTGCTGATATTGATGTTATTATGGTTGCTCCCAAGGGTTCGGGTACCTCTTTGCGTACTATGTTCCTCGAAGGCCGTGGCTTGAACTCTTCTTATGCTATCTATCAGGATGTTACAGGCAAGGCTATGGACCGTGTATTGGCATTCGGTATTGGTATTGGTTCGGGCTATATGTTCGAAACAACATTCCAGCGTGAGGCTGTTTCCGACCTCACCGGTGAGCGTGGTTCTTTGATGGGTGCCATCCAAGGTCTTCTCTTGGCACAGTATGAGGTGTTGCGTGAGAATGGTCACACTCCTTCGGAGGCTTTCAACGAAACTGTTGAGGAGCTCACACAGTCGCTTATGCCCTTGTTTGCAAAGAACGGTATGGACTGGATGTATGCTAACTGCTCTACAACAGCACAGCGTGGTGCTCTCGATTGGATGACTCCTTTCCACGATGCTATCAAGCCTGTGATGTATCAGTTGTACGACTCTGTCAAGACCGGTAAAGAGGCACAGCGTTCTATCGACTCTAACTCTCAACCCGATTATCGTGAGAAACTGAACGAGGAGTTGAAGGCTCTCCACGACAGCGAAATGTGGCGCACAGCCGAGGTTGTTCGTCAGCTTCGTCCCGAGAATAAGTAATAATTTATTTTCATAGGATATTCATCGGCCGCACAAAAGTGCGGCCGATGTTGTTTTAGGGATTTCCCTCCCGAATAATAGGTTTTTCCCTTTTTCCCTTTGTGGAGCAATAAGTATCTTTGCATTGTCGGATGGTGCCTTTCCATCGGCAGTTAATCAATTTGTAATTTGAAATACTATGAGAAGTTGCTTGTTACTGTTGTTATTCGTGCCTTTTGTTTCGTTTGCCCAAGTGAACGATATGTTCTATGTCCCAAAGAAGGATAAAAAACAGAAGGACACTGTGAAAGTTGTTTATGTTGAGGATGATGAGTGGGGAATTGCCGATAATGGCAATGACCGCGATGTTGATGAATATAACCGCCGGGGAAAGAGTGTTGTTTCGTATAGCGATACATTGGTAACCGATGTTTATGTTGAGGATGTTTACGACGAAGCGGTTTACGACGAGGTTGTGTATGTCGATAATTACAACTATTCGACACGGATAGTGCGTTTCCACAATCCTGTAAGGTTTATGTGGGACTATCATTATCGTTGGGATTGGTGCCACTATCCATCCTATCATTATTATGATAATTTCTGGGACACACACTACGATTATATGTGGCACACTACGCCTCCTCCTCCTCATTCTCACCACCATCATCGTTATACAGGTTCGTGGCGAGATACAAAGGCACGCAGCATCCCTGTTTTTGCTTCAAACGCAAAGGGTAACAACGGGCGCGTTCCGGTTGCAAGTATCGCAAAAGGGAATAACAGCGGGAAACAGCCTGTTGCCAATGGACAGGTGAACGGAAAAGTGAAGAACGAGCGTGGAAAAGCCACGAACAGGGTGGTTAATAGAAACAGAGTGAGCAGCGAAAGGCGTGTGGCAACAGGCAATAATGTCGGTGGCAGAAAGGAACGTGTGGAACGCAGTGTGCAGAGTAGCAACCGCAATGTGCAGCGCAGTTCGGTACCGGCGACCTACAACCGTCGCAGCAGCACAAGCGTGAATCGCGCCGCTCCCTCACATTCAACTAATCGAGCTCCTGTGTCGCGTGGCGGAGTTCAGCGTGGCGGCCGCCGTTAATTTATAACAAGAACCGAATCTTATATTACTATGAAAAGAACTTTTATAATGCTTGTCGCGGTTGCTGCCGTGATGCCTATGCTTGCCCAGAATAGTTACGACCCTATGCGTCTTATTGATAATGAATTGTCGGGAACTGCGCGTTTTGTGGGTATGGGCGGTGCTATGAGTGCTCTTGGTGCCGATATTTCTGTGATTTCTACAAACCCTGCGGGCATAGGTCTGTATCGTTCCAACGATATTGTAATGTCGATGGGAATAAATAAAACAAAGAACAGTGCCGATTTTGGCGGATGTTCGGTGAAGAGTGACAAGAACTCCTTTTCTGTAAATAATATTGGCTTTGTGCTTGCAAAAGATATTGAGGCAGGGAAACTTAAATTTGTAAATGTTGCAGCCAATTATCGTAGGCACAATAATTTTGCAAACAGGTTCGAGGCGATGGGTTCGTTGTTGCACGGTGGAAATTACTTCTCGCAGCAGTATAGATTGCACGAAATGTATATGAACGATGGCGAGAATTTTGCCAATCACTTTGATTACACCGATTATACATCATACGACTATCCGTGGTTGGGATTGCTGACATCAACATCGGGTCTGCTCGACTATGATGGTAATCTCTATTATGTCCCGGACAATGAAGATAATGTAGATAATCTCTACCCCACGATGATGGAGCACTTCTCGACAGAAAAGGGTGGTGTGAACGATATTGATGTAAATATTTCGTGTAACATAAATGATAGGGTTTACCTTGGCCTCACTATCGGTGCCAGCTATGTTGATTATACTCGCACTTCGGAATATTCTGAATTTGATGAGGTTGGCAATAATTATTACACTCTCCAAAATAATTACAATGTAAAAGGTAATGGTATAAATGTGAAGTTCGGCGCAATATTCCGTCCCTTTAAATACTCTCCTTTTAAGTTTGGTGTTGCGCTGCACACTCCCACTTGGTATGCTCTCACCGACAGAACTTCGGCTGCAATGGTTGGTGCCGATGGATATGTCTATGATACTCGCGACGCCGATTGCTATGGTAGCGACCTCTTTGTCGATTATGATTTTACCACTCCGTGGCGTGTTAATTTGTCGGCATCATACACTTTCGGTAAATATGCTGCAATAAATGCCGAGTATGAATTTGTCGATTATTCTTCGGCGAAACTGAAATACACCGATGGTGGCAAGATGTCTCCTCTCAACGAGGATATTGAGGCTAATATGAAGGCACAGCATATATTCCGCTTGGGTGCGCTCTTTAATGTCAGCAATAATTTCTCTTTGCGTTGCGGTTACAATCATATTACGGCTCCTTTTAAGGAGGAGGCTGTGAAGGATAAAGTGCTGTACACCGACACGGGTACCGATTTTATGAATAGGTATGAAACGAATATAGTGACTCTTGGTGCCGGTTATAGCAGTAAAGGCTGGTATGCAGATGTTGCTTATAAACTGGCTATGCAGAAGTGTGACTTTTATAATTATTACGATTCGGAGTACCTGAATCCTTGTGCCGATGTTTCGACCAATCGCAGCAGTGTTGTCCTGTCGGTGGGTTACAGATTTTAATTTTTAGGCTTCCTCTTCCAAAAATTGTATCCGATGGAGAGGTTTATGTTGCCGAATCCGTTTATAACCGACAGTTCGCTTTTGCGATAGCTGTATGTGTGGGATATAAACGAGGCACTTATGTAGTATCTGCCATTGTTATAAACTACCGATGCACGGGTTATCAGGTCGAAATTGATGCTTGATATTAACTCCTTGCTGTAAAATAATTTCAGCGAGGAGTTTTTATATCCTATACAGGGCGTGAGAGAGAGGTTTGCAAGGCAGTTCTTTGCAAATACCCAGTTGTAGGAGTAACCAAAGTTTATACTGAAATCTTTGTATTTAATCTTGTCGAATTTAAATTCGTCTTTTAAACTGAATAGCAGTTTCGGGTCCATCTTGTAGTAGTTGAAACTAAATGTCTGTTCGTTGTATGTGAGCCCGAGAATGAATGAACCGGCACTTATTCGCTGGTTATTGGTCTGGCTGTATGCTGCCGGGTAGGAGAACCTTTTATTGTTGAATATGTAGTAAATGTTTATCCCTTTCTGCTTGGTGCTGAAACCATTGAGAGAGGGGTTATAGTCGGTAAGTTTGAAGCCGTATTCATTTATGAAACCTTTGGTGTCGGATAGCCTGAATCCTTTATCGCGTTTGCGATACAAGAGGTCTATTCCGAGCTTGGCTGTGTAGAAACTGAGGTTTATGTCGCTTTTCGCGTCGTTTTTTGTCATATCTATGTACCACCCGAGGAATAGCCATTTCCAGCCGACGTAGAGCCCTATCTTGTTGCCATTGTCGGGTCGCAGGGACATACTTTGGTTCTTGTCGCTGGATGTGAACCTGTAATATTCATAAGTGTATGAATATTGTGTCATTATGGTCATATTGTATTCATTGGGGGTAACGTAGAGCGAATCCCTCTCGTCGAGTTTGTTGCTGATGAGGCTCTCGGCCTTGTGGAATTTGTCGTTTATTATCACTTCGGCTTTGTGTATGGCTTCCTCGGTCTTTTTAATTTTGTCGTGCGTGTAATCGATTATTCTATTGTGGGGCCAATCTCTATTTTGCGCCGTTGAAACAATAGTTATGGTGAGCATTATGATTAATGCCGTAACTTTTATTGTTGTTTGGTATTTCGGGCTGCTTATTGGCACAGGTGCTGTTTGTTTAAATGATTTTACCGAGGATTTTGTCGAGCACCCAGTTGGTGGGCGTTGCGCTTATGCTGTCGCAGGTGCAGTTGCTTTTGTGTTGCAGATGCTCAACTATGTTGCGTATCAGTGGCAGTTGCACGTATGGCGGGTTGGGAATATTGTACTCCTTTATTCCCTCTTCCCCTTGATAAACAATGGGCTCAAAAGTGAATACCGAGAATTTTATGCTTCCCTTGCTGCCGAAGATTTCTATGCGATCTTCTTTCGACGATTCGTCCGACACGAAGCACCAAGAGCCCGAGCCGGGTATGCCGTTCTCGAACTGGAAGCAGGCACTCACCGTGTCCTCGGCTTTGTACAGGCCTCCGCGGTTGGCTGTGTATCCTTCGGCGTAGAGTATGCAACCGAACATCTCTTGCAGAAGATCTATTTGGTGGGGTGCAAGGTCGTAGAAGTAACCTCCGCCGGCAATTTCGGGATTAACTCTCCAAGGGAGGTTGTTGCGGTTGTAGTCGAGGTCGCGGGGAGGCACGGCGAATCGTATCTGCACGTTGAGCACTTGTCCTATGAGGGGTAACAGTTCTTTTACTTTCAGGAAGTAGGGGAGGTAACGGCGATAGTAGGCCACGAAGCAGGGAACGCCTGTTTCGCGTGATATGCGGTTTATGCGGGCGCAGTCTTCGTAGCTTGCTGCAAGGGGCTTTTCCACATAGACGGGCTTGCCTGCCTTCATTGCCATTATTGCGAATGTGACGTGCGACGAAGGCGGGGTTGCTATGTACACTGCGTTCACCTCGGGGTCGTCGACAAGGGCTTGTGCGTCGGTATAATAATGTGGAATATTATGCTTGCGGGCATATTCCTTGGTTTTCTCCTTGTCGCGTCCCATTACGGCTATAACTTCGGAGCCTTTTACAAGGTTGAATGCCGGGCCGCTCTTTTTTTCGGTGGCTTCGCCGCAGCCGATGAATCCCCATTTTATTGTGACATTCATATTGGTATCAGTTGTAGAAGTTCCACGATAGGCCCAGCCACAGTATGGCGGGATTTACAGGATAGTGGGGTACTAAGAAGTAGTTTCTGTTTCCGCTTCCTTCGTTCAGATGTTGGTATTTGACATAGAAACGTGTCTGTTTCAGAAGGAAATTTGCGTACACGCTCACTATGGGGTAGTCGCCGGTCTTTACTCTTTCTTGTGGATTTTGTAATGTAAATTGGCCAAGTTCGGGGGAATAATCGGGTGCGTAGTACATTGTGAAATATCGTACGTCGGCTCCTAATTCGGTATTCAACACTTTGGCTATCTTGAATTTTATGTACAGGTTGGCATAGAGGTTGAGTGCGGGGAGCGGCAATGCTGCTTCGTCGCTGCTGTGCTGGTAGGTGGCCTCTACATCCATATTTATGATTTTCCATTTGAGGCTCTGGTTCAGTGTTGCCGAGAATACCCTAATGTTGTCGTCGGCTTGAAGCACGGTGAGGCTGCTCAGCGGTGTTTTGTTGGCCGGTGTGTTTGCAATGTATGTATAGTTTTTTATATTTTCAATGCCGGCTTTGATTCTGGTTCTTGTTTTTTCGATATTCGCCGAAAGTTCTATTCTTGATTTGAACTCTTTGTCTAAATCTTCATTATCCCACCAATAGTGCTCGGAGTGGAAGTGACGATAGTAGAACGATGGACGGTTGTTCCTTATGAATGCGTTTAGCTCTATTTGTGCATCTTTACCCCATAATTTGAAGCTGGCGGTTCCACGCCCTTCGAGCGAGAAGGCACCAAGGTCGTCGCCCGAGATTGCATTTTCACCCTGTATGCGGTATTTGAAGATTCTGTTCAGATTGCTTTCTATCACTCCGCCTATTGACACGGTGTGCTCGTTGTATCTGTGGGCATATTCCCTTTTCGAGAATATCACGGTGTCGGGCATTGTGTGTCGGGTGTATCTGTGCGACAGATAGGCTGTTATATTGGCAAAGGCCCATTTCTTTGATCCTTCGCGCAGGGAGATGCCTACTCTGTTTGTCAAAGAGATATTCCTGTATTGGTCCATAGAGTCGGCCCCGAGGAAATTGTTGGCATAAAAGTCGATAGGTTGCTCGTAACAGCGGAATTGTCGTTTGCCGGTTGCAAATTCAACGGTGTGCATTATGCGTGCAACGCTTATGAATACGGGCTTGTCGGCGGTGCTGTCGTTCTCTTCTGCCGTAATATTCTTGCGATAGTAGCCCAGATTGTAGTTGTGTGTGAAATAGGCTGTGTAGACTTCGTTCCTGTTCCAAGTTTTTTCAAAGTTAACGGGAATGTCGGCCGTGCCGAAGTTACTGCTCGACCCGTCGGTCTCTTCGGGACGCTTTATGTAGTCGTCGTTTGCTATTCCTCCATTCTCGGCGAGCTTCATATGGTAGCGGTTTGCCACGAAGTGATAGTTGTATCTCTCGCCCTTATAATAGGAGAATAGTGCAAAGTTCATTTGTGCTGTGGATTGGTTGTCGTAACGCCCGCGGCCATATAGATAATCGAACATTCCGCCAATGCCGAATTTCTTGCCGACATTTGTGGTGAAAAATGCCCTGAAACGGTCGTCGCCGTCCGACCTGTTGCCCGATGTGTGGTATGTGAGGTTGGTGTAGGGCGATTTTGTGTCGGTGAAGAACATTTCGCCCGGACGGGTTACGAAGTAGTCGTATGGTGCCAGAAAATTAAATTCTGTGCCTGCGGGGCGGTTGAAGAATATGCGCGACTGACGGGGTGAGCCCATATTGCCCAGCGTGTTGTATTCGCCGTTCATTCCCTCGGTCTGATGCCAGTTCTGGTACATATATTGCAGGGTGTCGGCGTTTACCGGTGTTACCTCTCCGAATAGTTCGTCGATGTGCCATTGATGTATCTCAATGGGTATTTTCAGATTCTTTTTGCTGCTGTCGCGCTCGGCTTTGTAGAAGGGGTTGAACACCTCGCCGCTGCCGAAGCCTTCGACATTCTGGCCTGCTGCGATGCAGGGGATTAGTGCTGCAAGTATGTATATGAACGCTTTTTTCATTGGGGTTAGAACATAAATCGCAAAATAAATTCTATCATTTTGAATGTGATGGCTGCCAGCCCTGTGTACAGGAATAGGGACGAGCCGCTTGCTGCAAAATAGGCTATGAAGGTTATAACCGCAGCAATGAGGAACAGAATGTTCAGTATGTATCTTGCTTTGTTTATTGTGTCCACGTTATTTTGTTGCTGAGAGTTTGTCTTTCAGTTGTTGTATGAGGGTCTCCTTTAAGTCGATGGTGTGTGTGCGGAACTTGCCGTTGAAGCGGCGCAGACGGCCTTTCTTGTCTATTGCCTCTTCGTCGGTGATGCACTCCTCGGCGGTCATTTTCATTCCGCCGTCTTCTGCCTCTTCGTCCCACCAATAGGTGATGCGTGACATATTGAATTTGCAGGCACCGTCCTCGCAGGTGAGGGTGAGGAAATAGGTTATTCTTGTGCGGTTAAGCACGAAGAATTTTTTTAGGAACACAAGATATTCTTCCGACTTTGCGATTATGGTGCCGGGCACCTCTTCGTCATATTTTTTAAAGCCTATTACGGTGGGCTTTACAAAGCGTTCGCCCATCCATTCGTCAGCAATGGCTTCTATCTCTTTGGCGTTAAGCCCGGGAGCGGGGATTATCTCCTCGAATGTTACTTTGTTGTTTACAACGGGGATTGTACCCACATTGTATTCTTTCTTTATTGTCTTATCCTTCTTCTTGAAGATTTGTGCCTGTGCTGCTGTTGCCGAGAGTGCAAGGAGCAGTATAAAAGGGATTATTCTTTTCATCGTTAATATTTATTTATAAGTATTATTCTGCGAAGATAATATAAAACTATAAAGAATGCAAGATAAAAAGTTCGGCCATTTGTGGTTTTAAATGTTAAATTCGGTGCTTCTCCACTTTTTAAAATATAAAAATGGTTGTTTGTTCCGAATTTGTCTCTGTTTTTCACTACCTTTGCACTAATGCGCAAGGGTAGATGATTTTCGCTACAATGCGGCTTATAATAATTATGTAACTATGAAGAAGAAATTTTCGAGCTTTATTAAAACTCTTTTCATAAATATTGCGGCTGTGATTGTCGTGCTTGTGGCTTTGTGTTGGGCTACTTTGGCTTGGCTTGACGATTATACCTTGCACGGGCAGGTTATCACGGTCCCTGATGTGTGTGGCCTGAATGTCGATGAGGCTGCCGAGTTGTTGCGCAAAGAGAAACTCGATTTTGAGATTGCCGATTATAAATATAAGAAGGGTGCCGATATTGATGATGTTATTGAGCAGCAGCCTTTGCGTGGCTCGCAGGTGAAGGAGGGGCGTAAAATTCAGCTTACATTAAACTCGGCAAAGGTGCCCGAGAGGCCGTTGCCCGATGTTGTCGACAATAGTTCGCTGCGTGAGGCTGTGGCGCGTCTGACGGCTGCCGGGTTTAAAATATCGGAGTTTGTGAAGGTGAGCGGTGAGCTCGATTGGGTATATTCGGTTATAATGGGTAACGATACTTTGCAGAATGGTGCAAAGGTGCCTACGGGGGCAACGCTCACATTGTGCATTGGCAATGGCTCTGATGTTGTTGATGATGGAGAGCCTGTAATGGAGGAGTCTTGGTTTGAATAGGATTATGTCGGAGGCAGATATTTTTGAGGATTTGAATGACGAACTTGCCGTTGGTGATGATTTGTCGGCAGGTGAGGAGGCTCTTTTTAAAGAGGTTCATCTGGTTGCCGACAAGGGGCAATCGCCCATCCGCATCGACAAGTTCCTTATAGACCATCTTGCAAATACCTCGCGCAACAAGATACAGCAGGCGGCCGATGCTGGTGCCATTGCCGTTAATGGCAAGGTGGTAAAGAGTAATTACAAGGTGAAGCCTTGCGACAATATTGTAATTACGATGAATACTCCCGTGTATGACAATACCATTGTCGCCGAGGATATTCCGCTTGAAATTGTATATGAGGACGATGACCTTATGGTCGTGAACAAGCCTGCGGGGCTTGTTGTGCATCCCGGTTGCGGAAATACGCACGGCACGCTTATAAATGCAGTAGCTTGGCATTTGCGCAATAATAAGAATTTCGATGCAAACGACCCGCAGGTGGGGCTTGTGCACCGGATAGATAAAAATACCTCGGGCTTGCTTGTCGTGGCAAAGACTGCTGCAGCGAAGGCGCATCTGGGTATGCAGTTCTTCAAGAAAACCACAAAACGCACCTATAATGCGGTAGTGTGGGGGGCTTTAAAGGAGGAGAATGGCACGGTTGTCGGCAATATTACCCGTAACCCTCGCAACCGTTTGCAGATGTGCGTGTCGTCCGACGAGGAGGTTGGAAAATATGCTGTAACGCATTACAGAGTGCTTGAACGCCTCTCCTATGTGTCGTTGGTGGAGTGTAATCTGGAAACGGGGCGCACGCATCAGATAAGGGTGCATATGAAGCATATTGGTCACATTCTTTTCAACGACGATGTGTATGGCGGTGACGAGATTCTGAAAGGTACCAATTTCAGCAAGTACAGTCAGTTTGTGCGTAATTGCTTTAAGCTGTGTCCGCGTCAGGCACTTCACGCAAAGACCTTGGGATTCGTGCATCCCACAACCGGGGAGATGATGTTTTTCGACTCGGAACTGCCGGACGATTTTCGCGCTCTTCTGGATGCTTGGCGCACCTATTCACAGGCCAGCGCATCGTATAATCAGTGATTCTACTTTATCCGCATACTCTTCAACTGCTCTAAACTGCCGTTGAAGATGTTTATATCGACATTGTGAGGAATGCCGGGCACTTCTCCAATGTCGGAACATTGCCAGATGAGCCATTTTACATCATTGTCGAGTGCATCGATGTAATAATGTGCTATCCACGAGGGGTATCGGTCGAAGAAGGGGTCGTTGAGGTAACGGCTCTTGTATTTGCGGTAGGTGTATATAAGAGGCTTTACACCGTAGTGCTCTTCGAGCTTTGTGATAAATATTTTTAGCTCTTGCAGGAATTTCGCCTTATTCTTCGGCCTCTCTTCTATATCAACCATTGGTGGCAGGTCGCCTTTTGAGAGCTTGGCGGTTTTTATGAACATTTGCGCCTGCGCCGTTCCCGACGATGTTGTGCTGAAATAGTGGTAGGCTCCACGCAAAAAACCATATTTGCCGGCCTCTTCAAAGTTGTCGGCGAAGTTCGTGTCGGTGAAGTCGCTGCCCTCGGTGGCTTTTATGTACACGAAAGAGATTGGTGCTTCTGCGGGGTTCCCATTGCGGAACGCTTCCCAATCGATATTGCCTTGGTGGCGCGAGATGTCAATGCCAAACACGGTGTAACCCGACGGAAGGCATATTTCATAGTGCTTGTGCCCGTAGCAGGGACGGAAACGGTAAAAATAGGGCCTGAAAAACAGTGTGTAGATAAGATATAATGCGATTGTTGTCGCCAATGTGATAATTGTGACATATATCCAACGTGGCATAGGATTGCCTACGGTGGGCGATGATGAACGGCGGGCGGAAGTTTTCTTCCGTCCGCCGGTTCTCTTTTGTATTTTTTTCTTTTCTGCCATTCAGGCTACGGTTCTTACTTCTGCTGTTCGAGAGCGAGAGTCTTTGTTGTCTGGTCGCAAACCTCTGTGGGGCCGAAGTACTGGATGGGACCGGGATAGATGTAGCAGGTCTCTTTTGCCCAAGTGTCTCTGTTGGCTGCAAATGCCTTGAAGGGAGCACCTTCGAGGTCAACAAGAGCCTTCTGGATAACGGGCTTCATTTCGCCGTGGCGACGCTCCATATTCATCATCATAGTGATGGGGATACCGCCGGCAATCCACTCGGCAGCGGGTGCTGTGGTGTTACGGATCGATGACATATAACCGGTCTTTCCTGCTGCAATGAGCTGTGTGGCGTTGTAACCGAGAGCATAGCAGTAGTCGGCGTCGTAGTTCGAAGGAGCTGCGCAACGTCCCTCATAGCCGAAGAAGTGGTGCTGGGGGTTGAAAGAGCCTGTGTATTTGCCCTCTTTCTTCCAAGCGGCGAGCTTGTTACCAACCATTTCGGAGAGAAGTTTCTCTGTTTCGATGAGTGATACCTGCACGTTGCCGTGGGGGTCGCGGTCCATTGTGAGCTGGCGTGCAACGCCTGCGGGAAGGCTTGCGTAAACCTCGCCGTTGTCTTTCGACAGATGGTCGATGATATATTGGCGTTTCTCGCTTGCTTCAACAGCTGCATACTCCTCGCCTTTGGCTGCCAACAGGTCGTTGAGCTCGGCGATGAGTGACTTCATTGCGGGAATGAACTCGATGAGGCCCTCGGGGATGAGCACTGTACCGAAGTTGTTGCCGGCTGCTGCACGCGATGCTACTGCCTCGGCAATGGATGTAACGATGTTGTCGAGTGAAAGGGCTTTCTTCTCAACCTCCTCCGAGATTATACAGATGTTGGGCTGTGTTTGGAGGGCACATTCGAGAGCGATGTGCGATGCCGAACGGCCCATCAGTTTGATGAAGTGCCAGTATTTGCGTGCAGAGTTGCAGTCGCGCTGTATGTTGCCGATAACTTCGGAGTACACCTTGCAAGCTGTGTCGAATCCGAACGATGTTTCGATGTATGCGTTTTTGAGGTCGCCGTCGATGGTCTTGGGACAACCGATAACCTGTACGCCGGTGTTCTTTGCTGCGTAGTATTCGGCAAGTACACAGGCGTTGGTGTTGGAGTCGTCGCCGCCGATTATTACAAGTGCCTTGATGTCGAGCTCCTTGATAATCTCCAATCCTTTGTCGAACTGCTCGGTCTTTTCGAGCTTTGTGCGGCCCGAACCAATGATGTCAAAGCCACCGGTGTTGCGGTAGGCATCCATAATCTCGGGAGTAATCTCCATATATTTGTGATCGACCAATCCGCCGGGGCCCATCAAGAAGCCGAACAAGCGGCTGCCTGCGTTGAGTTTCTTTATACCGTCGAAAAGACCGGCAATCACATTGTGTCCGCCGGGAGCCTGACCACCCGACAGAATAACGCCTACGTTGATGGCAGGGTGCTCGACAGCCTCGCCGCCTTTCTCGAATGTTACGATGGGAAGGCCATAGGTGTTGGGGAACATCGACTTGATCGCTTCTTGGTCGGCAACCGATTGAGTTGCTGCGCCTTCGGTGATTTTTACAACCTCTTTCAATGCCTGAGGCAATTTGGGCTGATACTCAGCTCTTGCTTTTTGTAATGCACTAATTTTCATATTGTGTTAAATAAAGTTGGTTCAAACTAATGGCAAATTTCGCTTTTTTTTGTGAGATGTAAAAGAGCTTTGTTGTTTTTTATGTGCAATTATTGAAATTATTTGCAAAAATAATTCTATTTCCGGCAAATATTGTTTCTTTTCATAGAAAAGTGTATCTTTGCAATAGTAACATAGTTTACTGTCGCGAACATAGACTGCACTCGATGTGAAATATTGAAACAAGTTTCATAGTCGTTATTAAAAACTGAAAAATATTTAGGATTATTATGGCAAGCAGAAAGAATTTGAAAAAGGTGATTACTTTTATTGTTGATGACATTGCAACTGAGGCTTTTATTATGTCGTATGACGCTAAAAGCGATACAGAGGCGTGGGTGAATCTTTTTAACAAGATATTCAGCCTGAATAACGATTATATCGCTCGCGTGAGTCACGTTGAGCCCGGAATGTCGGCGAAACAGTACTTCAACGCTCTTTGCGACTCTTTTAATAAGGATGCAAAAGCTCTTTTGGGCGAGATTGCCGAATTGTCAAAGAAATAACAGATTATGCTAAAAAGGCTTTCGGCTCTTTTGGCCTGCCTGTTGTGTGTAGCGGTTTTGTCGGCGCAGAAGGCCGACAAAACCGTTGTGCGTTCCATAGAGAAATACTTTGCCGAATACACATCGGAGAGTATGAAGATAAAGAATTGCGGGCTGGAACGCCGGCGTAACAATGTCATTATAAACAAGGCAAGCCGCAAGATTGTGATTTATGCTAATCAGGGCTTTGCTGCGCAGATGTTTACTCCCGAGATTGTGAGCGAGGTTTATGCCGGAATACGCAAGGTGTTGCCATCCTCGCTGTCGAAATATAAAATAGAGGTTATTGCGGCACGCAAGCCCATAGAGCAGCTTGTGCCTAATAATTTGCGCAAGAATGCTCCCGACAAGAAAAGGCTTTGGGGCGATATTGAATATAACGGCCCATCGTGGGTGGAGAATGTTTCCAAGCCCTACAAGGTGAAAAGCGGGCTTGCCGGCAGACACATTGCCTTGTGGCAGAGTCACGGGCGCATCTATTCGGCCGATAAGGGTATGTGGCAGTGGCAGCGTCCGTCGTTGTTCTGCACCACCGAGGACTTGTTTACCCAATCTATTGTCGTTCCTTTCCTTATGCCTATGTTGCAGAATGCGGGGGCGGTTGTCTACACTCCTCGTGAGCGTGATTGGCAGCGTGAATGTGTGGTTGTCGATAATGACACGGTTACCGGTCGCTCGCTCTATAAACAGGAGGCTCAAAAGCGTCGCGAGTGGATTGCGGTCGACAGTGGCTTCAAATATCGTGCAGGCTCTTATGTCGATGGGGAAAATCCCTTCACGCACGGTACGGTTGCGGTGGTGGAGAGTGCGAATGGTGAACGCCGTGCAGCGGCGGTTGCCCGTTGGCAACCCGAAATTCCTGTCGATGGCTGTTATGCAGTGTATGTTTCTTATAAGACTCTCGAAAATTCCGTTCCCGATGCGCGATACAGTGTGTTGCATTGTGGCGGCGTTACCGATTTTAAAGTGAACCAACGTATGGGTGGCGGCACTTGGGTCTATCTGGGTACTTTCCGTTTCCGCGCCGGTGCCGATGAAAGCCAAGCGGTGGTGCTCTCCAATGAAAGTGATTATGAGGGTGTCGTAACCGCCGATGCTGTGCGCTTCGGAGGTGGAATGGGGCTGGTTGCCCGTGGCGACAGCTTGCCGGTGACGAGTGGTCTGCCACGTTACCTCGAAGGGGCACGTTATTCGCTTCTCTATTCGGGCTTTCCATACGAGGTGTATTCTCCGAGTGAGGGCAAGGCCGATTATAACGATGATATAAATTGCCGTTCCTATGCGGTGAACCATTTGTCGGGGGGCTCGGTGTATAATCCCGACACTGTGGGGCTCGGTGTTCCCATAGAACTCTCTTTCGGCTTTCACTCCGATGCGGGAATTTCGGCCGAAGATTTAGTCGTGGGCTCTTTGGGGGTGGTTACCACCGATTATAATGGCGACACTATTGCCACCGGTCTTTCGCGCTATGCGTCGCGCGATATTGTGAGCAATCTGCTGCTCGATGTACAGAACGACCTGTCGGCACGCTACGGCGGCAAGTGGCCTGTGCGTGGCATTCTCGACAAGAGTTACAGTGAATCGCGCTTGCCTGCGGTGCCTTCCCTTATATTTGAAAGCCTTTCCCACCAGAACTATATGGATATGGTCTATGGCCATAATCCCGATTTTAAATTCACTCTTGCCCGTGCTGTCTATAAGTCTTTGTTGAAGCAGGTTAGCTATATGCACGGATGTGAATATACGGTGCAGCCTTTGCCCGTTCATAACTTCTCGTTGGGGGTCGATGAAGATTGCGACAATCTGATACTCCGTTGGAGTGCCACCGATGATGAACTTGAACCGACAGCGTCTGCCGAGTCGTTTGTGGTATATACCAAAATAAACGATGGCGATTTTGACAATGGGCGTGTGGTCGAGGGGTGCAGCTATAAGGTGCCGTTGCTCGAAAAGGTGCAGTATAGTTTTAAGGTTGCTGCCTTGAACAAGGGTGGCGAGAGTTTCCCCTCCGAGGTCCTTTCGGCTTATGTGGCCGACAAAGAGCAGGCCTTGGTGCTCATTGTCAATGGCTTTCACAGGCTGAGCGGCCCGCGTGAGGTGTGCACCGCATCGAAGGCGGGGTTTGATATTGACGGCGACCCGGGCGTGCCTTATATTAACACAGCCGAATATGGCGGTCGTCAACTCGATTATGAACGTTGCAACATTGGTTTTGAGGATGGATTGGGGTTGAGTGGCAACGATTTTGAGGGGATGCTCATTGCCGGCAACACTTTTGATTATCCATATATTCACGGCCGGGCAATGGCTGCCAATGGAGTCTCTTTTGTGTCGTGCAGCAGTGAGGCTGTGATGAACGGGAGTGTGTCGCTGCAAGGCTATAAAGTGGTCGATTATATTGCCGGTGTTGAGAAACAGGGTGAGGATGGCTCGCTGTTGGGGTATAATCATCCTTATAAAACTTTCCCTCTTGAAATTCAGAATAAGTTGGCAACCTACCTGTCGGGTGGCGGTCGTCTTTTTGTGAGTGGTGCTCACATTGCAAGTGATATGTCAAAGAACGACGAGGACAAGAGGTTTATACGCTCGTTGCTTAAATTCGATTATGGTGGTTCGGTGGCCGATGCTTCGGAAGATGTGGTTTTTGGCTCCAACCTTTCGTTGCCTTTCCGTCGAACGGTGAACGAGGAGTGCTATGCGGTTGCCCGTCCCGATGTTCTTGTGCCCGAGGATGATGCTTTTGTCGCTTTTGTCTTTGACAAGAGCAAGAAGAGTGCCGGCGTTGCCTATGCGGGCAAGTATCGTGTGCTCTCGACGAGTTTTCCTTTTGAGGCTGTTGCCGACGAATCCCTGCGTGCCTATCTTATGGGTGCGGTGCTCCGCTTCTTGCTTAAATAGGGCTTATTTTCCCAAGAAAGAAAAGGCAGAAGAACAAAAAATAAGAAACTGTCCCTCTTTTTAAAGAGGGACGGCGCGAGAGAAACGAAGCGCGGAGGGAGTATAAATAACGCAACAAGAAACAAAATAATACAAACAAGAAATACCCCTTGCTGTTACTCCTACTCCTCCGCTTTTCAAAGAGGAGGTGGCACAAGCGAAGCGCAGTGACGGAGGAGTTTACAAAAAACACCGCAACGAAACGTTGGGGCAAATGACAACGAAACAATGAAAATGTAGGGGCAGACCGATGTGTCTGCACAAAAGAAAGAATTATGTCATTCTATATTTGCAAGGTCATTGGTTCGTTTTACATTTCGCCATCCGCGTGGCATAAACTTCGTCTATGCTTCACGCGACCATTGGCTGCAAAACTCGCCGATAACAAACGTTGTGTTGTCATTTCGAACGTATGTGAGAAATCTATAACCATTGTTACATAAGATCTCTCACGCAAGGTTCGAG
>JAFTUV010000017.1 GCA_017466065.1 Bacteroidaceae bacterium
CGAGTGCAGCCTATTTTCGCGTGAGTCAAAAATGTCTGTTTCTTTCTTTTTTGCAGTTATGTAGCCCGCTACACGCCCTTAAAAAAGAAATAAACATCCTATTCTTGTTCTATAAAAATTTTGGCGATATAAATTCAAACAACTTCTAAATTTTGCGGTAAATAATTAAAAACTATATATTTGTAGAAATCTCCTGTATGGGCAGGGGTGCAAATGAAGGATGCCCGGTTGCAGCAAATGTAACTACAATACCTATGAATGAAACAACACTTGTAAAATCTATTTTAAGCAGTAGAGTAAGAAAAATCGAGAAATATGCGACAGACACCGAAGCTATACAGCGTCGTGTGCTTGCCCGTTTGTTGTCGGCAGCAGCCGGAACAGAGTGGGGTGTAAAACACAACTACTCCTCGGCTATGAGCTATGAAAAGTTTGCGGCAACCGTCGGGGTGCAGGATTATGAAACACTTAAAGGATACATCGACCGTATGCGTCACGGCGAGAAGGATGTTCTGTGGAAAGGGCGTTGCAAATGGTACGCAAAATCTTCCGGAACCACCAACGACAAGAGTAAATTCATTCCCGTTACCCCTGCCGGCTTGCAGAATGCTCACTATAAAGGTGCCGCCGATGTTGTTGCCCTTTATCTTGCCAATAATCCGCAAAGCCGTATGTTCTCGGGGCGCGGCCTCATTCTTGGTGGCAGTCACGCTCCCAACTACAATCTTCCCGGCAGCCTTGTGGGCGACCTGAGTGCCATTCTCATAGAAAATTGCAATCCGTTGGTGAATATGGTGCGTGTCCCCGAAAAGTCGATAGCTCTTTTGAGCGATTTTGAGGAGAAGATGGACAAGATTGCCCGTGCTGCCTGCAACAAGAATGTTACCAACCTGTCGGGTGTGCCTTCGTGGATGATGGCGGTGCTTAAACATATGCTTGAAATTACAGGAAAGACAAGCGTTGAGGAACAGTGGCCCAATATTGAGGTATTCTTCCACGGCGGAGTGGCTTTCACGCCCTATCGTGAGCAGTACTTGCAGCTGATACGCAAGCCCGATATGAAATATATGGAGACATATAATGCCAGCGAGGGCTTCTTCGGTATTCAGAACGACCCGACGGATTCGGCAATGCTCCTTATGATAGACTATGATGTGTTCTATGAATTTATACCTTTCGAGGATTTAGACTCGCCCAATCCGCGTGTGCTTCCTCTTTGGGAGGTTGAGGTTGGCAAGAACTATGCTATGCTCATAAGCACCTCTTGCGGCCTGTGGCGTTATATGATAGGCGATACTGTGCGCTTTATGAGCAAAGACCCCTACAAAATTGTTATATCGGGGCGTACCAAGCATTTTATCAATGCCTTTGGCGAGGAACTCATAGTGGATAATGCCGAGAAGGGGTTGAAGAAGGCTTGTGAAGAGACCGGTGCACAGGTGTCGGAATATACGGCAGCTCCTGTGTTTATGGATGCAAATGCGCAGTGTCGTCATCAATGGCTCATAGAGTTCTCGAAAGAGCCCTCTTCCATTGAGCGTTTCGCCGAAATTCTCGACACTACCTTGCAGCAGATAAACTCCGACTATGAGGCAAAGAGATACAAGAACATCACTTTGCAACCGTTGGAGATTGTTGTTGCCCGCAAGAATTTGTTTAACGACTGGCTTAAAAGCAAGGGCAAGTTAGGTGGCCAGCACAAGGTGCCTCGTTTGAGCAACAGTCGTCAGTATATAGAGGATATGATGTCATTTAATGGATAAAATATGTCTGTAAAAGAATTTATATTGTCATTGTCGTTTGTGGGTATGCTTGCAGGGTGTGCAAGTATGGGAACCCCCGATGGCGGCCCTTACGACGAAGACCCCCCGGTGTTCATTGGAGGCTCTCCGGCAATGAATGCACTTAATGTCACCGAAAAAAGGATAACAATAGATTTTGACGAGAATATACGCTTGCAGAATGCCTTTGAGAAGGTTATTATATCTCCTCCCCAACAGGAGCAGCCTAAAATCAAATATAGCGGCAAGCGTGTAACCGTGGAGCTCGAAGACAGCCTCATTCCCAATGTCACCTATTCGATAGATTTTAACGACGCTATTGTGGATAACAACGAGGGTAACCCGTTGGAGAATTTTGCTTATGTATTCTCGACCGGAGTTTCGGTGGACACACTCGGAATTTCGGGAACAGTGGTCAATGCACAAGACCTTGAACCTATAAAAGGCATAATGGTCGGCGTACATTCGCTGCTCGATGACTCTGCCTTTACAAAAAGACCTTTTGACAGAGTATCGCGCACCGACAGTCGCGGTCGTTTCATAATAAAAGGAATGGCTCCCGGCAGATACAGAGTATATGCCCTCTCCGATGTTAACGGCAACTATCTGTTCGACCAAAAGAGCGAAACACTTGCTTTTCTCGACACCGAGGTTTCACCATCGGCATCGCTTGCCGTGCGCTACGACACTATCTGGCGCGATGCAGAGACCATAGACACTATTCGCGCCATAGAATATACACGCTATGGCAGCGAGGACTTGGTGTTGCGTGCGTTTAAAGAGGATTTCTATACACAGTATCTTGTGAAATATCCCCGTGTGGAGCATAATAATTTTACAATGTACTTTGCGGCACCCAATAAGGAACTGCCTTTGATAGAGGGGCTGAACTTCGATGCAAAGGATGCATATATCCTTGATGCCAATGCCTCGCAAGATACATTGCGCTACTGGTTCAGGAATCCCGATGTATATAATCAGGATACACTGAAAATGGTTGTCACCTACAATGTGCTCGATTCTATGTTGCAGAGTGTTCCGCGCAGCGATACTCTTTATGTGGCATCGAAAAAGCGTCTGGAAACAGTGCGCAAGGAGGAGGCCGAGAAGCTGGAAAAGGATAAAAAGCGTTTCCTTAAACAAGCGAGAAGGTATAACGGTTACGAGGGGGACAGCCTTCCCGAATATATACCGCCTACACCGGTGTTGGAGATTAAAACCTCTGTTGGCTCGATAATGGATTTCAGCGAGGAGGTTGAGATATATTTTGCCGAACCGTTGGAGAGTGTGAACACAGAAGGCATACATCTTGTGCAGGTGATTGATTCTGTGTCGAAGCCTATTCCATTTGTATTCAAACAGAACCCCAACGATATTCGCAGCTACACATTGTATGCCGAGTGGAGGCCCGAGCAGGAATATACGCTGCAAATAGATTCGGCAGCCTTTAAGAGCCTCTATGGCAAGGTGTCGAACAGTTATGTGCAGACAATGAGATTCCGCTCTCTCGACTCTTACGCGGTGCTTTATCTTGACATTCCTCACACGGGCAACGATGCGGTTGTGCAGCTTGTATCTTCGAGCGATAAGGTTGTAGCAGAGCAGCGCACCGAGAATAGCAAATGCTCTTTCTTCTTTATAAATCCCGGCAAGTATTCTATGCGCCTTTTTATGGACAGGAACCATAATGGCAAGTGGGACACCGGTTCATACGAGGAGAAACGGCAACCCGAAGAGTGCTACTATTACCCCCGCGTGCTCGACCTGCGTGCTCTTTTTGAGTATCAGCAGGACGATTGGGATATAAAATATCCTTTGGAGAAACAGAAACCTTTGGAGGTTACCAAGCAGAAGCCCGATGTTGAGAAGGTGAAAATAAGCCGTAACCTGATGCGTAAATTTTAACCCTCGTTTAATTTAAACATATTACCGTAGTGAGAAGAAAACTGCTCGTTGCAATCTCTCTTCTCTGCGTAGCTCTCTCTGTGGGTGCGGTGGAGATAAAGCGGCGTCCGGCATATAAGTCGGGCGAAACGTTGGAGTGTGTTTTCTATTTCAACTGGAAAATGTTGTGGGTGAGGGCCGGCGGAGCGAAACTGATAATACGCGATACTGTATATAATGATTGCAAGGCGCAATATATGTCGTTGTTAAGCTCCACGAACGAAAAGGCCGATGCTTTCTTTAAAATGCGTGATACGCTGACAACAATATTCACTCCCGGTGATGTACGCCCGTTGTATTATAGGAAGTCGTCGGTTCAGGGCAGGCATAAGTATCTTAACGAAGTGAGGTACGATTATCTTCCCGACGGGAGTGTGAATATTCATCAGCAATACAAGCGCGACGGCCTGTTGCGTGTGTTGCGCAGCGACACCTGCACCGCTGCCGTCTTTGATATGATGAGTATGCTTGCCTATGCCCGCACATTCGACTTTTCGGGGTTTAAGCCCGGGCAGCGTATCTCCTATCCTATTGCCACGGGCAAGCGCGTGGAGAAGCAGAGCCTAGTTTATCGTGGCATTACCAAGATTACGGCAAATGATAATCTCACTTATGAGTGTATAGAAATTTCGCTTGTAGAGGTTGGGGAGAATAACTCGGAAAGGACGATAGTGAATTTCTTTATCACAAACGACGATAATCATTTGCCCATTCTGCTCGACCTTGCATTGAATTTTGGTACGGCAAAAGCCCGGCTGTCGAGGAGGACGGGGCTGCTCTATCCGTTAGTGCCGGTCAAGCAATAATAAAGCTATTAAATATCAACAGAGCCTCCCATATGGGAGGCTCTGTTGATATTTAATATGCTGGCAGGGTGTTAGATATTTGCAATGCGCATAATGTCGGCAAATACGCCGGCGGCGGTAACGCTTGCACCGGCACCGTATCCCTTGATGAGCATAGGGTATTCCTTGTAACGCTCTGTTGTGAGCATTATGATGTTGTTGCTGCCTTCGAGGTTGTAGAAAGGATGCTTGCTGTCGACCTTGCATAGTGACACGCTACCTTTGCCATCCTCTAATTTTGCGATGAATCGCCAATGCATATTCTCGGCTTCTAATAACTTGCGCTCCTCTTCGAATTTAGCATCAAGTTCGGGGAGCTTCGCCCAGAAGTTCTCCTGTGAGCCTTCGAACAGTTCGTTGGGGATGAAAAGGTTGGCGGCAACATCCTCTTGCTCGATGGTGTAGCCTGCCTCGCGTGCAAGAATCACGAGCTTGCGTATAACATCCTTTCCGCAGAGGTCGATGCGGGGGTCGGGCTCGCTGTAACCCTTCTCCTTTGCAAGGCGCACAGCCTCGCTCATAGGAATATCCTTGCTCAATACGTTGAAAATGAAATTGAGCGTGCCGCTGAGCACAGCTTCTATTTTCAGAATCTTGTCGCCGCTGTTTATAAGGTCGTTAATGGTGCTTATTACGGGAAGGCCTGCGCCCACATTAGTCTCGAACAGATATTTAATATTGCGCTGGCGTGCAATGTGCTTCAATTCGCTGTATGTCGCATAGTCTGATGAGGCTGCAATCTTGTTGGCGGCAACCACCGAAATGTTGTGCGACAATAGTGCGGGGTAGAGCGATGCAACTTCGCCGTTTGCTGTGCAGTCGACAAAAACAGAATTATAGATATTCATATCGATAATCTCCTCGCGCAGTTTGTATATGTCGCTCTCCTTGCTTGCCGCAAGAGCCTCGCGGTAGTTCGTGAGGTCGAGCCCGTCGCGGTCGAATATCGCGTGGCGGCTGTTGGCTATTCCCACAATGTTCAGTTGCAGGCTGTGTTCTTTTTTCAGGGTTTCCTGCTGCGAAGCAATCTGTTCGATGAGGCTGCTGCCCACAGTGCCAATGCCGCAAATGAAGAGGTTGAGCACTTTGTACTCCGACAGGAAGAAGGAGTCGTGTATGACATTCAGAGTCTTGCGCAGCAGCTCATTGTCAACAACAAACGAAACGTTTGTTTCCTGCGCACCTTGTGCGCAAGCAACAACATTTATGCCGTTACGGCCGAGTGTCTGGAACAACTTGCCTATAATACCGGGTGTTTGACGCATATTCTCACCCACTATGGCCACGGTAGAGAGGCCGGTCTTTGCTGTCACAGCCTCCATAAGTCCCATAGAAATCTCTTTCTTGAACTCTTCGTTGAGCACCTTGCAGGCTTTATCGGCATCTTGGTGGCGCAATCCCAGCGAGGTGCTGTTCTCCGACGATGCCTGTGCAACGAAGAATACGCTTATGTCGGCGTCGGCAAGTGCGTGAAAAATGCGGTGGTTTACGCCCACAACACCCACCATACCCAAGCCTTGAACGGTGAGAAGGTCGGTGTCGCCGATGCTTGATATACCCTTGATGATGCGCTCACTGCGTCCGCAATCGGCACTAATGATGGTTCCTGCGCCGTCGGGGTTGAATGTGTTGCGTATCTTAATGGGGATATTGGCCTTGAATACAGGATATATTGTAGGGGGATAAACAACCTTTGCTCCGAAATTGCAAAGCTCGGTGGCCTCTACATAGCTCAATTTGTCGATGGTGTATGCCGAGTTTATCACTCTTGGGTCGGCAGTCATAAACCCATCAACATCGGTCCATATTTCGAGCATATTGGCTTTTAGTGCCGCAGCAAGGATGGCTGCGGTGTAATCGGAACCGCCACGGCCCAAATTGGTTGTTTCGCCACTCTCCTTGTCCGACGAAATAAAGCCCGGTGCCACCACAATTCTATCCTTGCTCTTTGAGAAATACTCATATATGAGTTTGTCGGTAGCCTCGTCGGCAAGGATGTATTTATTGTGCTTTGTCTCGGTCTTTATGTATTTGCGCGAATTGAAACGAACAGCTCCGTCGATGAGGGCAGTTACAATGCGGCTCGAAAGTCTTTCGCCGTAGCTCACGATGGTCGCTTCGGTCTTTGGAGTGGTATTCTTTATGAGGGATAGGCCGAGGTATATGTTCTGCAACTGGTTCAGCAGCATATCTACCTCTTGTAATAGGGCTGTGCGTTTCTCCTCGTTGTTTATTATTGCATATATCATATCGTGATGCCTTGCCACGATTGCCTGAAATTCATCGTTGAATTTTTCGTCACCGGCAACGGCCATCTTCGATATTTTTATAAGGCGGTCTGTAACTCCTCCAAGAGCCGACACCACAACAATCACAGGTTCGCTCTTTGCGGCATCTTCTACAATGCCTTTTAAGTTAAGGATGCTATTTACGGAACCTACGGATGTTCCGCCGAATTTCATTACTTTCATTTTCTCTTAGTTCAGTGTGAGATGTATGTTGCAAGGTGCAATGTTGCCTTGCAAAAATAAAATGCAAAGTTATGAACTTTGTTGTAATTGGGCAAGAATTTCGGGCAAAATGGTGTTGTTTTACATTCTGTGACTATAAATTAAGTTATTAAGTACATAAATAGTTCCTTCCGTGTTTAAGCAACCTCGAAGATATACTCTACTTGCTGTAAAAATATTGAAGCAAACTTCATATTTTTGCTTGTTTGTAGTTATCTTTGTCGTGGATAGTAAAAGGCATAAAAATAAAATAATTATGAAGGGACATTCATTGAAGGCGTGGTTCTTGGCTACAAGGCCGTGGTCTTTTCCTGCATCAGCAATGCCTGTGCTTGTAACTCTTGGTTATCTGCAATGGTTGCAGTGTGATGTTGATTGGCTTGTTGGTCTGTGGGCGTTGGTGAATATTGTATGTTTCCACGCGGCTGCAAATACTTGGAGCGATTATTTCGATTTTAAGAAGGGGGTTGACAGGGAAGATGCTGTCGGCGGATTGTCGCTCACGAGCGGCGAGTTCCGTCCAAAGGAGATTTACTGCTTGGCTGTGCTGTTGTTGACGGTTTCTGTAATCTCGGGTATTGCAATTATGCTTTGTACGGGGTTGCCCACACTCTGTTTGGGGCTGGCCGGCTGTGTGTTTATTTTGCTTTATCCTTGGCTGAAATATAATGCGCTTGGCGATGTTGATATTTTTATAACATATTCCTTGCTCCCTATTCTGGGAACTTCGTTCGTGGCTACCGGATATTTCTATTTGCAGGTAATGTGGCTCACAATTCCGGTGGGGCTTATTACAGTAGGTATTCTGCACATAAATAATATGAGGGATATTGAGCAGGATAGGCGTGCGGGTATAAGCACGTTTGCGATGCTTGCCGGCAAACGTTTTTCGCTGCTGTTCTATTGTTTCGAAATTATTTTCCCGTTTGTGTGGGTGGTGTTTAATATCTTTTATGGTTTTTTCCCGTGGTGGTCGTTGCTGGTGCTTGTGGCAATGGTGCCTGCTGTCGGTTGCTTGGCAAGAGCGGTGCGATTTTTGTCGGAGGGTGCGAGGGTGCTTTATGGTGTCGATGAGAGTACGGCGAAATTGCAACTTATTTTCAGTGTGTTGTTAACGCTGTCTTTCTTAATAGCTGCTCTTTGGGGATGAAAAAGGTGCTTCTTTCAATGGTTGTTGCCTTTGTGTTGTGGACGATGATGTTCTCGCCACTCACTGCTCCATATATGAATTTCTGGTGGGCAATGACCGCTTCGGCTGTCACGCTTACCGCGCTTGCAACCTCTTTTGCACCACGTTGGTGGGAACGGTTGCGTTTCTCGTTTGCCGATGTTTTTTTAGGCGTGGCTGTTGCCATTGCCTTATGGGGAGTATTCTGGTTGGGAGATAAAGTTTCCCAATTGCTTTTCGACTTTGCCCGCCCGCAGGTTGATACGATATATGGAATGAAGGAGGGCTTTTCTCCTCTTTTGCTGACACTTCTGCTATTGTGCATAATAGGCCCTGCCGAGGAGATTTTCTGGCGCGGATATG
Organism: Bacteroidaceae bacterium; assembly: GCA_017466065.1. Next base: position 8,612 of record JAFTUV010000017.1, read on the forward strand.
TGCAGGAGACTCTCTCGCGTCGTTGGGGCGATAATTGTGGCTTTGTGGTTGCAACGATCGTGTATGCTGTCGTGCACGTTGCTTCAATGAATTTTATGCTTATAATGGCGGCTCTTGTGGCGGGGCTTGTGTGGGGTGTGTTGTATAGGCTTTTTCCCGAAAGATTTACTGCTATAATTATTTCTCACGCTGTGTGGGATGCGGCTGTTTTTGTTTGGTTCCCGATAATGTAATTTGTGTTATTAGAATATGGCAAAGGATAGGATTGTTTTCTTGTGTAATGATTGTGGCTACGAGTCGCCAAAATGGGCCGGCAAGTGTCCTGCGTGCGGTGCGTGGAACACTCTTGTGGAGAAGGTTGTGCGTGCTTCGGCTCCCTCGCGTGCCTCGTTGCCGTCGATGGAGAAGATGCAATCGCAACCGGTGCTGATAGATGATGTTTCGGCCGATAAACTGCCTCGTATGGATATGGGTGATGCAGAGCTTAACCGCGTGCTTGGCGGTGGGCTTGTGCCCGGTTCGTTAGTGTTGCTCGGCGGTGAGCCGGGCATAGGAAAATCGACTCTTGTGCTGCAAACGATATTGGGGTTGCCGTCGCGCAGGGTGCTTTATGTGTCGGGCGAGGAGAGTGTGCAGCAGATTAAGTTGCGTGCCGACCGCATTTCCCACACTCGCGGGGAGTGTCACATAGTTTGTGAAACGGTGCTCGAAACTATTTTCACTCACATAAAGAATATTAACCCGGAACTGTTGGTGATAGACTCTATCCAGACAATGTGTACCGAGGCTGTCGATTCTTCTCCCGGCAGTATGGCGCAGGTGCGTGAGTGTACGGCCTTGTTGCTTAAATTTGCCAAGGAGAATAATGTTCCTGTGATACTCATAGGCCATATAACAAAGGATGGTGCAATCGCCGGTCCCAAGATTTTGGAGCATATAGTGGATGTGGTTATACAGTTCGAGGGCGACCAGCATTATCTGTATCGTGTGTTGCGCTCCATAAAAAACCGCTTCGGCAGCACAGCCGAGCTTGGAATATATGAAATGCGTCGCGAGGGGCTGCGGCAGGTGAGTAACCCTTCGGAGCTCCTTTTAAGCGACCGACACAAGGGAATGAGCGGCACTGCGATAGCTTCGGCTATCGAGGGGGTGAGTCCTTTCCTCATCGAAGCACAGGCTCTTGTGAGCACTGCTGCCTACGGGACTCCGCAACGTTCGGCGACAGGCTTCGATATTCGTCGTATGAATATGTTGCTGGCGGTGCTCGAAAAACGTGTAGGCTTCAAGCTCGCTCAAAAGGATGTTTACTTGAACATTGCGGGAGGGCTGCGTGTGAACGACCCGGCAATAGACCTGTCGGTGATAAGTGCCATATTGTCGAGTAATATGGATGTAGAGATTGAGCCTACAATATGTATGTCGGGCGAGGTTGGTCTTTCGGGAGAGATACGTCCGGTGAACCGTATAGAACAACGCATAGCCGAGGCTGCCAAGCTGGGCTTCAAACAGATAATAATTCCAAAATCGAATATGAAAGGGCTCGACACTTCGCGTTTTTCAATAGAGGTGTTGCCGGTAAATAAAGTAGAAGAGGCCTTCCGCCTCATTTTCGGATAGAATAATATGGTTAGTGAATTCCAGACAAGGGCTTTGCCTCATCAGGCGATAAACGAACAGTCGTTAAAGCGTTTCGTTGCCGAAGAAAAAGGCTGGGACATACGCACAATAACAGCAGTGCGTGTGTTGCGCCGCAGCATCGATGCTCGCCAGCGTACAATATATGTGAACCTCTCCCTGCGTGTCTTTGTGAACGAGCAGCCGACGGGCGATGAGTATGTGAGCCGCGAGTATGGCAATGTCGAGGGCAGGCAACCTGTGATTGTGGTGGGAGCGGGGCCTGCCGGTCTTTTTGCCGCACTTAAACTCATAGAGCAGGGCTTGCGTCCCATTGTGGTGGAACGTGGGCGTGATGTGCGCACACGCAAGGTCGATCTTGCCAATATTTCCCGCACCCACAAGGTTAATCCCGAATCGAATTATTGCTTCGGTGAGGGTGGTGCCGGTGCCTATTCAGACGGCAAGCTATACACTCGCAGCAAGAAGCGCGGCAATATAGAAGGGGTGCTCAACATCTTCTGTCAGCACGGGGCAAGCCCCACAATCCTTGCCGACGCCCATCCGCATATAGGTACCGACAAACTGCCGCGTGTGATAGAGAATATGCGCAACACGATAATTGGCTGTGGCGGTGAAGTGCGTTTCGAAACGCGTATGGAGGAACTCCTCGTGCAGGGTGACAAGGTGTGCGGCATACGCACCGATAAGGGAGAAATAACAGCTGCTGCGGTTATTCTTGCAACCGGTCATTCGGCCAAGAATGTTTACCGCACACTGCACGCCGGGGGTGTTATTCTCGAAAGCAAAGGGTTTGCCGTGGGTGTGCGTTTGGAGCATCCCTCGGCACTGATAGATTCTATACAGTATCACAATCCCAAAGGCCGTGGCAAGTATCTTCCTGCCGCAGAATACAGCTTTACCACACAGGTGGATGGCCGTGGAGTTTATAGTTTTTGTATGTGTCCCGGTGGCGTTGTTATTCCTTCGGCCTCGACGAAGGAGGAGTTGCTTGTGAATGGAATGTCGCCCTCTCATCGTGGCGGTGCGTGGAGCAATTCGGGAATGGTGGTGCAGGTGAATCCCGAGGATGTGCTTTTGCCCGCAATGCAGATAGATGTCGATGGTATTGAGCCGGTGCCCGATGATTCTCCCCTGCGTGTGATGAACTTCCAAGAGCGGCTCGAAAGGCTTTGTTGGGCGATGGGTAACTATCGACAGACAGCCCCAGCGCAGCGTATGGCCGATTTTGTGAATCGCAAGTTAAGCTACGACCTGCCCAAAAGCTCATACGCTCCCGGGCTTATATCCTCACCTATGCACTTCTGGCTGCCACAGTTTATTTCCACACGTTTAAAGCAAGGCTTTGAGCAGTTTGGGCGTATGTCCCGCGGCTTCCTAACAAACGAGGCGGTGATGATAGGCGTAGAAACACGCACTTCCTCGCCTGTGCGCATAGTGCGCGACAATGACACTCTGCAACACGTTTCGCTAAAAGGGCTTTTCCCCTGTGGCGAGGGTGCGGGATATGCCGGTGGCATAGTGTCGGCAGCGGTCGATGGGGAGCGTTGCGCTCTCTCGGCCACAGAGTATGTTGCGCAGATTAAATAGTTCGCAGAGGATTATTCTACCACAATTTCATCGGTAAACATAAAGCCACCCTGCTTGCCGCGTGTGGCGCGGTAGCGTATGTAGCGTGCGATTGTGTCGCCTTGCCAGCAGTAGTTCCTGAAACTCAAAGTGTCGTCGCGCACCACATTGTGTGTTATGTGAGCGACGGTGGAGAATGTGAGGCTGTCGGTCGATAGGTCGATAGTTACTTCGGCTGGCAGATAGATGCCCGGCTCGCACAGTTGCATAAAATCGGCACCGATGAATGTGAGCCTTTTCTCCTTTTCAAGGTCGATGCAAATGTCTATTCCTCCTCTTCCAATGAATCCCTGCCAACGTTTATCGTTGTTGTTCCAACCGCCGTGCAGGCCGTCGGTGAGTGCGCTGTCGCCACCCGCCGTGTATGTGGGGTAGTAGGGCGAGCCTGTGGCGTAGACTGCTTTTTTCCCTTTGGCAAGGTGGTTGTTTGTGGCAAGTGATTGTGGGCGGTTACCATACTCACGGCTTAAATCAAAAGCGTTGTAGCCCTTTTTGTGCAACTGCTTCACCGCATTTACGGCTCTCTTGCGGAATTCTGCATAGTTTCGTTTTTCCTGCGGGCTCCACCCAATTTCGGCTATGGCGAGAATGCGAGGATATATCATAAACTCATTCTGTTCGGGGGTGGGTATATATTCGGCCCACACGTTGCCTTGTATGCCGTGTATGAGTGCAGCTTCGCTGTCGGTGATACTGTCGGGCACGGGGTTGTAGGAATACACTTTCTCTATCGGCAGATATCCGCCGAAGGCCACAGGCTGTGTGTGTGGCGCATCTTGGTAACTGTCGAGATAACAGAATTCTCCGGGAGTCATAATGGCCTTGTGTCCTTTGCGCACGGCTTTTATTCCGCCGTCGGTGCCGCGCCACGACATTACGGTGGCATTGGGGGCAAGCCCTCCTTCGAGAATTTCGTCCCATCCTATAATCTTTCGTCCCTTCTCGTTGAGGAAACGTTCGATGCGCTCGATAAGGTAGCTTTGCAATTCATCTACATCGTTGAGCCCATTCTCGCGCATACGCTTTATGCATAGAGGGCAACTGCTCCACGAGGCTTTTGCCGCTTCGTCGCCTCCTATGTGTATATATTCGCTCGGGAAGAGCTCCATAATTTCGGTAAGTACATTTTCGAGAAATTCAAATGTAGCTTCGTTTCCCACACAAAAATCGGCCTGTTTATAGGGAACGTGCGTACACGATAGCTCAGGGTAGGCGGTGAGCACCTCCTCGGAGTGAGCCGGCATTTCAATCTCGGGGATGATGGTTATATATCGCTCGGCAGCATAGGCAACAATCTCCTTTATATCCTCCTGTGTGTAGTAACCGCCGTGAGCATCGGGCTCTCCCTCCTCTCTATACAGGCGGTCGCCGCGCCACCAATCTTTCCACTCTTTCCGGCTGCGCCACGCTGCAAACTGTGTTAGGCGTGGGTAACGCTTAATCTCCACTCTCCATCCGGCAGCGTCGGTGAGGTGCAGATGCAGACGGTTCATCTTGTAGTGCGAGATTGCATCAATCTGTTTCTTTATGTACTCCTTGTCGTAGAAGTGCCGCGAAACATCGAGCATCAGTCCGCGGTAGGCGAAGCGGGGCTCGTCGGTTATGGTGCCGCAGGGAATGTGCCCCGCCGCATCGTTCAGCTGCGCAAGCGTCTGCACCGCATAGAAAAGCCCGGCAGCGTTTGTAGCCGTGGCTGTAATACTTTTCCCGGTAACGGCTATGCTGTAACCCTCGGGCGATGTTATACCCTCTATGCTGTCGGTAATCTGTAATGTTATCAGCCTTTCGCTTTCCTCGTTGTTTATGAAATTGTTGGCAAGGAGGGCTTGTTGCAGACGCGAGACATCATCCTCCTCTGCTTCAATCGCAATTTTCACTCCATCGTCGGCTGTAAAATGTCCGCTGCCGGCTGTGTGGTGCAATGGGGCGGGAAGCACAATCTCCTCTACGAGCCTATCGTGCTTGTTGCAGGCAGCCAGCAGCAGGGTCGTGAGAATAAAAATTATCGTTCTTTTCATAGGTGTTATTCGTCGGCGGTTACTTTTTGGCATAGAACCGCAACCAGTTGTCGAACATCTTGTGAGCAGTCGATTGCCAATAGTTCAACGGGGGTTGCGAGGGGTCGTCGTTGAAGTAGTAGTTTATGGGAATATCTATGGGCAACCCTTTGTGAACATCGCGCTTGTGCTCCCTGTCGAGGGTGTATAGCGCATATTCACTGTGTCCGGTGATGAAGAAGTTTCTTGTCCCTCTCTCCTGCATAATGTAAACACCCGATTCGGTCGACTCCGACAATAGTTCCAAGCGCGGTTCGTTGACAACATCCTCGCGGTATATGTTTGTGTGTCGGCTGTGTGGAACGTATATTATGTGGTCGAAGCCTGTGAGCAACGGATGCTCTATATTGAGTTGTGTGTGAGGGAATACTCCGAACATTTTTTTAGGTAATAAATGCTTCTGTATGCCGAATTTCCTATAAAGCCCGGCCTGTGCGGCCCAGCAGATGAAGAGCGTCGATGTAACATTGCTTTTTGCCCATTCGAAAATTTTACATAGTTCGGGCCAATAGGTAACCTCTTCGAATGCAATCTTCTCGATGGGTGCTCCGGTAATTATAAGCCCGTCGAAATGTTCACTTTTCAGCTCGCCGAACCCCTTGTAGTAACGTTGCATATGTTCGGGGGTGGCGTGCTTGGGTGTGTGCGTGTCCAGCTTCATCAGTACAATCTCCACCTCCTCTTTGGTTGTGGAAAGCACGCGTATGAAGTCGGCCTCGGTAGGCTCCTTCATAGGCATCAGGTTGAGCAGAGCTATTCTGAGGGTTCTTTCTGTCGGGGTGGTAAAAACCTCGAACTCATTTCCTTCGTCGAGTACTGCTTGCAGTGCTGGTAGTCCTGTCGGTACTTTTATAGGCATAATTGCGGAGTTGTGGTTGGTTGTTATAAGTGTGTTCTTCTGTTCTTTACCAAATATCGAGGCGTTCCTCTTCGGGCACAAACAGCGGGTCTTTTTCTGTTATTCCAAAAGCGGTGTACCAGTCGTCAATATGTGGCAGGGTGCCGTTCACGCGCCAACGCATAAGCGAGTGTGGGTCGGTCTTTGTGAGGTTGCGTATCTCTTCGTCGCGAATGTTTCCGGCCCACACGTTGGAGTAGGCAAGGTAGAAACGTTGTTCGGGTGTGAAGCCTTCCTCTGTGGGTAACGGGTTCTCCTTTGTGGCATTCTTGAACGCCTGCATAGCAATCATAAGGCCACCGTGGTCGGCGATATTCTCGCCCACGGTCAGTTTGCCGTTGGCGTTGAGCCCGGGAAGAACCTCTATCTTGTCGAAAAAGTCTATTATCACCTTTGTGCGCTCGTTAAAGCTCTTTGCATCCTCTTCGCTCCACCAGTTGGCGAAATTGCCGTCCTTGTTGAATTGCCGTCCTTGGTCGTCGAACCCGTGTGTCATTTCGTGTCCAATCACCACGCCGATGGCTCCGTAGTTGAATGCATCGTCGGCGTGCATATCAAAGAACGGATATTGCAGAATGGCGGCTGGGAAGCATATCTCGTTGGTAACAGGGCTGTAATAGGCATTTACAGTCTGGGGCGAAATGTGCCATTCGCTGCGGTCGACCGGCTTGTTGAAATTCTTTTCAATGTGGTCGTCCCAGCCGAAGGCCGAAATGTCGCGGCACACCTCCGAATAGCTTTTCTGTGGGTCGATAGTGAGTTTGCTGTAATCCTGCCACTTGTCGGGGTAGCCTATTTTCACGGTGAAGGCGTCGAGTTTCTCGTGTGCGGCGGCTTTTGTGCTGTCGCTCATCCAGCCTTGTGCGTCGATGCGCTCTCCCAGTGCTATTTGCAGGTTCCTGACAAGTTCCACCATACGTTCCTTTGCTTCGGGAGGGAAGAATTTTGCCACATACAACTGTCCGATAATTTCGCTTAATGAGCCGTCGGTGGCTGCAAGAGCGCGTTTCCAACGGGGCTGTTGAGCTTTCTTGCCACTCATAGTGCGGCCGTAGAAGTCGAATGCAAGGTCGCCAATTTCATCGCTCAATTCCGAAGAGGTTGAGTTTATTATACGCCACTGCATATAGGCGATAATATCGCTTATGGGAACATTGTTTATAATCTCGCTCACCTCGGTAATGGTCGCCGGTTGTCCTATGTTCATCTCCTTTATGCCGTTGAGGCCCAAGGGAGCAAAGAACTTGTCCCAATCTATGGTCGGGAATTGCTTTTTTACCTCGTCGTAACTCATCGGGTGGTAGTTGTTCATAGGGTTGCGACGCTCCACGCGGCTCAATGATTTGTCGGCTATGCGTGTTTCTATTCTCATCACCGCCTCCATATTCTCCTTTGCCTTCTCCTCGTCGAAGCCTTGCAGTTTGAACATATTTACCACAAATTCTTTGAATTTGTTGCGTATGTTGGTTGTGGCTTCGTCGGTGTCGCTGTAATAGCTCTTTTCGGGCAACGAGAGGCCTGCCTGTGCCACGGTGAGGATGTTCTTGTTGCTGTCCATAATGTCACTGCCTATGCCTGTGGCGAAGAATCCGCCTATGCCCAAGCGATAGTTCTTTGCTGCAAGGGGCAGAATGTCGGCTCGGTCGGTTAGCTGTGCAACTTCGTCGAGCAGGGGCTTTATGGGGCTGTTGCCAAGAGTGTTGCGGCGTGTGCTGTCCATTGCCAGATTGTATAGGTCGCCCACCTTCTGCCCGTTACTGCCGGGTGCATTCTCCTGCGCGGCAAGTTCAAGGACAAGCTCCTGTAACTGCTCCTTGCTCTTCTCGCGCAGAGCATCGAACTGCCCGTATCGTGCATATTCATCGGTGAGGGGGTTCTTCTTTGCCCATCCGCCTGTGGCATACTCGTAAAAATCGCTTCCGGGACACTTCGTAGTGTCCATATTTGTAAAATCAATCATCGACTCCATCTTCTTTTCGGTTGTGCAGGCGGCAACTCCCATAAATATTGCCGCGCAGATTAAAATCTTTCTCATTATTATATCCTAATTCAAATTTTCGAGTTCTTCCATTTTCTTTTCCCAGTCGCCCATTGCGTCGGCAAGCTGTTTTTTCAGGGAGGCATATTTTGTGAAATTCTGTTGCGTGCTCCCCTCCACAGTGCTCATAAGTTCCTCCATTGCCGCGATTGCCGCCTCCAATTCGTTCACCGCATTCTCGCAATCCTCTATCTGCCGTTCGAGTTTGCGTCGCTGCTTCTGTAACTGCTTTTCAGCCTCGTAGCTCAATCTGTTCTCGCTTACGCTTTTTGGAGCCTCATTCGGCCCTGTCGCTTTTGCAGTCGATTGCAATGCTTCGTTTATGTTGGTTGCATTTTTCGTGGCAAGGTAGTCGTATATGCCGCCTAAATGCTCTTTCACCTTTCCGTCGCCGAATTCATAGACCTTTGTCACAAGCCCGTCGAGAAATTCGCGGTCGTGGCTCACCACAATCACCGTGCTGTCAAAGTCGCGTATGGCCTCCTTCAACACATCTTTCGATTGCATATCAAGGTGGTTGGTAGGCTCGTCGAGAATGAGCAGGTTCATCTGTTGCAGCAGCAGGCGTATCATTGCCAAGCGGCTGCGCTCGCCTCCCGACAGCACCTTAACCGGTTTTTCCGATGCTTCTCCGCCGAACATAAAGGCTCCTAAAATGTCGCGTATGCGCAGGCGTATGTCGCCTGTTGCCACATTGTCGATAGTCTGGAACACGGTGAGCTTCTCGTCGAGCAACTGTGCCTGATGCTGGGCAAAATAGCCTGTCTGCACATTGTGGCCGATGATAATTTCCCCCTCGTGTTCAAGTTCTTTCAGAATGCAACGCACAAGCGTGGTCTTTCCCTCGCCGTTACGCCCCACAAATGCCACTTTCTCGCCACGGTTTATGGTGAAGTTTACATTGTCGAACACCGTGTGGTCGCCGAAACTCTTTTTGGTGTTGTTGCAGATGATGGGGTAGTTGCCGCTGCGTGTGGCGGGTGCGAAACGCAGTCGCAATCGGCTGGTGTCCTCCTCGTCAATCTCAATGGGTACCATTTTTTCGAGCTGTTTTATGCGGCTCTGCACCTGCACGGCCTTTGTGGGCTTGTAACGGAATTTCTCTATGAATTCCATTGTGTCGGCAATCTCTTTCTGCTGGTTCTCGTAGGCGCGTATCTGTTGCTCGCGACGCTCCTTGCGGGCGAGCATAAATTTATCGTATGATAGCTTGTAGTCGTAAATGCGTCCGCACGAAATTTCAATGGTGCGGTTGGTTACGGCGTTCAGGAATGCGCGGTCGTGGCTCACAAGCAGCACTGCATTGCTGCTGCGGGCAAGGAACTGTTCCAGCCACTGTATGCTTTCAATGTCAAGGTGGTTGGTGGGCTCGTCGAGCAATAGAATGTCGGGGTGCTGCAATAATAATTTTGCAAGCTCTATTCTCATTCTCCACCCTCCGCTGAATTCCTTGGTGGGGCGGGTAAAGTCGCTCCGGCGGAATCCGAGTCCTTGCAATGTGCGTTCAATTTCGGCCTCATAGTGGCTGCCGCCCATCATCGTGTATTGCTCGTTAAGATGGGTGTATGCCTCTATCAGTCTGTGATACTCCTCGCTGTCGTAGTCGGTGCGCTCGGCAAGTTCGTTGTTCATTGCGGCAAGGCGTTCCTCCATTTCGTGTATGTGCTCAAAGGCAAGCTCTGCCTCTTGAAACACGGTGCGCCCCTCGACGTGGTTCATTACCTGTGGAAGATAGCCCACGGTAAAATCGCGAGGCTTTGACACTGCTCCCTCGGTTGGCTGTTGAATATTGGCGATAATCTTTAACAGTGTGCTCTTGCCCGCTCCGTTTTTTCCCACAAGGGCAATGCGATCCCTCTTGTTCACTATGAAACTTACATCGTGAAAAAGATTTCTTCCTCCAAAATCAACCCTTATGTTATCGACCGACAGCAAAGTATTCTCCTTATTAATTGTTATAATAATTCTATTTTACTACTACAAAGTTAAACCATTGATGTGATAAATGCAAGGTTTCACCTCTTAATAAAAGGTGCTGAAAGGTGGTTTTTCAAAAAAAATCAAAAAAAACGAAAAAAAGTGCCGAAAAGTTTGGAAGTAATAATGAAATGGTTTTATATTTGCAATGATTTCAAAAATGAACAACAAAAATATAAAAACAAATAAAAAGATGATACCCCGTTCCGAGTTAAAGAAAGAGCTTATAAATGCAGGCATCCGCCCGTCGGTTCAGCGTCTGGCAATTTATGAATATGTGAAGAACCACCCTGTTCATCCCACTGCCGATGTTGTTTATGCAGCTTTGCGCGACGAGCTTGGCTCTTTCTCCCTAACCACGGTCTATAATACGCTGAAACTCTTTGTCGATGCAGGTCTTGTGCAGATGCTCACAATAGACGACACCCTGCGCTGCTTCGATGGTGACACTACCTCTCACGCGCACTTCCGTTGCAACTGTTGCGGCAAGATAGTGGACCTGAAAATAAAGAACGAGTTTCTATCGATGGTCGATGGCCTTGCCGGGTTCGAGGTAAAAGAGGCACAGCTCTATTTAAAAGGTAATTGCCCACTGTGCAGCAATAAAAAATGAGAAAAAGATAATTAAGGATAATAACAATTTAAAATTTTACGATTATGAAAAAGTACATTTGTTCAGTATGCGGTTATATTCACGAAGGCGAATCGGCACCCGAGCGTTGCCCTATGTGTAAAGTTCCTTCGGAGCGTTTCAACGAGCTTGTAGAGAATGGCAAGTTGGAGTTTGTGCAGGAGCACGTTGTAGGCGTGGCAAAAGGCTGTGACGCCGAAATGATAAAGGACCTTAACGACCACTTTATGGGTGAGTGCACCGAGGTTGGTATGTATCTTGCAATGAGCCGTCAGGCCGACCGCGAGGGTTATCCCGAAATTGCCGAGGCTTTCAAGCGTTACGCTTGGGAAGAGGCTGAGCACGCTGCTAAATTTGCCGAGCTTCTTGGTGATGTTGTTTGGGATACAAAGACAAACCTCGACAAGCGTATGAATGCCGAATCGGGTGCTTGCGCCGATAAATATCGCATTGCGAAGCGTGCAAAAGAGCTCAATCTCGATGCTATTCACGATACGGTTCACGAAATGGCAAAGGATGAGGCTCGTCACGGCAAAGGATTCGAAGGCCTTTTCCATCGTTACTTTGGTAAATAATCACCATTTCAACGATATATTTTCAAGGCAAGCCTGCTCATACGAGCGGGCTTGCTGTTTTATATGTTCCTAAATATTATCATTCATACACAACCTCTGAAATATCGCTTATAACAACAGGCTCCCTCCAACTGTCCCACGAAGTGTATATAAGTTCCAGTCCTCGATAATAGGCCGATAATCTGATGCAGTCGACCCTCTCCCACGCAGGCTCGCCAAATTCGCTCGACTCGCCGTTGAGCAACAGCCTCCTCGACAAATAGTCGAGTTTATAAAAGCCTCCGCCCAAGCAATGCTCTCCCGGGCGCAGTAAATCGTAGTGCCTTTTTACCTCGCCCAAGCGCAGAATGCCATCCTTTGTCAATATGAATTTAGGTTGTGTGCTATTCAAGTTCTTTCGTTCTTTATTTGAATGTCGCCATCATCTGCAATGCTGTAACGGCACACTCGTCGCCTTTGTTGCCCAGTCGTCCGCCGCTGCGCTCCTGCGCTTGCAACAGGTTGTTTGTGGTTATAAGGCCGAATATTACAGGAATGTCACCCTCGACATTGAGTTTCGACAGCCCGGCTGTCACACCCTCGCATATATAGTCGAAATGGGGAGTGTCGCCTCTTATCACGCATCCTATGGCTATCACGCTGTCATATTTGCCGCTTTTTACCATCTGCGATGCGCCGAATATTAGTTCCCAGCTGCCGGGTACGCTCTTTGTGTCAATATCTTCGCTGTTCACTCCATTTTCGATGAGTGTTTTTATTGCACCGTCCCTTAAAGCGTATGTTATTTCGTTGTTCCACTCGGCATATACTATGCCCACTTTTCTTCCTTTTCCGTCTGCTACTATGCTCGCGTCGTAAGCAGAGAGGTTATGCATTTCTGTTGCCATAAAATTGATTAAAAAAGGTAATCTACTTCGTTGTTGCTTGCTTTCTCGTCGGTCATTTACGTTATAAGTAAACTCCCTCCTCGTGCGCTTCGCCGGCCATTTGTTTATTAAAAAAGCAGCCTGCGACCGCAGGCTGCTTTTCCTCTTTTGTTCCTCCGGTAAATTATTTTACACGGTTAATGTATTTGTCAATGTCCATTGAGAGGGGCGATGCGGTGTATTTGCTCTTTATCTCTTGATAGAGCTCGGCTGCCTCCTCTTTGTCGCCTTGTTGCTCGCACATAATTCCGGCCTGCAACAGATAATAGGGGCTGATTGTTGTGTTGTTTGCCTTGTTGGCGGCTTTCTTGTAGTTGCTTATGGCTGCATCAATGTCGCCTGTTTGTGCATAGCAGCTGCCGAGTGTGCCGTATACGGCGGGAGCCACCATCTTGTCGTCGCCGCTGAATGCTTTAAGGTAATCGATGGCTTCTTCGTAGCGAGAGAGCTGTGCAAGCGACATTCCTGCGTATGCGTTTGCGATGTTTCCTGCTGCTGTTCCACTGTACTCCTCGGCTATCTGAATGAATCCGGGGTTTACGCCGTCACCGTCGAGTGCTTTCTGGAATTCTTTTGCGGCAAACATATTTTCTGCGGCGAAAATTGTCTCTGCTGCCTCTTTTTCTCTGGGCTCTGCGACAAATGTGTTGTAGCACATATAGCCTACAATGATTATTACAAAGGCTGCAATTATGGTTACAAGGGTCTTTTTGTATTTGATAACCAATGCCTCCGATTTTGAAAGAACCTCATCGGCGATGATGGGTGCTTCGTGTGTGTTTTTGTTACTCATAATTATATCTTTTTTATTATTTTCCGAAAATTTCAAACGCAAAAGTAATCATTTTATGTTTAGCATAAAAATTATAGCACTTTTTTTTGCTCTTAAATAGATTATTCTTCCGTTTTATTGGGTATCTTTGCGATAGTAAACTGCGTTACTATCGCGAAAATAGGCTGCGCTCGCTTTGAAATACATTAAAGTAAACTTTATGTATCTCGCTCGCTTGCACTATCTTTGCTTTATGTTATTGTGGTAAACTGCGTTACTATCGCGAAAATAGGCTGCGCTCGCTTTGAATGTTGTATTGTTGAATGTTGCGTTGTTGAATATCACGGTGTTGTTTGCTGTTATGATTTTGGCAATTTGATGTTGCCGGATGAAAAAGATTTTTTTAATGAAACATAATATAGTTTTTTTATTTCTACTCCTTTTGCTGCCCTGTGTGGTAGCTGCGCAGAACTCTTCTGCGAGTGATGATAAAGTGCCGGAACAGTCTGGTTCGGTGCGTGAAATGGTTTCAAAAGCTATTAGTAATTCTGTAAATTCCAAGAAACTCTCCCTTAAAGGCGGAGTAGAGTATGTCGGTGAGGTTAAGGGTAAAAAACCAAACGGCTATGGCAAGGCGGTCTACCCTAACGGTGATACCTATGAGGGGCAATTCTCGCGTGGAGTGCGCCAAGGAATAGGTATTTACACTTATAGCGACGGTGAGTGCTACGAGGGTGCTTTTGTCGATGGCCGTCAGCACGGCAAGGGTGTGTTCCATTTTGCCGATGGCAAGGTGTACGATGGCTTTTGGGAGCTCGATTTTCAGAAAGGATATGGCAAGATGACCTACCCCAATGGCGATTTTTATGTGGGCTATTGGAACGAGGATAAACGTAACGGCACCGGCAGTTATTTCTTTGCGAACGGTGCCACTTATTCGGGCGAATGGAAGGATGACCGGTATAATGGCATCGGAACTTTTGTGTGGAGCGACAACAGCAAGTATGTGGGCGACTGGAAGAGTGGCGTGAGGAGTGGTGAGGGCCGTTATTTCTATCCCAATGGCGATGAATATAATGGCTCGTGGCTCAACGACCTGCGTCACGGCAAGGGCGTTTACACTTTTGCCGACAGTTGCAGCTATGTTGGAGATTATGCCAATGGCGTGTGGCACGGCAAGGGGCTCTTTACCGATGCCGACGGCACTGTTTACGACGGGCACTTTGCCGATGGCCTGCGCAATGGCTATGGTCGCATAAAATACCCGTCGGGTGCGGTGTATGAAGGAGAATGGGTCGATGGTGAACGTTCGGGCAAGGGAAAATATCTCTGGCCGAACGGTGATGTCTATGAGGGAGATTGGAGTGAAGATATGATGAACGGGCAGGGCATTCTGCGTCTTGCCGATGGAAAAAAGTATCGCGGAGGCTTTCTCGATGGTGAGGAGCACGGCAACGGCGTTGCAGTAGATACCGATGGCACTCGTTACGAAGGAACCTTTGAAGAGGGGCAGCGTCACGGCAAATTTGTGGTGAAGGACTCTGCGGGCAAGGTTATCAGAGAGTGTGTTTACAGTTTAGGAACAATAAGCATAAAATAAAATACAAAGACTATGATTCTCGATTCAATTAAAAATCTTAAAAACTATGAGGGGTTGCACCCTAATTTTGCAAAAGCAATAGATTTTCTGCTGAACAGCGATTTAAAGAATCTGCCCCTCGGCCGCAACGAGATTTGTGGTGACGAGGTTTTTGCAAATGTGATGGAGGCAAAGCCTCGAACAAAAGAGGAGGTGCCTGTGGAGGTGCATCGCAAATATATCGACATTCAGGTTCCAATCTCGGCCGACGAGGTTATGGGCTACACTCCGTTGGAGCAGCTTCCTGCCGGTGAGTATGATGAAAGTAATGATGTGATTCTTTACCCCGTGGGTATGCTTGCCGCAAGTTACTTCGAGGTGAAGAATTCTATGTTTACTATATTCTTCCCACAGGACGGGCACGCGCCTGCTGTTACTCCTGTGCCTGTGAAAAAGGTTATAGTGAAGGTAGCCGTGGAGTAGTTTCTCCCTTTTTTTGCTAAAAAATAAAACTAACCATAATAAAATAAAGACCTATGCTGAAACTTGTAGAACGTGACGGTTATTTGGCTCCCTTTAATTTGGATATCGATGCACGTTATCGTTATTTCCTGAAAAGAGAGAGAGAGTTGACAAAGAACGGCCGACAGACATTGTCGAGCTTTGCTTCGGGTTATTTATACTTCGGCTTACACCGTACAGCAACCGGTTGGGTATTCCGTGAGTGGGCACCCAATGCTACTAAAATTGTTTTAGTGGGCGATTTTTCCAATTGGGAGGAATTGCCGGAATATGAACTGAAACAGCTTGCCGGAGGTGTGTGGGAACGCCGTCTGCCCAAGAAGGCTTTGCAGCACGGCCAGCACTACAAGATGAAGGTCTATTGGGACGGCGGCTGTGGCGAGCGTATCCCTGCGTGGGTGCGCCGTGTGGTTCAGGATGATGCCACAAAGATATTCAGTGCACAGGTGTGGGCTCCCGAGGAGGAGTATGTGTTCAAGAACAAGAAGTTCACTCCCAAGCGCACGCCGTTGCTCATTTACGAGTGCCACGTGGGTATGGCGCAGGAGGAAGAGAAGGTGGGAACCTATCGCGAATTTAAGGACAACGTGTTGCCGCGTGTGGCTGCCGACGGTTATAATTGCATTCAGATTATGGCTATACAGGAGCACCCCTATTATGGCAGCTTCGGTTATCACGTGTCGAACTTTTTTGCACCCTCTTCCCGCTTCGGTACTCCCGAGGAGTTGAAGGAACTTATCGATGCTGCTCACGGAATGGGAATAGCTGTTATTATGGACCTTGTCCATTCGCACGCGGTGAAGAATGAAATGGAGGGATTGGGCCTGCTCGATGGCGACCCTGCACAGTATTTCCACGGTGGCGACCGTCGCATCCACAATGCTTGGGATTCGCTCTGTTTCAATTATGGCAAGAACGAGGTTGTTCACTTCCTTTTGTCGAACTGTAAATATTGGCTCGAAGAGTTTAAATTCGATGGCTTCCGTTTCGACGGCGTTACATCTATGATATATTACAGCCACGGCCTTGGTGAGGCTTTTTGCAGTTATGCCGATTATTTCAACGGCCATCAGGATGGTGATGCAATCTGCTACCTCACGCTTGCCAACAGGCTCATTCACGAGGTTAACCCCAAGGCTATAACCATTGCCGAGGAGGTGTCGGGAATGCCCGGATTGGCTGCGCCCATCGAGGATGGCGGCTATGGATTCGATTATCGTATGGCGATGAATATTCCCGACTTCTGGATAAAGATTATAAAGGAGCGCAAGGACGAGGATTGGAAGCCTTCGGAGATTTATTGGGAGCTTACCAACCGCCGCAAGGATGAGCGCACTATTTCTTATGCCGAGAGCCACGACCAAGCGTTGGTGGGCGATAAGACTATTATTTTCCGCTTGATTGATGCTGATATGTATTGGCACTTCAATCGTGGCGACGAGACGGGTACCGTGACACGCGGTATTGCGTTGCACAAGATGATTCGCCTGATGACTGCGGCTACAATAAACGGAGGTTACCTTAACTTTATGGGCAACGAATTCGGGCACCCCGAATGGATTGACTTCCCGCGTGAGGGTAATGGTTGGAGCCACAAGTATGCTCGCCGTCAGTGGAGCCTTGTCGATAATCCTTCGTACAACTACACGCTTCTGGGCAAGTTCGACGAGGAACTGATGAAACTTATCGGCGGTGTCCGTAATTTCCAGAATCGTCCGGTGCAGGAGGTGTGGCACAACGATGGCGACCAAGTGCTTGCTTTCTCGCGCAAGGATTTGATTTTTGTGTTTAATTTCAGCCCCACACGCTCGTTTACCGATTATGGGTTGTTGGTGCCCGAGGGTTCATATTCGATTGTGCTTAACACCGACTCGGAACAGTTTGGTGGAAATGCTCTTGTCGATGAAACACAAACTCACTTTACTCAATATGATAAATTGCACGCACGTCGCAAAAAAGGTTGGCTGATGCTCTATTTGCCGGCACGCACTGCGCTTGTGCTTAAAAAGAATAAGGAATAAATTATGAGAAATGCAGGGGAGAGGCGTTTGCAGAATTTCATTACAATACTTTGTGCGCTGATTTTCGCGCTGTTCGCTTTTACATTTGTTGCAATATATAAGTCGCCCGAAATTGAGGTGGTCTACGATGTTGTTGCAACGGGGAAATTGCAGTATAACGGTTATCTTCTCTCCGCAGTTTTCACTCTTCTGCTGTTGGGCTCGGCATTGTGGTTGAACCGCTTTGCCGGGTTCCGGCGCGAGTGGACGGCGATGGCTTATATTCCATCGGCTTTGCTGCTTGCCTTTTTTACGGATATTGACCGCTCTTTTTTCGTTGGGGATTATGGTCTTGCGATGTGGGGCTGGGTGTCCGGTGCCGGGCTGCTGTTGTATGCGGGTTTCTCGTTTGTTCTCAACAGGATGCTTTTCGAGAAGATTAAGGATTCATCGGCGGTGGCCCATAGAATAATTTGGCGCAATCTTATTATTTTTGTGCTATTGTTTATGGCTGTGGGTTCTCTTTCCGATGGCGATAAGGATTTTCGTCGCGAGGCGTTGCAGTATGTCTTCTTTAAAAAGGGTGATGTGGATGGTGCTGTTGCCGTGGGGAAACACTCGCCAATATCTTCCCGTCAACTTTCGGCTCAAAGGGCTTTTTTGCTCTCTCTGAAAGGGGAACTTGCCGAACATTTCTTTAACTATCCTGTTTATTTCGATGCCGAGAGTCTGTTGCCGGCGGTGGAAAGCAAGTGGTAAAGCAGACGATTTCAGAATTGAATAGACTAAACGTAAATGGTTGAGAAACAGCTAAAAGCGTTTGTCTTGCATAGTAAAGGCTACGCAAGAAATTGCGGATTTCGGCAGGTGTTCAGTTACCAAATCGTTAGCTTGGCTGTTACCGAAAGCCGAGAGGTAACGAAATAATCCGCAAATACATCACATTGCGTTGATTGTCATTATTTTGCATAGTAAAGAACGCTTATATACAGGCTAAATTTGCCACTAAAAATATAAGCGTATGAAAGTAGAAAAATTCAAAGTGTTGCTCTACCTAAAAAAGAGTGGATTAGACAAGTCTGGTAAGGCTCCCATTATGGGACGTATTACCGTAAACCGAACGATGGCACAGTTTAGTAGCAAGCTGTCGTGTACTCCCCAATTATGGAATCCTCGTGAAAGCCGACTTAATGGAAAAAGCAAAGAGGCTGTTGAAATCAATGCCAAGATAGACAAGCTGCTGCTTGCCATAAACTCGGCATTCGACTCTCTTTTGGAACGAAAGATTGATTTTGCTGCTACCACAGTCAAAGAGGCGTTTCAAGGAAGTGTTGAAACTCAAATGACACTACTCAGACGATTGGATATTCATATTGAGGATATGCAGTCGAGAATAGGCATTGATGTTGCTAAATCTTCTATGTCAACCTACATATACACTCGCAGGTATCTTGGCGAGTACATCAAGAAGCGTTTCAAAGTAAATGATTTGGCTTTCGGCCAGCTGAATGAGCAGATGGCATACGAATTTCAGGAGTATGTTCTAAAAGACAAAGGTCTTGCAGTTGATACAGCAAGACACTATCTGGCTATCCTCAAAAAGATTTGCCGATTGGCATTCAAAGAGGGACATTCCGAGAAACGCTATTTTGTCAACTTCAAACTACCAAAAGAGAATAGGAAAGCTCCACGTGCATTGAGTCGTGAGGATTTTGAAAAGATTCGTGATGTAGAAATCCCTGAATCACGAGTTACTCATAATATCGTTAGGGATTTATTTCTATTTGCTTGCTATACGGGTGTACCGTATGCCGATGCGATATCCATTACAAACGACAATCTTTACACAGATGATAATGGCGCTTTATGGCTGAAATATATGCGTAAAAAGAATGAACATCTAGGTCGTGTAAAACTATTGCCGGAAGCAATTGCTTTGATAGAGAAATATCGCAGTGATGAACGCAAGGAGTTATTTCCTATGATACACCACCCTAACTTGCGGAGACATATGAAAGGGCTTCGAGATTTGGCAGGT
Source organism: Bacteroidaceae bacterium (assembly GCA_017466065.1). Next base: position 27,889 of record JAFTUV010000017.1, read on the forward strand.
ATTAAGACGGATTTGGTCTATCATATGGGAAGGCATACCTTCGGAAGTTTGATAACTCTTGAAGCAGGAGTTCCCATTGAAACCATTAGTAAAATGCTTGGTCATACCAATCTTACGACTACACAACTGTATGCGCGAGTAACACCGAAAAAGTTGTTTGACGATATGGATATATTCATCAAGGCAACAAGCGATATGACATTAGTTTTATAATCCACAAACAGTTTGAATTATGAGAAGTACATATAAACAACTATACTACATCAACCGTAGCAAGATTAAGGCTGATGGCACAACGGCCATTATGTGCCGAGTAACCATCGATGGTAAAGCCGTTGTATTATCAACAGGACTATGTTGCCGTCCTGATGAGTGGAACAGCAATAAGGGCGAAACAAAGAATTGCAGAACCAATGAAATGCTCAACGACTATAAGAATCGTATAGATGATGCTTACAACCGTCTGCTAAAAGAAAATGGTGTCATTACTGCCGAATTGTTAAAGAACTCTATTACGGGAGTGTCAGATGTTCCAAAGTACATTCTGCAGGCTGGCGAGATTGAGAGGGAGAACCTTAAAATCCGTTCTGTTCAGATTGATTCTACATCTTCTTATCGTGGGTCAAAGATGTATCAGCACTATTTGCGCGAGTATATCAATTCGTTGGGTAAGGAGGATATGCTATTCACCGATATTACAGAAGGGTTTGGCAATAACTATATCCTCTATTTGAAGATGAACTACTCACACAAACCAACTTATAGAAACCATTGTTTGTGTTGGCTTAAACGATTGGTCTATCTGGCTGTGGATAATGGTATACTTCGTTTCAATCCGCTTGACGATATTCAATATGAGAAGAAACCACCAAAGAAGTTGATGTATATAAGCAAAAGTCAGTTACAGGATATAATGAACCATCCTAAACTTGATCCATTGCAGGAGTTGGCGAGACGAACATTTATTTTCTCTTGCTTTTGTGGTTTAGCGTATGTGGATGTGCAGAGGCTCTATCCTCATCACATAGGGACAACTGCTGATGGTCGAAAGTACATTAGAACATATCGCAAGAAAACAGAAGTAGAGGCATTTATTCCACTGCATCCGATAGCCAAACAGATTATTTCGTTGTACAATACCACAGACGACAGCAAGCCAATATTTCCATTACCTTGCAGAGATATGATTTGGTTCGAAATACACGAATTGGGATTTGCACATCAATTCAAGCATAACTTATCCTACCATCAATCGAGACACACATTCGGAACACTCCTTGTCTCGGCAGGAGTTCCAATGGAAAGTATTGCCAAGATGATGGGACACACTAATATTCGCACAACTCAAGGATATGCCAAAGTAACTGATGATAAGATTTCGGAGGATATGGATAGATTAATTGAGAAAAGAAATTCTATGGTACAAGTATAGATTTATTCCATCAGTCGCTTATTCCCGTTGCTGTCCATTAAGTTAGTACAGACTCTTCTGAAAGTGAAAAGGTCAAGCGGCAAGCCGTTTCGGGCAGAATCTTCCTCCTACGGAGAGTATTCAGCCCGAAAACCTTTCCCCTTTCACGTCTGTACAATGGACGCTTTTGGCAACGGGAACAAACGACTGACGGAAAAGTAATTAAAGCACAAAAAGAACAGCGTACAGATAGGTCTATGAGTTGATAGCCTAAATGTACGCTGTTTCCGTTTCTATCTTTTGAGGGATATTTTTTAGGAACCATAATAATTGGGCAGACGGTAAACTGCACTCCCTCCAGAAAAATAATTGGCTTCGCATCGCTGATTTTCCCCCCTTCCGTAAACTTTTTTGGCATTTGCTTTGTAGAATGTAATAAATGTATTACATTTGCAACATGAGAACTATGATAAGAAGTACAGAATTTGATGAGTTTTACAATTCGCTACCTTCAAATGTTCAGAACAAGGTAAAATATGCCATGAACATTATTGCGGATGTAAAGGTCGTAAATACCAAGTTGGTAAAGAAACTTGTGGATACCGATTTCTATGAGTTACGTATTTCGGTAGGTAATGAATATAGAGTCATACTCTTTACCATTGACCATGAGAATTTCATTGAAGCCGAGCAGATACTTCTTTTGAATGGTTTTATGAAGAAGTCCACAAAGGACTATAAGAAAGAGATACAAAAAGCAGAACAAATTTTAAACAGTTTACAGCAATGAGACCAAAGATTGACATTAACAAGCTCAAACATCTTCCTACCACAGAGGATATGTTTGTCGATGAGTACGGAGCAAAAGGTACTGCTTCGCGTGATGAGTTCGATGCGAAGTCTCGTGCCTGGTACTATGCCGAGGTGTTGAAAAATGCCCGTAAATCAGCCGGAATCACTCAACAGCAGCTTGCCAATAAGATTGGCAAGAAGCGTGAGTATGTGGCTATGCTCGAAAAAGGTGAAACCGATATGCAGTTATCTACATTCATTATGATTTCTGAGGCGGTCGGTCTAAAATTCGCCTTGACCTATTGATTAATTTAATTCTACAATTATCACAGCACCCTTTGACCATAAGCCAAAGGGTGCTCTAATTTACTATTCTAACGTCCTTATCGGAATTTCATCGAAATTAATGTTGTAGTATCGTTTATACATTGATTTTGCAAAATCATCCATCATTCCAGAAATGAAATCCACTGCTGCACGATTTAATTTACGCTGTTCTTTTTTTGTTATTTTATCTTTTTTATAGTCTATATTTGGTCGATAATCAGGTGTTAATAATTGATAATTTTCTTTATCGGAGTATATTTTAAACAAAGCATTAATAACAATACTACCTCTCTTTTCGTATAGTCGTATTGTATCGTGTCTTGTCGCTGCCTTATATATAATTTTTTTTAATTTATGAACTAATCTATTCCATTCACAACATCCTAATTCATGCGTAATATTAGGAGTCCCATGTTCTTTCTTTTGTTTATCCTCAACCTCTACCCAACCAACATCTTGTATAAATCTATTAGTTAATTTTGAAACTAACGCTCTTCTAAATATTTGTGAATATTCTTGAGTGGTTTTATAAGAAGTTGACTGAGATGCTAATTGCTTCGCATCGTTGACCATTTGTTTAAATAAAACAACCTCTTTGGCACTTTCTCCTAAATCGGTTTGTAATTGATAGGTTATTTCATCTATATTAAAATATCCTAATGATAATCCATCTTCCAAATCATGTACAGCATATGCTATTTCATCTGCAACATCTATGATTTGGACATCAAGAGTTCGCTCATTTAACAACCCCAACTTTTCCCTGATTTCAAATAACATATCGTAATCTTCCGCATATAGAATTTTATCAGACTTTTTGTTTTCTTTAACTATATATTTATTTATAGCTAAGAGTGTACGATATGTTAAATTAAGCCCCTTACTATTAGGAAGTTTTTTCTCAATATGATTAAGGACTCTAAAATTTTGAGCATTACCTTCGAATCTACCTAAGTTATAGTTCTTACAGATTTCATCTAAACATCTTTCACCACTATGTCCAAAGGCTGGATGACCAATATCGTGGGCTAAAGCAGCTGCTTCAATCACATATAGGTCGGTAGCAGCTGAATATGCATCATTACCAACAATCTGCCCAATAATGGATGCAATATCTCTAGCTATTTGTGAAACTTCTAAACTATGAGTTAACCGATTCCTAAAAAAAGCATCATTTTGAATACCTAGAATTTGCATTTTACCTTGTAGCCGTCTAAACGACGGGGAATACAATATTCGAGTAAAATCTCTATGGTATTGATTACGTTCTGTTGCATTCGGTTCCACAACACTTCTTGCTTTAAGAGATTCTTTATTCAACTTTGAATATGCTTTAATCAGCATCTCTTTTCCTTTTTCTGAATCGAATTTAAGATACATAATGATAGATTTGTTTTTTTTGCAGTAAAGATAATATTTGTTTCTCAGTAAATTCTCTAATTTGTGATAAATTCGTATCTTTACCGCGAAAAATAGATTGAACATAGGAATCTGTTTAGTTTCGATTCATTTATTCGGATGTCCTCTGCCTACTTTTTACCAGTGGGTACTTGGGTGGATTAGCCTGTTTAATTTCAATAAATCTCTGAATATTATGATGACATTAGGTAAACTTTTAGGACGGTGGGCTTTATGTGGACTGGGCGGAGCTCTTCTTGAATGAATGTATCGGGACACTTTTTCTGAAATCAATAGATCCGCATAATAAAGTAGAGGTTCGATTCCTCTCCCGCCCACAATTAAGGGGTTGTGTTGCTACAAAACACAACCCCTATTCTTTTTAGCGATTATCCGCTATCCCGTAGCCTATACGCCTCCTTGAATCCACTCATTATTGTCCGCTGTACATCAGAGGTTCGGTAGAGGATTTTACCGCCCACCTGAATGTAGGACAAGATCCCGTTGTTACGGTAATCCTGCAAAGTTCTTCGGCTTACTTTCAAGATGTGGGCGACCTCCTTGTCGGTCAGCAGTTCATCGTTGAACGCACCTGGCTGTCGCTTTTCAAATAATTTCTCAATCAACACTAATAACCTGTCGATGTTTGAGTGGAACATCTTTACCCACTCATGGTCTTTTTCTCGAATTTCATTGTTCATACGCTTTTAGTATTATTTATTGTTAGTTCACTCATTTCACTCGGTCAAATGGTTCTACCTCGCCATTGGGCTTCCTTGCGTCTATCCTCTACAATCCTGATAATGCGTTCAACATCTTCGGGGCGATAGTAGGTCTTGTTACCAATCTTGCTGAATGCAAGCGTTCCGTTATCACGAAGTGTCTGCAAAGTCCTTGGACTGATACGCAGTTTCCGGCAGACATCGTGGTTATCCATCCACTCGTCAATTTTCTTCTCACCGTGTCGGCGACAAAGGTTGTCCACTCGCTGCACGAAGTACTCAAACTTGGCAGCAATTCCCTCAAAGGTTCTCTCTTCAAAACTGATGATGTTCATTGTTGTCAATATTTTTAGTTATACATTATTTTCTTGTTCTGTTGGTATTTCCACTGCAAATAAAAGTAGTAAAAATCATACTGCAATGGGGGTGTCTATACGTGTCATAAGCTGACATATCATTGCATATTCGGTGCGGTAAATAGCCCCACTAAATCCAATCATATCCATTATTTCAATCATCTTCCTTCTCGCTGTCATTCCGTTTTGTTGGTGCAAAGAAATATAGGGGTTATCACACCTCAATGATTCATCAAGCCTGTTGTAGTATATGGCGTAGTTAGTGGCACTTTAATCTGTATTTTCACAGGATATACTCATATATTCAGTAGAGTTATCACACTTACACACTGATTCCGTTTCAAATGGCTGTCCGTTTCGGATCTTGTCTAGTACATTGTCGTTTGTCAGACCGATGCCTATCCGTCTGCCAAACTTTTGCTCAGAACTACCGAAATAGACAGCCACTAATCAGCTTTGCTGGATTATGGATAGACCAACTCCCGATGTTTCGGCAGTCCGTCTATCCGCCAGCGTATTTAAGCCCTTAATTCTCTCAAATTAGGATTCTGTCCTCAATCTGCACTCCGCCCTAATAATGGAAATTTTGAGCAGTCCACACCATTCATTCACTGGTCTAAAAAGCAGAACAACACTTAATTGTCTCACTAAACCCAATTGCTTGAACTGTCGAACTATACACACTTACTTTGCTCACGACAATTGGTCAATGTGCGCACTGAGACCGGAGTATAAACCCTAAAAAATAAGCAAATGGGAACAACAAAAACAATTGAAAAGAACGCTTCGATTGAAATGTTTAGTCCAAGCGTATCGCCATTGGCAGCGAGAGATGCCGAAATTAAAAAGAGCATTGAATTGGAGTTGTCAAACGTCTCTCCAGAGACAAGTATTCCCGACCCTGTAATGGTGGATGAGATAGAGGAAACTCAAGCATCTACCGCTGTAGGGCCACCTACTATCCAACGTAGAGTAAGTGGTAAGCAACGCAGACTCTCATTGGAGGAGTACCGTATCACCTATCTGAAAGTACCCGTCATTATTGATCGTAAACCTGTATTTGTCAGTTGCGAGGTAAGGGATAGGCTTGAAGATTATGTCCGTAAACTCGGAGGTCGTAAGATGAGTGTTTCGGGCTTGCTTGAGAACATCGCCCGTCAACACCTCGAAACCTACGATGCCGACTTTGAGCAGTGGAGAAAGTTGTAGCCAATTACCTGCTTTCGAGATGTCGCGAAAGCTATGAGTACAGACCAACTGTTCGTGGTCACTTATGACAGTGAGCAGTTGCTAATCGAGGTTGAAAAAGCAGTCTGTACTATCGAAAACCGTCAATGACGGTGGACGCAGCAAGACCTCGGTCTTGGGGTGTAGCGAGGTTATCTTTCGGGATGCCGAAAAATGTCGGACAAGCCGCCATTGCACCCGAAAAACCTCGCTCCACCCCGAAGGTGGAGGCAATCCGCTCCCGATGGTCGCAGATTGTGAAAAGCCAAATTGAGAATCAAATTAAAATGTAAAACAATGGTAAAGAATAAGACAAAATCAAAATCCAGAGGCAGACCACAGGTCAGCACTCTGAAACGACTTACAAAGTCTGTAACGGTGAAGTTCTCAAAGCCCGACTATGAGATGTTACGCCGCCGAAGTAAGAACGCTAATCGCACCCTTGCCGAGTACATAAGAGACTCAGCCTTTGATGCCCGAATAGTAGCCAAACATTCTGCTGAGGATGCCGCCATAATCCGTAACCTTACGGGTATGGCAAACAATCTTAATCAACTGACAAAGCTGTCGCATCAGACGGGATTCTATCGCACAAAGAATGTAGTGATGGAACTGCTTGCCAAGTTGAATGAGGTATTAAATGACTATAAAGCAACGGAAAGGAGGTGCAGATGATAGGGAAAATCAAGAAGGGTAAATCCTTTGGCGGTTGCATACGCTATGTGATGGGAAAAGACAATGCTAAAATCCTTGAATCGGATGGTGTACTACTCGGAACAAACAGGGAGATGATTGATAGTTTCAACTGTCAATGCCTCTTAAATCCGAAGATTAAGCAACCGTTAGGACACATCGCTTTGAGTTTTAAGCCCGAAGATGCACCACGATTAAGCGATGAGTTTATGACTAAAATCGCATTGGAGTATATGGAATTGATGGGCATTAAGAATACTCAATTCCTCTTGGTAAGGCATCATAACACCGACAATCCGCATTGTCATTTGGTCTATAATCGCATAAACTACGATGGCAAAGTAATCTCCTCGCAGAATGATTTTAAGCGAAATGAGATTGCTACAAAGAAACTGAAAGACAAGTACGGATTGACCTACGCTGAAGATAAGAGCAAGACCAATGTGAAGAAGCTCCACGCTCCAGAACGGGTGAAGTATGAGATTCACAATGCTGTAAAGGCTGCTTTGAAACGAAGTCGCACTTGGTGGGACTTAGGTAACCAACTTCAAAAACAAGGTATAGGAATGACCTTCAAGATTAACCGCAGAACGGGAAAGAATGAGGGTTTGAGTTTCACCAAAGATGGCTACACTTTCAAGGGTTCCGAGGTTAGCAGGCAGTTCAGCTATTCAAAACTTGATAAACAATTAAGTTGGGATATACCGAAACAACAAGCTGAAATAGAGCCTAAACAGCAACCGATAAGGCAAGAGGTAGAGCAAAATTATAGCGTTACCGACAGCCTTATTGAAAGCAATGGATTGGGCTTGCTGAATATTCCAGATACTCCACCGGAGGATGAGCAAGCACTTTCTTGGCAGAAACAAAAGAAGGACAAGAAGAAAAAGAATCGAGGAATAAGATTCTAAACAAACATTTTTTTCAAACTTAAAAAGACATTGATATGAGTAATAAAAACTTTAATCACAACGACCACGAGTCGTTTATGGAAGGCATCTACGGATGCATGGAGAGAATCGAAGCCGGTATAATCGAATTGCAGAAAGCTAAAACAAGTGAGGTTAATCCCATTGTTCGCAATGAGGATAACACTGCATTAGTACAGGAGATAAAGACTGCCGTTGATAATTGCAACAAGGAACATCTTGAGGAAACGAATGCAAAATTGACAAAGTTCATCAAAGCTATATTCAATGATTATGCGAGAATCTTCAATCAGATGGATGTCCTGGTTAAAAAGGAACATCCCGATTTTGAGGGAGTAAAACAACAGCTAACAGAGGCTATCGACAAGATGGATGAGATAAAGGTAAAGCACAATATTAACGAGAAACGACACTCGTTTGCCCTTTACACAAAGGAATCTTGGATTCTTATGTCAATGTTTGTCATCCTCTTGGCAGCAGGGGCATCGGCAATATACCATTTGTCGAGACCAAATGTTCAGAGGGATGATGATTCTCTCAAATACCGATACATCAAGATGAAGGGCGATGCATCGGCAGAGCAGATAGCCACATTGGAGGACATCTTCGAACTCAACCGAGATGCCCAAAAGATTGAGCAGATGCGTGAAGATGTGGAGACCTACGAAGAGGCTGTCCGGAAACAAGCTGCCCTTGCCGAGCAAGCACGCTTAAAAGAGCAAGCAGCAAAGGAACAAGAGAGCAAGGCAAAGTCCATTAAAAACAAACAGGATAATAATAAAGTCAATCGAAATAATAACACTAAAACCTGATTGTAATATGGCAACAGTAAAGATTAAGTTCAGACCATCAACAGTTGATGGCGGACAAGGTGCAATCTTCTATCAAGTAATCCATAATCGTATAGCCCGTCAACAAAAGACGGGCTACCGTCTCTACGACTATGAATGGAACAGCCACTTGTCGGAGGTGGTATTGCCCAAGTTCAACGAGAGCAGAAAACGCTATCTCTCGGAGATTGGCGATAAAATCCAAATGGATGTCAAACATTTCCAAAAGGTTATTACAGATTTTGAGCATAGCGGTTGTGATTATACCGCTGACGATGTGATTGCGGAATTTGCAATCAATGATCCTGAAAATTTTCTCTTTTCATTTATGGAGAGAGTCATTGCTAATCTGAAAAGATTGGGTAAGATACGTACATCGGAAACTTACGCTGCAACCCTATGTAGTTTCAGACGCTTCCGAAATGACAAGGATGTGCTATTGGTTGATTTGGATTCCGATATGATGATGGCATACGAAGCCTATTTGAAGAATAATGGAGTAAGCCCCAACTCATCATCATTCTATATGCGTAATCTTCGGGCGGTATATAACCGTGCCGTAGAAAAGGAATTGACCTCACAGCGATTCCCGTTCAAGCACGTCTATACAGGAGTGGATAAGACCGTCAAACGAGCCGTTCCCTTGAAAGTCATCAAGCGAATTAAGGAGATGGATTTCTCGATGAATCCAACCTTTGATTTTGCCCGTGATATGTTTCTCATAAGTTTCTATACTCGTGGTATGTCATTCGTGGATATGGCATACCTACGAAAAAAGGATTTGCAGAATGGTGTGCTATCCTACCGCAGACGTAAGACGGGACAACAGCTCTTCATCAAATGGGAGAAATGTATGCAGGAGATTGTTGATAAATACGATACTTCACAATCCAATTATCTATTACCTATCATCAAGCCGTTTGGAGATATAGAGGAGCGCAAGCAATATATCTATGCAGCACACAATATCAACCGTTGCCTGAAAATCATCGGTAAGGAACTCGGATTGTCTGTATCGCTTACCCTGTATGTAGCCCGTCATGCTTGGGCAAGCATCGCCAAGAGTAAGAATGTACCGCTGTCGGTAATCAGTGAGGGAATGGGACACGACTCAGAGGCTACCACTCGCATCTATCTCGCATCATTGGACACAATGGCAATAGACAAGGCGAACAGTATGATATTGAAATCTCTGTAAGTGAGGGATTGTTGAGCAAATGGAAGGTCTCTTTGGAAGAGAGTTTATATCTCTTTGGAAGAGAAATGATTACCACTTCAAAATTACACTTTTTTCGGCAATTAGCACCAAATTATACTAAAAAAAGTTATGTGTGAATCTGATTTTGTTTAGAGGCAATATGGATTGTTGAGCAAAACACATTATACCTATTCAAATAACCAGTTTGTAATCAACAGATGAGAACTGTATAAATCACTCTTCCAAAGAGAAGTGAAATAATAAGCTTTAAATATGGTATTAATAAATTATCACATAGTTAATTATGGCGACAAATTTAAACGGCATGGGAACGTCTTTTTCTGCTGGCTTGGGAAAGGGTTGCGGTAAAAAAACAATAGGTTCTATAACTGGTTCGTCTATTGATGTATATTTCAATGATGAAGCTATTTTCAACAGCTATTGGGATAGATACTTTAATGAAAGTAGTGATATACTTTCATCCAATGATTTATTAAATGAGTTCATTAATGAACTTGATGGTGAGAAAATTCAGAATGCGGTAATTATGGGTAAAATGAAATTTCTGACTGCATTATGTTACTATCAAGCTATAGGTAGACTTAGTATTAGTAATACACAATTACAATCAAATGCGGCAAGTCGTATATCACAGGCTATATCTTTAAAAAATGAACCGGAGTATAGAATGTTGAAGGCTATTATTGATGGTAAAATAGGCACTTCTAATATTGTCGGACAAAAATCAAACGAAGCCATATTGAATAGTTTCTTTGAAGCGAATAGAACATTGTCTATGAATACATTGTTAGACACATCTTTTTATTTGGAAGAGATGGAACATATCATTTTAGATGAGGTTGATATATATAAAAAGGCAACCAAGGAAGAGGCCAATAAAACATTGTTAAATAATTCATTGTGGATGGTGCCAATCCTATTGTTCATTATATTTAAATATATGGCTTATGAAGTTCCTACTGGTTGGTTTTCGTTTAATTGGTCTTTTGTCTATTGGATTGGTATGATTATATTTGGTGGAGGCTATTTAAGTGTAATTCTTCAATATAGGAGAAATACTTCAAAGAGTGAAGCTGAATGGAGACAAGAAGCATTAAAAAAGTATTTATAAATAATCTGTCAACATAATATGGAACTACACACATTAGCCTCAATGTTTGAATCAAACAAACAGGCATTAGGTGAAGCATTGGAAGGTTTAGCCTTGCCAAAGGATGCTATTAAAATTCAAAATATTGTAAGTGAATATTTTGATGAGTTGTTTAATCAGGATGGTGAATATAGACAAAATCTGAGCCAATCAGAAGACTATATTCTTCAGGCAGCATTGTCCTTGTTGAATGCTCAACAAGAGATGGGAAAGAAGTTATCCGAAGAAGTGATACTTATAAAGCCTACAATCACTGAAGAACCAAAGTTGGAGAAAGAACAAGCATTTGGTCAGAAACCGATTGAAAAGTTTTTGAATCAACAAGCAGATGGAAAGAAAACTCTAATTGGTGCTGGTGGAGGTGCTTTGCTTGGCAATATGGTACTTGGAACTGGTTGGGGTGCTGTATTTGGTGCTATTGCTGGAACGGCTTTGGTTTTATATATGGCTATGCAATCCAATGAAAAACCTGTAATTAAAAAGAGTATAGAAGCCAAGCCAATGGCAGAAAGTTATATACAGAATAATCCTATAAATGTAGATGCTTTCTTGAATGTTGTTCAACAAACATGTGAAAGTATTGATACCTTGATAACTACATTCCGTAACCAGATTAAGAAGGTGGTAAATAAATACGAATCACAAGAAAAGCCGACTTTAGAAAAAGAGTATGGTATTTTATTGGATGGTATTCAATCTCTGTTAGGTGTAGCTTATTCAAAACAGGTAGATGAGAAGCGATTGAAAAAGATAGATGAGCGTATTGAGCAATTAGTTGACTCCTTGGAAAACTATGGTTTGGAAATAATATCTTATACTGATGAACAAAAGGATTTGTTTGATAAATTGTCGTCTGATAAGATTACGGAACCAACAATGATATGTCCTGCTATTATTAAAGGAAATATGGTTGTAAGAAAAGGTAAAGTTTTTGTTCAAAACAAATAAGATATGCCAGTAACAGTATCCAGAGATGAACTTATTCAAGATATTATTTCTTGTGGCTCTCATGTAAGCAGAAAAGATATAACAGAAAAAACATCTATCAAAAAAGCTGGTATTGATAGTTGTAAAATAAATAATTTGTTCGAATCTAAATATGGCATATCCTGTGCAAGTTTTTTTCTTGATGCTGGTACCATTGGACGATTCATTAATCAATTGGTTTCATACGAAAAGATAATTGTAACAGAAAATAGAATCCTTAATATTGATACTATGGTAAAAAAGAATTGGTTAATCACACCCGATAAAAACAGACATGAATATGTAATAGGCATTGACCTTGGTCATGGCGAAACATCCGCTGCATTTTGCCCAATAGGATGGGACTTGGCACCAGGTGAATTGGAAATGATAAAAGACTTGGATTTTGGTAGCAATAGTAAGGTTGTTCCATCTGCCATTAGTATAACAACTGATAATCAAGCCTATATTGGTGAAGCAGCATTCCTTCCAGAAATATTGAAGAAAGCAGAGGTAAATGTATGTTTCAAAAAGCGACCGGAAAATATTGATGGAGAAAAAGAAAAATTGATGATCCGTTATATGCATGAGGTTTACACAATCATTCGTGAAAAGAATAGTGCATTGTTTACGGATTATAATCATGTGGTATATATTGCAACTCCTTCCGGTTGGGACGATGAGGCAAAGAGCCTTTATTGTCAAATGGCTGCAAAAGCAGGATTGCCTATTGCCGGTATCACATCAGAATCACGCGCGGCATTTGTTAAAGCACAACAAGACGTATCTTCTGGTTTGCCTCAATATATTGATAAAGGTGCAATTGTATTTGATATGGGTTCAAGTACATTGGACTTTACTTATTTGCAGGAAAATAACATCAAGGACTATGGTTATGATTGTGGTGCATCGCAGGTAGAGAAAAACATTTATGCTGATTTGCGTGAAGACAACGAAGAAATTGTAGCTTTTGAAAAACAATATCCTAATCTTATTTCTAAATTGTTGTTCGAAGCTCGCTGTGCAAAAGAGGGTGTATATTTTCATCCTGATACAAGATATAAAAAGACAATCAATTTTGAGGATATTGTAGATGATGAAGAGTTTGAAGATGCCAAGATGAAATTTGTATTTCAACCAGGCGCTTTGAATCAAATGTTGGATGAAAAAGGATACATTGGTGATATTCGTAAAGCAATGTTGGATTTCAAGAACAATCATATCGGTGGTAATCCTATTCATGTGGCTTTCATGACTGGAGGTGCTTCTCGAATGGATTTTCTCAAGCCTTTGATTAAGGAATGTTGGAATCTTGCAGATGATAGAATCTATTGTGATCAAGACCCTTCTCTTACAATATCTAGAGGTGTGGCAGAAGTTGCACGTGGTGATATTCGTTCTGGTGGTACTGGTAATGCCAAACAATTACTAAAGGAAATAGTAGATAAATGTGATATTTATACTCCATTTTCGGAAGCTTTGGTTAACAAAGTGACAGAAGAGATGACGGAAACTATTGCAGCTTGTGTAACAAATTTCCGAGATAGTAATGAAGATTGTTCCATCAATGATTTGCAGAGCTATATTAGTAGCAACATAGAAAACGATGTTCGCCAGATTGGTGATTGGGCAATGGAATGCTATAAAGAAGCTTTCGAAAATGAGACTCAAGAAATTCGTGAAAAATTAGACAAAATCGTACTCAATTATTCAAAGAAAGGTGTTCAAATGGGCAAAACGAATGTAACTATCAACTCAATGCCTGATATTGATATGAGTATGATTTCTGATCAGGTTCGTGCTCTTAGTGCCTCATTTATGGAAAGCTCGTCAGGTTTGGTAGCAGGTATTGCAGGTGCAGCTGTTGGAGGTGCGATTGCATTGTTCCTTGGTGGTCCTTTGGCATGGTTGATTGGTGGAGGAGCTTTACTTGCTAATTGGATATTTGGTGAGGAAAAGACAGAAGAACAGAAACGTCAAGAAGCAATGGCGAAAGATTTGGATAGAGATAGTAGACAAAAGGTTTATGATGAATTCTCCAATAATTGGAATGATATTTGTCAGAAAGTATATACTTCAGTAAACAATTCTATTAGAGGTAATTATTCGTTGAAGCAAAAGATTAATTCTCAGAGTAAGGCTACTTTGGAAGCATACGCTAAAGAATGTATTGCACAAACTCGTTTAATGGTTGAATAATATGGGAACTAATTTGCCTTCAGTTGCAGATAGTACAGCCAAAATGTATGCTGCAACGGCCATGTCACAAACACTTTCTTTCAGCATGGAAAGAAAGTATTTGGAGAAGATAGGTAATGAACAATTGAATCCTCTTTTTAAACTAAAAGAAATTCCTGTTACTTCTAAGGAGAATATTTCTTGGATAGAAATCAATCAAGTAGGTAAACCTTTACAGGAGGGACCTGAAAATTGTTTTATTGCAATGCAGAAAATTCTGTATTCTTGTTTCATGCCTAAGGAAACTCAATTATTGTTTTTGATAACCAGTAATGGGAAACAGAACAAAATGTATTTGGGTGTGCGCCCTATGGGTGGTACTGTCAAGAAAAATATTACTAAATATTTGAATGACTTTATTAAAGGTACTTGGCCTGGACTTCAAAGTAGGATTGTAAAGGACAATGATACGGAAGAAGGATTGCAGCAATTTTCATCCAACCTTAAAAACGAAAATTGGGAATACATATATGCTTTGACTGGCATTCCATCTATGGAAAGTCAATACAAATCGACTTATCCTGCAACAATTGACAAATTGATGGCAGGCATGAATCAAAGTAAAAGTTATGCTTACTTAGTTGTTGCTGACCCAATTGATAGTAATGAAGTGGATGGTATGCTTTTCCAATGTAGGGAAATGAATGGCCAAGCTGAATCATTGAAATCCTTTAATGTATCAGAAGGAAGGACAAGTGGAATCAGTAAGTCCATAACCGATGGTACTAGTTCAAGTACAACAGATGGAACAAGTTCGAGTACAACAGCCAAAGATTGGAGTGGAATTAAAAACAAGTTATTAGGTATAACAGGTATTGGAACAACAGGTGCAGGTGTTATTGGTGGTCTTGCTATCGCTGCAGGCATTAGTTTTCCACCAGCATTGGCAGCATTACCAGCATTGGTTGGAGCTTCAACATTGATTAGTGCAGGAAGCTCTATAGGTGGAACTTTACTGGGATTGATGCCACAAAAGACTACAGGTACTTCTCATTCGGAAACAAAGGGTACTTCACATTCCATTACAGAGGGAATGAGTGAAAGCCAATCGCAAACCATTAGTCATAATGTGGTGAATAAACACATTGAATCTGTTTCTGAACACTTATTTTATCATAGCAAACGTTTAGAGACTGGTAAGGCTATTGGTATGTGGAAGGTTGGTACATACTTATTGACAGGAAAAGAATCAGATGCTAAAGGTGGTGCTATGCAACTTCGTTCTATACTCAGTGGGCAAGAATCCATCTTCGAACCAATAAGAATTACAGATGTAAGTAATATTATTGATCCTACCAAATCATTTGGTACTTTCCAATCTCCGATTATTCGTGTAGACAATAAAGGGGATGGACAAGTATTTGCACATCCATTAGGTGACCATTACAAAGAACTGAAAACAGTTCTTACTACCAAGGAGCTTTCTTACTTGATAAATTTCCCACTTCGTTCAGTGCCAGGTATCAGTGTGATAGACAGTACGCCAGAGTTCAGTTTGAACCAACAAGAAGAAGTAAAAGGTAATGCAATAGAATTGGGTAAGTTGCTTTATGGTGGTTCACAGACCAACATGAGTTACAAGATACCAACCGATGTGCTGTCTCGTCATACCTTGCTTTCGGGTATCAATGGTAGTGGTAAGACCAATACAGTACAGGCTATCTTGAATAATTTGCAAGACATTCCTTTCTTGGTAATTGAACCGGCCAAGACGGAATATGTAGATTGGGCGATAGAATATAACAAGAAGCATCCGGAAAATCCGATAGATATTTACATTCCAGGTTGCAAGAAATATAAGAACGGATTTATTCCTAAACCTTTGAAGTTAAATCCTTTCCAATTGGTATGGCTTAATGAGGAACAGGAAGCGAATGTGTTGACACACATAGACCGTTTGAAATCTACCTTTGCTGCTGCTTTCCCGATGTATGACATCCTTCCAGTATTGATGGAAGACCTTATTTATACGGTATATCAAAACAAGTCTACCAATTGGTTAGGTGAAGAGCCAAAGTTTGGTGTTACTTTACCGCCAACACTGAATAGTATGAGTGTTACGGTAGATAAGGTAATTAGTAACCGACAATACGAAGAGCGCATTGAGCGGAATATGAAAGCTTGCTTGAATACTCGTATTGATAGTTTGAAACGTGGTTGGAAAGGGGAAATGCTGAACACCATTCACTCAACGCCATGGAAAGATTTGTTTGAGAAACCTTGTATCATCAACCTTTCGTATGTAGGAGATGATGTAGACAAGTCCTTCTTCATGACACTAATCTTGCAGTTCCTTTATGAATATCGGGCAGCATGTGCTGAAATAGGAATGGTGGATTTCAATGATAATGGTTGTAAGCACTTGACAGTGATAGAGGAAGCACATCGAGTAATGGCAAAGTGTGATAATCAGGAATTGCCACAATACAAGTCGGCCATGATGTTTAGCAATATGCTTTCTGAAATTCGTGCTTATGGAGAGGGCTTGTTCTTAGTAGACCAAGTTCCTACACGCTTGATACCTGATGCTATTAAGAATACCAATTTGAAGATTACTCATCGATTGGTGGCAGAAGATGATTGCAAGGCTATAGGTGAATCAATGGGTTTAAGTGAAGAACAAAGAAAAGTTATAGCCAAGTTAATGACTGGTCAATGTATCGTTTCAAGTTCATTGGCTACGGATACTTATTGGATTAAAGCTGATAAAGTGAAATGAGTATGATAGAAGATTACGAAGGTTTGTCAGGTTCTCAGCATTTGGAGAGCCGTGACAGACTATCCGATAGTCAATTAAATTACATAGAAGAGGTCTTGCCTTTACATAATGATGATTTATTGGCTGAACGGATAGATGATTTGAATGATTGTTATCCTCCTAAAGCGATAGATTCCGATAGAGATGTAGCAATGTTATTGGATTCTGTAAAGGGGGAAATAAGTCCTCTTTATTTGGAAGCTCCGCAAGATGGAATACAAATCGAAGAGATTTCAGATATGATGAGTGGTATAGAAGGGTTGGAATATTCTGAGTGGAAAGAACTTTCATATGAAGAAAGGATGGAAATTCTTCAGAAAGTGGAATTTAAGATAGCCGAAATAGCGCATCGAACGCCTTGTTATGTTTCATCAAAAAGTTTAGGAGAGGGGCATTATGGATATTATACTCCAGGTACTAATAGTTTGGTAGTGAATAGTGATGTAATTTCCTCAAATTCTTTCAGTGATTATAAAGAAACATTGGATACATTAATTCATGAAGGAAGACATGCTTATCAAGATTATAACTTGAACGAGCGTGAAGTTCATCCTCGTAGTGGTGATGTCAGCAATTGGAGACTTAATGAAGAGCGCTTCGGTTATCAAGATGCGGAACATTGTGGTATGAAGGCATATGCACTACAACCAGTAGAAGCTGATGCAAGGGCTTTCGCTGAGGATGTACTAAAACAATATTTCAATAAAATTTCATGAGTATGGAAAAGATAAAACAAGTATTATTGGAACGTGGCTATACAGACAAACAGGTAAATGCTGTAATAAATAATTTGTTGGCTATGGATGAAAGTTTGAAAGAAGGCTTTTTGATTTGGATTGAATCAGAGAAAGAAACGGATTACAAAATTAAAGGGATTAATTTATCTGATTTGAAAAGAAAATTTGGCATGACCTATCCTGCTGCATTACTCACAATGGATTGGATTATTAAGGAGCCTGAAAAAGCTATTGAAAATATTAATCGAGGAATAAAATAAATTGCCATGTCAAAGTTTATATTAACAGCTAAAGTAAACATGCCTCTGCAAGGAGGTATGAGAATTGATAAAGGACAAACCTTTGAAGTAAACCTTCCTTTTGGTCAATTACCTTTTACCTCTATAGATAATAAGGCAAGGGTGAATCATATTCTCAACTTGAATGGTTTTGATTTGAAAGGGCATGAAAGCTATTTAAGTGGAGGCTATTTTGATTATAAGAAAGTATAATCAAATTCGTAATATATGAGGATAATATGTCTAATCACAAATATTTCTACTTTTCAAAATGAAAGAACTAAATCAAACATTAGGATTTTATACCCCAGCATTTTTTAAAATCTATATCGAAACTGTTAATCCAATATATCCCAAACAGCTGTTGGGAAAAGAACAAGCTACATTTATACATGAATATACTCATTTTATTCAAGATTTTACAACATTATATGGTTTGTCAAATATATATAATATTTTCGATACACTACGTTTGTTTGTTAATCAAATATATAACACACGCAAGATTCAACTTCCATTAGTATGTTTGCATCCAACTTTATCTCTTAATTCAAATATAAGAAATCAAAGTTGGGGAAGTCGTTTTAGTTATAATGCAATAATGTCAGTGAAAAATGTGCTAATTGAAAAAAAACCATTCCCATCACATGTGGTAAACGAACATCCTCAATTAGCAAATTTCCGCCGAGTTGTAATGGAAATAGAGACCAATAACCAATGGGTTAAAATAGAGTTTGGTTCTCTTGCTATTATGGAATCAATGGCACATTTAATGGAAAAATTTTTGACGCCAAAACACGTAACTCAGTCCCCTGACTACCCATACAATATAGCCCCAAAATTAGTTAGTCATATTTGTCCTCAGTTAAGTGATGAAGAAATTATTTTTGCCTTATGTGATATTGCTTTGCAAACATCTATACCTGGAGTCGCTTTTCTAGAAATGCTCCAAATGATACATGACAAAAAGACTCCTGTGCCTATTTATAATGCAGATGATGTTTATGGTTGTTTCAATGAACAATTTAATATTTGGCACAATGCCACAGACATAGAAAATATTGTATATCAAGCCAAAGAACATTTAAGTACTCTTGTACATGGGCCTATAGGTTTTCAGTATCAAAAATGGATTGATAATATAATGAATAAAGCCATAGAACTTCGCACCCATCGTCCGACATTTTTACTTGATATAATTCGTGGTGGTCATATTCAAAATAATACTGTTTTTTGGAATTTTGTTAATGAAGTCGGAACTCCATTGCTAACAAATTCTGTTGGAGTTATGACCAAAACACCAATGCATGGAATAGAATTTTCCCCTATTAATGTAGATGTAGAATTTTTTCAAGCCATTGATTATATCTTTTCACTTTTTAGTAAAGGACGTGTTGAATGTTCTTTACAAAATTGGTGTAAAGCTTCAGGAATTTCCATAGATGCAAATTGTATTATAAATCCACCAGCACATTCAGACTTGACTAAATATACTAGATTTTGTCCAGTAGGTGCTTTATGGCATCAATGGAACTTGAAAAAATATGCCATTCGTGCACCTTTACTTTTTCGTCGAATATGTAAATAAAAAATCAATATAATGGAAATAGAAAAGATATTTATACTTTATGCGAATTGAATGTTCCGATAATTCTCTTCAATAGGTGTCTGGATAAATCGGATGTTAAATTTCGTGTATTAAACTCGATTCAATATGGCGCAAATAATTCTGACATTTATGACTCATTAATTATACCTCAAATGCGTCCAATAATCAAAAATTTTGATTATTGGCAAATATTTCTTAAATTTGCGATAGGAAGCGTTCTTTTCAATAATGCAGAATCAGACAGATAAGGGAACTTAGCTTGTTTCTAAATCGTTACCTGTCATAAATTTAAATTCTGTAAATCGTTTGTTTTCAGCGAGAAATAAGAAATACTATGACTCCGGCGGTGGAGCGTGATGCTCCCATTGCTCCCGATGTGATATATTCGCATATAGGCGGTGAGCGAAAGGCCGGTGAGTCTTCTTTGGGATTTTTGCAACGTGTGGCGGAGCGGAGCGACTCGGCTGTTGTTGCGAGGGATTATTTCCTGATGGCTTTGCTTGCCGAACGTCGTTTGGTCGATTTTACCGACAGGCTTTTTGAGTTTTACAATGTGAGCGATTGCGACAGATTGCCCAAGCATTATAAGGAGGCACTTATGCTGTATGCTCACATACTTCCGTCGTTTGATGTGAGGGTCGATGATGGTGCGATGAGGGCGAGGTTCGATGCTATGATGCAACAGGCAGCCGAGTGTGGAGGTTCGTCTATGAGTTCCTATCTTATGCGCCTTTCTTATGGCGACACCTATTGGTGGTATTTTCTCTATGGAGAATAGGTGCGATTTTCGTAGTAAAAAAATACAGGGTGACCGATTCTATTTTCCTTTTTGTTGAGAATGGTTTTTGTTGCTTTGATAAATGAAAAAACTTAAATAACTTCGCAATGTGTTTAAGCCGTCAGGTTGAGCACTTTTGTAACGGAATATCAGTTATGATAGTATAGTTTTTTCTTAGTTGTTTAGTAAATGTTGGAAGTGCTGCTTTGTGAAAAGCGGCACTTTTTTGTGTCCCTGCCAGCTTTTGCTTTACATTAAGACTACTATTTATGTAATTTTGAATTCAAAAAATTAAATCTTTTTAATATTTGCCGAAAAATAAATAAATTATTGTACTTTTGTAACAAGGAAGACTGCGCTTTGTTGAGAATGGCGGCTCTTTCTGCACGGCAATAATGGAAAATGCGTTATTATCTCATTGAGAGATAATGCGTTGTTTGTCGTTTGCGCCACCGTTGATGTAAAAACAGATATAAAATATTAATATTTAACCTATGATGGATAACAAAATTCAAGAACTTACCGAGAAAATCTATGCCGAGGGCGTAGAGAAAGGACAAGCCGAGGCCGACCGTATAATTGCCGAGGCAAAGGCAAAGGCTGATGCTATCCTTAAAGAAGCCGAGGCAAAGGCCGAGGCAGTAGTTGCCGCAGCCGAGAAACGTTCCGAGGAGTTGAATGCCAACACTCGTTCGGAATTGAAACTGTATGGCGCACAGGCCGTGGGTGCTCTTAAATCGGAGGCTGCCACAATAATAACCGATGCGGTTGTTAAGGCCGGCGTTAAAGAATCGGCCGGTGGCGACGCTCTCAAAGCATTTATTGTAAAGATTGCCGAGCGTTGGAGTGCTAATGAACCTATTGTAATATCAACCGCCGAGGCTGCCGAGCTTAAAGCCTATTTCACTGCGAAGGCTAAAAATCTTCTCGACAAGGGAGTGGCTATCGAGCAGGTGAACGGCAAGAAGGCATCCTTCACCATAGCACCGGCCGACGGTTCCTATAAAGTGAATTTTGGCGAGGGAGAATTTGAGGAATTCTTCAAGTCTTTCCTTCGTCCTCAAATGGTTGAACTTCTATTTTCATAAATAATGAGCGACTATCATTATTTGGTTGCAGGTTTGCCCGACATTGCTTTTGATGGCAGCAAGGTGACATTCACGATAGACGATTTTAAAGAGAGCGTCTATCCCTCACTATCGTCTGCCGACGCCAAGTGTGTCGACCTCTTCTTCCTTGCTTGGGACAACGAGAACATTATGAAATTGTTGCGCGAGGGTAGTGAGGCGGAGCTTGAACGCTTGGGCTGCTATAACAAGGAGGAGCTTCTTGAAATTATAGCATCGGCAAAGAACGGCGACCCTCGCAATGGCAAAATACCGGCCTACCTGTATAATTTCCTTGAATACTATTATGGAAACGAGCAGATGGCAAGTGCTATGTTGTCCGATATTTTGAGTGCATACTATTATGAATATGCAACCGCATCGTCAAATAAATTCATAGCCGACTGGTTTACTTTCAATATGAATGTGAACAATCTTCTTGTGGCTATGCTTGCACGAAAATATAAACTCGGCGTTGCCGATGTTGTTGTGGGCAGTAACGAGGTTGCCGAGGCGTTGCGCTCGTCGGCCGCGCGTGATTTTGGCCTTTCGAGCACGCTGGATTATGTGGAAACAGTGCAGCGTTTGAGCGAGAATGACCGCTTGCAGGAACGCGAACGTCAGTTGGACGAAATGCGCTGGCAATGGCTCGAAGAGAACTCTGTGTTTAATTATTTTACCATAGAACCTCTCTTCGTGTTCTTGCAGAAACTCGACATTGTGGCACGTTGGGCAAAACTCGACAGTGATAAAGGTATGCAACGTTATACCGAACTTATCGACAACTTGAAAGGCGGTCTTGAACTGCCGGCTTAAATGAATTTAAATTGAAATTAAAGATATGGCAACAAAAGGAAAAGTAACCGGCGTTATATCTAATATGGTGCTTCTGGCTGTCGATGGCCCCGTGGCACAGAATGAGATATGCTTCATAAAGACCGGTGGCGACCGCTTGATGGCCGAGGTCATTAAGATTAACGGCGCAAAAGTGTACGTTCAGGTGTTTGAGAGTACACGACGTTTGAAAATTGGTGAGGAGGCGGAATTTACCGGGCATATGCTCGAAGTGTCGCTTGCTCCGGGTATGCTGTCGAAAAACTACGACGGCTTGCAGAATGACCTTGACAAGATGGAGGGTGTGTTCCTTAAACGCGGTGATTACACCAACCCTCTCGACGAGGATAAACTCTGGCACTTTGAACCGCTGGTAAAAGCCGGCGACAAAGTGGGTGCCGCAGCTTGGCTGGGTAGTGTGGAGGAGAACCACCAACCTCTTAAAATTATGGCACCTTTTGCACTCGAAGGTGATTGGACTGTTAAAAGCATTGTCGCTGCCGGCGAATATAAAATAACCGACACTGTTGCGGTTATTGCCAACGAGGCCGGTGAGGAAATGTCGCTAAATATGATTCAGAAGTGGCCCGTGCGTGTGGCTATGACCGATTATAAAGAGAAACCCCGTCCTTTCAAACTGCTCGAAACAGGTGTGCGTACAATCGACACATTGAACCCTATTGTGGAGGGTGGTACAGGATTTATCCCCGGCCCCTTCGGTACAGGAAAGACTGTGTTGCAGCACGCTATTTCTAAACAGGCCGAGGCTGACATTGTTATTATCGCAGCCTGTGGTGAACGTGCCAACGAGGTTGTGGAGATTTTTACCGAATTCCCCGAACTTGTAGACCCTCACACCGGCCGCAAACTGATGGAGCGTACAATCATTATCGCAAATACTTCGAATATGCCCGTTGCTGCACGTGAGGCATCGGTGTACACTGCTATGACCATTGCCGAGTACTATCGTGCAATGGGCTTGCGCGTGCTCCTTATGGCCGACTCAACATCACGTTGGGCACAGGCGTTGCGCGAAATGTCGAACCGTATGGAGGAACTTCCCGGTCCCGACGCGTTCCCTATGGATATTTCGGCAATCATCGCCAACTTTTACAGCCGTGCAGGCTATGTGGTGCTGAACAACGACCGGATAGGCTCGATTACCTTTATCGGTACAGTATCGCCCGCCGGCGGTAACCTCAAAGAGCCAGTGACCGAGAATACAAAGAAGGTTGCACGCTGTTTCTACGCGCTCGAACAGGACCGCGCCGACAAGAAGCGTTACCCCGCCGTTAATCCCATTGACTCCTATTCAAAATATATCGAATATCCCGAATTTGGCGAGTATATCACAAACCGCATTGGTGGCAGCTGGCTCGAAATGGTTAACGAGGCAAAAACCCGCCTGTTGCGCGGTAAGGAGATTGCCGAGCAGATAAATATTCTTGGTGACGACGGTGTTCCTGTGGAGTACCACGTTACATTCTGGAAATCGGAGCTTATAGACTTTGTGGTGTTGCAGCAGGATGCATTCGATGAGATTGATGCTGTTACACCGCTGGAACGCCAGCAGGCAATGTTGGAACTTGTTTCCGGCATTTGCCGTTCGGAGTACAAGTTCGAGAACTTCCAAGAAGTTACCGATTTCTTCAAGAAGGTTATCAACATCTGCAAGCAGATGAACTACTCGGAGTATAAATCGGAGAAGTACAGCAGTTATCTTGCCTCGCTCGAAGAACTGCTCGAAACCCGTAAGGCTTAATAATTTAATAATGTAAGATTATGGCAACAGAAGCATTCCAAAAAATATATACAAAGATTAGTGCCATCACCAAGGCTACCTGCTCGTTGAAAGCAACCGGCGTTGGTTACGACGAGCTTGCCACAGTAAACGGCAAGCTGGCTCAGGTGGTTAAGATTATGGGTGACGAGGTTACTCTGCAAGTGTTCGAGGGTACCGGTGGTATCCCCACGAATGCCGAGGTGGTGTTTATGGGCAAGGCTCCTTCGCTCAAAGTGAGTGAGCAGCTCACCGGCCGTTTCTTCAACGCATACGGCGACCCCATCGACGGCGGTCCCGTTGTTGAGGGCAAGGAGGTGGAGATTGGCGGTCCCTCGGTGAACCCCGTGCGTCGCAAACAGCCTTCGGAACTTATTGCGACAGGTATCGCAGGTATCGACCTTAACAATATGCTGGTTACCGGCCAGAAAATTCCTTTCTTCGCCGACCCCGACCAGCCCTACAATCAGGTGATGGCCAATGTGGCGATGCGTGCCGAGACCGACAAGATTATTCTTGGTGGAATGGGTATGACAAACGACGATTACCTCTACTTCAAGAACCTCTTTTCCAATGCCGGTGCTCTCGACCGCATCATCTGCTTTATGAATACGACGGAGGACCCTGCCGTTGAGCGTCTGCTCATTCCGGATATGGCACTCACCGCAGCCGAGTATTTTGCTGTGGAGAAAAACCAGAAGGTTCTTGTGCTGTTGACAGATATGACAATGTATGCCGATGCGCTCTCAATCGTGTCGAACCGTATGGACCAGATTCCTTCGAAAGACTCTATGCCCGGCTCGCTTTACAGCGACCTTGCAAAAATCTATGAGAAGGCTGTGCAGTTCCCCGCAGGCGGTTCAATCACTATTATTGCGGTAACAACATTGTCGGGTGGCGACATTACACACGCTGTGCCCGATAACACCGGTTACATTACCGAGGGACAGCTCTTCTTGCGTCGCGACAGTGATATTGGTAAAGTGGTTGTCGACCCCTTCCGTTCACTCTCGCGTTTGAAACAGCTTGTGGCAGGAAAGAAGACAAGAAAAGACCATCCGCAGGTGATGAACGCTGCTGTGCGTTTGTATGCCGATGCTGCAAATGCAAAGACAAAGTTGGAAAATGGATTCGACCTCACCGACTATGACCAGCGTGCGCTCTCCTTTGCAAAGGATTATTCGGACAAACTTCTTGCGATAGATGTTAACCTCAACACCACCGAAATGCTCGATGTTACTTGGGGCTTGTTTGCCGAGTACTTCAAGCCCGAGGAGGTGAATATACGTCAGGAGTTGGTCGATGCTTATTGGAAGAAATAATTGAACGGGAAGTTAAATGATTGCATTTCAATATAATAAAACATCACTTCAAAATCTCGAAAAGCAACTGAAAATGCGTGTGCGCACATTGCCTATCATAAAGAACAAGGAGAGTGCGTTGCGTGTGGAGGTCAAGAGGTGTAAGGCCGAAATGGTGGCGCACGACGAGGAGTATGCAAGGCAGCTCGAAACTTATCGTGCCCTCTTCGCAATGTGGAATGAATTTGATTCCTCATTGGTGAAGACCGGTGCTCTCACCATAAGCCATCAGAAGGTTGCCGGAGTTAAGGTTCCGGTGTTGCAGCACGCCGATTTTGTGGTTGCACCATTCAGCCTTTTCAACTCTCCAAAATGGTTTGCCGATGGTATTGAGCTGTTGAAGATGATGGCAATGACGGCTATTCGCCGTGAATTGCTTAATCGCAAACTTGTGCTGTTGGAAAATGCACGAAAGAAGACTACTCAAAAGGTTAATCTATTTGAGAAAGTGCAGATTCCCGGATATCAGGATGCGATAAGGAAGATTAAGAGATTTATGGAGGATGAAGAGAACCTTTCAAAATCGTCACAGAAGATTTTGAAATCTCTTCTGGAACAAAGAGAGGAGGCCGAGGTATGATAAGCAAAATGAATAAAGTGACGCTTCTTATATATTATAAGGAGTATGAGGCATTTCTCGAAAGATTGCGCTCGGTGGGTGTAGTACACATTGAAGAGCGCAAGAGCGGTGTGGCAGAAAATACCGAAACACAGGAACTGCTTGCACAATCGGGCCGTTATTCGCGCATAATCAAACGCCTCGAAGGCTTGGCCGGTAAAGATAAACTGCCTGCTATGCAGGGGGTCGATGCCGGTGTGCTTGTGGATAATGCAGAAACTCTATACACCGAGATTGAGCAGTTGAAAACTGCGTTGCAGGTGGTTGAGAAGGATGTGGCTGCAATGACTCCGTGGGGCGACTTTGATTTTTCGCTTCTCGACAAGCTCTCTGTGGCAGGTTACAAGGTGAATTTCTTTGTGACAGCGGCAAGGGACTTTAAAGAGGAGTGGTGCAGCCTGTATAATGCCGTTACCATAGCTGAGAACTCTTCGAAACTCCATTTTGTAACGGTTACCCGCAATGATGTTGCCGTGGATGTTGATGCTGAAACAGCAAAAATACCTACAGCTTCGCTTTCGGCCTTGGAGGCCGAGGCGCAGAGTATTCTTGCCGAGATTGCCGAAAAGGAGAATAAACTTGTGGAGTTTGCAACAAAAAATCTCTCTACGATTGCAGCGGGGTTGGTTGCGCTCAACAAGAAGATGGAATTCTCGAATGTGGTGTTGAGTGGCGAGAAGGTGTCGGGCGACAAATTGTTGCTGTTGCAAGGATGGGTGCCACAGGACGAACAAAAGGCTCTTGTGGATATGCTGGAAAAGGATTCTGTGTTCTACGAGATTACAAAGCCCAAGATTGGTGATAATATTCCCGTGAAGTTCAAGAACGATGCTTTTACACGAATGTACGAGGTGCTGACAAAGATGTATGGTATGCCAAGCGGTACGGATTTTGACCCTACACCCATTGTGGCTCCTTTCTTCTCGCTCTTCTTTGCATTCTGTATGGGTGACTCGGGCTATGGATTAGTTCTTATTCTGCTTGGTTTCTTGCTCAAAAAGAAACTTGGCAAGGATATGGCGGGTATGATGAATCTTGTAATTACACTCGGAATATTCACTACCTTTATAGGTGCTCTCTTCGGTACATTCTTCGGAATGAGCCTGCTTAGCGAGCATAGTCCTATTCCGCAGGTACTTAAAGAATTTATTATTTCCGGCAAAATAAATCTGTTTGGTGCAGAGTATGACAAGCAGATGATTCTTGCGCTTGCGATAGGTGTTGTGCACATTTCTATCGCAATGACGGTGAAGGCTATAAATACCACGGTGTTCTTCGGCTTTAAGGAGGCGATAAGCTCGTGGGGATGGTGGCTCGTTGTTGTGGGTGGAACTGTCGTTGGCACCCTGTCGTTCCTGAGTGTTATTCCTGCCGAGGTGTCAAAATGGGCACTTATTGCCATAGGAGGCGTTGGCGCAGTGGGCATCTATCTGCTCAACAGCTTTAATCGCAATGTGTTTATGAATATTGGTGCCGGCTTATGGGATACCTACAATATGGCTGCCGGCTTGCTGGGAGATATTCTCTCTTATATTCGTCTTTTCGCTCTTGGATTGGCCGGTGGTATGCTGGGGCAAACTTTCAATACTCTTGCGCTTATGGTTGTTGAAGGGCAGGAGGGTGTCGGTGCCGTGATTGGCTGGATTGGTTTCGGCCTTATCATAGTGTTTGGACACACACTTAATATTGCGATGTCGTGCCTAAGTGCATTTGTGCATCCGCTGCGTCTTACTTTCGTGGAGTATTTTAAAAATGCCGGTTACGATGGAAAGGGCGTGGAATATAAACCGTTTAATAAGTAATAAATATAAATAATTAAAATTTAAAGAACTATGAATGAATTATTAGGTTATTTGGGAATGGGTCTTATGTTGGGACTCGCTGGTATTGGCAGTTGCTATGGTACAACCATCGCAGGTAATGCTGCCGAGGGTGCATTGAAGAAGGATTCTTCAAAATCTTCGGGTTATATGATTTTGTCGGCTCTTCCCGCAACACAGGGCTTGTATGGTTTCTTGGCTTTCTTGCTCCATTTTAGCAAGGTGACAGCAGAAACCGGTACATTGTGGTTCGGTGTAGGTCTTGGTGTTGGCTTGGTTTGCTTGTTCTCGGCAATTCGTCAGGGCCAGATTTGTGCCAATGGTATTGTCGGTATGTCACAGGGACACGATGTGCAGACAAATACTATGATTTATGCTGCTTTCCCCGAGTTCTATGCTATTCTTGCTCTAGTAGCTACCTTCTTGGTATAATAATAGTGTAGTAATGTTTGGTAAAAAGGCTGCTTTGCTTCGGTAAAGCAGCCTTTTTGCAATCTGAAAGTGCATAAGTTGTTAATTATTTTCCTATTTCAAAAAAAAATATTACTTTTGTGGGCGAATAGAGAGAAGGGGGCTCCTTTCTCCCTATTTCTTATTTGTTATAATCGAAGTATATCCAAGTGTGGATGTGCTTTATGTTTTTTTGAATTTTATTTTAAGAAGCTGTTTAAAATTTATTTCGCGATTGTTTGAGGATTTTTTTTGAGCAGATTTTACTCCTTTAAATGCAGGGTATAGTGGACTGTTTCCAAATTTAAAGGAGAAAAAGATGCAGGAAACAGGCTTAAACGAACCGAAACTGTACTTTATTCAGCTTTGATATATTTTTATAAGAAATTAAACTGCTTCTAAATATGAAGAATGAACCGATGCTTCCCGATTATCTTTTTGAGATAAGTTGGGAAATCTGTAATAAGGTCGGCGGTATTTATACGGTAGTATCTACAAAGGCGCGTACCCTCTCGATGGTCGATGGGCTGACGGCTGTTTATGTAGGCCCCGATTTGTGGAAAGGCAAGGAAAATCCCTTGTTCACCGAGGATAAACGTTTGTGGAGTGCGTGGCGCAAGTCTGTGGCCGAGGAGAAGTTCACGGTGCGTTGCGGTTATTGGGAAATTCCCGGTCGTCCCAAAGTGATTCTCGTCGATTACACCGGTTATATGGAGGATAAAGATTCTATATATGGTGAATTGTGGAACGATTTTGGAGTGGATTCCTTGCACGGTTACGGCGATTATGACGATTCTATGATTTTTGGTTACGCGGTTGGTCGTGTAATAGAAAGTTTCTGCAATAAGAATATAAAGAAGGGTAATGTGGTTGTTCAGGCTCACGAATGGCAGAGTGGTGGTGCCGCTCTCTATGTGAAGAAACATCTTCCTGCTGCCGGAACAATCTTTACCACCCACGCGACAAGTATCGGTCGCTCTATCGCATCGAATGGCAAGCCCCTGTACGACTATTTCGAGGGCTACAATGGCGACCAGATGGCCGAGGAACTTAATGTTCAGTCGAAACACTCGGTTGAACGTGTGAGTGCTGCAAATGTAGATTGCTTTACCACAGTGAGCGAGATTACTGCCCGTGAGTGCAAGCAACTCATTGAACGCCCCATTGATGTTATTCTCGAAAATGGCTTCGAAAAGGATTTTGTTCCCACAGGCAAGGATTTTACCGCAAAGCGTGCGGCGGCTCGTGCAGCCCGTCTGCGTGTGGCGGCAGCCCTCACGGGTGATAAAATTGCCGATGATGCACTTATAATAGGTGTCGGCGGTCGTATGGAGATGCGTAACAAGGGTATAGATATGTTCATCGAGGCTATGTCGCGTCTTAATAACGAGGGTGGAATAGGACGTGACGTGGTTGCATTTATCGATGTTCCCGCTTGGTCGGGCGATGCGCGTGAGGATTTGTGCAATCGTTTGAATTCTGCCGACAATGAGTGGCATTCACCGCTTCCCAACCCCTATCTTACACACAATCTCAATAATTTCTATGAAGATTCGATAGCTTGCACACTGCGCAACTGTTTCCTCGACAACCGCAGCGGCAAGAATAGCGTGAAGGTAATATATGTTCCTTGCTACCTCAAAGGCAACGATGGTATTTTTAATATGGATTATTACGATGTGCTCATCGGTAACGACCTCAATATCTATCCATCGTACTATGAACCTTGGGGCTACACTCCGCTCGAAAGTGCGGCGTTCAACATTCCGACAATCACCACCGACCTCACAGGCTTTGGTCTTTGGGTTAATTCGGTGCTCGGCCGTACAGGCAAACTCGCCGACGGCGTTGAGGTAATTGCGCGAAACGACAGCAACTATTTCGATGCAGCCGAGGAAATTACAAAAACAATTCGTATCTTTGCAAAACTTTCCGAGAAGGAGGTGGCCGCTTGTCGCAAAAAAGCAGCAAAAATGGCCGAAAAAGCATTGTGGAAGCACTTTATAAAGAACTATATGGAGGCTTACGATTTTGCGTTGAAGGCTGCGGTTCAAAGAACTAACAAGTAAAATACACATTTAATTAAGAAAATATGATAGCTATTAGTAACACAAACCAACCCGGTTGGAAAACTGTTAATGTAAAGTCTTATATCCCCGAGACTCTTAGACCTCTCGAAGAGATTGCCCACAACCTTTGGTGGGTATGGAACGAAGAGGCACGCGAACTTTTCACAATGCTCGACGCAAAACTTTATGAGGAGTGCGCAGGTAACCCCGTTCTTTTGCTCGAAAAATTGGGCGTGGAGAAACTCGATGAACTTTCAAAGGACAAGGCAATCCTCGACAAACTGGCAACCGTATATACCAACTTCCGCAAATATATGGATGTTAAGCCAGATGCTAACCGTCCTTCGGTAGCATACTTCTGTATGGAGTATGGCTTGACAAGCGTTCTCAAAATCTATTCCGGCGGTCTTGGTATCTTGGCCGGTGACTATTTGAAGGAGGCTTCCGACTCTAATGTTGATATGTGTGCCGTAGGTTTCTTGTATCGTTACGGTTACTTCACACAGTCTTTGTCTATGGATGGTGCGCAGATTGCAAACTACGAGGCACAGAACTTCAACCAACTTCCTCTCGAACGTGTTTATGAGGCCGATGGTGTAACTCCTATGGTAATTCAGGTTCCCTACATCGACTACTATGTAAATGCCAACGTGTGGAAAGTTAACGTAGGTCGCGTGGCTCTCTACCTCTTGGATACAGACTTCGAGGCTAACAGCGAGTATGACCGTCCTATCACTCACAAACTCTATGGTGGTGATTGGGAGAACCGTTTGAAGCAGGAAATCCTGCTCGGTATCGGTGGTATGATTGCATTGGAGAAACTTGGTATCAAGAAGGATATTTACCACTGCAACGAAGGTCACGCAGCTCTTTGCAACCTCTATCGTTTGACACAATACATCAAGGGTGGTTACACATACGAGGAGGCATTGGAGATTGTACGTGCAAGCAGCCTTTACACAGTGCACACTCCCGTGCCCGCCGGTCACGACTACTTCGACGAGGGCCTCTTCGGTAAATATATGCGCGGTTATGCAAGCCAGCTGAATATTACTTGGGACGACCTTATGAACCTTGGTCGCGAGAATGCTGGTGACAAGAACGAACGTTTCTGTATGTCGATTTTCGCTTGCAACACCTGTCAGGAGATTAACGGTGTGAGCCGTCTGCACGGTGCCGTTTCAAAATCGATGTTCGCTGGTATCTGGAAGGGCTACTATCCCTCGGAGAACCACGTTGGTTATGTTACAAACGGTGTTCACTATCCTACTTGGGTAGCTCCCGAATGGGACGAGCTCTACAAGAAGAACTTTGATCCCTCGTTCATCGGTGACCAGTCGAACGAGTCTATCTGGCACGCTATCGACAAAGTGTCTAACGATGTTATATGGAAGACCCGTGTTACACGCAAAAAGAAACTTATCGACTATATCCGCAAGGCATTCAAAGAGGATTGGTTGAAGAATCAGGGCGATCCTATGCGCATTGTTGATGTTGTAAACAAAATCAACCCCGATGCTCTTGTTATCGGTTTTGCCCGTCGTTTCGCAACATACAAGCGTGCACACCTTCTCTTCACCGACCTCGACCGTTTGGCTAAATTGTTGAACAATCCCGAGCGTCCCATCCAGTTCCTCTTTGCCGGTAAGGCTCACCCCCACGATGGTGCAGGTCAAGGTCTTATCAAGCGTATTATCGAGGTTTCTCGTCGTCCCGAATTTATCGGCAAGATTATCTTCCTCGAAAATTATGATATGGACTTGGCTAAATTGCTCGTATCGGGTGTTGATATTTGGATGAACACTCCCACTCGTCCTCTCGAAGCATCGGGTACATCGGGTGAGAAGGCTCTTATGAACGGTGTCCTCAACTTCTCGGTTCTCGATGGTTGGTGGTGCGAGGGTTATAAACCCGGTGCCGGTTGGGCTTTGAAAGAGCAACGTACATATCAAAATCAGGAGTTCCAAGATCAGCTCGATGCTGCTACAATCTACTCTCTCTTGGAGAACGAAATTCTCCCCTTGTACTACAACCGTGGCAAGAAGGAGTATTCAGACGAGTGGGTAGAGTGCATCAAGCGTTCAATCTCACAGATTGCTCCTCACTTTACAATGAAGCGTCAGCTCGACGATTATTATAGCAAGTTCTACTGCAAACAGGCCGAGCGTTACCATCGCCTCGTTGCCAACGATTCGAAGATTGCTCGCGAGCTTGCTGCTTGGAAAGAGTCGGTTGCTGCAAAATGGCACGCAATTGAGGTTCTTTCGGTTGAGAGCGAGAGTGACTTTATGACAGACAATATGTCTGCCGGTGCAAAATACAACGTAACCGTTAAGGTTGACGAGAAGGGCTTGGACAACGCTGTTGGCATTGAACTTGTGGTTCTTGCTCCCGATGCAACCGGTCGCGAGGAGATTTTTGCAGTGTACCCCTTGGAGGTAACAAAGCGTGAGGGTAACATATTTACATTCCACGCCGAGGTAGCTCCCAGCAATGCAGGTGCATTCAAGGTGGCTTATCGTATGTTCCCCAAGAACGAGGAACTTGCTCACCGCCAGTCGTTTGCATACGTTAAGTGGTTCGCATAATAAGATTTTGCATATTATAGAAAGGTGGTGGCCTGTTTTATTTTGGGCCACCACCTTTTGTTTGTAGGTGATTATATACAATGCTACCCTGTTTGTCATTTCGTGGGAGCGGAGCGACGAGATGTGTTGTTGAGGGCTTGTCCCGAAAAAATCTAAAAGTAGCGCCAAGAAAGATCTCTCACAAACGTTATTCGCATAGCTCATCGAAAACCTCTTTTAATTTTTTTATTAAGGTATGGTCGAGATGACAGATTCTTGTCAGTTTTTCTGTTAATGTAAAATGTATATAATTACCATCTTTTACTCATCCTCCTTTTTTGTTAAAAAAGAAAAACTACACGAAAATTTGCTCTTGCAATGAGTGTGATTATCTGATTTTTGTTTTATTTTTGCACAAAATGTATATTGTTGTGCAAAAATGCTTGCAGTTTTTGCGCAATCACCAAGAAGTAAATACGACTATGGAAAATAAAACAGATAAAGACAAGAGATATACAAAAGGTGAGGAGTGGGTGAATGCTCTTTCTCACGCAGTGGGTGTAGTAGGCGGAATTATCGTTGGTTCGCTCTTTATTGCAAAGGGTAAAGAGGTGGGGCTCGATGCTTGGGGTATGGCAAGCCTTTGGTTATATATGTTCGGAATGTTAAGTTCCTATATATTTTCAACCTCCTATCACGCTTGTTCACCTTCGCTGCCTTGGAAGCGTCGTTTGCGCAAGCTCGACCATTCGGCAATATACTGGCACATTGCGGGCAGCTATTCGCCGCTGATGCTTATTGCTCTGCGCGATGTCGGATATTGGGGGTGGGGTATTTTCATCTTCTGCTGGGTATGTGCGGTTGCCGGTACCATTGTGAGTTTCTGCGCCTTGAAAAAGCATAATAAGATAGAAACTATATGCTTTGTGCTTATGGGGCTTACCATTGTCGTTGCGATGAAGCAATTCTGGGAAGCTGTGCCACTTGGGGTGTTCCTGTGGGTTGTGGGCGAGGGTGTTGCCTACATTACCGGTGCTGTGCTTTATAGTTTCCACAAGGTTAAATATATTCACGCGGTCTTTCACATCTTTGTGCTTTTGGGAACGCTTTGCCATATGATGGCTGTGTGGGAAGTGCTCGCACGATGAATATTCCTTATCGAGCGGCTGTGCAACAGGAAAGGCACAGCTGCTTGCTTTTTTGGGAAAAATAGCGATAAAAGAGTTTGCGGAGTAAATTTAAACTGTTTATTAAAGGTAGTTCCCGTTTTTTTTGATTATTTTCGCAAGTTAAATGTTTAATCAAAGTAAAACTGCATAAATATGTTCCGTACAAAAACTTGTGGCGAACTTCGTTTGTCCAACGTAAATGAGATTGTTACCCTGAGCGGTTGGGTGCAACGTGCACGCAAAATGGGTGGTATGACTTTTGTAGATTTGCGCGACCGCTACGGTATTACACAGCTTGTATTCAGCGAGGATAGCAATGCCGAACTTTGCGAAAAGGCTTCGCACTTGGGGCGTGAATATGTTATTCAGGCAACAGGTGTGGTGAGCGAGCGTCAGAGCAAGAATACAAATATTCCCACCGGTGAAATAGAGATTATTGTCAGCGAACTTAATATATTGAACGAGGCGGCAACTCCTCCTTTTACTATTGAGAATAATACCGATGGCGGTGACGATATTCGTATGAAATACCGTTACCTCGACCTTCGTCGAGAGGCTGTGCGCAGCAATCTTGAACTGCGTCACAGAATGACAATGGAGGTGCGTCGTTACCTCGATTCTATGAATTTTATTGAGGTTGAGACTCCTATGCTCATAGCTTCGACTCCCGAGGGCGCACGCGACTTTGTGGTACCCTCGCGTATGAATCCCGGGCAGTTCTATGCTCTTCCTCAGAGCCCACAGCTCTTCAAGCAGTTGCTTATGGTGTCGGGCTTCGACCGTTATTTCCAGATTGTAAAGTGTTTCCGCGACGAGGACCTGCGTGCCGACCGTCAGCCCGAGTTTACACAGATTGACTGCGAAATGAGTTTCGTGGAGCAGGAGGATGTTATTTCGCTCTTCGAAGGAATGGCAAAGCATCTGTTCAAGACTATTCGCGGTGTAGAACTCACCGAGGCTTTCCCCCGTATCACTTGGAATGATGCAATGAAGTATTATGGCAGCGACAAGCCCGATACACGCTTCGACATGAAGTTCGTGGAGCTTATGGATATTATGAAGGGACACGGCTTTGGAGTGTTCGATGGTGCCGAGTATATTGGCGGTATCTGTGCAAAGGGTGCTGCTACATACACTCGCAAGCAGATAGATGCGCTCACCGATTTTGTCCGTCGTCCGCAGATTGGTGCAAAAGGAATGGTTTATGCCCGTGTAGAGGCCGACGGCACAGTCAAATCGAGTGTCGATAAATTCTATACACAGGAGGTGTTGCAGCAGATGAAGGCTGCTTTTGCTGCCGAGTCCGGCGACCTTATCCTCATTCTCAGCGGTGACGATACTATGAAGACACGCAAACAGTTGTGTGAGTTGCGCTTGGAGGTTGCACAGCAGCTTGGCTTACGCGACAAAAATAAATTCTCGTGCTTGTGGGTGGTCGATTTCCCATTGTTCGAGTATAGCGAGGAGGAGGGCCGTTATATGGCTATGCACCATCCTTTTACATCGCCCAAGCCCGAGGATATTCCTTTGCTCGACACAAATATGGGTGCTGTTCGTGCCAATGCCTATGATATGGTTATCAATGGCGTGGAAGTTGGTGGCGGCTCCATTCGTATTTATGACAGCGAGTTGCAGAATAAGATGTTCGAGCTTCTTGGCTTCACCCCCGAGCGTGCGCAACAGCAATTTGGTTGGCTGCTCGATGCCTTTAAGTATGGTGCACCCCCTCACGGCGGCCTCGCCTATGGACTCGACCGTTGGGTGAGCCTTTTTGCAGGGCTCGACTCTATACGCGACTGCATTGCCTTCCCCAAGAACAATTCGGGCCGCGATACAATGATCGATGCTCCGTCGGTGTTGGAACCTGCACAGCTCGATGAACTGAATATTGTTGTCGACATCAAGAAGTAGAATATCGGTTCTTGAATTGTGAGTGATATATGAAGAAAATTTCTGTCGTAACAGTGTGTCTTAACAATCTTGCCGAGCTTAAACGCACGGTGGACTCGGTTGTTGCGCAAACATACGCCGATTTTGAATTTGTGGTTGTCGATGGTGGTTCCACCGATGGTTGCAAGGAGTATATCGAGAGTGTCGGCAGGGTGGACCGCCGGATAAGCGAGCGCGACAGCGGTGTCTACAATGCGATGAACAAAGGCGCACGTTTGGCTACCGGAAAATATATTCTCTACCTTAACTCGGGAGATATATTTTACAGCAACGATGCTCTTGCCAAGGCTGCGGCACTGATAGATGATGCCGATTATTATATGGGTATTGTCCGTCGTGTGCCCGACACGGATGCGATGCCTCCCTTCCTTCATATACCGCCCGCTGTTATGACCATTGAGTATTGCTTGAACAATTCAATACCTCACCAAGCGACATACATAAAGCGCGAGCTTTTAGAGAAACGCCCCTACAACGAGAAACACAAGATAGTTTCCGATTGGGAGCACTTCTTTGAGTCGTGGGCTCTCGACGGTTGTTCCTATTCTATGCTCGATGTTGTTGTTGCCGAGTTTTATTGCGGTGGAATTTCGAGCAACGAAGAGAAGTGTGCAATGGAGCGTAACGAGATTCTTGATGCTTGCCTGCCTGTTGGCATTAAGACAAAATTGCTCGATGCGAACAAGTCTAAGTTTGAACGCAGGGTGGGCGAGGCTATGACAAAGGCTCCCGTCAAACGCGAACTTATGTTGTTGAGGTATGCTTTCAAGAGCCTGTTGAAGAGTATATTCGGCAAGTGATAAATATTGTCAATATCAACAAAAAAGTGAACAGTTTTAGCTGTTCACTTTTTTGTTGTATGTAATCGCTCCTTTACTTCAAATTCTCGATAAAGAATTTGGCAATGCGTGTAAAGAGGTGGAAGCGTGTGTTGCTGCCATAATAGATGCTGTGGTTGCTGTCGGGGTAAAGAGCCATTTCAAACTCCTTGTCGGCCTGTGTGAGTGCGTGGGTGTAACGTATCATATTGCGCAAGTGCACATTGTCGTCGGCTGTGCCGTGTATTAGCAACAATTTGCCGTTGAGCTTGTCGGCATTCACTACTGCCGAGCCATTGTCGTAACCCTCCTTGTTCTCCTTGGGTGTGCGCATATAACGCTCGGTGTACACCGTGTCGTAGAAACGCCAATCGGTGGGTGCTGCTACTGCTACTCCGGCTTTAAACACTGCTTCATCTTGGCTCATCGACATAATGGTGTTGTAACCTCCGAAACTCCAACCCCATATTCCAATATTGTCTTTGTCAATGTAGGGTAGAGTGCCCAAATATTTTGCAGTTTCAACTTGGTCCTTGGGCTCATATTTTCCTATGTTCAGATATGTGCATTTACCGAATTCTGTTCCGCGTCCGCCTGTTCCGCGACCATCGACACACACCATCACAAAGCCTTCGCTTGCCATATAGCTCTCGAACATTGCGTTGCCGTAGTTGCCTATGTACCAGTTGTCGCTAACCTGTTGCGAGTAGGGGCCGCTGTATTGGAACATCACCACGGGGTGTTTCTTGCTTGCATCGAAGTTGGCTGGCTTAATCATCCAGCCGTTGAGCTCCACTCCGTCGGTGGTGGTGAAGGTGAAAAACTCTTTTGTGGGCATTTCATATTTTGCGAGTTTCTCTTTAAGGCTGCTGTTGTCGATGAGTGTTTCAATGCGTTTGCCGCTATTGTCGTTTGTGGTTACTATGTGCGGGGTGTTTATGTTGGAGAAGGTGTTTATAAAATACTTCATAGTGCTGCTGAACACTGCACTGTTGCTGCCTTCGCCGTTGGTGAGCTTTTTGGTCTTGCCCTTGCCGTTGGTCTTGTAGATGTTGTCGCGCAGGGGGCTGCCGGCGTTGCTCAAATAGTAATATTCACCTTTTTTACTGTCGCAGCCGTAGAATTTCTTAACCTCGAAATTTCCTTCGGTGATGGGGCGTACAAGCTCTCCGCCAAGAGTGTAGAGGTAGAGGTGGTTGTATCCGCTGCGTTCGCTGTGAAGCACAAAGTGGTTGTCGAGGAACTCAATGCCGGCGTATGCCTGTTCATTGAGATAGGTGTCGCTTTCCTCGCGCAGTATGCGTTTGCTCACGCCCGAGAGGGGGTTCACGGCGAGAATGTCCATCACACTCTGGTGGCGGTTAAGGGTGAGCACTGCAAGGGTGGCGGGCTCTTTTGTGAACTTTATGCGGGGAATGTAACCCTCTTCGGGGAGGGGAACATCGAGCTTGCGTGTTACACGGCTCTTAATGTCGAACGAGTGTACCGATACTTTTGAGTTTGCGGCTCCTGCAACGGGGTATTTGAAGCTGTAAGGGGCGCAGTAGGGGTCCATTGCCACATTCTCTTTGCCTGTGGGTATGTACATTGGCATATCGTACATCATTACTTCGCTCTCGTCATATTTTACATAGGCGAGCATCTTGCTGTCGGCACTGAAATCGTAGGAGCAGTTGAATGCAAACTCCTCCTCGTTCACCCAATCGGGTATTCCGTTTATTATTTTGCCGGCGGCTCCGTCGTTGGTTATCTGCGACTCGCTGTTGTCGAAGAGGAGTTTAATAAGAAAAATGTCGTTGTTGCGCACGAAGGCTATCATTGTGCCGTCGGGTGAGAATTTAGGCACTTGCTGTGCTCCATTTTCCGATAGGGGCACTGCCTTGTTGTTCTTGCGCGAGAATATGTAGTGTTCGGCGGTGAAGGAGTTGCGGTAGATGCCTTTTGTGGATGTCTGCAATAGTATGCGACTCT
Source organism: Bacteroidaceae bacterium (assembly GCA_017466065.1). Next base: position 66,821 of record JAFTUV010000017.1, read on the forward strand.
CGTCGGGCGAGAATTGGTAGCCGTCGATGTGTTTCTTGTCGAACCCGCGGGCGGTGGCTGCGTTGAAGAGGGTATCTACAATTACGCCATTCTTGAACGAGCCCATAAGAATCATTGTGCGGTCGTTGCTCATTCGGGCAAAGTGTTCACCGTCGGCCATTGGTTGAATGGCTGCGTAGGTCTGTGGCCAATAGCCGCCATACATCGCATCGGTGAGTTTGAACTTGTCGCCGGCCTGCATAGCTGTGGCAACCGCGAGTGTGAAAATTAGTGAGATTATATGTTTCATAGCTGTTGAATTTTGTTCTATCGGCGAAGATACAATAATTTATTAGAATAAAGAAAATTATTACCTCTCTAAAAGGGGGATATAATCGTTTGTATTTTGTACTTTTGTAACACTATGAGTGAAGTTGAACGTTTCTATTATAACGACTTTTCGGCATTCTTGCAGCGGCATTTCCCCTTCAAGGTGCAGAAAATAACCCTCGACGGTGGCTTCTCGTGCCCCAATCGCGACGGCTCAAAAGGGCGTGGCGGCTGCACCTACTGCAATAACCGCACATTCAACCCTGCCTATTGCCACCGCGACAAGCCTGTTGCCGAGCAGATGCGTGAGGGCATTGCCTTTTTTGCCCATAAATATCCGCAGATGCGCTATCTTGCCTATTTTCAGGCCTATACAAATACATACGCTTCGCTCCACATTTTAAAGGAACGTTACGAGGAGGCACTCTCGGTCGAAGGGTGTGTGGGCATAGTCATTGGCACCCGCCCCGATTGTATGCCCGATGAACTTCTCTCTTATCTCGAAGAACTCTCCCGCCGCACCTTCGTGCTTGTTGAGTATGGCATAGAGAGCTGCAACGATGCAACGCTCCTTCGCATTAACCGTGGGCACGACTATGCAACGGCTGTCGATGCCGTGCAGCGCACTGCGGCACGCGGAATTCCGGTGGGTGCACACATAATCTTGGGCTTGCCGGGCGAGGATAGGGAGGAGATTATGCGGCAGGCAACAGAATTGTCGCACCTGCCGTTGACAACCTTAAAGATGCACCAACTGCAACTGATACGCGGTACCCGTATGGCCGAGGAGTATGCAGCCCGCCCCACCGATTTTCACCTTTTTGCCCTCGACGATTATGTCGATACGGTGGTCGATTATGTTGAACGCCTGCGCCCCTCGCTTGTGCTCGAACGCTTCGCCTCGCAGTCGCCCAAGGAACTGCTCATCGCTCCCGATTGGGGGTTGAAGAATTATGAACTTGTAGATAAAGTGAAGAAACGTATGCGTGAGCGCGACACTTGGCAAGGACGGTTGTTTGAGGGGTAAAATTTATGGCGAGAGAATTTTCTCGCCATAAATTTTGGCAATAATATAGTAGTTGACCCAAAAATTGTCTGGTTGATGTCATATCGAAGAAACATCGCGACTGAGGTATCTCAGCGATGTTTTTTTTGAGATCCCTCGTCGCTCGGCTCTGTCGGGATGACATTTTCGCGAAGAAATGTTGTCGCTCAACATCTATATTATTATTTAAATTTTAGTGCCCACTCTTAGCTTATGCAAAAAGGGTAGAGTGGCTCTGTTTCTATTTCTATTTTATTCTGCGCCATTCAATATAATTCCCACAAGCGTTGTAATGTCGGCGACATTTATATAACCGTCGCCGTTAATATCGGCTGCATCGGTTGAAAGCGAACTGTCGAGAATCATATTTACCAATGTTGTGAGGTCGGAAACATCGACCGATTCATCACCGGTAATATCACCTTTAATGGCAAAATCCATTTCCACTATATTGGTAAAGTTCTTCCAATAATAGGCAGCTCGGTAGGCGGCTTTTGTGCCTGTGGGCACATAAACAGGAATACTTCTGCGAACTTCGTCGAATGTGTGGGAAGAAACACTTGGCGGGGTAGTTGCTTTAACATACATTTCGGTGAGGTAATAACCATAGAACGCGTAGTCTCCTATCGATGTTACGCTATTGGGGAAGGTAACGCTTTTGAGGCTTCTGCAATTATAGAATGCTCTTTCTCCTATCGATGTTACGCTGTTGGGGATTGTAACGCTTTTGAGGCTTTTGCAATTATAGAACGCATAGTCGGCAATACTTAAAGTACCATCTTTTATGGTTATGCTTGTATTTTCGGGCATTGTACCTTTGTATTTATAGAGTACTTTACCTGCATAAACAACGCCATCGGGTTGGTTATTGTACCAAGCGGTATTATAGAACGCACCTCCTCTTATCGATCCAACGCTGTTGGGGATTGTGATGCTTGTGAGGCCGGTGCAATCAGAGAACGCATATTCTCCTATTGTTTTAACGCTGTTGGGGATTGTGATGCTTGTGAGGCCGGTGCAATCATAGAACGCGTAGTCTCCTATCGATGTTACACTGTTGGGGATTGTGATGCTTGTGAGGCCGGTGCAATCATAGAACGCGTAGTCTCCTATCGATGTTACACTGTTGGGGATTGTGATGCTTGTGAGGCCGCTGCAACCACTGAACGCATACTCTCCTATCGATGTTACGCTGTTGGGGATTGTTATGCTTGTGAGGCTGTGGCAACCATTGAACGCGTAGTCTCCTATCGATGTTACACCGCTACCGATTGTAACGCTTGTGAGACCTGTGCAACCACAGAACGCATACTGCCCGATTGTTGTTACACTGTCGGGAATTTCTATGCTTGTGAGGCTTGTGCAACCATGGAATGTATAGTTCTCTATTGACGTTACGCTGTTGGGAATTATTATTTCTTTTAAGGTAGAATTATAGAATGCATAATCGCCAATGCGTGTTACTCCTTCGGAAATTAGCATTTCTGTGACTTTTGTGCCTGAAAATGCTCTATCACCAATTCCGGTTACATTGAACGATACCCCGGAATAATCGACTGTCGAGGGTATAATGATAAAACCTTGGTAATTGGCATTGTGGGCAACCTCCACGGTTCTATCGGTAAGTGATAGAATGCTGTAACTGATGCCGTTTGCTTCGAACGATTGGGCACTTGCCACACTGCTACACAGCAACAGCAGTGCCGTGAGTAGGGATTTTAGGTAAATTTTCTTCATCGTGTTATTGTTAATGGGTTAATAATCTTTCTTCTTTTGCCATCACAATTCCCCGATGATGAACGGTTTATATAAAAAAGAAAAGCGCGGGAACTGTACCTGTTACTCGTCCCACACTCTAAGGCCTTCGCATTGCCCACTCAGTCGAAACGAGCAACGCAGAGCCCACGCTGTTATGTAAACGCACAAAAGGGCCGGTGAAAATGCACCGAACCGTAGCGTAATACACACCCATAGGCATCTACCGTTGCTTTGTCTTTGACTGAGTTAGAAGTTGCGAAGTTCCAGAGTGTCAAGAACAAAGCGCATAGTAAACGCTTTTATATATCCCTCCCGCTGTCCCTCGAAAAAAGGGCTCTGCGGTTGGCGAGTACAAATGTAACTATATTTAATTACTATAACAAATTATTGCTGAATCTTTGCGCGAATCTTTTGCGGATAGGCCTAAAATAAAAAAAGCTCCGCAAGAACTGCATAAAAGCAGTGGCTTGCGGAGCTTCGGGTTATGAGAAAATTTAAGGAACAATATAGTGGTTGACCCAAAAAATGTCTGGTTGATGTCATATCAAAGACGCATCGCGACTGAGATATCTCAGCGATGTTTTTTTGAGATCCCTCGTCGCTCGGCTCTGTCGGGATGACATTTTCGCGAAGAAATGTTGTCGCTCAACTTCTTACTTAAATTTCTTTATTTGTGTGTGGTGGTTACATTTATAATTCCTGCACCGTTCTTAACAATATCTTCTGCCTCTTGCATAATATTCTCCACGGTTGCTTTCACTTGCTCCACTTTATCGAGGTCGATATTTACGTTATTTTCAACTTCGGCAGTGTCGATGCTTCCGGTGTTGTTCATATATACGGCCGATGCGTTGGGGCTGCCTTTAATATTTTTGTAGGTGGAGGAGGGGAATATTTCCAGCCCTGCGTATTCGCTGTTGCCACCCACAAGCAGTGAGGGGTCTCTTTGGGTTCCATAGTAGAAGATGGAGAAGGTGGTGAGCCCTTGCGAGGTTGCATCTTCGAATTTGATATTGCTGTCGTTCGGCTTTATTTTTATGCGGTCGCTATTGTTGTTGAACCGGTACGATACGTTTGAAATGCCGCTTCTTGCGATGTTGTCTGTCGTGGCATCTTCGTCGAGGTATATTGTGTTGCTCTTTTCGTCCCACACAAAATATACATAGCCGTTTATCACTCCTTCGCTGTGCAGATTTATTGTGAGGAGTGCATCGTACTCCTTGGCGGTAATCTTCTGTTCATTCTCGCTGTGTGTGCCGTCGGTCTTGTAGAAATGGATGTTGTACTCGCCGTTGCCGGTGTGTATGCTCTCTATGGTGAAGGGGAGGCCGCTCTTCTGTTCATCGCTTCGCCATAGGCTTGCCAAAGTTGTGTGGTCGTTGTTCTCAACCGGGTGGTTGTTGTAGAATTCTCCTGTTCTCCGGGTGACATTATTGATGGTGGTGTATTGCAGGAGTTCTGTAATGTCGTTTGCGAAGAAGGCTTTGAATATGTTGCGACATTTTGATATTGAATACTCTTCTTTGTTGCGCACTACACCTATTGCAACTGCTGCAAGAATTGCGCACCATATTGCTACGAGGGCTATTTTTGTCCATCGTTTCATAGGCTTGCTGCGGTTGCATTTTTTCAATATCCAGTGAAAGATGCAGAAGAGGGGTATTGAGAGCAGTATTATAACTCCTGCGATGAACATATATGGAATGTTTATTGCACTGAATATTGCCGAACTTCCTCCTATGAATATTGTTCCTGCCATAATAAAGAAGAGTATGAGGAATATGAACGGAAGTGCCATAAGGGCCAGCATTGTGAAGAATAGCATTTTCACAAGCGATGGCAGACAGCCGTTGTTGGCGGGCTGTGCAATCTCTTGCATTGTTATGTTGTAGTTCTCCTTCCACGCTGCCTCCACGCTTTCGCGGCTTCCTCGGTTGTTTACGCGTCGCATACGGGTGTAGTCGATGATGCTTGTTGCCTTGGGGAGTATTATCCATAGGGCAATGTAGGCGAGAAATACTATGAGTCCCAATGGCTCGACAAGGAAGAGAATGAATGTGATTATGCGCAGAAGGGTGGTGCTTGCTCCCCAATGGGCTGCAAGGCCCGAGAGGAGGCCACCCAAATAGCAGTCGTGTGAGTTGCGGAACAGTTTGTTGCCCAATAGCATTGCGCGGTACCACGGTTCGCTCGTTTCGTCCTTGGGCTCGGTGGCGGCATCTTTTTCGTCGCTGCTGTCGGGCTGTGTTGTAGGCTTCTGCGGGTTTTCTACTATTCCCACTGCGGCTATGGCTTTTTCTATTATGTCGATGGTGATGATGGCCTCTTCTCCTTTCAGGGAGTGGCAATAGGCGGCTATGCGGTTTTCAACATCGGCTACCTTGATATCTTCGCCGTTGTCGCGGTAGAGCTCTTTTATGCGACAGATGTAGCTGTCGAGGGCGGTAAAGGCATCTTCTTCGAAATAGAATTTATGTCCGCCTATCTCTATTTGGTCTATCTTTTTCATATTGTTTATCTTAATGTGGTCATCATTATTACAAATATTGCAAAAAGGGCAAAGAGTGTTATTGCCACGGTGAGTATTGTTTTAAGTAGCTGCGGCAGGCCTGTCTTTTGAATGAAAAAGGCGATTAACAGCAGTATGGAGAGTAGTACCGTGCCGTTTATCGTTGTGTCGTTTATGTTTATGGAGAAGATTGTTTGTTTATAGACATAAACAGCTACGAAGATTATTGCTGCAAAGAGGGCCAGACGCAGGTTGTTCTTATCCTTCTTTGTTGGTGTATTATTCTCGGTCGCCGGACTTTCGCCTGTTATTGTTTCGGCTATATTTTCGGGGGTGGGCTCAATGCCTTGCATCTTCAATTTTTCGGATGTATTGCTTGCTGTGGGGGCTATGCACCACACTATGAGGTATATTACTATTCCCAAAATACCGGTGGCGATGATGGCTATGAGGGCGAGTATGCGAAGGAGGGTTACATCGGTCCTGAAATAGGCTGCGAGGCCCGATATTACCCCGCCCAACATACGGTCGTCGGTGTCGAGATAGTATTTCTTGTTAAGGTCCATCTTGTCGAATATGTTTTTTATATTATCGCCGATGCTGCCTTTTTCTTCATTGTCGGTGCTTCCGTTATTTTCGTCGGCTGTATTTTCCTCGTCGGGCATCATAGCTTCGGGCTTGCCCATACGGTTTATCATTTCGTTCACAAGGTCGAGTTCTATGGTGTTGCCGTGGCTTTGCGCAAGGCGTTTTTCGCATAGTTCGCTTATGCGGGCTTCAATGTCGGCGATAATTTCACCGGCACTGTCGTGTCCTTTAAAACTTGTTGCAAGGCTGTCGAGATAGTCGTTAAGGCTGTTATATGCCTCTTCGGTGATGAGGAAGGCTCGCCCTCCAAGGTTCACGGTGATGGTCTTTTTCATATATGTATCGTTTTTTGTTATTTTTTAATGCTTCTTATTCGTGCCACGGTGTCGGCAAGGGCGTTCCAATTTTCGTCGAGGGCGGCAAGCACCTCTTTTCCGCTTGCTGTGAGCTTGTAGTATTTACGTGGCGGGCCGTATGGGCTTTCCTGCCATTCATAATCGAGCAGGCCTTCTTTGCGCAAGCGGGTGAGTAATGGGTAGAGTGTTCCCTCGACAACTATCAGATTGGCATTTTCAAGCTCGTCTATTATGTCGGATGTGTAATAGGGCTTGTCGCGTAATAGGAGCATTATGCTGTATTCGAGCATTCCTTTACGCATTTGTGATTTTACATTTTCGACGTACATTTTTGTTTTGTAGCTTTTTGTTTGCGACAAAGGTAGAATAAATTATAGTACCTTGCAATACATAGTACTGTAATTAAGAAATTTTAACTGTTGGCTTCTTTTGTGGAGAATGGCGGTGAGGAAATAGGGGAATTTTATAGAATTTGCGATTCTATGTGAGCGATGATTGCCTCTTTATCGCAGGGGTGGAACCACGCAATCTCATCGTCCTTGCGGTACCACGTTACCTGCTTGCGGGAGTATATGCGGGTGTTCTGTTTGATTTTCTCGATGGCAAAGGGGAGCGACCATTCGCCGTCGAGATATTTGAAAATCTCCTTGTAGCCGACGGTGTTGAGTGAATTGTGCTCTTTAAGATGGATGAATTGCTTTACTTCGTCGACAAGTCCTTGCTCTATCATAATATCCACTCGGCGGTTGATGCGCTCGTAGAGTTCTTCGCGCTCGCGACGCAGTCCCATTTTTATTATGTTGAATGGGCGTTCCTTCTTTGCCTGCTTGCGGAACGAACTGTAAGGCTTGCCGGTCATATAGCAAATCTCCAATGCGTGCATCACACGTTTGGGGTTCTTAATGTCGGCCTCGTTGTAATACTCCGGGTCGAGCAAGCGTAGTTCGTTGCTTAGCTGTTCAAGCCCCTCGCGTTCATATTTTTCGAGAATCATTTGTCGGGTGTCGGCATCTACTGTGGGAATGTCGTCGATGCCTTTGCACACTGCGTCGATGTACATCATAGAGCCGCCGGCGAGCAGCATTGTGGGGTGGTGGGGAAACTCTTTTTCGAGAAGCGCGAGCACCTCTTCTTCGTAACGTGCTGCGCTGTAATAGTCGCCCGGGGTGAGCTGCCCGACAAAATAGTGTTTGTGTCGGGCGAGCTCTTCTCGTGTGGGCATTGCCGTACCAATCTCCAACCCCTTGTACATCTGCCGCGAGTCGGCCGATATTATGGGACAGCCGAAGTGGCTTGCAATGGCAAAACTTGTTTCGGTCTTGCCTACTGCTGTGGGGCCTATGAGTACGACTAAATTATTCATTCTCCTTATATAAATATATAAGGATTAGTAAAGGTCGTCGATGGAACTTATGTCGGAAAGACCGCCTATGTTGTAGCCATCCTCGTCGATGTCTTCGTCGTTGTAGCCGTCGCTGCCATAGAAGTCCTCTTCGAGTTCATCGTTCGATGCAACTGCTGTGGAAGTCTTGCTCATAAGTTCATCGAAATTGAGTGTTTGTGCAGGTGCTTCGCCTGTCGATTTTGTACAGGTGGCCTTGTCGCAGTTTTCGCCGAATCTTATTTTGCTGAGCTCCATATAGAATACTCTGTCGCCCAGAGGGTCGAATACATACATAAGTTTCTGCTTCTCCTCCTCGACATAGTCGCCGAGCACACATTCTGCCATCACATAGTTCTCCTCCTCGGACATACTGCCCATATCTTCGCGTGTAATCTCCTGCTCCTTTATCCATTTGTCGTTGCAAATGAAGAAAGAGGTCATCTGGTCGTCGGGGTAGCCGACTGATTCCAGAATGGCTGTGTGAAGGTCGAGGAATGTTGCATCGGAATCAATTTCAATATCTCTTCTGAAATCCTCTACTTCGTCGGATAAAAGTCTGAATTTATATATCATAGCAGTTTTTTATTATCCAATAATTCCGCGTGTGGCCACATTCTCCACAAAATTGAGTATGTGCTCTATTTCGGGAGTCCGGGGCAGTGTTTCTTTGATTTTTGCTATGCCCATCGACACGTTGTTGCCACGGCCATAGAGCATACGGTAGGCTTCGTGTATTGCGTTTATCGATTCGTTAGAGAATCCGCGACGACGCAGACCTACAATGTTAAGACCGCAGTAGCGTGCGGGCTCGCGACCAACGATGATGTAAGGGGGAATGTCCTTGTTTATGCGGCTTCCGCCCTGAATCATTACATAGCCGGCAATGTGTGTAAACTGGTGTACAAGCACGCAACCGCTGAGTATGGCGTTGTCGTCGATTATAACCTCGCCGGCAATTTTTGTGGAGTTGCCGAGGATGCAACCGCTGCCAACCTCACAGTCGTGAGCAATGTGAACATTTTCCATAAGCAGGTTGTTGCTGCCTACGACGGTCTTGCCTTTTGAGGCTGTTCCGCGGTGAATTGTAGCATTCTCGCGTATCATATTGTTGTCACCAATCTCGGTGGTTGTCTCTTCGCCCTTGAATTTGAGGTCCTGAGGGTCGCCGCCGATGATGGCTCCGTGATATATCTTGTTGTTCTTGCCCATTCGTGTGCCGCTCAAAATGCAGGCGTGAGGCATTATTATACAATTATCACCAATTACTACATTCTTGTCGATATATGCAAATGCGCCAATTTCGCAGTTTGCGCCGAGTTTTGCATCGGGGTCTACATAAGCTAATGGATGAATCATAGTCGTTATAGTTTATTTCTTTATAATTTGTCCTGTGAACTGTGCTTCGGCAACGAGTTTTTCGCCAACGAATGCGTATCCGCGCATAACAGCTATGCCGTGGCGCAACGGGCTCATCTGTTCTACTTTAAAGACAAGTGTGTCGCCGGGTACCACAAGTTTGTGGAATGCTATTTTTTCTATTTTTAAGAAGTAGGTTGAATACTCCTCGGGTGTTTCGAGCATATTCATTATGAGCAACCCGCCGCATTGCGACATTGCCTCGACAATGAGCACGCCGGGCATTACCGGCTCGGTGGGGAAGTGGCCTTCGAAGAAGGGCTCGTTCATTGTGACATTCTTGGTGCCTACAATGTAGTTGGAGCCGAGCTCTGTAACTTTATCGACCAACAGCATAGGGTTGCGGTGGGGAAGCAGCTTCTTTATGCGCTTGATGTCCATTACCGGCTCGCGGTTGGGGTCGTAGATGGGGGCCTGTATCTGGTGCTCACGAATAATCTTGCGCATCGCGCGCGCGAACTTATTATTTATAGTGTGGCCCGGACAGGTGGCAATGATGCGACCTTGCAGTGGCTTGCCTATGAGGGCAAGGTCACCTATAATGTCGAGCAGTTTGTGACGCGCAGGCTCGTTGTTCCACACAAGGGGTTTGTAGTTGAGGTAACCAAGTTTCTTTGCATCCATATGAGGAACGCCAAGAACATCGGCAAGTTGGTCGTACTTCTCCTGTGGCATTTCACGCTCATATATCACAATGGCGTTGTCGAGGTCGCCTCCTTTTATGAGGCCGGCGTTAAGCAGAGGTTCAAGCTCGCGCACAAAGACGAATGTGCGGCTCGATGCAATCTCTTCCTTAAATTCGTCCATACTTTCGAGTGTGGCATATTGGTTGTAGAGCACTCCCGAATCGTAGTGTACAAGCACGTTAAGGCTGAAATTCTCGTCGGGGAGTATTATTATGGAGTTGCCTGTATTCTCGTCTTTGATTTCAATCTTCGACTTGATTACAAATACATCCTTTTCGGCATTCTGCTCCTTTACTCCTATGCGTTCGATATTCTCGACATAGAATTTTGCGCTACCGTCGAGGATGGGGAATTCGGGGCCGTTTACCTGCATCAGGCAGTTGTCGATACCCAGTGCGAAGAGTGCTGCCATTGCGTGCTCCACGGTGCTTACTCGTGCTTCGCCTTTTGTGAGCACGGTGCCACGCGTCGTTTCGGTAACATTCTCGGCAACTGCATCTATTATGGGCTCGCCCGGGAGGTCGATACGTTGTATTTTATAACCGTAATTCTCGGGTGCGGGGTTGAACGTTACTGTGAGACTCAACCCTGTGTGTAGTCCTTTTCCGAAGAGGGAGAAACTACCGTTCAGTGTCTTTTGCTTGTTCATCGCAAATTATTTTATTTGTTATTCTTCAATGCTTCAATCTCTTTTGTGAGCTCTTTCACTTTCTTGTCGAGGTCGGGGAGGCGTTTGAGGTAGGCTGATATTCTCATATACTCCTTTGCATCCATTGCAGGAGTTCCCAATAGCTTTTCGCCACCCTTGCGGCTGCCGATGGTACCACATTGCGAGCCTACAACGGTGCGGTCGCCTATGGTGCAGTGACCCGAAATTCCTGCCTGACCACCAACAATGCACCATTCACCCATTTTGGCCGAACCGGCAACACCTGCTTGTGCCGCCATCACTGTGTGTGAGCCTATTTCGTCGTTGTGAGCTATTTGTATAAGGTTGTCGAGCTTTACTCCTTTGTGTATCACGGTTGCTCCCATCGTGGCACGGTCGACACAGGTGTTGGCGCCAATCTCTACATTGTCTTCGAGAACCACAATGCCCATTTGGGGTATTTTCTCGTATCCGTCGGCAGTGGGGGCAAAGCCGAATCCGTCGGCACCTATTACGCATCCGCTGTGCAGAATGCAGTTGTTGCCCACGCGACAGTCGTGATATATGGTGACATTGGCGTAAAGGATGCAGTTGCTTCCTATTTTCGCTCCGTCGCCAACCGATACTCCGTCGTGTATGTAGCATCCGTCGCCAATTTCGCATCCGTCGCCAATCACGGCAAAGGGTGCAATGTAGCAGTTCTCGCCCACTTTGGCGGTGGGGGAGATTGATGCAAGCGAGCTTATTCCTTGTTTCTTGGGCTTGCTTGCTTCGTACATTGTCATAAGTTTTGCAAGGCTTTCGTATGCATTGTCAACCTTTATGAGTGTGGCTTTTATTTCGCCTTTGGCTTCAAAGTCCTTGTTTACAAGAACCACCGACGAGTTTGTGGTATATATGTAATCGGCATATTTGGGATTGGCCAGAAAGGAGAGGGCTCCGGGGGTGCCTTCTTCAATCTTGGCAAATGTATAGACCTCGGCGGCGGGGTTGCCTATTACTTCTCCGTTTATAAATGATGCTATTTGTTGAGCTGTGAATTTCATACTTATAATGTTTTTCAGAATACGAAGATAATTGTTTTGTTCCGAATTAGCACTGTCTCGTGTATAAAATTTCGCAAAAAATGCAGATTTAGATTATGTTTCGGACTTTTAATTCACGTTCCATCTGTTGCTGGTAGTCGCGTGCTTTTTCGGCTGCCACGGCTGCGAAATTCTCACTGCCATCGGCGAAGATTATGGCACGGCTGGCATTTACAAGAAGGCCGCAGTCGCTGTTCATTCCATATTTGCACACCTCTTCGAGCGAGCCACCCTGTGCTCCAACGCCGGGAACGAGCAGGAAGTGCTCGGGTACTATGCGGCGTACATTCTCGAACGACTTGCCTTGTGTGGCTCCCACAACATACATCATATTCTCTTTGCTTCCCCATTCGCGTGAGGTGGCGAGCACTTTCTCGAAGAGCATTGTGCCTTCCTCGTCCTTGGTGAGCTGGAAGTCGTGTGAGCCGGGGTTGGATGTGAGGGCAAGGAGTATTACCCAAGTATCTTCATAGGCGAGGAAGGGTTTTACGCTGTCTTCGCCCATATAGGGTGCTACGGTTATTGAATCGACCTTCATCTCCTCGAAGAAGGAGCGTGCGTAGAGGGCCGATGTATTGCCAATGTCGCCACGTTTCGCGTCGGCTATGATGAATATTTCGGGATATTTCTCCTTTATGTATTTTACGGTCTTTTCAAAACTTATCCATCCTTTTACACCGAATGCTTCGTAGAATGCAAGGTTGGGCTTGTAGGCAACGGTGTAGGGGGCAGTAGCATCGATGATTGCTTTGTTGAACTCGAATATGGCATCGTCGCTGTCTTTAAGGCATACGGGCAGTTTCTTAATGTCGCTGTCGAGTCCCACACACAGAAAAGAGCGTTTCTCTTTAATCTGTTTTACAAGTTCTTGTCTGTTCATAGTTTTTATGATTTTTTATAGTTCGTTCTCTTTCATACGTTCGGTATTCTCGGCAACGATAAGATGGTCTATGCAGTCCTGTATGTCACCGTTGACGAATGCCGTCAGGTTATATATGGTGTAGTTTATGCGGTGGTCGGTGATGCGCCCTTGGGGGTAGTTGTAGGTGCGTATCTTGGCCGAACGGTCGCCTGTCGATACCATTGTCTTGCGTTTGCTTGCAATGTCGTCGGCGTAGCGTTGGTGCTCGCGGTCGTAAACGAGTGTGCGCAAACGGGCGAGGGCTCGCTCTTTGTTCTTGGGCTGGTCGCGTGTTTCGGTACACTCTATGAGAATTTCCTCAATCTGTCCTGTTTCGGGGTTGAGCCAAGGGTAGCGGAGTCGCACTCCCGATTCTACTTTGTTCACATTTTGTCCGCCGGCACCGCTCGAACGGAAGGTGTCCCATTTTATCGCGCTCTCGGTTATCTCAACGTCGAAGGCCTCGGCCTCGGGGAGCACGGCTACCGATGCGGCCGATGTGTGTACGCGGCCTTGTGTCTCGGTTGCCGGCACACGTTGCACACGGTGTACGCCCGATTCGTATTTGAGCGTGCCATATACTTTCTCGCCGGTTACGGTGCAGATTATCTCTTTGTAGCCTCCCGAGGTTCCTTCGCTGCAACTCGACACTTCCATTCTCCATCCTTTGCTCTCGCAGTATTTGCTGTACATACGGAAGAGGTCGCCGGCAAAAATGGCTGCTTCGTCGCCGCCTGTGCCGCCGCGTATTTCCAGAATGGCGTTCTTGTCGTCCTGCGGGTCGGCAGGGATGAGCAACAGTTTTATCTCTTCCTCTACTGCGGGTATCTCCTTTTCGCAGTTGTCGAGCTCCTCGCGTGCCATTTCGCGCAGTTCGGGGTCGCTCTCGTTCACAAGGAGGTCTTTTGCCTCGCGCTGCGATGTGAGCAGTGCGATGTATCGTTTGCGGGCAGCGAGAATTTCTTCGAGCTCGCGGTATTCTTTGTTGAGCTTTACATAACGCTTCATATCGGCCACCACTGCGGGGTCGGTTATCAGCGTGGCAACTTCCTGAAAGCGTGCTTCAAGGTCGTTGAGTTTGCTCAATAGTGAATTTTCGTTCTCCATTTATCAATATTTGAATGTGCCGTAGGGGCTTTCAATTATAAGTTCGTTCTTGTCGGCATCCTCTACGCGACCGATTATCTGTGCGTCCACTCCGAAGCTCTTGCTTATTGCAATAATCTCTTCGGCGTATTCGGGTTTTACATACACCTCCAAGCGGTGGCCCATATTGAATACTTTGTACATTTCGGCCCAGTCGGTACCGCTCTGTTCCTTTATTGCCTTGAAGAGCGGGGGAATGGGGAAGAGGTTGTCTTTTATTACTCTCTTGTTCTCGACAAAGTGCATTACTTTTGTTTGTGCTCCGCCCGAGCAGTGTACTATTCCGTGAATTTGCGGGCGCAGAGCGTCGAGCATCTTCTTCACGATGGGAGCGTATGTGCGGGTTGGGGAGAGTACCAGCTTGCCTGCGTCGATGGGCGAGCCTTCGACTTTGTCGGTGAGGGCAAGGTTACCCGAATAGATAAGCTCGGCAGGAACTCCCTTGTCGTAGCTTTCGGGGTATTTCTCGGCGAGGTATTTTGCAAACACATCGTGGCGTGCCGAGGTGAGGCCGTTGCTGCCCATTCCTCCGTTGTAGCCTTTTTCGTATGTGGCTTGCCCGTATGAGGCCATTCCCACAATGACATCGCCGCCCGAGATGTTGGCGTTGTCGATTACATCGCTGCGTTTCATACGGCAGGTGACTGTGCTGTCCACAATGATGGTGCGCACAAGGTCGCCAACATCGGCTGTTTCACCGCCTGTGGCATACACGCCCACGCCCATTTCGCGCAGCTCGGCGAGCAGTTCGTCGGTGCCGTTTATTATGGCCGAGATTACTTCGCCGGGGATAAGGAGCTTGTTGCGACCGATGGTGGATGAAACGAGAATATTATCGGTGGCTCCCACGCACAGCAGGTCGTCGATGTTCATTATGAGGGCATCTTGTGCGATGCCTTTCCACACCGATGTATCGCCGGTCTCTTTCCAATAGAGGTAGGCGAGCGAGGATTTTGTTCCTGCGCCGTCGGCGTGCATTATGTTGCAATATTCGGGGTCGCCTCCCAGAATATCGGGGATTATTTTGCAGAATGCTTTGGGGTAAAGCCCTTTGTCGATGTTTTTAATTGCGTTGTGGACATCTTCTTTCGATGCCGAAACGCCACGCATCATATAACGTTGGTCGCTCATTTTTGTATGTGATATTTTATATTATTATCTATTTTAACTGCGAAGATAATATAAACCGAGCGAATGGGCAAAATTTATCTGCACTTTTCGCTCGGTAGAAAATGGGCTTTTTTTAACATTTATTTTATAAATTGGCTAACTCTCTGTCTGCCAACGTAAAAGAGAAATTGCTAATCTTCGAGGGCTGCGTCGAGAATTTCTCTCATCTCCTCTTTGCTTACGACTCCTTCGTGCACTTTCTTGTCGTCGATATAAAATGTGGGCACCAAAAAATAGTCGAACATTGCAGCGTAATCTACTTGGAGTGTTTCTTCGATGAGCTGTGGTTCTATGAGGCGATAGAGGTCGTTTTCTTCTTTTAGCTCGTCAATAAATTTGAATGCCTTTTCACAGTGTGGGCAGTTCTTTTGGTAGAAGATTTGTAAATTTTTCATAATTCGGTTATTATATGGTTGTCGTTTATCTTTCACTATAACAATTTTGCTGTTTGTTTTTCGTGTGCTACCCTCTGCTTTGTAATAATTTTTAACCAATGGCTTGTGAGCGGCGGAAAGGAATTTTGCTTTGATATTTGTGCTATTGCTTGCTTTTGCGTATATTTGCACTTTATATAAATGTTTTTGCTTAAACGCAAGTGTAATTATTAACTTTATAAATTTAGATCTATGTTTGAAGGACAACCAAAAGGCTTGTATGCCTTGGCTTTGGCTAACACCGGTGAGCGATTCGGCTACTACACGATGTTGGCTGTGTTTGTGATGTTCCTGCAAGCGAACTTTGGATTTTCCAGCGCTGTTGCGGGTTCAATTTATTCGGGCTTTTTAGGCTTTGTGTATTTTATGCCCTTGTTCGGAGGTATGGCTGCCGATAAATTCGGCTATGGCAAGATGGTGACCATTGGTATTACCATTATGTTCCTCGGTTATGTGGTGCTTGCTTTACCTCTTGGTGCAAACAGTGTGGCTGTCGGTGCTATGTATATGGCATTGGCTCTCATTTCGCTCGGTACCGGATTGTTCAAAGGTAACTTGCAGGTGATGGTGGGTAACCTTTATGACGACCCTAAATATTCGAGCAAGCGCGATGCTGGTTTCAGCGTATTTTATATGGCTATAAATGTTGGTGCGATGTTCGCTCCCACAGCTGCTATCGAGGTGATGAAGTGGGCGCAGACATCTTTGGGCGTTAGCGAGGCCGATTCTTATCACTATGCATTCGGCGTGGCTTGTCTCTCGCTCATTGTTTCAATAGCTATTTATTATGCGTTCCGCTCTACATTCAGCCACACCGATAGGGGAAAGGTGGCTGCTGCCGGCAACAATGTGAATGTCAAGGAGCTTTCTCCTGCCGAGACAAAGGAGCGCATTGTTGCTCTCTGCCTTGTGTTTGCTGTGGTTATCTTCTTCTGGATGGCTTTCCACCAGAATGGTTCGACACTCACTTTCTTTGCTCGTGACTACACTGCTACAAGTTCCACAGGTATAGAGAGTATGGCATTCGATGTTGTGAATTTGGTGCTTGCCATATTCCTTGTTTATGGCTTGTTCGGCTTGTTCCAGAGTGTGACAGGAAAGGGCAAGGTTGTTTCGGCTGCCGTTATTGTTGCTGCTGTGGGTGGATTGATTTACAAATACACCACACTCCCTGCTGTGACAGAGGTTAGTGCTCCTATTTTCCAGCAGTTCAACGCTTGCTTCGTGGTAGCTCTCACCCCTGTTTCAATAGCTATTTTCGGTGCTCTTGCAAAGAAGGGCAAAGAGCCTTCGGCACCTATGAAGATTGGCTTGGGTATGTTGGTTGCCGCTGTGGCTTATTTGTTGCTCACCATCGGTTCGCTTGGCTTGCCCTCGCCAGAATATACAGCAGACGGACAGCCTTTGCATATGGCTAATGTGTCGCCCAACTGGTTGATTTCTACATACCTCATTCTTACATTTGCCGAGCTTCTGTTGTCGCCCATCGGTATTTCGTTCGTGACAAAGGTGGCTCCTCCCAAATATGCGGGTATGATGATGGGTGGATGGTTCGTGGCTACTGCTCTCGGTAACTTCCTTGTTGCTATTCCTGCTCTTATGTGGGATGCTCCTTTGGTTGTTGTTTGGGGTGTGCTCATCGGCATTTGTTTGCTTGCCGCACTATTCATCTTTGTTATTCTGAAACGCCTTGAAAAGGTTTCTAAATAAGAATGTTTTTTTGAAAATTATTGCGACGGGGTGCCTTTGGTGCCCCGTCTTTTTTATTACGGCGGCCATAATAATTGCGAAATAATATATAAAGAATTGCTTTGCTTGTTTTTTTTCTCTAAATTTGCCTTAATTTATAAAAACAAAATCCTATGTGCAAGAAATTGATACTCTTTGTGTCGCTATTCGTCGCAGCGTTTGCGGTAAATGCGCAGAATGTCGAGGTGGAAGCGATGCTCAAAAAAATTAAAGCGGTGAGTGGGGTAGAGAAGATTGAAAAGGCTGATACTGCCCGCAGTTATTATCTTATGAAATTCCGTCAGCAGTTGGTGCCGGGCGATGAGTCGAAAGGCACATTCGAGCAGCGTGTGATGCTGGGCCACCGTGGTTGGGACCGTCCCGTGGTTGTGGTAACCGAGGGCTATGGAGCCGGCTATGCTTTTACCAGCCCCGGCTATATGGAGGAGCTGACCTCTATTCTCGATGCTAATATAATATTTGTGGAGTATCGTTATTTTTCGGGTTCCACTCCCCGGCCTTGCAATTGGGAGTATCTGACCATTGCCAATTCTATGGTCGATTATCATAATATAATCACAGCATTCAAGCCCTATTATACAAAGAAATGGGCAACAACAGGTATAAGCAAGGGTGGTTCAACCTCTATGTTCTTTCGTGCCTATTATCCCGAGGATGTTGATGTTACCGTGCCCTATGTGGGCCCGTTGAGCTACTCGGTGGAGGATGGCCGTCACGAATCGTTCTTGGAACGTGTTTCCACAAAGGAGAAACGCGATGCCGTGAGAAATTTCCAGTATCTGCTTTTTGAGCGCAAGGAGCAGTTGATGCCTTTGTTCGATGCTCATTGTGCCGAGAAGGGATATTCTTTCCGTGTTCCTACTTCTGAAATTTACGACCTGTGCGTGCTCGAATATCAGTTCTCTTTCTGGCAGTGGGGTGCGCCCATCGAAAATATTCCCACGGCAGAGGCTGCCGATGCGGATGTGTTTGCTTATTTTGTGAGAATGTGCAGCCCCGACTACTTCTCGGCAACCACCGAGATTGGCTCGTTCTTTGTGCAGGCGGTTAAGGATTTTGGCTATTATGGCTATAATACCGACCCGTTTGTGAAATATCTGAACCCTGCCGATGTTGAGGGTTATTTGAAGAAGGTGATGCTCCCTGCCGAGTTTTCCGACGTGGTGTTCGACGATACCAACCATCGCTTTGTGACCGATTTTTACACAGAGAACGACCCCGAGGCTATTTTCATCTATGGCGAGTGGGACCCTTGGACTGCAAGCGGTGTTACTTGGTTGAGCGAGCGTAACAAGAAGAATGTGAATATATTTATTGTGCCCGACGGCAGCCACTCGGCCCGTATTGCCAATCTGCCGGCCGAGCAACGCGAGAAGTTGCTCGAACTGCTCGATGAATGGATGGATTTCCGTTAATGTGAATATGCATTGCAATGCAATTGAAATAGAAAATCTTGCAATAGGTTACGGCGGCAAAAAGGCCGCCGTAACCGTTGCTTGCTCCATAGATGCGACTTTGCAACGTGGCGAGGTTGTGGCTCTGGTGGGGCGCAATGGTGCCGGAAAATCGACTCTTCTGCGCACGCTTGCCGGCTATCAGCCTCCTTTGTCGGGAGTGCTGCGGTATAATGGAACTGTGAGTGACGATGTTACTCCTGCAAGCCTCTCCAAATTACTCTCGGTGGTGCTCACCGACACGACGGTTGCTCTTAATTTGACGGTGCGCGAGCTTGTGTCGATGGGGCGCACGCCTTATACTAATTTTATTGGTCATCTGCGTGCCTGCGACAAGGATATTGTGGAGCGTGCAATGGCTGCGATAGGTGTTCTTCCTCTTGCCGGGAGGCATTTGGGAACTTTGAGCGACGGTGAACGTCAGAAGTGTATGATTGCAAAGGCTCTTGCACAGGAGACTCCCATTATAATGCTCGACGAGCCTACCGCCTTTCTCGACTTTCCAAGCAAGGTGGCTCTTTTCCGTTTGCTTAAAACTCTTGCCGAGGAGATGAACAAGGCTGTCCTTGTGTCGTCGCACGATGTTGAACTTGTGTTGCGCCTGTGCGATAGATTGTGGCTGTTGAACGATGGGGATTTTCACAGCGGCTCGGCCGATGAACTTTCGCGCAACGGTGCGTTGCAGGCTTTCCTCGATGCTGAGGGAATGAGGTATAATCCTTTGCACCGCAGTGTGGAGATTTTGTGATTTTATAATGAAATTTTCGGCCGGCAATGTGGCGGTTAGCAAAAAAAATATTAACTTTGCCGACGTAAATGCAAGAATACTTGCGCAACATCTTCTATATTGGCTAAAATAAAGGATATAGTAGCAGCCCTTGAAATGTTCGCGCCTCTGCCGTTGCAGGATGGATTCGACAATGCCGGATTGCAAATTGGATTAACAGATGCGGAAGTTACAGGGGTTTTATTGTGTCTTGATGTGACGGAAAATGTAATTGACGAAGCCGTTGCGTCGGGGTGTAATCTCATTGTGTCGCATCACCCCCTGATTTTCTCTCCCTTGAAAAAAATTACAGGTGCAACCTATGTGGAACGCTGTGTGATAAAGGCGTTGAGCAATGGCGTTGCAATATATTCGGCTCACACGAATATAGACAATGCTCCCGGTGGGGTAAATTATCGCATTGCCGGGAAGTTGGGATTGTGCAACCTTGAAATCCTTGCTCCAAAAGAGAATGCCTTGCTCAAACTATCGGTTTATGTGCCCACTGCGGCGGCCGATGCTGTGCGCAATGCGCTTTTTAATGCCGGGTGCGGAAAGATTGGCAACTATGGCTCGTGCAGCTATAATGTTACGGGCTACGGCACATTCGAGGCAGGGGAGGGCGCAACGCCTTACTGTGGCTCGGTAGGTGTGTTGCACAAGGAGGAAGAGGTGCGCATCGACACTGTTCTCCCTGCTTACATAAAAAACAAGGTAGTCAAGGCGTTGCTTGCAGCTCATCCTTACGAAGAGCCTGCTTACGACATTTATCCTTTACAGAACAGCTGGTCTGCTGCCGGAACAGGTGTTATTGGTGAGTTGCCCGTGGAGTGCGACGAGCGTGCCCTCCTCGAAAAAATAAAACATACATTCTCGGCCGGCAGCGTGCGCCACACATCGTTGCTCGGAAAGACGGTAAAGAGGGTGGCACTGTGCGGTGGAGCCGGCGGCTCTTTTGCCGGTGCTGCAATGGCGGCCGGCGCCGATGTTTATCTCACAGGCGAGGCGCGTTATCACGACCTCTTTAACTATGATGGCAAGATGCTTATGGCGGTGATAGGACACTACGAGAGTGAACAGTTTACAATGGAGATATTCAAAGAGATTGTCTCGGGTGCATTCCCGCAGTTGTGCGTGAAGATAACCGACAATAATACCAACCCTATACAGTATTTGTAAAATATTAACCTTAAATAATTTAAAAAGATGGCAAAAAAAGATCCCACAGAGTACACAGTTGAAGAGAAATTGAAGACTCTCTACGAATTGCAGACAGTACTTTCAGAAATTGACAAGATAAAAATTCTTCGCGGCGAGCTTCCCTTGGAAGTTAAGGACCTTGAAGATGAGATTGTAGGCCTTGGCACACGCATCGAGAATATCACTGCCGAAATTAAAGGCGTGCGCGAGAATATCGTTGCTTTCCGCGAGGAGATGGAGAAGGCAAAGAAGAATATCGCAAAGTATACCGAGGATCAGAATAACGTGCGCAACAACCGCGAGTTTGACCTTCTTAACAAGGAGATTGAATACAATAATCTTGTAATCGAGCACGACGAGAAGAAGATTAACGAGGCACGCAATCAGGAGAAATACAAAACCGAGGAACTCGAAAAATCGCAGAATCTTCTCGAAGAGCGCAAGAAGGATCTTGAAATGAAACGCACCGAACTCGAAGAGATTGTTACCGAAACAAAAGCCGAGGAAGAGAAATTGCGTGAGCAGGCTCGCGACCTTGAACTTAACATAGAGCCCCGCCTCCTTGCTTCGTTCAAACGCATCCGCAAGAGCACACGCAACGGCCTTGGTATTGTTTACGTTGAGCGCGACGCTTGCGCCGGCTGTTTCAGCAAAATCCCTTCACAGCGTCAGCTCGATATTCGTATGCGCAAGAAAATCATTGTTTGCGAGAACTGCGGTCGCATTATGATTGACCCCGAACTTGCAGGAGTGCAGCAAGCACAGCCCGCCGAGGCTCCCGCACCCAAGAAACGCGGCATCCGTCGTGCAAAGGCTGAGTAATAGCAGATAATATAAGAAATAATAGCGATAGAGTGCGAATCTTCGTGCCCTATCGCTGTGTTTATATAGCTTTCTTGGTGGAGCTTTTTCTAAATTACTATTCGTATTCTAGGTTTTAACGAATAGTTTTTTTAGTTTTGCATACCCAAAAATATATTACAATTTTATCGTGGTATTTATACAAGGATACATAACGCCAGATGCCTAAAAAACAGAATTCAAAACTTAAGAAGATTGGTCAGTTTTTTACTCCTCAATATATTGTTGAGGAGATGCTGAATTATGCCGAATACTATGGCTCTTCAATAATAAAAAAACATATTATTGATAATAGTTGTGGTGATGGTGCTTTCTTAAAGGCCATTGTTAATAGGTATTGCAACGAGGCTTTCAAATTTGGTAATACTTGCGAAGAGATAAAAAAAGATCTTGAAACGTATATACACGGCATTGATAATGATGAAACAGTATATAAGCGATGTCTATCAGGACTTGATGAGATAGCAAACAAATATGGTATTAAAGGGGTCAGATGGGATATGCATAATAAAAGTGCTCTTGCTATGAGTGATTTTGATGGCAAGATGGATTTTGTATTTGGTAATCCTCCCTATGTTCGTGTGCACAATCTTGATGCTTCATATAATGAAGTTAAACAATATAAATTCGCCAATGGTGGAATGACGGATTTATATTTGGCATTTTTTGAATTAGGATTTAGGATGCTGAGCCCCGTTGGAAAATTATGCTATATAACGCCAAGCTCGTGGCTTAATAGTGTTGCTGCCAATAATATGAGGTTGTATATATTAAAACAACAAAATCTTGTTTCTTTGACCGATTTAGGCCATTTCCAACCTTTTGAAAATGCTACCGCATATACTATAATATCACTCTTCTCAAAAGAGAAAAAGGATAAGTATCTCGATTATTACACGTTTAATAGTGAGTTGCATTTCAGAGAATTTTGCGATCGCGTTTCGTTGGATGATTGTTATATAGATTCTTGTTTCTATTTGTCTGATAAGAAACAACTTGCTGTGCTTAAAGAGATTAAGTCTGCCAACTGCTTAAATTACGTATCTGTGAAGAATGGTTTTGCAACATTGGCCGATGATGTTTTTATAGGCAAGGATATTCCTCAAACAAGAATAACCATAAAGGTGTTGAAGGCTTCAACCGGAAAATGGTCTTATTGTCTGTTTCCGTATGACAGAAAAGGGAAATTGCTTCCACCAGATTACGTATTGTCTGATCCGTTGCTTGCGGAACATTTTGCGGAACATAAAGAAGATTTATTAAAAGGCAGGGAAGAGTATAGTACATACTATGAATTTGGAAGGACACAGGCGTTGACCGATGTTTGGAAGGAAAAAATAGCAATTAACACTCTATTACGTACAGAAAAAGATTTGAAGATAGAGAGAGTGGGAGTAGGGGAAGGATTGTATAGTGGCTTATATATAATAAATGATTATAATATTCCCTTTGATGATATTCTGCAAATTCTTGTCTGTGAGGATTTTGTAAAATATGTCACTTTGCTTAAAAAATATAAGAGTGGGGGGTATTATACATTTAATTCAAAAGATGTACAGCAATATATAAATTATTTTATAACAAAAAAATCTAAAAAACTCTATGTTGAGCAATTACAATTTTTTGGAGAAAATACAGGAGTCCTTTAAGGAATTTGTTTCAATAGGAACTTCGAGAAGTACTGCGAAACTAAAACCACTTCACGGAGCGATAGCACATGATATAGCAAAACTGCTCGGTGCCGATTATATTGTGAAGTCGCAAGGCTATGGCAATGGACGAGAAGCAAAAATTGAAGGCCGATATATTGACAAGAGAGTTGATATAACTATAAAAGAGAAGAAAAGCAATAAGGCTGTTGCCGGCATAGCTGTGAAATTTGTTATGCAGAATTATTCCCAGAATTCTGTCAACTATTTTGAAAATATGTTGGGTGAAACTGCAAATATAAGAACTGCAAATTGTCCATATTTCCAGATATTTATAATTTTTGATAAATTGCCATATTATAAAACAGGTGGTGAGATTAGTAGATGGGAGGAATTTACTGACCATAATATTACAAAATATTGTCGTTTGTCTTATGACAATGTAAATGAATTTTATCATACGCCTAATAAGACTTTAATATATGTAGTTCACCTCAACCCAGAAATAAAAGAAAGTTCGGTTTCTACAAAGAAAGATTATTTGGATTTCTACAAAAGAAATAATCCTATATTAAATCTCACTAATCATAATTATCCAAGTATAGCTGCCGACGGCAGTGTTATATTAAATGACTATGAGAAATTTATAAAGAAAGTCTTTCATACAATAATGGCGCAATAAGTGTCGTGTATAGATTAAATGAAAATTTGATAATATCAAGATACTGTTTGCAGATTGTTTATAATATTTCTCTATTTATATCTGCAATTAGTAAATAATAGATAGTTTTTGCGATAAACCGCGAAGATTTTCTACTCTCGCTTTGAAAAATATTCAAGCAAGATTGATATTTCTTGCTTGTTTGTTGTATCTTTGCAACTTCAAATAAATAAACGAGTAAGAAAATCTTAAAATAGTAAGAAAATGAAACGCGACGATAGAGTTTTTCAGCTGATTGAGATGGAGCATCGCCGTCAGCTTAAAGGTATAGAGCTTATTGCATCGGAGAACTTCGTGAGTAACGAGGTTATGCAGGCGATGGGTTCTTGTTTGACAAATAAGTATGCCGAGGGTTATCCCGGCAAGCGCTATTATGGCGGTTGTGAGGTTGTTGATATTGTTGAGGATATTGCACGTGAGCGTCTTAAAGAACTTTTTGGTGCAGAGTGGGTGAATGTGCAGCCTCACTCGGGTGCACAGGCCAATGCTGCTGTGTTCCTTGCGGTGTTGAACCCCGGCGACAAGTTTATGGGATTGAATCTTGCTCACGGCGGTCACCTGTCGCACGGTTCGGCTGTAAATACTTCGGGCCTCATTTACACTCCTTGCGAGTATAACCTGAACCCCGAAACAGGCCGCGTGGATTATGACCAGATGGAGGAGGTTGCATTGCGTGAGCGTCCCAAGATGATTATTGGTGGCGGTTCGGCCTATTCGCGTGAGTGGGATTACAAGCGTATGCGTGAGATTGCCGACAAAGTGGGTGCTATCCTTATGGTGGATATGGCTCACCCTGCCGGTCTTATCGCTGCCGGCTTGCTCGACAATCCTCTTAAATATGCTCACATTGTTACTTCTACCACCCACAAGACTTTGCGCGGCCCTCGTGGCGGTGTAATTCTCTTGGGCAAGGATTTCCCCAATCCTTGGGGCAAGACTACTCCAAAAGGCGAGGTGAAGATGATGTCGCAGTTGCTCGACTCGGCGGTGTTCCCCGGTGTTCAGGGTGGCCCGTTGGAGCACGTTATTGCTGCCAAGGCTGTGGCTTTCGGCGAGGCTTTGCAACCTGAATTCAAGGAGTATCAGGCACAGGTGCAGTTGAACGCTGCTACTCTTGCGCAGGAACTTATGGACCGTGGCTTCGGCATTGTGTCGGGTGGTACCGACAATCACTCTATGCTTGTTGACTTGCGTGGCAAATATCCCGACCTCACAGGTAAGGTTGCCGAGAAGGCTCTTGTTGCCGCCGATATTACTGCCAACAAGAATATGGTTCCGTTCGATTCACGCAGTGCGTTCCAGACATCGGGTATCCGTTTGGGTACTCCTGCCATCACTACCCGTGGTGTTAAGGATGATATGATGCCTTTCATTGCCGAAATGATTGAGACTGTTCTCAATGCTCCCGAGGATGAAAAGGTTATTGCTACCGTTCGCCGCAAGGTTAATGAGGTTATGGCCGAATATCCCTTGTTTGCTTATTGATTGCAGCTTGCCTTGTTATAAAAAATCAGGAGTCGCTTCTTTGTCAAGCGACTCCTGATTTTTTATAACTCTATGTTGCTTTAAAGTCTTTCGGTGTCAGAACAGGCTTTTTAGCAGAAAGAAAATGACGGGAACAGCCAGTGCCGGCAGCATATTTGTTGTTTTACAATCCTTAATACCGAGAATGCTTAATCCCGATGCTGCAATGAGCACTCCACCGACAACCGAAATTTCGGTTACAAGTGCATCGGGGATAATGTTGCCAGCCAATGTGGTGAGCAGGTATATTGCTCCCTGCCACGCAAAGAGCACCGGAGCTGCCCACAACATTCCTATTCCGTATGTGGCGGCAAGCACGGCGGATGTGACAAGGTCGAGTGTGGCATTGGTGAGGAGGTAGGTATTGTCGCCATACAGGGCACTCATAACCGGGCCGACAATGGATAGTGTGCCGACACAATAGAGTAGGATGCCTGTGGAGAGCCCTTGCGCTAGGTTCGATGTTCCGATGCGCGAACTTAACCTCTTGAACCGTTCGTCGAGGTCGAGCATTGTACCTGCAAGACCGCCTATGGCAAGGCTTATGATGAAGAGCACCGGATAGTGGCTCTTGGGCAGATTGTTGCTCACTGCATTGAAGCCGAGTGCTACTGCTGCAAGCCCCATTGCATTGAAAAGTACGTGGCGATATTTCTCTTTTATCCCTTTCTTGACGGTGTTCCCTATAATGGTTCCGGCAATAATGGTAATGGTGTTTACTATGGTTCCAAGCATAATGGTAGGGGCTGTACATTAAAAGATGAAGCCTGCCGAGAAGCTCAACACATTGTTGCTGCGTTTGCTGTTGAACACAAGCCCTTCGACAGGAGCGTGTATGTGGCTTTTGTTGCGCTGTATTCCAAAATCGTAGGTAAAGTCGATTATTACGTTGTAAATTCTTATCCCCAAGCCTATGTTCCAATACCATTCGACTTTGTCGAGTTCCTCATAAATATCGGCATATTTGAAATTCGCGTAACTCTGCTCGCTCAATGATGTGAAGTTGAAACTTGCTTTCGGACCGGTGTAGACACTCATTACATAGTGTGGGTAGTTTATAAAATTGTAACCCAGCAGCAGCGGTATTTTAATGCAGTATGTCTTTAATTCATACTCGGCAGAGTTAAGAGTCTCCGTATCGAAAAAACCGTAGTTGCTGTAGGTGATGCCGAATGCTGTTTCAGTTTGCAGATAGAATTTCCCTTTTGTGAGCCTGACGAAGGGGGTTGTGATAAATCCCACCTTCTTGCTCTGTATTATGTTGTCGTTGAATGAATATCCCTCAATGTCGAAGTCTGTGGTGTTGTATGTGATGCCTTGAAAACCGGCCTTTATTCCGTAATTGAATTTTATGGGCGACTCTTGCCGGGCGACAGCGGGGAGTGCGAGCAACGACGCTGTAACGATAAGTATGAATATGCGGCTTGCTTTCATTCTCTATTTCTTTTTAACGCTCCACCCGAATTTTCCTATAAAATCTCCCAAATGAAAATATTTTCCGTGGGCATAGACAAGAGGGTCGGCGGCCGAAAGGTCCCATTCGCCTGTTTCGGGGTTAAGGTATTTGTCGTCGGCCTGCACGTTTACAACCTCGGCAATGAACATATCGTGTGTGCCGAGGGGAATTATTTGCTTTACTTTACATTCGATGCTCAATGGCGACTCCATCACAATGGGGGCTTTTACCTCTTTTGCCGGGCCGTATGTGAGGTTCATCTCTTTTGCCTTGTCGTAGTCCTTGCCTGAGCGTACACCGCACCAATCGGTGGCTCGTGCCATTTGGGCAGTAGTGAGGTTAATCACAAATTCGCCACTCTCTTTTATTATGGGGTAGGAGTGGCGTTCGGGGCGCACGGATATGTAGCACATTGCGGGGTTGGTGCACACTGTGCCTACCCACGAAACGGTGAGCATATTGTAGTTCGAGGGGTTGTCGCCACAGCTTATTATAACTGCCGGCAACGGGTATATCATAGTACCGGGCTTCCAGCTTATTTTCATAGCAGTTCTACGTTACTCACTTTTATTTCTTTTTCGCAGTAGCGACACTTGATGATGCCCTCCTCGGCGTTTGTCACATAGAAGTGTGTGGCCATCGGCTCGTTATTGGTGATGCAGGCCGGGTTGGCACATTTTACTATATTGTGAATCTCGGTCGGCATCTTTATCTCTTTCTTCTCTACTACGTTGTAGTTGCGTATGGTGTTGAGCACTGCTTTTGGGGCTACAAGCGAAATGCGGTTCACCTCTTCCTCGGTGAAGAACTTGTCGGCTATTTTTATGAGGCCCTTTTTGCCGAGTTTCTTGCTTTCGAGGTTGTTGCCAATGGTTATGTTGCTCTCCATATTGGGAATATCGAGCAGGTTCACTACGGCAAAAAGTTTGTCTGCCGGAATATGGTCGATTACTGTGCCGTTACACAGGGCCGACACTTGCAGGGCGAGTTTTTCTTTATTCATTGTTGTGAATTTAAACAGCTTCTAAATGGTTATTCCTAATACATCGCATATAAGGGCTTCGCGTACATAGAGCCCATTCTGTGCCTGCTGGAAATAGTAGGCTTTGGGGTTGTCGTCAACATCGTAGGCAATTTCGTTTACGCGGGGCAATGGGTGCAGTATTCTCAGATTGGGCTTGCTGCCGGCCAGCATTGCGTTGGTGAGGCGGTAGCAGTTCTTTACTTTTTCATATTCCATAAGGTCGCTGAAGCGCTCGCGTTGCACTCGTGTCATATATATTATGTCGGCACTTGCGATTACCTCTTCGTTGAATTCTGTTGTTTCGGTGAAGGGAATGTTGTTCTGTCGGCAGAACTCACGATACTCTTCGGGCATATGCAATTCTTCGGGCGAGATAAAATGGAATGTGGGGTTGAAGTGGCGCATTGCGTGCAGCAGTGAGTGCACGGTGCGGCCGAATTTAAGGTCGCCCACAAGGTGTATGTGCAGATTTTCGAGTGTGCCTTGTGTCTTTTTGATGGAATAGAGGTCGAGCATCGTCTGCGAGGGGTGCTGGTTGGCTCCGTCGCCGGCATTTATTATGGGGCAGGGCGATACTTCACTTGCGTAGCGTGCGGCTCCTTCCAGACGGTGGCGCATCACTATTGCATCGGCATAACTCGACACCATCATAATGGTGTCTTTCAGCGTTTCGCCTTTGGTGGCCGAGCTGGTTGCTGCGTCGCTGAACCCGATGACTCTTGCTCCCAATCGCATTGCGGCTGTTTCGAAACTCAAACGGGTGCGGGTGGAGGGCTCGAAGAATAGCGAGCCTATTACTTTACCGGCAAGAATGTCGCGGTTGGGGTTCTCCTCGAATTTGCTTGCAATCTCCAAGAGCGAGAGAATTTTCTCGCGTGAGAGGTCGTTTATAGATACCAAACTTTTATTTTTCATCGGAATGTGGTTTATAAACTGTTTATTTCTTGATAATCTCGTTTTCTACACATATTGAAGCGAAAATGTACAAATGTACTTTTCCGTTAATTCTTCTTTGTAAAGATATGAAAATATAATTGAAAAAACATAGTGTGCGGATATAAATTATCTATTTTTTTATTCATAGCTTCTAATTGAAATATTTGTTGTAAATTTGTAGGCTTTTGTGTACTTGTCGGGTGGTGCCGGCAATGCAATGTTTTTTAATATACACGACACGATGATAAAGAAGATTTTTATATTTCTGTGGACAGGGTTGGCTGTTGTTGTCTTATTGATAGGCCTGCTGTTCTTTTCAATTTCAAAAGGGTGGATTGGTTATCTTCCGCATATAAGCGAGTTGCAGAATCCCTCCTATAAATTTGCTTCGCAGATTATTTCGGCCGACGGGGTAACTATGGGCACTTGGTCTTATAGCAAGGAAAATCGTGTCTATGTGGATTACAAGGATATTTCTCCCAATCTGATAAAAGCACTTATTGCCACCGAGGATGTGCGCTTCATCGAACATTCGGGAATTGATGCCCGTTCGGTGTTGCGTGCCGTGGTAAAGCGCGGAATATTGATGCAGAAGAATGCGGGTGGCGGCAGTACCATTACCCAGCAGCTTGCAAAATTGCTCTATTCCGAGGTGTCGGGCAGCGAGATTGAGCGTCTTTATCAGAAGCCTATCGAGTGGGTTATTGCCGTGCAGCTGGAACGCCACTATACCAAGGAGGAGATTATAACGATGTACCTCAATAAGTATGACTTTGGTTATAATGCCGTGGGTATAAAGAGTGCAGCGAATGTATATTTCGGGAAATTGCCAAGCGAGTTGAATATTCAGGAAGCGGCAATGCTTGTGGGTATGTGCAAGAACTCTTCGCTCTACAATCCTCGTCGCCGTCCCGAAAAGACACGCGACCGTCGCAATGTGGTGCTTAATCAGATGGCAAAGGCGGGCTACATAAGCAATGAGCAGTGTGAGGAGTTGAAGCAGACCGAAATGAAACTCGATTTTCACTCTACCGACCACAAGGCGGGCCTTGCAACATACTTCCGCCAATATCTGCGTGGGGTGATGACCGCCAAAAAACCCGAAAAGAAGAATTATCGTGGCTGGCAGATGCAGAAATTCTATGAGGATTCCATCGATTGGGAAACAAACCCGCTGTTTGGCTGGTGCAACAAGAACGAAAAGCCCGATGGCAGCAAATATAATGTATATACCGACGGTCTTAAAATATACACTACCATCGACTCGCGTATGCAGAGGTATCTTGAAGAGGCTGTGCAGGAGCACGTTGCCGGTTATTTGCAGGAGCGTTTCTTTGCTGCAAAGAAGAATAAAAAAACAGCTCCCTTTACCGATGAACTCACAGTTGAGGAGGTTAACACCATTATGGAACGTGCAATGCGTCAGAGTGATCGCTACCGTGAAATGAAGAAGGGTGGGGCTAACGAGGCCGAAATAAGAGAGGCGTTCAACACCAAGGAGGATATGCGTGTGTTTACATACGCGGGAATGAAGGACACTGTGATGTCGCCTATGGATTCGTTGCGTTATTATAAATACTTCCTGCGCACGGGAGTCTTTTCGATGGACCCTCACTCGGGTGAGGTGAAGGCTTATGTTGGCGGCCCGAATTTCAATTATTTTAAATATGATATGGCTAATGTGGGCCGTCGTCAGGTGGGTTCAACGGTAAAACCTTTCCTCTATTCGCTTGCTATGGAGCACGGTTTTTCGCCTTGTGACGAAACTCGTAATATAGAGCAAACGCTTATTACCGAGGATGGCAAGCTGTGGAGCCCGAAGAATACTTCAAAGGCGCGTTACGGCGAAATTGTAAACCTGCGTTGGGGGCTTGCCAATTCCAATAACTGGATTTCGGCCTATCTTATGAGCAAATTGAATCCCTATTCGTTGAAGAAACTTATACATCAGTTTGGCTTGCGCAATAAAGAGATTGAGGCTACTCCCGCACTTTGTCTGGGCGTGTGCGATGCCTCGGTCGCCGAAATGGTGAGTGCCTACACTGCATTTGTGGCAAAAGGAATACGCACTTTGCCTCTTTATGTAACTCACATCGAGGATAATCAAGGAAACATTGTGGCGACCTTCTCGGCACAGAAGAATGAGGTTATCAGCGAGGAGAGTTCCTACAAGATGATTGAAATGTTGCGTGCCGTGATAAATGAAGGAACGGGAGGGCGCATAAGGCGTATATACAAGATTACCGCAGATATTGGTGGAAAGACCGGTACTACACAGAATAACTCCGATGGCTGGTTTATGGGATTCACGCCCAGCCTTGTTACCGGTTGTTGGGTAGGTGGTGAGGAGCGCGACATTCACTTCGACCGTATGAGTGACGGACAGGGTGCTTCTATGGCTCTACCCATCTGGGGATTATATATGAATAAGGTGTATGCCGACGAAACGTTGCCCTATACACAAGCCGATACATTTGATATTCCTCGCGATTTTGACCCTTGTGCCGATAAATTGCCGGTACCTGTAAAGGAGGAAGAAGAGGAGGTGAAAATGGGTGGATTTGATGAATTGTTTCAATAAGATTAAGGATATGAAATTTGTAGGAATTATTCCGGCCCGCTATGCTTCGACCCGTTTCCCGGGAAAGCCTTTGGCGTTGTTGGGTGGAAAGACCGTTATTCAGCGTGTTTATGAACAGGTGAAGGATTGTTTCGACGACCTTTATGTTGCAACCGACGACCTGCGCATAAAAGAGTGTGTGGAGTCGTTCGGCGGCAATGTGGTAATGACCTCCGAGGATTGCAAGAACGGAACAGAGCGTTGCCTCGATGCTTATAAACGCTTGAATCTTGATTGTGATGTTATTGTTAATATTCAGGGTGACGAGCCTTTTATACAGCATAAACAGGTTAAGGCTCTTATTGCCTGTTTCGAAAATCCCGACACTGATATTGCCACTCTTGTGAAGCCTTTTGAGAAGGCCGATGGCATTGAGCGTCTTGAATGTCCCAACTCTCCCAAGGTGGTGCTCAACGAGCAGGGATTCGCTCTCTATTTCAGTCGTTCGGTGGTTCCCTATCTGCGTGGAGTAGAAAAAGAGAATTGGCTCGATAATCACGTGTTCTACAAGCACTTGGGAATATATGCTTATCGTGCGAATATCCTTGAAAAAATTACCAATCTTCCACAATCGCCAATGGAGAAGGCCGAGTCGCTCGAACAGCTGCGTTGGTTGGAGAATGGTTATAAGATTAAGGTGGGCGTTACCGATATTGAAACAATCGGCATTGACACTCCCGAGGACCTTGAACGTGCCAAGGAGTTTGCTGCCACAATAGGCTTTTCTTGGAACGACTAAGAAGCTGCCGATAAAATGCCTTGCCCGCCCAAAATAAAGACTATGACTCTTTCTCATTTGGCTTTGCCTGTAACAACGGTAATGCCTAATGGTGTTCCCTTGCATTGTTTGCAAGGGGAGGATAGGGGTATTGTGAGGCTGGATATTCTTTTTAAGGGAGGCTACGCGGTGCAGAAGAAGCCTTTGCAGGCATTGTTTACCAATCGTATGTTGCGCGAAGGAAGTGCGTTATATTCCACAGTCGAAATATCACGGCAGCTCGATTATTATGGAGCGTGGATTGATATGTTCTCTTCGCAGGAATGTAACCACATAATTCTCTATGTGCTTGCAAGGCATTTTGCAAAATTGCTGCCTGTGGTTGAGGATTTTGTAAAGAATCCGCTTTTCTCCGAAGAGAGTCTTGCAGTGGTGCGGGGCAACAATAAAGCGCATTTTCTCATAAACAGCCGCAAAGTGGATGTGGTTGCGCAACGCCATTTTGAGCTCCTTTTGTGGGGCGACAAGCATCCTCTGGGGCATATAATTGTGGCCGATGACTATGACAATATCACACGCGACGACCTCATTGCCTATTACAATAGTGTCTATTCTTCGCACAACTGTACCATATTCCTCACCGGCAGTTGCGAACAGGGAATAAAGGATGCCGTTGCAAAATCGTTTGGTAACGGAGCGTGGGGAAATTCTGCTGCACCGGAGGTTAATATTCCGTCCCCTGTAACATCGGTAGGCAAACATAGTGTAACATTGCCCGGCACAGTGCAGAGTGCTGTGAAGATTGGTGCGTTCACGCTGCCGGCCAACAGTCCCGATATTTATGACCTGCGCATATTGAATGTGCTGTTCGGCGGTTATTTCGGTGGCCGTCTTATGAGCAATATCCGCGAAGAGAAGGGTTACACCTATGATATAATCTCCGAGATTGATGCATACGGCTCGCGCAATGCTTTTATGATAAGTTCGCAAACGGCGACAGAGTATGTCGAGCCATTGCTCAAAGAGGTGTATCGTGAGATTGAGCGTTTGCACAAAGAGGAAATCTCGACCGAGGAGGTGGAACTTGTGCGTAATTATATAATGGGAGAGTTGTGTCGCGAATATGAAGGGGTTATTGCAAGGACCGAGGTTTTTGTCAATGCTTGGCTGGCCGGCGAGGAGTTTGCAAACGTGAATGCCTACATTGATGCTGTTGCCCGCGTGACACCTTCGCGGTTACAATATGTGGCACGTAATTATCTGCGTCCCGAAAATATGTTTGAAGTTGTAGTGGGAGATTGAATCGTGCCCGATAGTTATTTTTGCCTTTGGCAATTGGATATTTGAATTTGTATGATAAAAGATTATAAAGACTACTCGCTGCTTATGCACAATACCTTCGGGATTGATGCAAAGGCTGCCAGATATATAGATTTTTCCACAGAAGTGGAGCTTGCGGCACTGTTGCAGAAGCGGGAGCCGGGAGCACCGTTGCTTGTAATAGGCGGCGGCAGTAATCTGCTTTTTGTGGATGATTTTAAGGGTACGGTGCTTCACTCGTCAATATCCGATATATCAGTCGTTGCCGAGGACGATGAGAATGTCCATCTGCGCGTGGGGAGCGGAGTCAACTGGGACTCACTTGTGGAATACACGGTGAACAACGGCTGGTGCGGGCTCGAAAATCTTTCTCTCATTCCCGGTGAGGTTGGTGCAAGCGCAGTGCAGAATGTGGGTGCTTACGGCGTTGAAGCAGGCGACCTCATAGTGAAGGTAGAGGCTCATTCCATTGAGAATGGCGATAAATACACATTCTCGAACGAAGATTGCGATTATGGCTATCGTACAAGCCTTTTTAAACAGGAAGCGAAAGGCAAATTTGTAATAACATACGTTACATACAGGCTTAAAAAGAGTGCCGAATTTAAACTTGGCTATGGTAATTTAAAAGAGCGTGTGGATGCGCTTGGCGGTGCAACGCTTGCCAACGTGCGCAGGGCAGTGTGCGAGATTCGTACCGAAAAATTGCCCGACCCATTGGAGATTGGCAGTGCCGGCAGTTTCTTTATGAACCCGATAGTATCGGTGCAAAAGGCGGCCGACCTTGCCGGGAAGTATCCGACAATGCCGCAATATAAGGTTGCCGATGGTGTTAAGCTGTCGGCCGGATGGCTCATAGAGCAGTGCGGATGGAAAAATACGCCACACGAGAGGGTGGGCGTTTATAAGAATCAGGCACTTGTTGTTGTTAACCGCGGGGGTGCCACAGGTGCCGATGTGCTGGCTTTTGCAACGGCTGTGTGCAGTTCTGTCGAGGAGCGTTTCGGCGTGGAGCTTAAAATGGAGGTAAACGTAATAGGGTAGGAGAAGATGAAACTTACTTTTCTTGGAACAGGAACTTCGACGGGGGTGCCCGAGATTGGTTGCTCGTGCGAGGTGTGCAGGTCGAGCGATGTGCGTGATGCTCGTTTGCGTTGTTCGGCGATGTTGCAGTGCGACGATACAAATATACTCATAGATTGCGGCCCCGATTTTCGTGCACAGATGCTTCGTAATCCTTTCAGAAAGATTGATGCATTGTTGCTCACTCATAAACACTATGACCACACTGCCGGCATTGACGACTTGCGCCCTTTTTCTTATTTGCGCGAGATTCCTATATATGCCGACCGTGAAACGGAAATGCAGGTGCGCTCAATGTATCCCTACTGTTTCAGCTATAAGAAATACCCGGGCGTGGCGAATATAACTCTTCGTTCCATTGATTCAAAAACCCCTTTTATGGTGGAGGGTGTGGAGGTTGTGCCCATTCGTGTGTTTCACGGTATGTTCCCCATTCTTGGCTTTCGTTTCGGGAAACTGGCCTACATAACAGATATGAGCTACATAGAACCGTCCGAGCTTGAAAAGTTACGGGGAGTAGAGGTGCTTGTGATTAACGCACTGCGTTTCTCGAAGCCACACAGAACCCACCAGACGGTGCTCGAAGCTCTTGTCGTTGTGGAACAGGTGAAGCCCCGAAGAACATATTTCACCCATCTTATGCACCACATAGGCTTGCACGCGAAAATAGAAAAGTGTTTGCCTCCGGGTGTCTTTTTTGCTTACGACGGGTTGCAGATAGAGGTGTGACAGCAAATACAATTCAGGCTCCACAATTTTGTGGAGCCTGAATTGTATTTGCAAGAAAGGGTGTGTTCTACTTAAAGTATTTTAGATTGTCGAACGATGGAGCAAGCTCGCCTTTCTCTATGCGGTGTATAATGTCGACAACAGTGTCGTTCATAGGCGTGGGAACTCCCACTTTGCGGCCGTATGCGCTCACAACGCCGTTAATCGCATCAACCTCGGTCTTTTTTCCCTTTTCAAGGTCTTGCAGCATACTTGCTTTGAGCTTGGCGTGCTTGCGTATGGCGATAGGGATTATAAAGAATGAGAATGCTTTTTTAATGCAGTTCTTGTAATCGAGAAGTTTTACAATATCCTTTCCTTGAACGGGCTCAATTTTTATGCCGCCGGCTGCGCAAACGTCGATACTTTCTTTTATGAGTGCCTGCACTATGCGGCGTGAAGGCTTGTTGCCGGCTGCCTCGCCGAATGTGCAACCAAGCACTGCGCTCATTCCCGAAAATGCAGAGTTTATGAGCAATTTGCTCCAACGTGAGCCAATGAAATTTTTGTCAATTTCCACGGGCCCCATAAGTTCCAGCAACGATTTTACATTGTTAATGTGGGCGTTGGGACGGGGTTGGAGGGAGCCTAATGAGAATGTGAGTGAATCGGGTGTGCTTGTGAGTTCACACAGGCCCGGCCCTTGCATAGTTGCGCCCCAAGCGACGGTGCATCCAAGCACACGCTCCTCGCCAACAATCTCACCTATCTGTAATTCGGGTATTCCATTTTGCAGGGTTACTATCACGCCATCGTCGGCAAGGAATTTCTTTATATATTCTACAACCTCGACATTTTGCTGTTGCTTGGTCATTAGAAATATTATATCGTAGGTGCCCGACATTTCTTCGGGGGTGTATGCTGTCACCGGTTGTGAAAAGTTTACGGTTCCTGTAACCTTTGCTCCTTGTTTCTGCAATGCTTCTACGTGGGCTTTGTTGCGGTTTATAAGTTCTATCTTTCCTCCGTTCTTGGTGATGTATGCACCGAGGATGGTTCCTAATGAACCTGCACCATATATTGCTGCTCTCATAATTGGTTGATGTTTGTTTATGGTGTAAAGATAGTGTTATTTGTTCATTTTTGCAACAATGTGGTGCGTATTTTGTAAATCGCCCGAGCAGGGGAGGGGTATATAACACAAAAGAGGAACTCTGTTGAGTTCCTCTTTTGTGATCCCGGCAGGATTCAAACCTGCAACCTTCTGATCCGTAGTCAGATGCTCTATTCAGTTGAGCTACGAGACCTCTTGTCTTGTTTGACGATGCAAAAGTACTGCTTTTTCTGTAAACTGCAAAATTTTATCGAACTTTTTTTCAATAAAAGTGAAATTTTTTTATTCGAAGAAACGCTCGTTGAAGATGAACCAACCTATTCGCAGGCCTACACCGATGCTGTTATTGTGTGAGCTATAATAGTTTACGAATGCGCTGATGTTTATTGTCGACATTGTGCCTACGGCATTAAGTTCGGCAATATATTGAAAGTCGTCGAAGCGTTTTTTACTGTAAAAGGCTGTTCCGTCGGGAGCCTCTTCTATTTTACGATAGGGCGAGAAGAGATAAAAAGATGGTCGTATCTGTATAAAACTGTTGAATTTGATAATGGGGGTAACTCCAAGGCCTACAAATTGATTGGCACGGAATTTGGGGTCGTAATTGAAGAGTGTGTTCATTGTGGGGGTGAAGGCTCCTGCCTGCATCATCGATGCTTGATAGGTGGCCGAGAGGCTTCGGGTGGAGTAGTATATTTGAATGTATGCACCGAGGGAGAGGAAACGATTCAATCGGAATATTTCGTGACGTTTGTAGTTTATCTGTAACCACGATTTGCTTTCATTGTCGTTGTAGCTGCGATTTTTGCTTGTAAAATATTCTTTTCCCAAATAGAATTGTGCTGCGAGTGATTCGTAGGAGCCTTCGGTGGGGAATGCAAAGTGGTCGAATGTGTTGCCCTGAAATTTTATGCTTGCTCCAATGAGGCGACTCTTGTTCTTGTCATACTCCGGCGCGTTCAGGTCTATGATGCTCGATGGCATATATTCATCGGTAATTTCGGCAACTCCTATTCCAATTTCGGCTTTCTTGCGCATAAGGAATGGGAGTGATACTTTGAGCTTCGCAAAGAATTCGCGCTCGTGGTTGAGGGCGAGCGAATTTTCTTGCGAGAATATATACTTCATATTATAGTAGTCGGTTGTGGAGTAGGATGTGATGAATTTCAGCGAGACGGGGACACGGCTCGGAAGGTCGAAACGACTGCTGAATTGTATGGTGTTATATACTTTACCCAGCTGGCCGTCGAGCATAAATTCCTTGGAGAAACGGCCTATGTTACGATAGTGAACACCTAAATATATCTGGTTGGACACTTTTGTGGAGACACCGCCGCCTATTTTGAGGTTTATTGCGGGATTGAGTTCTGCGTGCAGATGCAATGTGTAGGTCTTGCTATTCTCGTCGTATATGGCGTGGGGCAGAAGCGATGAAACAACGTTTCCCGACAATATGCGAAAATAGGCTTTCTTGCAATCTTCGTATGTGAACAATTCATTATCTCGTTGAAACTCCTTCTTTATGGCTTCGGCCTGTGAGGGGGTTACTCCGCTTATCTCTACTTTGCTGAATAGTATTTCGGGCTTGCGGCTGTTGAACTCTTTTCGTTTGGCAGCAAGCTCGGCACGGCTTTGGCGGCGTGCCACTCTTTGACGCACGGAGTCTATAATGGCATTGGTACTCTCGTATCCGTACTGTACTACTTGATTTATTTTGTGAAAATCGAGCAGTTTAACATCCTTTACGTTCATATCGAGGAGAATGCCCGAGGAGTCGGGGAGGGTGTAGTCGCTTATGCCCATTATGAGGTTCTTTACTTGGCTCATAATGTCGTGCTCTTCGGGGAGAGGGGAATTTTCGCTTACCACGCTGCCGAAAATAAAGTCGGGCGCAAATTCATCCTGCATTACATCGCGGGGGAAATTGTTGTATATTCCACCATCGTATAATAAGACACTGTCCTTTTTTATAGGCTTGAATACGAGGGGGAAGGTCATTGAGGCTCTGACAGCATCGCCAAGGTCGCCATTTGAAAATATCACCTGTTTCTTATGATAAACATCGGATGCGACGCAACGGAAGGGTATCATCAAATTGTCGAAATTGCCGCGACAGGCAGCCGTGGAGCTTGCATATATTTCCAAGAAACCCATATTCATCGGTGCCGGGTTTACCAACTGTATGGATGGCTTCACCAAGCGTATGGTGTCTTTAATGTCTATATGCAGGTTCAAAAGCTCGGGAAGCTCGGCGTTGCGTTTGAAGTAGAACATATAGTTCTTGTCCATAGTTCCGGTGTACCAACGCTGGAAATCCTCGGTGCTCATTGCGGCGACCATTTCGTCGGGGGTGTAACCCATCGCATAAAGGGCCGCGATAATGGCTCCCATTGATGTTCCTGTTACATAGTCGATGGGTATTTCATTTTCTTCGAGAGCTTTTATCACGCCAATGTGCGCAAGGCCGCGCGCGCCGCCACCGCTCATCACAAGGCCCACTTTCTGGGCCGGCAGCAATGAGGGAAACAGTATAATGGCGATTATTATGAGGATTATATGTTTTTTCATCATTATGTAAATGTGTTACAAATATATGTTATTCTTTTAATAAAAAAGGCTCTTTTTTTATTGTTTTAGTTTTCAAAAACGTGTTTTTACCGTTTTTGTTGTTTTTGTTTGCTATGTGGTTTATATTTGCAAAGTTCGGTTACGACTGATTAACATTCTGTAAATAATATTGTTTATATGCTTTTTACTTAAAATTATACTATTATGGATTTTAATGTTTTATTTTGGATTGTTCCGGCAACCTCTGTTCTGGCGTTGCTGTTTGCTTGGTTCTTTTTTGTGCAGATGAAGCGCGAGAGTGAAGGCACTGAACGTATGGCGTATATCGCAGCTGCGGTGCGCAAGGGTGCAATGGCTTATTTGAAACAGCAGTACAGGGTTGTAGCTGTTGTGTTTATTGTGCTTGCCGCTATTTTTGCGATTATGGCCTATGTGTTTCATATTCAGAATGAGTGGGTGCCGTTTGCATTTCTCACCGGCGGCCTGTTCAGCGGAATATCGGGATATTTGGGTATGAAGACTGCCACTTATGCTTCGGCTCGCACGGCCAATGCTGCCCGTGAGAGTATGAACAAGGGGTTGAGAATGGCTTTTCGCAGCGGCGCAGTGATGGGACTCATAGTAGTGGGGCTCGGGTTGCTCGATATTTCGGTGTGGTATATGATTCTCGATGCTTTTGTCCCGGCCGATGCTAATAATGCGGGTATGAAATTGTGCTTTATAACTACTACAATGCTTACATTTGGAATGGGTGCATCGACACAGGCGTTGTTTGCCCGTGTCGGTGGTGGAATATATACCAAGGCTGCCGATGTTGGTGCCGACCTTGTGGGAAAAACCGAGTATAATATTCCCGAGGACGACCCCCGCAACCCTGCGACCATTGCCGATAATGTGGGTGATAATGTGGGCGATGTTGCGGGTATGGGTGCCGACCTTTATGAGAGCTACTGCGGTTCCATTCTGTCGACTGCGGCCCTTGGTGCTGCTGCTTTTGCAGCCGAGGGCGGTGCTGCGCAGGTGAAGGCTGTGTTTGCACCTATGATTATTGCGGCTGTGGGTATTGTGCTCTCAATAATAGGTATATTCGCAGTGCGCACTAATGAGAATTCCGATGTAAAAAGCCTTATAGGTGCTTTGTCGCGCGGAACCAATCTTGCTTCGGCGTTGATAGTTGTTGCCACATTCGGTATTTTGTATCTGTTGGGAATTGAAAATTGGATAGGACTTTCATTCTCGGTTGTGGTCGGCCTTGCCGTAGGTGTGGTGATAGGGCGTGCGACCGAGTATTACACTTCGCAATCCTATGCTCCCACACGCAAAGTTTCGGAGGCCGGATTGACCGGCCCTGCTACGGTGATTATTTCGGGAATGGGACTTGGAATGCTCTCTACTGCCATTCCTGTGATTGCTGTTGTCGTTGGTATAATTCTCTCTTATTTGTGCGCCACCGGCTTTGTGCTCGACGCTTCACATATTACTATTGGGCTCTATGGCATTGCAATAGCTTCGGTGGGTATGCTCTCGACACTCGGTATAACACTTGCGACCGATGCTTATGGTCCTATTGCCGACAATGCCGGCGGTAACGCCGAAATGAGCGGTCTTGAACCGGAAGTGCGTCGACGCACCGATGCGTTGGATTCTCTCGGCAATACCACTGCTGCCACAGGAAAGGGTTTTGCGATAGGCTCGGCCGCGCTCACGGCACTTGCTCTGCTTGCATCGTATATTGAGGAAATTCGTATTGCAATGGAGCGTTCGACCCCCGATGTTGCAATAAACGGCAAGGCTCTTATGGAGGCCAACATCTTTGATTTTATGTATCACTTCAACGTAACGCTTATGAATCCCACTGTGCTTTGCGGTGTGTTTGTTGGCGCGATGATGACTTTCCTGTTCTGCGGTCTTACAATGAATGCCGTGGGGCGTGCGGCGCAGAAGATGGTTGCCGAGGTGCGCCGTCAGTTCAGTGAAATAAAGGGTATTCTCGAAGGGAAGGCCGAACCCGATTATTCTCGTTGTGTGGAGATTTCCACTTTGGGCGCACAGCAGGAGATGGTGTTGCCATCGTTATTGGCTATCGCCGCTCCTATTCTCACCGGTGCGGTGCTTGGTGTAGCCGGTGTCATTGGATTGCTCATAGGTGCCTTGTCGAGCGGCTTCTTGCTTGCGGTGTTCCTTGCAAACGCCGGCGGTGCTTGGGATAATGCGAAAAAATATGTAGAGGAGGGTAACTTCGGTGGTAAAGGAAGTGATACTCACAAAGCTACTGTTGTTGGTGACACTGTGGGCGACCCTTGCAAGGATACTTCGGGCCCGAGCTTGAATATTCTCATAAAGCTGATGAGTATGGTTGCGATTGTTATGAGCGGACTCACTCTTGCGTTCAGCCTGTTGTGATTTGTGGGAGGATGATTAAAAGGCTCTTTTACGTTAAGCAAGTTCCGCTTTTCCGTATCTTCGCAAGCCTAAACACAGCCTTTTTTGTTCAACCTCTTACTTATAGAATATTACAAAAGCAGCTCGGCGAAAGCCGAGCTGCTTTATTTTTTTTAAAGAGTAGTATTACTTCAATGCGAAGATTTCCTCCTCACCAGCGATGCAAGAGAATACCTTGTCCTCGCGGAGCAACCAGCCAAGACCCAAGTACAACTCTTTCTCTTTAAGTTTTGTCTCTTTTTTAATCTCTTTAAGTGTCAAACCCTCTGTCTCGTTAAGGGCTGTCCAAATGCGGCCTGCGAATACACCAGCCTGTTCTGTAATCATCATAATTATTTATATGTTTAAGTTTAATATTATAGCCGTTTAGTAAATGGCTTTAAAAATCGGGTGCAAAGATAGTGCAAACGAGCGAAACACAAGTTTACTTGTAAATTTTACAGCGAGTGCAGCCTATTTTCGCATTTCCGAGTGCAAAGATACGCTTTTTTTTATTTTACACAAAACAAAAGGCGGTGATATTCAATATTTTTAGTAAAATTTAGGATATAACCCTTTGTCCGCAGGCTAAAACTTCTCTTATTTTCTTTTTTCCAAATACTCGGCCCAGATGCGGGCAGCCTCTTCTACCATCATTGAACAAGGACGCTTTTTGTAATATTCGGCAGTGCGAGGCTCGGGAGTTGTGGGGGTAGGAGCATCTTTTTTGAGCCCCAACAGCTCGGCACAGGTTAATGAACCGTTGCGTTTGGTAAACTCCTCGGCAAGTTGCTGCACAAGAATATAGTTGGCCTCTTTCCCGCCGCGGTCTTTTCCATCGGTGCAACCTGTTTCGAGGCCGGCAAGCATAAAGAGGCCGCAGGCTGCTCCACAAGTTTTGCGCATACGGCCGATACCTCCGCCAAATGACGCTGCCATTCTAAGTGCCTGTTCACGGGTGAATCCATAAAGGTCGGCATAGGCGGCAACAACTGCCTGACTGCAATTATATCCCTCCTTGAAGAGTGAAACGGCGAGTGCTATTCTTTCTTCCATAATATTGCGTAGTTACAGGTTCTTATTCTTGTATAAGTCCTCTGGTGCGCAAGAGGGCTGCGGGGTCGGGGTCGGCACCACGGAAACGACGATACTCGCGCATAGGGTCCTTGCTGCCTCCCATTTCCAGAAGCTGTTTAAAGCTTTTTGCAGTTTCGGCATCGAAAATTCCTTTCTCTTTGAACAGCTCAAAAGCATCGCAATCGAGCACTTCGGCCCATAGATAGGAGTAGTAGCCCACTTCGTAGCCGCCACCAAAGACGTGGGAGAAATTGGTACTGCGGTAGCGGTATTCAATCTCGTCGATAAAGCCGAGCTCTTTGCGTAATTCATTCTCAAAGGTATTGCAGTCGAAATTGGTGTAATCCTCAATGAGGTGCATCTTCATATCAAGAAGTGCCGCTGCAACAACCTCGCTTGTTTCGAATCCCGAATTGAAATGTGAGCTGCGCTGCATTTTCTCTATCAGACTGTCGGGGATTACCTCTCCGCTTTGATAGTGCTTGGCGTATGTGCGGAGTACTTCGGGGTGTATGGCCCATTTCTCGTTAATCTGTGAGAATAGTTCCACAAAGTCGTGCTTTACGTTTGTACCGCTGACACTGGGGTAGTGTGCTTGGGTGAGAAGGCCGTGAAGAGCGTGTCCGAATTCGTGGAAGAGGGTGCGTGTTTCGTCAATGTTCAGCAATGCCGGGGTGTCGCCTTGCGGTGCGGTGAAATTGCACACGTTAACAATGAAGGGACGTATGCTTTTACCGCCAATATTGCTCTGGTTGACAAAATTTACCATCCATGCTCCCTGACGCTTTGAGGCGCGTGGGAAAAAGTCGGTGTAGAAAATTCCCAGATGGTCGCCGGTTGCATCGAGTACCTGATAGGCTGTTACTTCTTTGTGGTACACAGGAATATCGGTGCGTTTCACAAATTCTACTCCGTATAGTTTTTTCGCGCAGTCGAAGGCTCCTTGCAGCACTTTGTCGAGCGCGAAATAAGGCTTTATGTCTGCGTCGTTTAGAGCATATTTTGCCTTACGCAGTTTCTCGGTGTAGTAGAACCAGTCCCATCCTTCGATTTTGTGGCCGGCAATCTCGCGCAAGGCTGCCGACTCCTCTTTGGCACGTTCCATTGCCGGTGCCCAAATGCTGTTGAGCAGATTGAGTGCCGCATCTGGGGTCTTTGCCATCTTTTCGTCGAGCACGAAATGGGCGTATGTCTTAAAGCCGAGCAGATTGGCTTTCTCTTTGCGCAGTTTTAAAATCTTTGTTATTATGGCTTTGTTGTCGTTGGCGTTATTATTGTCGCCACGGCCATAATAGGCATTGTATATCTGTTTGCGAAGTTCGCGGTTGTCGGCATATTGCAGGAAGGGGATGCAGCTGGGCTTGTCGAGGGTGAAGAGCCAGCCTTCGATGCTGTCGGCCTTGGCTGCTTCGGCTGCGGCTTCTACAATGCTTTCAGGAAGGCCTGCGAGTTCTTTCTTTTCGGTTATCACCAATTTGTATGCCTTGTTGTCGTTGAGCAGATTTTTTCCGAATTCAATGCCTGCAAGCCCTAATTGAGTGTTTATTTCGAGCAACTTTGCTTTGCCCGCTTCGTCGAGAAGGGCACCGCCTCGCACAAAGGCGTTGTAATAATTTTCGAGGACAATGGATTGCTCTTCGTCGAGCGAAAGGGCTTCGCGGTTGTCGTATAGTGAACGTATGCGGGCAAAGAGGGTGTCATTCATATATATGTAGCCGCCAAGGTCGGTGAGCAGGGGAATTACATAATTTTCAACCTCGGTCATTTCGTCGCTGTTGTCGCTCTCGTTAAGAGTGAAGAAAATGTTTGACACCTTGTCGAGCAACTTTCCGCTTTTTTCGAGAGCCTCTATGGTGTTCTCGAATGTGGGAGCCTCGGTTCCCTCTATTATTTTTTTTATGTCCGCTTTTTTCTCGACAATTCCTTTGTCGAAGCCTTCCTTGTAGTCGGCTACTGAATATAATGGAAACTCGGGTGCGCCGAAGGGAGCTTTGCTCTCGCGCAGCAGAGCATTGCCGTCGCTTTGTGAATTGCAGGATAGGGTTGTTAGCATAATTGTGATAAATGATAATAGGTAAAATGTTTTATTCATACTATGTGATGTGTTGATTATTTTTGCTTTTCTAAATGCAAAGATAGTGCAAATGAGCGAAACGCAAGCTCGCTTGTAGGTTTCACGGCGAATGCAGCCTATTTTCGCATCTTTGATGCAAAGTTAGTAAAAAAGGAAGAAGGTGCAGGTAATCATCGTGGTAATTTTATTCAAAAGTATCACAAGTAGGGCGATTGGCTTTGTGCTTTGCCTGTTTTTGATTATCTTCGCGGCAAATTTATAAAAGTATGAACAAGGTATCGGAAAAC
This sequence comes from Bacteroidaceae bacterium, assembly GCA_017466065.1. Next base: position 111,587 of record JAFTUV010000017.1, read on the forward strand.
CCTTTCAAAAACCGAGCAGGCGGCGATGTGCCGCTTATGGTAGTAACTGCGCTTTTCGTCACGCTCTATTTGGTGTCGAATATTATGGCAGTAAAAATAATCGGCTTCTTTGGTCTTTTTTATTTCGATGCGGGAACAATCACCTTTCCGTTTGCCTATATGCTGGGGGATGTCCTCACTGAAATTTGGGGCTATCGCACGGCACGCAAGGTTATATGGACCACATTTATGTGCAATGTGATAATGGTTGTGTGTACACAGGCGGGAGTGTGGTTGCCGTCGCTCGATTATCTCGACAGCACAGCTGCCTCCTACAACACCATTTTTAATTATGTACCGCGCATAGTGATAGGCTCGTTGGCCGGCTTTCTTCTTGGGGAACTCTCCAATGCGTGGCTTATGGAACGCATAAAATCCTTTACTCGCGGGCGTTTGCTGTGGGCGCGCACCATTGGCAGCTCGGTAGTGGGCTATCTGCTCGACACGGTGCCGTTTGTGCTCATTGCCTTTCTCGGTATTCTGAGCACACGCGACCTGTTGTTGATGATAGCCTTCCAGTATTGTATGAAACTGGGTATTGAGGTACTGTTCGGCACTCCGATGGCCTATGCGGTTATAGTGGCGTTGAAGCGCAGTATATTAAGGGTGAGACACAATGGATAGGTTTGCTCTAATTCGCACTAAACTGCCGCGTGAATTTGTGCTGTTGCAGGGAACGGGGTGTCGTTGGGGTAAATGCACTTTCTGTAATTATCACAATGATGTGAGTGACAACCCCTTTGAGATTAACCATGAAGTGCTTGCCCGTGTCACCGGCGAGACGGGTGTGCTCGATGTTATAAATTCGGGCTCGGCAATGGAGCTTGACGAGCAGACTATTCGTCTGATTAAGAATGTCGTACGGGAAAAGAATATTCACACTTTGTGGTTCGAGGCACACTTTATGTATCGCAATAAATTGGAGGAGTTTGCGGCGCAATTTGCCCCGGCAAAAGTAAAGTTCCGTTGCGGCATAGAGAGTTTTGATGCTGCGCAGCGCAAACGTTGGAATAAGGGAGTGCCGCAGTGGGTTACTGCCGCCGATGTTGCCCGTAGTTTCTCGGGTGTTTGCCTTCTTTGTTGCACCGACGACGATACTCCCCGGCGCATTCTCTCCGATATTGAAACTGCAAAAGAGTATTTTGAATATTTCAGCGTAAATCTTTTTTGCAATAATGGCACGGCGGTGAGGCGTAACGATGAACTTGCCGCTTGGTTTGTGCAGGAGGTCTATCCTTCGATAAAGGATGATGACAGGGTGGAGGTTCTGCTCGAAAATACCGACCTTGGGGTGGGGTGACGGATTATCCTATATGTTTTTTCGATTTTGAGAATAAAATATTGTACAATTCGTATGGTTGGTAAAAATATTTTTGTATCTTTGCATCGCAAATGTGAAAAACGGGGCATTAGCTCATCTGGCTAGAGCGTTTGACTGGCAGTCAAAAGGTGACGAGTTCGACTCTCGTATGCTCCACAAGGAGAAGCACTGAATTCAGTGCTTCTCCTTGTTTTATCACCCTTTTCGACGCCCTTGCTTCCATTGGCTTAAAGGCTGTTAAAATAAGGCAATTATATATATTTTACACCAATAGAAAAACTGATAAGAAACTGTCATTTCGAACAAATGTGAGAAATCTCAACAATGCTGATATCCAGATTTCTCGTCGCTCCGCTCCATCGAAATGACAAACAAGTGTAACATTGTATATAATCACCTAAAATAAATGCATTTTATATCACATACTTGTGTGGTTTGTCAACTAAATTGCTTATATTCGCAGAAATTTTATAAATTAAGGTATAATAAATAAAAAAATAGATAAAAAACGGAAAGAATTTATGGCAACAGTTGATGACAAGAAGATTATCTTCTCAATGGTTGGTTTGAACAAGACAATCCGCCAAAATAATAAACAGGTACTTAAAAATATTTATTTATCGTTCTTCTATGGTGCGAAAATCGGTATCATAGGTATGAACGGTTCGGGTAAATCCACACTTATGAAGATTATTGCCGGCCTTGACAATGATTATCAGGGTGAGGTGGTGTGGTCGCCCGGTTACTCGGTGGGCTATCTGCCACAGGAACCGCAGTTGCAGGATGGAAAGACTGTTAAGGAGGTTGTGATGGAGGGTGTGCAGAGCACAGTGGATGCCCTTAACGAGTATGAGGAGATTAACAACAAGTTCGGCTTGCCCGAATATTACGAAGATGAGGATAAGATGAATGCGCTTTTTGCCCGTCAGGCAGAATTGCAGGATATTATAGATGCAACCGATGCGTGGAACCTCGACAGCAAACTCGAACGTGCGATGGCTGCTTTGCGTTGCCCCGCGCCCGATGAACTTGTTGACCACTTGTCGGGTGGTGAGCGTCGCCGTGTGGCACTTTGCCGCTTGCTGTTGCAGAAGCCCGATGTGTTGTTGCTCGACGAGCCTACCAACCACCTTGATGCCGAGAGTATCGATTGGCTGGAACAGCATCTTAACCAATATGAGGGCACGGTTATCGCCGTTACACACGACCGCTACTTCCTTGACGATGTTGCAGGCTGGATTCTTGAACTCGACCGTGGCGAGGGAATTCCTTGGAAGGGTAATTACTCTTCGTGGCTCGACCAGAAGACCAAGCGTATGGAGCAGGAGGAAAAGAGCGCAAGCAAGCGTCGCAAGACTCTTGAACGTGAGCTCGAATGGGTGCGTATGGCACCGAAGGCCCGTCAGGCAAAGGGAAAGGCTCGTTTGAATTCTTATGAGCGTATGCTTAACGAGGACCAGAAGGAGCGCGAAGAGAAGTTGGAGATTTTTATTCCCAACGGTCCCCGTTTGGGCAACAAGGTTATTGTTGCCGACAAGGTTTCAAAGGCCTTCGGCTCAAAGACTCTTTTCACCAATCTGGAATTTATGCTGCCCCCCAACGGAATTGTGGGTATCATTGGCCCCAACGGTGCCGGAAAAACAACTCTCTTCCGTATGATTATGGGATTGGAGAGCGTGGATAGCGGTACATTTGAGGTGGGCGACACCGTGAAGATTGCTTATGTGGACCAGACTCACAAGGATATTGTTGCCGATAAGTCGGTCTATGAGGTTATGAGCCAAGGCAATGAACTAATGCGCTTGGGTACAAAGGAGGTGAATGTGCGCGCCTACTTGTCGCGTTTCAATTTCACCGGTGCCGACCAAGAGAAAAAGTGCGGTGTGCTGTCGGGTGGTGAGCGTAACCGTCTGCACCTTGCAATGGCACTGAAAGAGTGTGGCAACGTGCTTTTGCTTGACGAGCCTACCAACGATATTGACGTGAATACTTTGCGCGCTCTCGAAGAGGGATTGGAGAATTTTGCAGGTTGTGCTGTTGTAATCAGCCACGACCGTTGGTTCCTCGACCGTATATGCACACACATCATTGCTTTTGAGGGCGATGGAAATGTATATTGTTTCGAAGGCTCATATTCGGAATATGAAGAGAACAAGATGCGCCGTCTGGGCATCGAAGAGCCTAAAAAGACTCGTTATCGTAAATTGATGGAGGATTAAGAAACTGTTTAAATTTCTTATAAAATATATTATCAAAGCTGAATGAAGTGCTGTTTCGGCTTGTTCCAAACAATCACGAAATGAATTTTAAACAGCTTCTAAAAAAATACAACTATGAAAACTGTTATTGAACCGTCGATTATCGATGGCATAATGAGGGAATTGGAGATTACAGATATAAAGACCGCCTCGATACGTCAGGTGGGGGCTATTGTTCGTGCAGCCGAGGCTGCAACCGGCACCGAGTTTATTCACTTTGAAATGGGTGTGCCGGGGCTTCCGCCTTCGGCAGTGGGAGTAAAAGCCGAGTGTGAGGCACTGCAAAAGGGGGTTGCCTCTGTTTATCCCATTATCGACGGTATTCCCGAGGTTAAGGAGCAGGCTTCGCGCTTCTTGAAGGCTTTTGTGGATACTGATATTAAGCCTTCGGGCTGTATTCCCACGGTGGGCTCTATGCAGGCCTCTTTCGCTTCGCTTATGCTTGCTTCGCAGTTGAACCCCGAAAGGGATACTGTTCTTTATATTGACCCCGGATTCCCGGTGCAGAAGATGCAGGCCAATGTGATTGGTGTCAAGATTGCATCGTTCGACATTGCCGATTATCGCGGAGAGAAACTCGAAGAGAAACTCGAAAGCTATTTTGCGCAGGGTAATATTTGCGCAGTGCTCTATTCGAGCCCTAACAACCCCACTTGGATGTGTCTTAACGATGCGGAACTTGAAATTATAGGTCGTTTGGCAACAAAGTACGATGTTGTTGTTATTGAGGACCTTGCCTATATGACAATGGATTTCCGTCGTGATATGAGCAAGCCTTTTGAGCCTCCCTTCCAGTTGAGCGTGTCGAAATATACCGATAATTATGTGATGCTTATGAGTGCCTCCAAGATATTCAGCTATGCGGGGCAACGCATTGCTATGGCTTGTATTTCGGATAAGCTCTATGAGCGTCACTACGACAGCTTGAAAGAGCGTTACGGCATTCCCCGTTTCGGCGCAGCATTTGCCTATATATTCCTTTACACATTCTCGTCGGGAGTGTCGCACTCGGCACAATATGCGATGGCTGCAATGTTGAAGGCTGCTTGCGATGGCGAATATGATTTTGTGGGTGATGTAAAGGAATATGCCGACCGCACTGCGCGTTTGAAGGAGATTCTCGAACGCACCGGCTTTAATGTGGTGTATGACAAAGATGACGAGGAGCCTGTGAGCGACGGTTTCTTCTTTACAATGGGTTATAAGGATATGGATGGTGCCACACTGTTGCAGGAATTGCTCTATTATGGTGTGAGTGGCATTGACCTATCTACCACAGGCAGCAACAGAAAAGGAATACGCGCTTGTTCGTCGAATATAAAACCGCATCATTATGCTATGCTCGAAGAGCGTTTAAAATTGTTTAATGAAAATCATAAATAATTCAAAATACATAACTGCTATGGATAATAAATATTTTGAACCGCAGATAGAAACAATGCCACGTGCCGAGCTTGAAAAATTGCAGCTCGAACGTTTGAAAAAAACAATTGAACAGGCTGTCAATTCGCCTTTCTACAAGAAACTCTATTCGGAATTGGGAATAACTGCCGATAGTGTAAAATCGCTCGACGATATTCGCAAGTTGCCTTTTACAACGAAACAGGATATGCGCGATAATTATCCTTTCGGCTTTCTTGCTTGTGACCATAAGGATATTACACGCCTCCACTCTTCGAGTGGAACAACCGGCAATCCCACTGTAATATGTCACACAAAGAACGACCTTGATACTTGGGCCAACCGTGTGGCACGCAGTTTCTATATGGTGGGCTTGCGCAACACCGATGTCATTCAGAACTCTTCGGGTTACGGAATGTTCACAGGTGGATTGGGAATGCAGGCCGGCATTGAGCGTTTGGGCGCATTGTCGATACCCGCCGCAGCCGGTAACAGCTTGCGCCAGATAAAGTTCATTATGGATTTTGGCACTACCGCAATTCACGCTATTCCCAGCTACGCGCTTCGTCTTGCCGATGTGTTCGAGGAGGTTGGCATAGATCCAAAAACACAAACTCACCTCACCACATTCCTTATTGGTGCCGAGCCTCACACCGAGGAGACACGCCGCAAGATAGAGGAGCGTTTCGGCGTTAAGGCTTACAACAGCTTTGGAATGACCGAAATGAGCGGCCCCGGAGTGGCTTTTGAGTGTCAGGAACAGAATGGTATGCACATTTGGGAGGATTCTTATCTTGTGGAGATTGTGGATCCCGATACTTTGGAACCTGTGCCCGATGGAGAGACCGGAGAGCTTGTGCTCACAACGCTCGACCGCGAGGCAATGCCTCTTATACGTTACCGCACACGCGACCTCACCCGCTTCCTTGTCGATGAGTGTCCCTGTGGCCGCACGCACCGTCGTCTCGACCGTATGAAAGGACGTAGCGATGATATGTTCATTGTTAAGGGTGTCAATATCTTCCCTATGCAGATTGAGAAGATTTTGATGCAATTCCCCGAACTTGGAACAAACTATCTTATAACCATAGAGCCGATAGATAACAATGATGTGATATTTGTGGATGTCGAGCTTAACAGCCTTACAAGCGACGATTTTGCGAACTTGCAGAATTTGAGCAAGGAGATTACCCGTCGCATAAAGGATGAAATTCTGGTAACTCCCAAAGTGCGCATCGTGTCGAAGGGCAGTCTGCCGCAATCGGAAGGCAAGGCTGTGAGAGTTAAGGATTTGCGCAAGAAGTAAAGATTCAATTATTCCTAAAATTCAAGAATTATGAGTACAGTAAAACAATTATCAATATTTTTGGAGAATAAGTCGGGGCGTTTGTACGAGGTGATGGAGATTCTCGCAAAAGCCAATGTGGGTATTATTGCAGCAACCGTGTCGGACACTGCCGAGTTTGGAATTCTCCGCCTCATAACATCGAACAGCGAAAAAGCACACAAAGTGCTCGAAGAGAATAATGTGCCATCCAATATCTCGGATGTGGTGATTTTCTCCTGTGGCAGCGAGGTTGGCGGCTTCTATGAGCGGATTAAGAGTATGTCACAATCGAACATAAGCATCGAGTATATGTATTGTTTCTCTTTTGGTGAGAATTCCTATGTGATAATAAAGGTGCCGAATACGTTGAAAGCCATTGATGCAATGCGTCGCAATGGAATAGAAGCCTGCACTATGGAGAACTTGCTTTCTAATATGGTTAAATTTGAATAGGTTGTTAATATGAAAAAATGTGATTTTATATTCTGGGCAGTTGTAATCCTGCTGTTGTTGCCTTTCTTTGTGAGCGATGCTGTGTATGAGGGCTATAAGAGTTTTAATGGTGCACATCCCTATTTGATGGCTTTCCTTAAATTTATGATTCTCTCATCCATCGGTGAGATGCTTGGCTTGCGCATCAAACAGGGCGTTTACACATATAAAGGATACGGTATCTTGTCGCGTGCCATTGTGTGGGGCGTGCTTGGTGTTATGATTGCCGTGGCTATGAAGATTTTTGCAAGCGGTGTGCCTGTGATGCTCGAAAGCTGGGGCCTCGAAGGTATGGTTGCTGCTATGGGTGGAGATTTCAGCATTGCAAAATTGTTCGATGCTTTCTGCATCTCTACTGCAATGAATACTTTTTTTGCGCCTATGTTTATGACTCTGCACAAGGTTACCGACACGCATATTCTTAATTGCGGCGGCAAGATTACTTCGCTTGTAACTCCCATTAAATTTGGCGAGATTCTCGCATCGTTGAATTGGAGAGTACAATGGGGCTTTGTCTTTAAACGCACTCTCCCGCTTTTCTGGATTCCTGCACACACAATCACCTTCTTGTTGCCCACAGCCTATCAGGTGCTGTTTGCTGCATCGTTGAGCATCGTGCTTGGCGTGCTACTCTCCGTTGCTGCTGTAATGTCTAACGAGAAGCAGAAGTAAAGGATGAAGAAATTACTATTCCTGTTTTTGTGTGCGCTCGCAACAACCTTGTATGCCGGTGATATTTCGCTCATTCCGGAGCCGGCAGAAATGTCGGTGGGCGAGGGTTTCTTTGAATTTCCCAAAAAGGCCCGCGTTGTTGTTCCGGCATACGATGGTGACAGCGTAGAATGGGTGCTCGGGAATTTTGCAAGGGATTTCAAGAAAGCGACAGGCGTTACACTCAAAGCTACGAGGAAGAGTGCTTCGGCTAAGATTGTTCTCGAACTTGACAGCTCGCTCGCAGCCGAGGGGTACCGGTTGAGTGTAACACCCTCGCTGGTGAGAATTTCCGCTGCAAGGCCGGCCGGTTTTTTCTATGCCTTCCAGACGCTTAAACAATTGATGCCGCGCAATGTTATGGCGGGTGTTCCGTGTGACAGTGTCGGTGTGTGGAAATTGCCTTGTGTGGATATAGTCGATGCGCCTCGCTTTGCTTGGCGTGGATTTATGCTCGACGAAGGACGACACTTTTATGGCAAGGAGGAGGTGAAGAAGATTATTGATGTGATGGCAGCCTATAAGATGAACCGCTTTCATTGGCATCTTACCGAGGACCAAGGCTGGCGCATTGAGATTAAGAAGTATCCGAAACTCACCGAGATTGGTGCTTGGCGCAACAGCAAGGTGCTGGGGTGGGGCGAGGTTAAGCCCGACGGCATTCTGTATGGAGGTTTCTACACCAAAAAGGATGCGCAGGAGGTTGTTGCTTATGCAAAGGAGCGTTTCATAGAGATTGTGCCCGAGGTTGACATTCCCGGACACTCACAGGCAGCCGTAGCCTCTTATCCCGAGTTTCTCTCCTGTGACCCGCAGAACAATCACGAAGTGTGGCTGTGGCAGGGAGTGTCGAGCGATGTTATAAATGTTTCCAATCCGCTTGCCGTGCAGTTTGCAAAGGATGTGATTGACGAACTTACCGAGATTTTCCCCTTTGGATATATACATTTGGGCGGCGACGAGTGCCCCACGCATAAATGGGAACATAATGCCGATTGCCAAAGGTTGCTTGCCGAAATTGGCAGCGATAAGTATCGCGACCTGCAAATTCACTTCTACAAGCAGTTGAAAGATTATGTGGCTGCAAAGCCTGCCGACAAACAGCGCAAGCTGATATTCTGGAACGAGGTACTGCACGGCAATACAGTTCCTCTTGGCAACGATATAACGATTATGGCGTGGATTGGTGCCGATGGTGCCGCAAAGGATGCGGCTATGCGTGGAATGAACACAATACTCTCGCCGCAGATACCTTATTATATTAACCGTCGGCAGTCGAAATTGCCAAGCGAGCCCCGCTCACAGGGGCACGGCGATGAAACTGTGGAGCGTGTCTATGCCTACAAGCCTATGAATAATATTCCTGCCGAGCTGCAAGGGAAATATCTTGGTGTTCAGGCTAACTTTTGGACCGAGTGGGTCGAAGAGGCCGATATTGTACAATATTTGACATTCCCCCGTCTGGCCGCAGTTGCCGAGGCCGGCTGGACACCACAGGAGAAACGGAATTATGAAGGCTTTGTGAAGCGTTTGCAGGGCGAAGCGGAATATTATCGTTTGCGTGGTGTGAATTATGGTAAACATATATTTAAATAGTTGAAATAGATAATAATATACCAGAATCCGCTTGTTACCGAATTTTGGTATATATTGTATTTTAAGACAAATAAAGACTAAAAACGAACAGAAATGAAGAAAATTTTAAAGATAGCTATTGGTTTTATAGCTGTTGTAGTTCTTTTGCTATTCTCCCTGCCACTGCTGTTTACAGAGAAGGTTGAGGCAATCATCAAGGAGGAGGGTAATAAGATGCTTAATGCCGAGTTTGATTTTAAAGACCTTGATATAAGTCTTTTGCGCCAGTTCCCGAGAGTGTCGGTGAGTATCGAAGATTTCTATATTAAAGGTATAGGCACGTTTGAGAAGGATACCCTTTTGGAGGCCGATGAGATTACAGCATCAGTAAATCTTATGTCGCTCTTTGGCGATGGTGGCTATGAGATTAACAAAATCCTTCTCGACGGGGTTAAGGTTAAGGCACTCGTGCTTGCCGACGGCACTGTTAACTGGGATGTTATGAAGCCCACAGACACAGAAGAGGCGGTGGAGGAGAGCGTTCCCGAGGATACACTGTCGGCCGATGCTCCCATAAGAATCCTTCTTAAAAAATTGGTGGTTGAGGATTTTGCCCTTATGTATGACGACCGTCAGGCTGCAATGTCGGCAGCTGTAAACGGGCTCGATGCAACCTTGTCGGGAGATTTTGGAAGCTCGCGCACTTTGCTCGATGTCGTGGCAGATGCTTCATCTGTTACATATACTCTCGAAGGGGTGCCTTTCTTGAACAAGGCAAGAGTGAAGGCGGATATGGAAATTGATGCCGATTTAGAGAATAACAAATTCATATTCAGCGACAATGTATTGCAACTGAATGCCATAAAGGCTGCTATCGACGGATGGGTGGCACTCACCGATGCGGGGATGGATATGGACTTGAAACTCAACAGCAACAAAGTGGGCTTTAAGGAGATACTCTCACTTGTTCCTGCTATTTATGCACAGGATTTTGAGGGGTTGAAAGCCGATGGTGTCGCTTCGCTCACCGCATACGCAAAAGGCTCGCTCGAAGGGGAGAATGTGGTGCCGGAATTTAATCTTGCATTTGATGTAAAGAATGCAATGTTCCGTTACCCCGACCTGCCTGCCGGCGTCGATAATATAAATATTTCGGCTAATGTGAGCAATCCCGGCGGTTCGCCCGATGCAACGGTGGTAAAGGTCAGTCCTTTTAATTTTGTGATGGCCGGCAATCCTTTCAGCATCGCTCTTTATTTGAAAAATCCGGTGAGCGACCTTCTTTTCGATGCGGAGGCAAAGGGACGACTAGATTTAGGCAAGATAAAGGATATCTATCCGTTGGAGGATATGAACCTGAACGGTATTGTCGATGCGGATATTTCCATTGACGGCCGTATGTCGTATATTGAAAAAGAGTTATATGACAAAATTAAGGCATCGGGTACCGTTGCCCTTAAAGATATGCAGCTTGAAATGGAGGATATTCCCACCGTGGATATAAAAAGGTCGTTGCTCACATTCACTCCGCGCTATTTGCAGTTGAGTGAAACGGCTGTGAATATGGGCAAGAATGATATTGTTGTGGACAGTAAGTTTGAAAATTATATTGGTTATGCTGTCAAGGGAAGCCCTCTTAAAGGAACGCTTAACTTAAAGAGTAATAGATTTAATCTTAACGATTTTATGACCGGAGAGGATGCTGCTGAAAGTGATGGCGAGGAGGTTGCCTCGACCGACAGCGTTGCCACCGGTATAATTGAGGTTCCCGAAAATATCGACTTTACAATGCAGGCTGCATTCAAGCAGGTGTTGTTCGACAATATGGTATTCGAAAATCTTAACGGTCTTCTTGTTGTGAAAGACCGCAAGGTGGATATGAAGAATCTTTCGATGAATACAATGGGTGGCGATGTGGTTGTAAATGGTTTTTACTATACTCCGCAGAATGCGCAACCGCAGTTCAAGGGTGGTTTTAAGTTGAATAAGATTGTGTTTGCAAAGGCTTATAACGACCTTAACGTTGTTCGTAAACTTGCGCCCATTTTCAATGGACTTACCGGTGATTTCTCGGGAAATGTAAACATTGATACAAAACTCGACGATGCTATGAGCCCTGTTTTGCAAACGCTTGATGGCTCCGGTGCTTTATCGACAAAAGATTTGAGCCTCAATAATGTCAAGGTAATACAAACTGTTGCCGATATTGTGCAGAAGCCCTCGTTGAAGGATACAAGGGTTAAGGACCTTAATCTTGAATTTACCATAAAAGAGGGTAAAGTGAGCACCAAGCCTTTTGATATTAAATTGGGGGATTATAAGATGAAACTCTCGGGTAGTACAGGGCTTGACCAGACGATTGACTACAAGGGTGAAATTACTATCCCCGCATCGGCCGGTAAAGTGGCACAGTTAGGCACTGTGGATATGAACATCGGTGGCTCCTTCTCCTCGCCGAAAGTGAACATTGATATAGCCTCACTTGCCAAAAAGGCTGCGTCGCAGGCTGCTACGGAGGCTGCGGACAAGGTTGTAAACAAATATCTTGGCGGTAGCGGAAATGAGAATTCCGAGGGTGTGAAGAATGTAAATGCCGAGGCTGCCGGAAAGGTGATAGAAAAAGCCTTCGACCTTTTCAAGAAAAAGAAATAGTAGGCGGTGGGTCATAATTAACAAACTACTTCGTTGTCATCAATATTAAGGCTCAGTCGAGTACCGATGTACACTCCTTTCGCCTTAAATCTCAACGCCTTGTATTTTGTCAATTCTCACAAACCTAACGGAACTGTGCTCAAAATTGTATTTTGACACAGCTCCCTGCAATTCCCCATCGATCGAAAGAAAGACGATGGGGAATTTTGTTCTCCTTTCGTTTCACCGTGTGAAGGAGGGGCCGATGGGCATAGTCATATTACAAAAAATAAATAAAATATTGCAATCTGCCTGTTTGGTGTTATATTTGCTATAAATAATGTGACGAAACTGCATTTTATCCGTCTTACATAAAAAGACCTGTACTCTATGAAAAAAACTTCTCTTTTTGTGACACTTTTGTGTGCGGCTTTTGCCTGCTTTGCGCAGAAACAGATGCTCACGCAATGCGACAGTGTGGCGTTGCGTGCCGTGCAGGTGGGTATGGTGCTTGTGCCCGAAAAAGTATATATGCAGTTTGACAACAGCTCCTATTTTCTTGGAGAAACAATTTGGTTCAAGGCTTATGTGACAAGCGGCAACGATAATCGTCCTACCGATTTGAGCAGGGTTCTTTATGTGGAGCTTGTTGCACCCGAGGGTTATGTGGTGAAGACCGAAAAGTACAAAATTGATGAATCCGGCATTTGTGTGGGGGAGTTTTATATGGACCCACTTTATCTGTCGGGTTATTTTGAAGTTCGTGCCTACACACGTTATATGCTCAACTGGGGGCCTTCGGCGGTGTTCAGCCGTGTGTTCCCGGTATTTGACAAGGTGAACGGCAATAATTGGGATTTTAAGAATATGCTCGACCGTCGCCGTGCTTTTGGCAAAGATGGAAAATGGGTGAGAGAGGAAGATGGTTATAATGTGCTTTCTTTCTACCCCGAAGGCGGGCATCTGGTCGATGGGCTGTCGTCGCGCGTGGCGTTTGAAGTGCGTGGCGTGAGAGGGGTGGAACGCAATGACACTATCACCCTTTTTGCCGATGGGGAACCACTGTTGAAGAGCGTGCCGGTGCATATTGGTAAAGGGTTGTTTGAGTTTACCCCCGAAAAGGATGTGAAATATGCGGCCGAGGTTTATGTAGAGAACGAGAAGGGCAAGCGCAAAAAACATAAAATAAATCTGCCGGAGATTGCCGAAAAAGGAGTTGTGATGCGGGTTGATGATAAGGGCGACAGTGTGAGTCTTATTCTACACCGGAATTTCAAGGCGCGTGAGGAATTGGGTCTTGCAGTCGTGCATCGCAGCAGTGTGTGCCATTATTCAACTCTCGACAAAAACAGAGAGGCCGACACATTGTTGCTGTCTCTTCACTCTCTCCCCGAGGGCGTTTGTCGCGCAGTGGTGTTTGCCGGGAATGTTCCGCTTGCCGAGCGCATATTTTTCGTGGAGCACAGAATGCGTGAAAGAGATGAAGCGAAAGTCGTAAAACTCAATGTGAAGGCAAACGGTGCCCCATTGAACAAGAGGGAAGCAGAACCGTATAGCAAGGTGTCGATGGTTGTGGAAAGGGAAGATAAACAACCCATAGAAGATAACGCGGAATTCTCGGTGGCGGTGGTGGACAAGGCCGGGAAAGTGACAACCTCTTGGGGGTGGAATATGTACACTTATATGCTTCTTGGTTCCGAAATTAAGGGGTATATTCCCGATGCTGCACAATATTTCGACCGTGGCAACAAAAAACGGAAAAAACAACTCGACCTTGTGATGATGACAAACGGTTGGACTGCTTATGAGTGGAGAAGACTGTCGGCTCCGTCGCTCTCGGGACTTGTAGAGGCCGAGAAGGAGATTACCCTGCGAGGGAAATTCTATCGCCGTTTCAAGAAGAATAATTCTTTGCTCGGCACATACTCTTTGAAAACTATTCCGCAACCCTATAATCTCATAAGACTCGATGTTGCCTATACACCCGACACTATAAAAACTTCTACTTTTCGTACCGACGGAAATGCAGCTTTTATGCTGGGGTTAAAGGATTTTTACGGCAAGAGGGTGGTGGCCCTTTCGCCGAGAACCGCTCTTCGCCACAGTAAATCATCGAGGTATCAGGTGGTGCTCGACCGTTATTTCTCTCCCCGGCCACGTTCCCTCGCCTATTGGGAACGAAACATCGGCAGTTCCTGTGCTACACAGGCTGAGGATACATTGAAACTGCCGAATGAGTATTATTTCCTCGATAATGTGGAGGTGGTTGCCAAGAGGAAACGCACAACCTTTGACACACCTCCCATAAGTGAACTGCGGCTCGACTACCTCGAAGAGTGGGAGTATGCCAACGATGTTTCCTATTTTGGCGGCTACAACTATTCTAATTTTGTCGACAGCCTTAACGATGAGTATAAAACTCCTGAGTATTATGACGAGACTACCGAAGCATCGAAGGCCGGCATTTACAATATGGACAAGGCTCTCGAAGAGAAAAGGGGACGTTTGGGCAATGCGGGCGATGTGCTCACTGCGAGCGAGGTTGTGAAAAGCGCGTTTCATCGCTATGATTTAATGTATGCCTATTGGGTCTATAATGTGGTGCCAAAGGGTGGTTACAACAAGGATTCAGCTCTTGTGATAGACCACGAATATCTGCACGGAATAAATGTGGAGAAAATGACCAATTTCAAAGAACTTGTGATAACCAGCGACCCAAAGAAAAGGGATATTGTGGAGGTGGGCGACAAAGATGCTTTTTGGAGTTTTAAACAATTTGCTTATGAGAACAAAGGGGCTCACGCTATGTTCTACGATGGCTTTCTTTCTCCACAAGTGATTACGCCGAAATACAGCGTGGAATTAGATGGCGATATTTTTGCGAGAAGGATGAAAGAGATGTTCGGTGAAACTTACAAGGATATTATGGTGAGGCCCAAAAAACCTAATTACATTGCCTGCTATATTCCGTATGACGGGAGAGAGGAGGAAATAGGCATTGTGCCCGATTTAAGCTATCCTACAAGCACGCGCCGATACACAAGCGTTCAGGGTTACACAGTGAGCAAGCAATTCTATTCTCCCGATTATTCTTCGGTACCTCCTGTTGAGAAAGATTTTCGCCGCACCCTTCTGTGGGCACCCCGTGTGAGGGCTGTGGATGGCCGTTTGTCGGTGGATTTTTACAATAGTACCGATTGCACCTTTTTCGATGTGACGGTAGAGGGGCGTTGCGGAGATACTTTCTACTCCGACAGTGAGATTTTTTCGTCGCGTGCAGAAAGCGGATGCCCTGTGGAGATGATTGCCGACTCTGCCAATGTAGACGGTATTTATAATATTGCCGAGGAATTTGTAGAGAGGGTTAAAAAGATGCAAAAGGCCAAAGACTCGCTCTTGTTGAAGAAACGAATGACGGAATATGCACACGCCGAGATTTTTTATAACCAGAAGAGATATTCCCTTGCTCTGCCACATTATATTGAACTTGCCACCAATGGCTACCCGGCTGCATTTTATCGCATAGGTTTGTTCTATATGCACGGATATTCGTTAAAGAAGAACCCTGCTCTTGCCTTTGATTTTATGAAGAAGGGTGCCGACAAGGAGTATCCGCAGGCACAGTATGAACTTGCATTGATGTTCCGCCACGGCCGGGGCTGCGAGGCAAACGAGGATGCTTCGATTTATTGGTTCGAAAAGGCCATTGAGAATGGTGAGCCTAATGCTATGCTTGAACTTGGTAAATTGTATTTGGAGTCGAAGGAGCTTCGTGACAGTGTGAAAGGGGGAGAACTGCTGCGCTCTTCGGCAGTGCTCGGCAATGCCGAAGCCCTCTATCGCTATGCGGTTTATATGCAGGCGGTGGGGGCTGAAAATGATACTCTCCTTGGCACTCCGTATGCTTGTATGGAACGCAGTGCCGTGAAGAAGAATTGCGATGCTATGGTATATATGATGCGCTGCGAGGATAATGCCGGTAATTATGCAGAGGCTTATCGTTGGGCTCACGAGCTCTATCTGCAAAAGAACCATTATGGAATGAAATATATGGCCGACTGCTCGTTGGAGGGCAGAGCGGTGCGTCGTAACAAGAAACTTGCAAAAGACCTTTATCGCGATGCTGCAAGGCTTGGGAATAGTGAGGCCAAAAGGATTCTGAAAGAGTGGTAAACGCTTTTTGCCTTATATTACACGATGGCCCCCGATTTAAAATCGGGGGCTTTCTTGTTTTTATATATAATATATAATTTAAAAATTATTGTTATCTTTGCACGTTTAATGCAATAATGGGCACTTTTGCCTTTTGTGTTTGTGAATAAGAATAAAAACGATATATGGATAAAATAAGAAACTTTTGCATTATCGCGCACATTGACCACGGAAAATCGACCTTGGCCGACCGTTTGCTCGAAACTACCAAGACTATAAATATTACCGAGGGACAGATGCTCGATAATATGGACTTGGAGAAGGAGCGTGGAATTACCATCAAGAGCCACGCTATTCAGATGGAGTATATGTACAACGGGGAGAAGTACACCCTTAATCTGATAGACACTCCGGGGCACGTTGACTTTTCCTACGAGGTGTCACGCTCCATTGCTGCTTGCGAGGGTGCCTTGCTTGTGGTAGATGCTACACAGGGTGTGCAAGCACAGACAATTTCGAACCTTTATATGGCTGTGGACCAAGGGTTGGAGATTATTCCCGTGATTAACAAGTGTGATATGATAAATGCTATGCCCGAGGAGGTAAAGGATGAAATCATCGACCTCATTGGTTGCGACCGCGAGGATATAATCGAGGCTTCGGGAAAGACAGGAATGGGCGTGGAGGAGATTTTGCAGGCTGTGGTGGAGAGAATACCTGCTCCCGTTGGCGACGAGGAAGCTCCCTTGCAGGCTCTTATATTCGACTCGGTGTTTAACTCGTTCCGCGGCATTATAGCATATTTCAAGATTGTCAACGGCGTATTGCGCAAGGGCGACAAGGTGAAATTCTTTAATACCGGCAAGGAGTATGATGCCGATGAGATTGGTGTTCTGAAAATGGACCTGTCGCCACGACAGGAACTGCGCACGGGTGATGTAGGATATATTATTTCGGGTATAAAGACCTCGCGCGAGGTGAAAGTGGGCGACACAATCACTCACATTGCCAAGCCTTGCTCGGCTGCCATTGCCGGGTTCGAGGAGGTGAAGCCTATGGTGTTTGCCGGTGTCTATCCTATCGAGGCCGAGGATTATGAGGATTTGCGTGCTTCGCTCGAAAAATTGCAGTTGAACGATGCTTCGCTCACATTCTCGCCCGAGTCGTCGGCTGCGCTGGGCTTTGGCTTCCGTTGCGGTTTTCTGGGATTGTTGCATATGGAGATTGTACAGGAACGCTTGGACCGCGAATTTGATATGAGCGTTATTACAACTGTTCCCAACGTGTCGTATATGGTGTATGACAAGCAGGGTGGTGTTCAGGAGGTGCATAATCCGGGAGGAATGCCCGACCAGACACTGATAGACCACATTGAGGAGCCTTATATTAACGCAAGCATAATTACAAGAGCCGAATATATAGGCCCCATTATGACTCTTTGCCTGTCGAAGCGTGGCGAGTTGTTGAAACAGGAGTTTATAACCGGTAACCGCGTGGATATTCGTTTCTTGTTGCCTCTGGGAGAAATTGTGATTGATTTTTACGATAAGTTGAAGAGTATCTCAAAGGGTTATGCATCGTTCGACTATCATCCGGCCGGGTTCCGCACTTCGAAACTGATAAAGTTGGATATACTGCTTAACGGAGAACCCGTGGATGCTCTTTCCACTCTCACACACGTTGATAATGCGTATGGCCTTGGCCGACAGATGTGCGAGAAGCTGCGCGACCTTATTCCTCGTCAGCAGTTCGACATTGCTCTTCAAGCGGCAATAGGCACTAAAATTATTGCTCGTGAAACAATAAAGCAGGTGCGCAAGGATGTGACAGCGAAGTGTTATGGTGGCGACGTGTCGCGTAAACGTAAATTGCTCGAAAAGCAGAAGAAGGGTAAGAAACGTATGAAACAGATTGGCAATGTGGAGGTTCCTCAAAAGGCATTCCTTGCTGTTCTTAAACTCGATTAAAAGTGTTGTTCCTTGCCTGAGAGAGCGTGACATTTAAATTACCGCATCGGGCAGAATGACAATGGATATTAATGAAATTAGGAAAGAATATGGGAATATTCAGTTTTTTTACAAAGGAGAAAAAAGAGGTTCTTGACAAGGGATTGTCAAAGACAAAAGAGAGTGTATTCGGGAAAATAGCCCGTGCAATAGTTGGAAAGACACAGATTGATGATGAGGTGCTCGATAATTTGGAGGAGGTGCTCATCACTTCGGACGTGGGCGTGGAAACAACGCTTAAAATAATAGAGCGCATACAGGCTCGTGCCGCACGCGACAAATATATGGGTACTTCGGAGCTGAATGCTTTGTTGAAGGACGAAATTGCGGCTCTGCTTATGGAGAATAACACCGAGGATAATGGTACTTTTGATTTTCCGACAACACCCGGCAGCCCATACGTTATTATGGTCGTTGGCGTAAACGGCGTGGGCAAGACTACCACAATAGGCAAGCTGGCCCATCAGTTCAAGAAGGCCGGGAAGAAGGTGTATCTTGGTGCCGCCGACACGTTCCGTGCAGCTGCCGTGGAGCAGCTTGTGGAGTGGGGGCATCGTGCCGATGTTCCTGTGATTAAACAGGGAATGGGCAGCGACCCTGCATCCGTGGCCTACGACACACTGTCGTCGGCTGTGGCAAACGGTGCCGATGTTGTGATAATTGACACTGCCGGTCGCTTGCACAATAAGGTGGGGCTTATGAATGAGCTCACCAAGATAAAGAATGTGATGAAGAAGATTCTGCCTACCGCGCCCAATGATGTGCTTCTGGTGCTCGACGGCTCCACCGGACAGAATGCTTTTGAACAGGCGAAGCAATTTACCAAGGCTACCGAGGTTTCTTCGCTTGCAATCACAAAGCTCGACGGAACGGCCAAGGGCGGTGTTGTTATCGGAATAAGCGACCAATTTAAAATTCCTGTAAAGTATATAGGCTTGGGCGAAGGTATCGACCATTTGCAGATTTTTAATCGCGCCGAATTTGTGGATTCTCTTTTTGGTTAATTGAAGAATGAAAAGGAATTGCGTAGATGTTATAACAATGGGGTGTTCCAAGAATCTTGTCGATTCGGAACGGCTTATGCGACAATTGCAGGAGTGTGGCTACGAGGTTACTCACGACAGTGAGCAGCCCTGTGGCGAGATTGCTGTGATAAACACTTGTGGTTTTATAGGCGATGCGAAACAGGAGTCTATAAATATGATTCTCGAATTTTGCGAGCGAAAGGAGAAGGGTGACCTAAACAAATTATATGTTATGGGTTGTCTTTCGCAGCGTTACCTCACAGAACTGAGCGAGGAGATTGCACAGGTGGATAAATTCTACGGCAAATTCAACTGGAACGAACTGCTCGACGACCTTAAACAGCAGTATAAAGAGGAGATAGCCAATGAAAGGTTGCTCTCGACTCCCACACACTATGCCTACCTTAAAATATCGGAGGGGTGCAATCGCAACTGTGCCTATTGTGCAATACCTATAATCACGGGCGCACACGTTTCGCGTCCCATAGAGGAGATACTCGATGAGGTGCGCTATCTTGTGTCGAAGGGTGTAAAGGAATTCCAGATTATTGCACAGGAACTTACATACTATGGCATAGATCTTTGCAAGAAACAGGCGATTGCCGAGCTTGTGGAGAGAATGTCGGAGATTGATGGTGTTGAGTGGATACGCTTGCATTATGCCTATCCGCTGCATTTCCCCGAGGAATTGTTGCGTGTGATGCGTGAGAAAAAGAACGTGTGCAAATATCTTGACATTGCCTTGCAGCACGTTAGCACAAAAGTGCTAAAAAAAATGCATCGTAATGTTACAAAAGAGGATACATATGCGCTCATTGAGAAAATGCGCCGCGAGGTTCCCGGAATTTGCATACGCACCACGATGATGGTGGGCTTCCCCGGCGAAACAGACAAGGAGTTCGAAGAACTTATAGAATTTGTAAAGTGGGCGAAATTCGACCGTTTGGGCGCATTCGCATACAGCGAAGAGGAGGGAACTTTTGCTGCCGGGAATTACAGGGACAGTGTATCGAAGAAGAAAAAACAGGAAAGGCTCGACACTCTTATGGCTGTGCAGCAGCGAATATCCACCCGCTTGAACGACGAAAAGGTGGGCAAGGTGTTCAGAACCATAATAGACAAGATTGAAGGCGACTACTATATAGGACGTACGGAATTCGACTCGCCCGATGTTGATACAGAAGTACTTATACACAGGAGCGAGGGGGAGTTGGCCATTGGGGAGTTCTATGATGTACTCATTACCGATGCTACTGAATTTGACCTAATGGGAACAATAAAGAAATAATATAAAACCATCTATCTATGAACAACAAAGAATTTGTCGGCAAATTGGCCAAGCGATGCGGAATAACCACCGCAGAAGCTACAACCACTATTGAGGAGTTTGTGGAGGTGATGACCGAGTGTTTGAAGGATAATAATCAGCTCAATGTATCGGGCTTCGGAGTTTTTGAGGTAAAGACACGCAATGAAAGGGTTTCGGTAAATCCAAAGACCGGGCAGCGTTTCCTTGTGCCACCAAAAATAGTTCCGGCTTTCCGTCCCAGCAGCAAACTTAAAGATAAATTTAAAGATTAAGGAGGGGTATTGAATTATGGACACGAAACTGAATCACTCCGATTTAACGAGCCTCTTGGCAAAGAACACCAAGCTCACTGCCGCCAAGGCCGAATTGTTTACAAAAACTTTTTTCGATATTATAATCGAGGGACTCGAAAAAGATGGTCTTGTGAAAATCAACGGGCTGGGAACATTCAAGGTTACCGATGTTGCCAGCCGTGGAAGCGTGAATGTGAACACCGGCGAGAAGATTGAAATTAAAGGACACAGAAAACTCACATTCCTGCCGGCCGACACTCTTAAAGAGAAGGTGAACAAGCCTTTTGCAATGTTTGAGCCCGTGGAAATTGACGATAGTTATGTGGATGATGATGCGACCATACAAGAGGATGCAGAGGAGATTGTTCCCACTGCTGTTGTTCCCGAGGTTGCAAGCGAAACTGTCGAGCCGGTGGAAGCAGTAGTTGAAGAAGAAACAGAAACGGCTGCCGCAGAGGAGGAAGAAGCCGTTGTTGAGAGTGCTCCCGTTGCAGAATGTGCAGAAGAGATATCCGCTCCCGTTGCAGAGGAGCCTGCCGCAGAGCCTGTGAACGTGGCTCACGCTGATGCAGAAAAGCCTGTGCGAAAAGGCGGAAACAAGATTACCTGCTTGGTAATAGTGCTTATTGTGATACTTATTGCCCTCTTGGCAATATCGGTGCCTTCGTTGCTGGTGTTGCTCACAGGCAAGAATGCCAATGTGGTGCCCGCTGCAAAATTGGAGCCGGCAACAGCCATCGTGAAGCAGGAGAGCCTGCCTGTCGATTCTGTTGCAACAGTTGCGCAAGATACCCTGCCGGTTACTCCCGTTGCCGAAGAGCCATATAAGTTCAGCCTTGTGGACGAACTTGCCGGCAAAAGAGTGGGTGCCGTTACCGCTGGCGATACCTTGCTCTACACGGCAAACGCCTCCATTGAAACACATATTGTTGCCGAGAATGAAACACTCACACGTATAGCTCTGAAATACTATGGCGACAAACGCTTGTGGCCCTACATTGTGCAGTATAACCGCCTTGCCGACCCTAATGGCTTGTGCAAGGGAATGAAGTTGGAAATTCCTCGTTTGGAACCTGTAAAATAGAATTATAGTGTTAAACATTCTTTAATGTAACAATGCTTAAAGCTATTTTTAAAATATTAACATTGAATGTTAATGCAATGTCCTAATTTTGGAATAGAATTAAATAATAAAGGAAAAAATATATAACTATGAATGGTGCAATTGACATCAGAGAATTAAATGAAATGATTGAGAAGCAGAGTGGCTTTGTTACCAATCTGCTCACCGGAATGGACCAAGTGATTGTTGGTCAGAAACATCTTGTGGAATCGTTGCTCATTGGTCTGCTGGCCGATGGACACGTGCTGTTGGAGGGCCTTCCCGGATTGGCAAAGACCTTAGCCATAAAGACATTGTCGGAACTTATAGATGCCGATTTTAGTCGCATACAGTTTACCCCCGACCTGTTGCCTGCCGATGTTATAGGTACTATGGTTTACAGCCAGAAGGATGAGGAATTCAAGCCTAAACGCGGCCCTGTTTTTGCAAATTTTGTATTGGCCGACGAGATTAACCGTGCTCCGGCGAAGGTGCAGAGTGCATTGCTCGAAGCTATGCAGGAGCGTCAGGTGACAATAGGCAAGGAGACTTTCAAATTGCCTTCGCCTTTCCTTGTGCTTGCCACACAGAACCCTATCGAGCAGGAAGGTACCTATCCGCTTCCCGAGGCACAGGTGGACCGCTTTATGTTGAAAGTGGTTATCGGGTACCCCGAATTGTCGGAGGAGAAAAAGATTATACGACAGAATATTTCGGGCGACAGAGTGGCTGTAAAGCCTATTCTTAAACCCGAGGAGATTATAGAGGCTCGCAAGGTTGTGCGTCAGGTGTATCTCGATGAGAAAATCGAACAGTATATTGCCGACATTGTGTTTGCCACACGTTTCCCCGATAAATATGGAATGAAGGAGTTGAAGGAGATGATCTCTTTCGGTGGCTCGCCCCGTGCGTCTATTAACCTTGCACTTGCTGCGCGTGCCTATGCATTCATCAAGCGTCGTGGTTATGTGATTCCCGAGGATGTACGTGCCGTGGCACACGATGTGTTGCGTCATCGTATAGGTTTGAGCTATGAGGCCGAGGCAAGCAATATGACTGCCGACGAGATTGTAAGTACTATATTGAACCGTGTAGAGGTGCCTTAACAAGAGGAGTATGGAGACAAGTGAGCTTATAAAGAAGGTTCGCAAGATTGAAATAAAGACCCGCGGTCTGTCGCATAATATTTTCGCCGGACAGTACCATTCGGCCTTCAAGGGGCGTGGTATGTCGTTCAGCGAGGTGCGCGAGTATCAGTATGGCGACGATGTGCGCGACATTGACTGGAATGTTACTGCGCGTTTCAACAAGCCCTTCGTAAAGGTTTTTGAGGAGGAGCGGGAACTCACTGTGATGCTGCTTGTAGATGTGTCGCAGAGTCTCGATTTTGGTACCGTGAAACAGACGAAACGTGATATGCTCACAGAAATTGCAGCCACCATTGCATTTGCTGCAATACAGAATAATGATAAGATTGGTGTTATTTTCTTCTCGGATAGGGTGGAGAAGTTCATTCCTCCACAGAAGGGGCGCAAACATATTCTTTATATAATAAGGGAATTGATAAATTTTGAGCCCGCAAGCCACGGTACCGATATAAAAGTTCCTTTGCAATTCCTTACAAACGCTATTAAAAAGAGGTGTACGACTTTTGTATTGAGTGATTTTATCACTCAGTATGACTACAAGAATGCTCTCACGATTGCCAACAGGAAACACGATGTCGTGGCTGTGAGGGTGTATGACCGTCGTCTTGTGGAACTGCCTAAAATAGGCCTTATGAGAGTTAAGGACGCCGAAAGTGGTGAGGAAATGTATATCGACACTTCGTCGGCAAAGGTGCAGAATGCGCAGCGTGAATGGTGGAAGGCACAGTGTGCCACCGTAGAGGAGATTTTCAAGAAGAGCCACGTCGACTCTGTGTCGGTACGCACCGATCAGGATTATGTAAAAGCCTTGATGTCGCTCTTTGCGATGCGTGCATAGGAGATTTAGAGAATTCTTTATGATGAAAAGATTATTATTCGCAATATCGCTTGTTGTAGCATTTTCCGTTACAGCTGCGGCACAGAATGTTTCGGTAAATGCCGAAATGGATTCGTGCCAAAGACTTATTGGCGAGCAGGCAAGGATTAAATTGAAGGTGGGTGTAGATGCCGGCAGAAGAGCTCTTCTCCCACTCTTCGAAAAAGAGATTGTAGAGGGGGTGGAGATTGTTGAGAAGTTACCGATCGACACACAGCTGCTTAACGATGGCAAACGCCTCTTGTTGACGGAGGAATATGTAGTTACATCGTTCGATAGTGCTTTGTATGTGATTCCTCCATTTGAGGTTCTTGTCGATGGCCTTCCTTACTACTCCGAGGAGTTGGCTCTTGCCGTTTATATGATGCCGGTAGATACCACGAACCTCGACAAATTCTTTCCGCCGAAGGATGTCTGGGCAATAGAACTTACTTGGGACGATTATAGAAGCAGTGTCGGATATTTTATTTTGTTCATCCTTCTCCTTTCGTTGCTTGCGTGGATAATTGTGAGATACATAAACAACAAGCCCATAATACGCATAGTGAAGATTAAGCCCAAGCTCCCTGCTCACTTGGTGGCGCTTGGCGAGATTGAGCGTATTAAGGAGGATGGTTCTTGGCGCACTTCGGGCAACAGCAAGGAGTATTACACGGCTCTCACCGATGCTTTGCGTGTCTATATGAACGAACGCTTCGGGTTTAATGCAACGGAAATGACGACAGAGGAGATTGTGGAGCACTTGTTGCAGATTAAGGACAAGGAGAGTATAAAGGAGGTTCGTGAACTGCTCGAAACATCGGACTTGGTGAAGTTTGCAAAATTCAACCCGCCAATGAATGAGAACGACCGTAATCTGGTGAGTGCGAGGGATTTTGTGAACGAAACAAAACCCGAAGAGGGAGAAATACCTGCACAGCCTACCGAAAAGAGAATTGTGAACGAGCGTTCGTTGCGTTCAAAGAGATTGTTGCTTGCTGCAATAGTGATTCTCTCGATTGCAGTGTGCTTTGTTCTTGTGCAATTTATTCTCGACCTCTATTATTTGATAAGTTAATTTGTTAAGTTATGTTTTTTTCCAAAATAGGATATTTGCTTCTCTTTATACCGCTTGCGGCCTATGTGGTGTGGTATATTCTGAAAGGGCGCAAGATGGAACCGTCGATGAAGGTGTCGACTGTTGCTCCATTTTTAAAGAATGTGAAGAGTTACAGGAACTATATAATCGACCTGCCATTCGTGTTGCGCGTAATCACATTGTCGATGGTGATTATAGTGCTTGCACGCCCGCAAAGCACCAATCGCTGGCAAAATACCGAGGTTGAGGGAATTGACATAATGCTGGCTATGGATGTTTCCACGAGTATGCTGGCGATGGACCTCACCCCCAACCGTTTAGAAGCTGCCAAGATGGTTGCTGCCGATTTTGTAAACAGCCGCCCTAACGACAATATGGGACTTACCATTTTTGCCGGCGAGAGTTTTACACAGTGCCCATTGACTATCGACCACGCGGTTATGCTCAATATGCTTAATTCTGTAAAATGCGATATTGCTGCACAAGGAATTATTGAGGATGGAACGGCTATTGGAATGGGAATTGCCAATGCTGTGAGCCGTTTGAAGGAGAGCAAGGCAAAATCGAAGGTGATAATTCTGCTCACCGACGGTTCGAACAACCGTGGCGAAATATCGCCGGAGGCTGCTGCGGAGATTGCCAAGAAATTCGGCATAAGAATATATACAATAGGTGTGGGCACAAATGGAACAGCTCCCTATCCTTATGGCGGACAGATTGTAAATGTTCCTGTGGAGATTGACGAAACAACACTTAACAAGATTGCTACAATAACCGATGGCAACTATTATCGCGCCACAAGCAATTCAAAATTAAAGGAGGTTTATGAGAAGATTGATAAATTGGAGCGTACAAAATTGAATGTAAAGGAATTCAGCACCCGCGAGGAGAATTTCCAGATATTTGCATTGGTGGCATTCGTTGCGCTCCTGCTTGAATTGCTGTTGCGGAATACTATACTTAAAAAGATACCTTAAAAACAGAAACTTGAAATGAAATTTGCAACTCCCGAATATCTCTATCTGCTGATATTTGTGCCTATAATATTAGCGGTGTACATATACTCGAATTATCGCCGTAGAAGGAATTTGAAGCTATACGGCGATGTTGAGTTGTTGCGTAATCTTATGCCCGATGTTTCGAACTACCGTCCGAGAATAAAATTCTGGCTTTCGCTTGCAGCACTTGCCTTTATAGCGATAGCTCTTGCACGCCCGCAGTTCGGTTCAAAGAAGGAAACTATTACACGACAGGGTATCGAGGTTGTGATTGCGTTGGATATTTCAAACTCAATGTTGGCCGAGGATATTGCTCCCAACCGTTTGGAAAAGGCAAAAAAAATAATATCGCGTTTGATTGACAAATTCGAGAATGATAAAGTGGGGCTTATTGTTTTTGCCGGCGATGCCTTTGTGCAGCTGCCTATTACAAATGATTTTATATCGGCAAAAATGTTTCTGGAAACAATTTCTCCCGACCTTATCTCACGACAAGGTACCGATATTGGCGGTGCCATAAGTTTGGCAATGAAGAGTTTTACGCCCAAAGAGGGAATCGGAAAAGCGATTATTGTAATTACCGATGGTGAAAATCACGAGGGTGGTGCCGAGGATGCAGCCAAGCTCGCGTCGGAAAAGGGGATGAATGTATATATGCTTGGCGTGGGCTCGCTCGATGGCGCTCCTATTCCTATTGCCGGCACAAATGATTATCGTCGCGACAAGGAGAATAATGTGGTTGTGACAAAATTGAATGAGCAGATGGCGCAATCTATCGCAAAAGCCGGAAACGGTGCATATATTCGTGTCGATAATACCAACAGTGCACAGAAATTGCTCGAAAGTGAGGTCAACAAACTTGCGAAAGCCGATGTTGAGACAGAGGTGTTTACCGAATATAATGAGCAGTTCGAATTTATAGCTTGGGTGGCTTTGCTGCTCTTGGTTATTGAGATTATGATACTTACAGGCAAAAGCCGCCTTACAAAAGGCTTTAAATTATTTGACAAATAACTTTGAATATGCTTAAATTGAGATATTTGATATTATTGTGTGCAACGCTCCCGTTTCTGGGCCTGTCGGCTCAGAAGAGCTATCGTGAATATTTGAGAAGCGGCAACAAACTCTACGCCGACAGCCTCTTCGACAAGGCGGAAGTGGAGTATCGCAAGGCGTTGGAGCTTGACCCCGATGGCAGCCAAGCACTCTTTAATTTGGGTAATTCTTTGCTCTATCAGGATAAAGCACAGGATGCAATGGACCAATATATGATGGCCGAGAAACGTGAGAGCGAAAAGAGCAATCTTGCACAAATACATCACAATATGGGTGTTATTTGTCAAGCGTCAAAGGATTATGCCCGTGCCGTGGAGTTCTACAAACAGGCATTGCGGGAAAATCCCACCGACCACGAGACACGCTACAATCTTGCAGTTGCAATGAAACAATTAAAGGACCAGCAGCAACAACAAGAACAACAGCAACAAAAGCAAAAAGAAGAGGAACAAAAGCAGGAGCAACAGGAGCAGAAACAAGAAGAACAACAGCAACAGCAGAACCAACAACAGGAACAGCAAGAGCAAGAACAGCAACAAGCACAAGAGAAAGAGGAGGAAATGTCAAAAGAGAATGCCGAACAGTTGCTCGAATCGGCAATGCAGGACGAGAAGGATGTACAGGAGAAGGTGAAAAAGATGATGCAGATAAAAGGTCGCAAATTGGACAAGGACTGGTAATGCTTAAAATGGTTGCGTTGGGGCATAGAACAGAATAGAACAAATAAAAGATATATAATGAGAAGATTTTTTCTGACAACACTGATATTGTTGACTACATTTGTAGCCTTTGCCGATGATGTTACATTTGTGACATCGGCACCAAAGGCTGTGGCTGTAAATCAGACATTTAGATTGAAATATACGATAAACAGACGCAATGTGAAGGAACCAAGAGTTCCACAGATTGGGAATTTTACCATATTGTCGGGCCCGAGTCGCTCGGAACAATCGAGCACCCAGATTATAAACGGCAATGTAACCACATCGCAGTCGGTAACATTCACTTATATATTGATGGCCGAGAAAGAGGGTGAGTTTTCAATTCCCGGTGCAACAATATCGGTCGATGGCGACGAAATTACATCGAACAAAGTTACCATTAAAGTGCTGCCCGAGGATAAAACCACTGCACAGCAGAATGGCTCGCAACATCGCGGCTCTCAACGCCGGAGTGCAAGCGGCTCGGTAGATATTGCCGCGAATGACCTCTTTATGACAGCGACCCTTAATAAAACGACTGTGGTGGAACAGGAGGCTGTGCTGCTTACATTCAAGGTATATTCGGCAGTGAACCTCACGGCGTTGAATGGGAAAATCCCCGACCTTAAAGGCTTCCAGATACAGGAAGTGGAGCTCCCGCGCGACAAGGAGTGGCAGATGGAACATTACAACGGGCGTAATTACCGCACAATTCTGTGGCAACAATATGTGCTGTTCCCCCAACAGAGTGGTGAGATTGAAATTCCATCGGCGACCTTCGAGGGTGTTGTCGCACAGCAGGTGCGTTCATTCGACCCGTTCGACAGCTTTTTTGGAGGTTCGAACTATGTGGAGGTGAAAAAGGAATTGCGCACGCCCAAACTCAAATTGAATGTGCAGAAGCTGCCGGCCGGCAAGCCCGAGAGTTTTTCGGGTGCTGTGGGCAACTTTAAAATATCAT
Source organism: Bacteroidaceae bacterium (assembly GCA_017466065.1). The sequence goes on from JAFTUV010000017.1 coordinate 140,048, forward strand.
CGACAATAAGCACCACCGAACTTAAAGCAAACGAAGCAGTTACGCTGTGTCTTGTAATTTCGGGTACAGGAAATATGAAACTTATAAAGACTCCCGAAGTGCAGTTCCCCGAAGATTTTGAGGTGTACGACCCGAAAGTGGAGAATAAAATATCGCTTCGCGTAAACGGCTTCTCGGGAAATAAAATCATAGAATATCTTGCAATACCTCGTTTCGGTGGCGAGTTTACCGTGCCGGCTGTGAAATTCTCGTACTACGACATTGCAAGCAAGCAATACAAGACTTTGGAGAGTGAAAGTTATACTCTTAAAGTAGAAAAAGGCAAGGACGAGGGTAATGCGGCTGTGGCATCGTACGTGAGCAAGGAGGAATTTAAATTGCTGGGCCAAGATATTCGCTTCATAAAGCGAGGCGATGTTAAATTCGGCAAGAAGGGTAGCCACCTGTTTGCTTCTACGCTTTACTACGTGTGTTATCTTCTCCCTTTATTGCTGTTTGTGGCGTTTGTACTTGTACATAGAAAAAAGGTTGCCGAGGATGCCAATATTGCCACTATGCGTACAAAGAAGGCGAACAAAGTGGCTGTCAAACGATTGAAGGTTGCGAAGAAACTCCTGAAAGAGAACAAAAAGGGGGAATTCTATGATGAAATTCTTAAAACATTGTGGGGATATATGAGCGATAAGTTAAGCATCCCCGTGTCGCAACTCTCGAAAGAGAATATTGCCGCAGAACTCGAAAAGAAGGGAGTGGAGGCAGATGTCATCACTGAAATGCACAATGTGCTGAATGAATGTGAATTTGCGCGCTATGCTCCCGGTGATGCAGGTGCTGCTATGGACAAGGTCTATAATATGTCTATCGAGGCTATAAGTAAAATGGAAAACTCTATAAAAAGATAATATGAAAAATATAATAGCATATATTCTTGTGATGCTCCTGCCGGGTATTCTGCTTGCGCAGGATGCCAATTCCGGGGCAACGACACAAACCTATACAAAAGCAATGGGAGATAGCTTGTATATGGCCAACAACTATAAGGAAGCTGCCTATGTGTATGAGCAGTTGCTTGCGAGAGAAGGAGAGTCGGCCGATGTCTATTACAATCTTGCTAATTCCTATTACAAGGAGAATGAGATTGCAAAGGCCATTCTTAACTATGAAAGGGCACTATTGCTTGCTCCTGCCGACAAGGATGTAAAATTCAATCTGGCAATAGCAGGAAGCAAGACTGTCGATAAGGTGAGCGAGCCGTACAGAATGTTCTTTGTTGTGTGGATTGAGGCTGTGGTAAACCTGTTCGGTATAACAACTTGGGCCATTATTGCCATTATTGCATTTGTTGTGTTGCTCACAACATTATTGATGTTCCTCTTCGGCAAGAGTGTTACAACGAGAAAAATAACATTCTTTGTTGCTCTTGCGGCTCTTTTTATCACCGTGTTTGCGAACTTGTCGGCATTGCACCATTATAACAATATAACCGATGGAAGAGCTGCTATTATAATGTTGCCGAGTGTTACGGCAAAAAGCACCCCCGATGCATCTGGTACCGATTTGTTTGTTATTCACGAAGGTCGCAAGGTTTATATATCGGACGACACTATGAAAGGGTGGAAAGAGATAGAATTGGAGGATGGCACTCTTGGATGGGTTCCTGCCAATGCGATTGAAAAGATTTAAAGTAGGGTAAAGGGAAAATGTACACTATACAGGAGATTATTGATTTTGACAATTACCTGTTGCAGTCGGTCAACGGTAGTAATTCGGAATTCTTCGAAGGGTGCATAACTGCTTATGTAACACCTTGGGTGTGGGTGCCATTGGCTTTTGTACTGCTGTATGTGTTGATGAAGAATAATACATTTTCCAACTTTTTGGCAATAATAACATTAACATTGTCGATGCTTGGGGTTTCGGTCCTGCTCACTACTTACGCTTTGCAGCCTCTATCGGTATATTTGCGACAGGCACACGATGGTGAGATGATGGAGGTGCTTAATGCGTTGAACGAGTATCGTGTGGGTGGTGCTTCATTGCTGACACTGTCGGCTGTCGTGACATCGCTTGCCTGCTTCTTTATGCTTATTGTGAGGCACACTGCGTTGAGTGTGTCGTTGGTTCTTTGGGCAGGTATAAATTGTTTCGCAGGTGTGTATATGGCGGTGTTTTATCCTTGGGATGTGGTTGCCGGCATTCTGCTTGGGTTGCTTTGCGGAATTGTGGCCTATAAATTGTTTGAGCTTTACCAGAAAAAGCAACGTGTGCGTCGGGATTGGGTGAGCAACCGTTATACGAAAGGCGGTTACGAGGTTCCCGATGTTTATTTGCTGCTTGTATTTATGTATGCGACTTTTGCTGCCGTTCCTGTTATATCATTCTTTATTCTGCCTCATTGATAGAGTGATATAAATTCGTAGCTGTTGCCTACGATTGAGAGATAGCGCATAAATTCGGCTTGCGAAATTACAACTGTCGCGTGGTTGTCGTTGGGGTGAAAGCTCAACGACTTTTCTTTTTTAAGGTTCTCGTCGATGAAGAGGTGAACGTGGTTGTCGGTGTCGTTTATAAGACCGAACGGTGAAACGGAACCCGGTTGCAGCCCTAAGTATTTATCCATACGCTGTGGCGATGCAAAGGAGAGTTTGCCTTGGTGCAACAGTTGTTCAAGGTCGTGTATGGCAAGGTCGCGCTCACAGTCAAGCACCACCAGATAGTGTCTGTTCCCTTTGTGGTTGCGAAAGAAGAGATTTTTGCAGTGTTTCGAACCGTCGGCGCGCCATTGTGTGCGTGCAATCTCAATGGTGGGTGCCTCTTCGTGTGTGTACCAGCTATGTTCAATGCCATTGTCGGCAAGGTATTTCAATACTTTTTCTATGCGTTCGCTATTCATATATTGGGTTGTTTTTGCGAAGATAGGGATAATTTATCGTAGTATCGTATATAATTTTCAAAATGCTCTTTATTTTATTAAATAAATGTAAACGAGGATGGGTAAACGGATTTTATTGAGTATCTTCGCGGTGATTTTTGTAAAATGACAAATAATATATGAAAAGCGAATTTAAAAGAGCGTTTATGCCGTTGTTGCTTCTTCTTTGTGTGGCAATTCAGGCTGTGGCGCAGAAGGGTATCGAGCAGTTGCCCATCGACCCGAGCGTGAGAATGGGTAAACTGAAAAACGGGCTCACATATTACATCAAGCACAATGAGGAGCCGAAGAAAAAAGTCAACTTTTATATTGCTCAAAAGGTGGGCTCTATTCAGGAGGAAGATAACCAACGTGGTCTTGCTCACTTCTTGGAACATATGTGTTTTAATGGAACCGAGCATTTCCCCGGCAAGAGCCTGATAAATTATCTTGAAACGATAGGTGTTAAGTTCGGCGTGAACCTGAATGCATATACCTCAATCGAGGAAACTGTATATAATATAAATGATGTTCCGGTGGATAGTGCAGGAGCTGTCGATTCGTGTTTGTGGATTTTGCGCGACTGGGCCGACGGACTCACTCTCGATGGTGAGGAGATTGACAAGGAGCGTGGCGTAATTCACGAGGAGTGGCGACAGAGAAGCAATGCAACTTCGCGTATGTTCGACCAAGTGCTGCCAATTGTCTATCAGGGTGAGAAATACGCCTATCGTATGCCCATAGGCACAATGGAGATTATCGACAGTTTCCCTCACAAGGCGTTGCGCGATTATTATGAAAAGTGGTACCGCCCCGACCTGCAAGGAATTATAGTTGTGGGTGATGTGGATGTTGACAATGTTGAGAAGAAGATAAAAAAGATTTTTAAGGGTATAAAGAAAGCCAAGAATCCTGCCGAGAGGGTATATTACCCTGTCTCGGACAACGAGGGGCTCATTTTTGCACAAGGTACCGACAAGGAACAGCAGAATTATGCCTTCCAACTTATCTTCAAGCGCGATGCTACTCCACGTGAGCTGCGTAACACAAAGGAGTATAAACGTAACGACAGCAAGATGGCAATGATGACCAGTATGCTGAACACTCGTTTCACCGAGATTGCGATGAAGGAAAATCCTCCCTATCTTGGTGCCGGTGTCGATGATGATGATTTTATAGTGGCAAACACGAAGAAAGGTTTTATGTTTGCATTAAGCTGTAAAGTGGAGCGCATAAATGAGGCACTGCCTTCGGCACTTTGTGAGTTTGAACGTGCCAAACGCTTCGGCTTTACCGAGGGTGAGCTGCAACGTGTGAAGGCTTCTATGAATGCTGCAATAGACAAGGCCTTTGCCGAGCGCGATAAAATGTCGAATGCTCAACGTGCACAGGATTATATAAGGAATTTCCTCGATAATACTTCGGCAATGTCGGTAGAGGAGGAATGCACACTCTTGAAGGAGATTGTGGAGAGTATTACACTCGAAGAGGTGAATGCGCTTCTGCCCGCACTGTGCACGAAGGATAATCGTGTGGCAATATCGCTGGCACCGGCCAACGACAGTATAAAATATCCGGTGAAAGAGCAGATTGAAATGTTGTTGGCAGCTGTGGAACAGGCTCCCCTTCAACCTTATGTAGATTCGATGAACGACGCTCCCTTGCTCGAAAATATCCCCGATGGTGGCAAGATTATCTCTACCGAAGAGGGTGTGTGGGGCTCCACTGTCTGGAACCTTGCCAATGGCATAAAGGTTATTGTGAAGCCCACCGATTTTGCAGCCGACAAAGTGTTGCTGAATGGTTACAGCTATGGTGGTACGGGCCGTTATGCTCACAATGAGCGAGTGAACCTGTTGCTTATTGGCCCGGTGATGCAGCTTGGCGGTGCAGGAGCATTTGATGCAATGCAACTGAACAAGAAGATGGCCGGTAGCACTGCTGTTGCCGGAGTGAGCACATCGACCTATCACGACAAAGTCTCCGCAACTTGCTCTCCAAAGGACTTGGAGGATATGTTCAAACTGCTTTATCTTAAATTCACCGCACCGCGTAAAGACGAGGCTGCCTTGGAGGGATTCAAGACTCGTATGTATGGTTCGTTGAAGGATAGAGATATGAATCCTATGACTGCGATAAGCGATTCTGTCAATAAGGCTATGTTCAATGGTCATCCAAGAATGGAACCCTTGCGTGCCGCCGATGTTGACAGCATCAGTTATGACAGAATAATGGAGATTTACAACGACCGTTTCGGTGATGCCGGCGATTTTACTTTTGTGATAGTCGGTAATATTGAGAGCGATAAACTGCAACCGCTTGTCGAGAAATACATCGGCGGGCTGCCTGCTAACGGGCGCAAAGAGGTTCCGGTGGACCATAATGTGAACATACGCAAAGGTAAATTTATAAATAACTTCACAAGGAAGATGGAAACACCTGCCGGTACCGAGGTTATTATATATTCGGGCGATATTGAGGCAAATTTGCGCAACTCCATCCTGATGAGCTATTTGCAGCAGGTGATGACACTTGTCTACACTACCGAGGTACGCGAGAAGGAGGGTGGCACATACGGAGTGGGTGTGCGTGGCAGCATCGACCGTTTGCCCAAGGGTGAATTTTTCTTCAATATAGAATTCAATATGGCTCCCGAACGCCGTGAGGAACTTACCGATATTATAATCGCGGAGTTGGAAAAAGTTGCCAAAGAGGGGCCCTCGCCCGAATATGTAGAGAAGGTGCGCAGCTATATGCTTAAAACTTTCGACGATGAGGGTAGGGAGAATTCCGCTTGGAGCAATTGGTTGCTCACCTATTATTTCTATGGCGAGGATTATTATACCGAGTATAAGAATATTGTGAACAGCATCACTCCCGACGATATACGCCTTTTCCTCGATTATATAATAGGGCAGGGTAATTTCATAGAAGTGAGTATGGTGCCCGAGAAATAAAGGGGTCCATCCACTATAATCAGAAGATGAACCAAGAAGGCTCTTTTGCCGTTACGCTCATAAGCCTAAAAAAACAGTTCATTTTATCCGACCTCCAATCAATAAATGCAGTGTCCCGCGGGACACTGCATTTATTGATTTTTTTTGCTGCAAAGATTGTCAGAATGCAATTCCGAACCTTAATCCAAAGTTATTCAGGTTATTCTGTCGGTAGCTCATAATGTTGCATTTGTTTGTCGAGAAACTATAATACATTGCAATGTGAAAACCTATGCTGTTGGCCCAAGGGTAGAAATTGAAGCCTACTTCGGGTTGCATATAGAAGCCCCACGTCTTTTCCCTTCTCATAAAAATGTAATAGTAATTGGTGAATTCGGCGTAACAGGCTCCCAACTTCATTCCAACGTATGGTTGAAAGTCGCTCTCCACGAAACGGTAGCGTGCAAGCACACCGAAGGGAAGTGTGAACATCTGATGCTGTTGGTCGGTGCTTATCGACTGCGTTGCCGCAATGTTTATTGTGCGCCGCGACAAATATTCGTTGTTGGTGTGAAAATTCGCAAAACCACCCACTGCTATTCCGGAAGTTACATAGTATCCTCCCTCAAAGTTCATTCCCCAGCCGCTGGCGACATTGGAGAATTCATTATTCAAAGGAATGTTGAACTGCCAATCGACATTATAATAACTGTCGAGCGATATTTGCGCCTTTGCCGTAGAGGTGGTAAACAACGTTGCGATTGCAACGATGAACCATATTTTTATAACTCGTTTCATAAAACTCAAATTTAAATGTAACTACTTTGTCAAGTATGGCGATTGTACAAAGGCTTGGTTAATGGCATTCATTGTTCTGAAATAACTCAGGCTGTTACCATATAGCAAGCCCGAGATGTAGGTATTCCAAATGATAGTGAGTTTCTTATCACTTCTGTTGGTCCTTTTGTCAACAAGCTCTCCAATAATAGAACCGGTGCTATAAGTATAGTAGAACGAAAAGGGATAATACCAGCCGCCTCCGCCCCAATTCCAATAGCCGGGGTAAGCGTACCACCAAGGCCCGATGGTGTTGCTGAAATAATATGTGGTGTTCACATAACTTAATTGCAGAACAATGTCGGCATCGTTGCCTTTTGCAACTTTTGTGTAGCCACGCGCCTCGAAATGCCCGTTGAAGGCATCTATTATGCGCTGTGAATTTTCGTTCTTCCAATAGGTGGGTTTTGTCTGGTCGTTGATAATGAGTATGCTGTCTATCACATAGAAATTATCAAAGGAGGCAAAGTCGGTGCCACTGTCGTAGTTGGTGAGCACAAGGTAATTGTCATCGAGTTTGTTGGTGTCGGGGTCCTTCTCGCACGATGTAAGAATGGCAAGCAGTGCCAGAAACGGTATTATTAGAATTCGTGTCATAATTTATCTGTTTAATGTGATTGATGAATTTGTTATTTCTTCCTTGTAAGTTTATGTGCCTGATTCTTTGATGCAGGCTGCATATTCTTGTCGAGTTTCACAAGAGAGGTGTCGGCCGATAGTTTGAAATTCATTTTGGGCTTGCCTGTTTCCGACACAAATTCATATACGACGGCAGTGCTGTCATTAGGTATTCCAATCATCACAAGTACTTCGCCTTTGTCGGTTTCTGCGGCAATGGCCTCGTCTATATAATTGGTGGTGATGGTGTAGGTGCCGTCGTCGTTAAGGCTTAATGTCTGAATAGTCAGGAGCACGTTGCCTATGTTGCCGTTGTTCATAGGAACTGTTCCTTCGAATGTGTAGGTCTGTAAATCGCCGATGGTGGAATCGTTGACCATAAAGATGCTGTCGCTCTCTACAACTACTCCTTGGGGTTGCGAATTACAACTGCCGCAAGAATTGCACGATGATAATAAAATGGAAAGGGCGGTTGCCGATAGGATAATTACTTTTTTCATTGTTGTTGATATTTTATGGTTATTCAGCAAAATAACATTTCAACAACAAGGTAGGTTTCTGCCCGTTTCGTTTAAGAAATAAAAAAATATTTATAATGTGTAAATAGAAATACGAGACTTCCGAAATTTATTCAGAAGCCTCGTATTTCTATTTACCGCTCAACACTCTATTCTGTTGGCGGCAATGTTCCGTTGGCTATTATATAACTTATATTATTAAGGATATTTTCTTGCTTTGAGCCAAGCGGATAGATTGTGTAATAATTGCTGTATTCGTCAATGTTAAAGTCGGGTACCGATGCGGTGAGCGGCTCACCGGTTGCATCGAGTATGTAGGCTGTTACAGGGTTTATCTTGAAGAGGTAGGGCGATTCATAGCATTCGGTATATAGAGCCATGCTATTGGATGCCTTGCCCACAATCCTTACATCGTTTCGTGCTGCTTGTATGGCTTTTATGAATACACTTGCAACGCCTTGGGTGCGGGCGGTGGTTATTATGTAGAGTGGTTTTTCGCTGACATTTAAACTTCCGGATGGAGTGAGTATATTCTCGCGACTGTCGCTGTCGATGTTTTTTGTGAGCGAACAGAATGTTCCTTGTTTGCCGGCCGGGATAAACGGGCTTGCTGCAACAGCTGCATCTGCGAGTGAGGTGCTGTTGTTGTATCGCAGGTCTATTATGATATTGTCGATTGCCTCGCCCGAGATTGTAGCAAGAGCGTTGTAAAGGGCATCGGCAGCCTCCTGCCCGTCGAATGTGTTACAAAGTATGTAACCGCTTCTGGTGGTAATATCGTCAATAATTGTTGTTACAGGAGTGGGGGACGGGGATATCTCAGTTGCTGCCGGCAGTGTTACCTTGTCGAGATTATCCCAAAAGTATTGCTCGGCAATGTCGTCGTAATCTATTGTGTGAACAGTGAGTTCCACCCCTGTGCCGGTGGAGAGCCTGTTTCCCGAACTTGTCGTAATTCTGTTACCGTCAATTTCGGATATCCACATACCACGCACAAGCCCGGCAGCAGCAGCCACGGAGGCGGGCTCTACATATTCTACAAGGGCGTATGTCTTTGATGGAGTTATCCCCAGCGGGTCACGCATAAGCGAATAGGTTATTCCATAGCTTGTTGCTGCAAGCGTGTCGGTGAAGAACGATACATTATCCTGTTGCAGAAGCAGTTTCTTGAAAAATTCTTTGGGAGTGGAAAAATAGATATTCTGTTTAACCTCTCCAATCGCTTCTGCCCACAGATACACTTCTTTCATTTGGGAATAGATCCATTGATTCTCTTGTGTGAGCGAGTTAAATTCACCCGAACGGTCCTCTCCGCAACTGCACAGAAGCAGTGCGAACAAGGGGAGTGTGACGATTTTCTTTAATATCTTTTTCATATTTGCAAATTTACTCCTTTTCGGGTTAATTGCAAGGGGTGGGGTGCTTTTATTGTGTTTAAAGCCCTATAAAATTAAGAAGCCGTTTTAACAAATCCCCCATTTACTATTGAACCTTAAATAAATTTATTTATTTTTGCAATTGCATATCGCTTGCAGAAGCCCGATATGGGTTATGTGGGAGGGTGCAAAATTTTATTGAAAAGCGTTTACTAACGCTCTTTCTTGGCTGTCTGGAACTTCGCAACTTCTAATCTCTGTCAAGAATGTAGCAGCGGTAGATGCCTTGTGGTGTGTCTATGCATGCCGTTTACACTATGGTTGTTGATGTTTATACATCATTGACAACTGTTAGTGTATAGGTTTGTTATATACATACAGCGTGAGGCTTCTGCGTTGCTCGTTCAACAGAGATAGGCAATGCGAAGGCCTCAGATAGCGGGACGAGTAACAGGTATGGACTCTCACGCTTTTTTTGTGTCCGATAGGCACATTTAATCAAAACATAATAGTCAGGTTATTAGAAGTCCGTAACCAAAAGAGCATTAGGCACAATGGTTGGGGAATGGAGATAATCGACAATATACACAAAACACTAAAAGAGGATTTAGTTGTAGAGTTGCGCGAGGGCAGTAAACTCTCTATCGCAGCTTCCTGCTTCTCTATCTATGCTTTTCAAGAATTGAAAGAGCAGCTAAAAGATATTGAAGAGTTACGTTTTGTGTTTACCTCTCCCACCTTTACCACCGAAAAGGCAAGCAAGCAGAAACGTGAATTCTACATTCCGCGTCTCAATCGTGAACGCAATCTTTACGGCTCCGAGTTTGAAGTAAAGCTCCGCAATGAACTTACCCAGCGTGCCGTTGCCAAAGAGTGCGCCGAGTGGATAAAGAAAAAAGCCTGCTTCAAGTCCAATCGCACAGGCGAGAATATGATGGGCTTTGCCAATGTCGATAATACCTCGTATATGCCATTGAACGGCTTTACAACAGTTGAACTTGGTTGTGAACGTGGCGACAATGCCTATACGATGATAAATAAGCTCGAAGCACCGTTCTCACAGAGATACCTCTCACTCTTCAATCAGCTTTGGAATGATAGCGAGAAGTTGCAGGTCGTTACCGACGAGGTGATAGAGAATATTTCCAACGCTTACAAGGAGAACGCGCCCGATTTCCTCTATTTCGTAGCACTTTACAATATCTTCCACGAGTTTTTGGAAGATATTTCCGAAGATGTACTGCCTAACGAGGCAACAGGCTTCAAGGACAGCGTTATATGGAACAAGCTATACAATTTCCAGCGCGATGCCTCACTTGCCATAATCAACAAATTGGAGAAGTACAACGGCTGTATTCTTGCCGACAGCGTAGGTTTGGGAAAGACCTTTACCGCACTTTCGGTAGTGAAGTATTATGAGAGCCGTAACCGCAACGTGCTTGTACTTTGCCCCAAGAAACTCTATGACAACTGGACTACATACCGCAGCAACTACATAAACAACCCATTGGCGAAAGACCGCTTGCGTTACGATGTCCTTTTCCATACCGACCTATCGCGTGAACACGGTGTTTCCAACGGGTACGACCTTGACAAGATAAATTGGGGAAACTATGACCTTGTCGTTATCGACGAGAGCCACAATTTCCGCAACGGTGGCAAGGTTACAACAGATGATGACGGCAACCAACGTGAGAACCGTTATTCTCGCTTGCTTAATAAGGTTATATGCAAAGGAGTAAAGACCAAAGTGCTTATGCTTTCGGCCACTCCCGTAAACAACCGCTTCAATGACCTTAAAAACCAGCTGCAATTAGCATACGAGGGCGACAGTTCAAATATAGACGGCCTGCTCAATACATCGCGTTCTATTGATGACATCTTCCGTCAGGCACAGGCAGCATACAATCGCTGGGCTCGTATTCCAAAAGAAGAACGAACCACAGCAAAGCTGCTCCAAGAACTCGATTTCGATTTCTTCGAGGTGCTTGACTCCGTTACAATCGCACGCAGTCGCAGGCACATTGAGCAGTATTATGATACCACCGATATTGGCAAGTTTCCCAAACGCCTGAAGCCTATCTCGCGTCGCCCACATCTTACAAGCCTTAATTCCGCTATCACATACAACGAGATATACGGGCTAATCAACAGCCTTAACCTCGCCATTTATACTCCGTCGGATTTTCTTCTGCCGAGTGCAAGAGACAAGTATATGACCTCCGACGGCGACGGCCACAACTTTGCAGGCAAAGGAATGTCAGGACGCGAAAAGGGTATCCGTCGCCTTATGGGTATAAATATGCTCAAACGCTTGGAAAGTTCTGTAAACTCATTCCGTCTTACCTTGTCGCGCATCGAGGCACTTATAAAAGGCGTTGTAGATAAGATTGAGGTTGCCGAAAGAACTGGCAACAGAGCCGGTGCAGCTGTTGACGATTACGATTTCAGTGCAGGGCTTGATATGGACGAGCAGAACGATGACATTTTCATCGGTGGCAAGAAGTCGCAAATCCTGTTGGACGACTTGGATTATGTAAAGTGGAAGCACTACCTTGTACAAGACCTTGAAACATTGCAGTTGCTCCTGATGATGCTTAAAGACATCACACCTCAGTACGACAGCAAGCTGCAACAGCTCATTGAGGACTTGCGCAATAAGTTCGCAAATCCCATTAACGAGGGCAACAAGAAGATAATAATCTTTACCGCCTTCTCCGACACGGCTGTATATCTCTATGAGAATTTGGCCGACCGTATCAAGGAGCGCACAGGGCTTAACGTGGCACTGATTACAGGCGATGTAGAGGCACGAAGCACCGTCAAGCTCCGTCAGAAGCTCGACTTCAATACAGTGCTTACACTCTTCTCGCCATTGTCAAAGGATAAGGCAACACTCCTTCCGAATGTCAATGAAGAAATAGATGTGCTTATTGGTACAGACTGTATTTCGGAAGGACAGAACTTGCAGGACTGCGACTACCTCATAAACTACGATATACATTGGAATCCGGTGCGTATTATCCAGCGTTTCGGGCGTATTGACCGAATAGGCTCAAAGAACGAGGTTGTCCAGCTCGTGAACTATTGGCCGGATATGACACTCGATGAATATATCAACCTCAAAGAACGTGTAGAGGCACGAATGAAAGTATCTGTTATGACCTCGACGGGCGATGACAACCTGCTTTCGGACGAAGAGAAAGGCGACCTTGAATATCGCCGTTCACAGCTCAAACGCTTGCAGGAAGAGGTTGTAGATTTGGAAGAGATGAACAGCGGTGTCAGCATAATGGATTTAGGCCTGAATGAATTCCGTCTCGACCTATTGGAGTATATGCGTACCAACCGCGATGTAGAACACACCCCGTTTGGACTCCACGCCGTTGTGCCCTCTACAGAGAATACACCGCCCGGAGTAATTTATATACTCAAGAATCGTTCCGACGGAGTGAACATCGACCACAAGAACCAACTACACCCATTCTATATGGTGTATGTAAAAGATGATTGTCATTTTTCGGGACAAGCCCTCAACAACACGTCTGAACGAAGTGAAGAATCTATTTTTATCAATCATTTACAACCGAAAGAGCTCCTCGACCGTATGCGTCAGTTGTGCAAGCCACACAATACCCCTCATACGGAATTGTGCCGTGAGTTTAATCGTGTTACTCGTGACGGAAAGAATATGCAGCAATACTCCGATTTATTGGGAGATGCTATTTCTTCCATTATCAATGTGAAGGAAGAAAGCGATATTGATTCTTTCCTCAGTGGTGTACAAGGCTCGCTCTTCACCGAAGAAATACGGGGATTGGATGACTTTGAGTTAATCTGCTTTTTGGTAATCAAATAACTATGTACGGTCTTCCCATATCCACAGAGCGCAAGAAGCAACTTCCAAAGAAAGCCATCTATGCGAAGTTCGATTTGAAACCCTCACAACGTGAGAGCTTCGATGCCGACATTGCACGTATTGATATTGTAGCAGTTGTTTCTGCTGCAACTGTTCCGGCTTTGAGTGAGGGTACAGAGATTAAAGAATTCTACATACTTGCCGTGCAGATGAAACGCAAGGAGTATGATAGCAAAAATATCGCTTTGCTAACGAAACTCATTCCACAAAAGATGGTGTTTGCCCTGCAATTTGAGGAGCAAACCCAATTTGCCATATACCATACCAAACTCATTTCATCGGAATGGAAAGCCACTGAAGAAGCCACCCTCTCATTGTCGGGATTGAATCTCGATGCCGTTTGGGAGAACATTGTAAAGAGCATCGGGCAAATTGAAGTCGAAAGTGGGAATACACTTGCCGAACAAATTACAGCCAATGAACAACGGGCGAAACTTCTTGCACAGATTGCCACGCTTGAACGCAAAATGGCAAGTGAGAAGCAGCCACGCCGCAAGCGAGAATACTTTGAACAGATTAAGAAATTAAAAAATCAGATATAATGGAGAAGCTGAAAATGCAGAGCCACGATGTGATAGGCTCGAATACACAGAAGATTGCCCAACTGTTCCCCAACTGCGTAACGGAACGCTTGGGCAAAGGCGGTAAGCCCGAATTGGCCATCGACTTTGAGAAATTACAAGCAGAGTTATCCAATGAAATCATAGCAGAAGGCGAAGAACGCTATCAGTTCACTTGGCCCGATAAGCGTGTAGCTGTTCGTTTGGCAAATATGCCTACGACAATGACACTTCGCCCTTGTCGCGAGGAGAGTATGGATTTTGACAACACACAAAACCTTTACATTGAAGGCGACAATCTTGATGTATTGAAAGTATTGCGTGAAACATATTTGGGTAAGGTGAAGATGATCTATATTGATCCTCCTTACAATACAGGCAATGACTTTGTGTATAATGATGATTTTGCTCAAAGCAAAGCAGAATTTGAGGCGCAAAGTGGTCTATTTGATGATGAAGGTAACCGTACGGTAGATCCTATGGTGCAGAACACCGAAAGCAATGGTCGTTTTCATACCGATTGGCTCAATATGATTTATCCTCGTTTGAAAGTTGCCAAAGACTTACTATCCGGTGATGGGGTTATTTTTATTTCAATAGGTGATGCGGAAATAAATAATCTACATAAAATATGCAATGAGATATATGGTGAATCTAATTTTATTGCTAAGGTTGTTATTATTACTGGTGCAAATCAGGCTGGAGAAGGTGTCCTTATTCAAAAGAACATAGAATATGTCTTGTGTTTCAGTAAGAACATAAATAACGCTATAATAAATCGTGTTGACAAAACTGAAGAATCTTGGCGTAATTTAAATGACGCTCCAACTCCTCTTATAACTCGACCTGATATGGGATATACTATATATTATAATCCTACAACAGAAGAGATGATACCTATATTCGATTATGATAAAACAAGATTAAGTTCTAATGACGAAAACATAATTTATTCAACGGATTTAAATCTAGTTAGAAAAGGATTTGTTCCTGTTCGACCTGGTAAACGAAATGGATCTTTACATAGATGGAGGTGGGGAATAGAAACTTTTAAAGAGCGTATTGCAGAAATTAAAATGTTTTCAAACAAAGGAAACTATATTCCTAAATTTATGCAAGGAGGTTTCAATCCACCAAAAAACTATCACAATTTCTCAGGAGGTGCATCTGAATTAAAGTTACTTTTTGGAGAAAAAACACCTTTTGATTATCCCAAAGGATTAACTTTTCTAAAATACATTGTCAGCATTGGAGCCAAACAGGACTCTATAATCCTCGACTTCTTCTCTGGCTCAGCAACAACCGCTCACGCCGTAATGAAATTAAATGCCGAAGATGGCGGTAATCGCAAATTCATTATGGTGCAATTGCCAGAAAAAACAGACGAGAAAAGCGAAGCCCACAAAGCTGGATATAAGAATATCTGCGAGATTGGCAAAGAACGTATCCGCAGAGCTGGTAAGAAAGTCAAAGAAGAGGCAGGACTATCGGCTCAAAATCTTGACACCGGTTTCCGAGTGCTGAAACTCGACTCCTCAAATATGGAAGAAGTCTATTACACTCCACAGGAGTTTGAGTTGCAATCACTCTTTAATGAGAATGTTAAGGCAGACCGTACCAACGAGGATTTGCTTTTCCAAGTAATGCTTGACCTTGGCATAGAACTTTCTGCCAAGATTGAATGCAAGCAGATAGCAGGAAAGAGCGTTCACTTAGTAGATGACAACTATCTTGTGGCTTGCTTCGACCGTGATGTAAACGAATCAGCCATTACGGAAATTGCCAAGTTGCAACCTATCTATTTTGTTATGCGTGATGCCTCGGCAGCCAATGACAATGTGATAGACAATTTTGAGCAGATTTTTAAGCACTATTCACCCGATACTAATTGCAGAATTATCTAACGATGAAATATTGTGCAAATGAGAGCAGAGCGAGCTTGCTTGCTATGCCGAGTGCAGCCAATATTCTATAAAAATGAAATTTTTATGAAATTCAAGTTTAAGATTCAGCAATACCAGACCGATGCCGTAGAAAATACGGTAGCGGTCTTTACAGGACAGCCATCGCACACCTTGACCAAATATCGTCTCGATATGGGTAAGCGCAATGGTGAATTACGATATAAAGGTGATGATGATGCATACTGCAATGCCGATATTGAATTGACAGATGCTCAATTGTTGGATAATATCCGCAAAATACAGAGCAGTAATCTTATTGCTCCAAGCAATTCGCTTACCAAAGGATTAGGGCGAGTGAATCTTGATATAGAAATGGAGACCGGTACAGGTAAAACATACGTTTATATAAAAACGATGTTTGAACTGAACAAGCAATATGGTTGGAATAAATTCATAATTGTTGTACCAAGCATTGCTATTCGTGAGGGCGTGGCAAAGAGTTTCTCTATGCTTGAAGAGCATTTCATGGAGCATTACAACAAAAAAGCACGTTGGTTTGTATATAACAGTTCGAACTTGAATGCTCTTGATACATATTCACAGGATGGCGGTATATCTGTGATGATTATAAACACACAAGCATTTGCTGCCTCGATGAAAGAAGGAGGTAAGAGCAAGGAGAGCCGTATTATATACTCCAAGCGTGATGAATTTGCCAGCCGCAGGCCTATTGATGTCATTTCCGCCAACCGCCCGATAGTTATAATGGACGAGCCACAGAGAATGGAGGGTGATGCCACACAAACAGGTATCAGGCGATTTAAGCCATTATTTGTGCTCAACTACTCGGCAACACACCGAACGAGGCACGATACTATATACGCACTTGACGCTTACGATGCCTTTAAGCATCAACTTGTCAAGAAAATTCAGGTACGTGGCTTTGAGATAAAGAACTTAAAAGGAACAACTGCATATCTGTATGTCGATAGCATTATACTCTCGCCCAAGCACCCACCAATGGCGCGTATTGAGCTGCAATGCAAGAATGCTTCGGGAGCTATAAACCGTCAAGTGAGAAAATTCTCAGTTGGCGACAGTTTAAGAGCAGAATCGGGGCTTGCAGTATATGATGATTATACAATAACGGAGATAAATCCTCGCGGACGAGGTTATGTTACATTCCTAAATGGCGAAACGGTTTATTGCGGACAGGTTATTGGTGATAGCAGTGAAGAAGCAATGCAACGTGTGCAGATACGTGAAACCATTATCGCACACTTTGAAAAAGAGAAGGAGTTGTTCAATCGTGGCATTAAATGCCTATCATTGTTCTTTATTGATGAGGTTGCAAACTACCGTCAATATGATGAGGAAGGCAATGAGATAAAGGGCAAATTCCAAAAGATATTTGAAGAGGAGTATGCCCGAATTGTAAATGATTATATTTCTGTATTTGAAACACCATACGACAATTATCTGCGTCGTTTCTATCCCTTTGAAGTGCACAAAGGGTATTTTTCAATAGATAAGCGTAGCGGAAGAGTTATTGACAGTAAAATCCCTGCCAGGAGTGATGTATCGGATGATATTTCGGCATACGAGCTTATTCTCAAAAACAAGGAGCGTCTGTTGAGTTTTGAAGAGCCTACACGCTTTATCTTCTCGCACTCGGCACTGCGTGAGGGTTGGGACAATCCTAACGTGTTTCAGATATGTACTCTCCGTCATAGCAATTCCACCACAGCCAAACGGCAGGAGGTGGGGCGCGGTTTGCGTATATGTGTAAACAAGGAAGGTATAAGACAGGACAAAGAGACGCTTGGCGATGATGTACACAACATAAATGTACTCACTGTCATTGCCAACGAAAGTTATAACGATTTCACTACCGCATTGCAGCGTGAGACACGCGAGGCGTTGCGTGAGCGTGCTGTTATGGCAACTTCCGAATACTTTGCAGGCAAGCGTGTTAAAGACAACGAAGGTGCAATACATGAAATTACACCGCAAGAGGCAAGTCGCATAATAGTTTATCTTGAAGACAACAATTATATAGACAGCAACGGCTATTTGACAGCAATATATCATACTGCCTTTGCAGAAAACAGGCTTGTGCCTTTTGGAGAGAAATTGCAGCCGATTGCAGAAGGTGTTACGGCTCTTATACAATCAATCTTTGACCCGAAAGTGCTTGATGACATGGTTGAAGAGGCTGCTAACAGCACCGACGGCAATGAACTTAATGATAACTTCAACGATGAGCGTTTCCAAAAACTTTGGAATGAGATAAATCATCAGTATGTATATACTGTGCATTATGACAGCGAAGAACTTATCAAAAAAGTTATTGAAAAATGCAGAACCGATTTGACTGTAACGAAATTGCAGTACGTTAAGGTTGTTGGCGACCAGCAGGATGCCGTATCATTCGGCAATACAAAATCTACTACCCGTGAATTGACCGATGTCTGCACTTCTACCGTTTCATACGACCTTGTGGGTGATATTGCAAAAGGTGCAAGGCTCACCCGTCGCTCTGTCGTGAAGATACTTCAAGGCATAGGCAATCAAGCGTTGATGTTCAAGAACAATCCCGAAGAGTTTATACGCAATTTGATTAAAATTATACGCGAACAGAAGGCTACGATGATTGTAGAGCATATTACATATAATAGGACAAAAGCGGTTTATGATAGCAACATCTTTGTTCCCGAACGAAAGTTGAACATAAATAAAGTGCTTGAAGTACAAAAGCATGTTACTCCATATATTGCATTTGACAGCGAGGGTGAACGTGAATTTGCAAAGGCTCTTGACGGAGCAACCGAGGTACATGTGTATGCAAAACTTCCCCGAAAACTAAAAATTCCAACTCCTGTTGGCGATTATGCACCCGATTGGGCTATAGTTTTCAATGAAGGAGTTGTACGACACGTGTTCTTTATTGCTGAAACAAAAGGTTCACTCGACGGTATGGAATTGCGTGGTGTTGAAAAAGCAAAGACTCAATGTGCGAAAAAACTGTTCAATAGCCTTTCTACCTCCACTATAAAATATGGCGTTGTAGATAAGTTTGAGAATCTTTACAATATTATCAATGGAGTATAAGTTGTTTTACATTTTCAAATAACCGAACAGGGGTTCTGGCAAATCAAGGAGATACGTTCTCCACGCCCCGATGCTTATTTGCGCCGGGGCTTTTTGTTTTATCTCGATGTTATCAACGAGGACAACGGAGATAAAATTGTAGATAAGAATTACAATAATTATGGCAACAGAAAAAACGAATAGGGGAAAGAGGTGCCGATATTACAAAGATGGTTAGATTAGTGAGGATGGCACTATGGTGACAATTAAACAAAAACGGCTCTTGGAAATATTCTGAGGCACTTATACAAGGTTAAAATAGAAGAAGTGTACAACTTAAGTTAAAGTGTACACTTCTTCTATTTTGAGCAATTTACCTCGAAGGTTAAGCCTCTGCGGGAGCCTCGGTTGCTTCCTCGGCAGGTGCTTCTGTTGCCTCTGCATTCTCGGCAGCGGCAGCAGCTTCTGCTTCGGCTTTTGCAAGAGCCTCGGCAGCTTTCTTGTCGGCTACCTTCTTGGCAATAGCTGCATTTACCTCTTTCTCGGCCTCCAAGCGTGCTTTCTTCTCGTCACGTTTAGCCTGCTCGTCGGCACTCTTGATACCGTTCAATGCGTTCTCCTTGGCAGTCTTCCAAGCGTTGAATTTTGCCTGTGCTGTTGCCTCGTCGAATGCACCTTTCTTAACACCGCCCTGCAAGTGCTTCATCATATAAACGCCCTGTGAAGAGAGGATGCTGCGAACTGTGTCGGTAGGAGTTGCACCGTTGTTAACCCACCACAATGCTCTCTCGAAGTTGATGTCGATGGTAGCAGGGTTTGTGTTGGGGTTGTAGGTACCGATTTTCTCGGTAAACTTTCCATCACGTGGAGCTCTCGAATCTGCAATCACGATAGAGTAGAATGCGTAGTGTTTACGGCCTCTTCTCTGAAGTCTGATTTTTGTTGCCATTTTTTAAATGTTTTTAATTGGTTAAAGATTTGAGTTATCCGATAACTCGTATCGGCGGTGCAAAAGTAGTGCTTTTTTTGCAAACAGGCAATAAATCTACCGTTTTTATGCTTGTTGCAAAGGGTATTTTGTGGTTTTTTGAGGTGTTTTTAAAGAAAATATACTATTTTCGCAAGTGTTTTAATTTATTCTGAATTTATTATGCTCGCTTGGCTGTGGTTTAAAATGTGGAATGCGCTCAACTTTCTCTATGGTTTTTTCCAATGGGGCAGTGTGCATCGATTGCGTTCCTTAAAGAATGCCTGCAAAGGGAAAAGATGCTTCATCGTGGGCAACGGCCCCAGCCTGCGTAGCGAGGATTTACGTTTGCTGCACGAACGAGGGGAGTTTACGTTTGCGTGCAATTCGTTGATTAGGTTGTTTGAGGAGATTCCTTTTCGTCCTTCTTTTTATTTTGCACAGGATAATAAAATTATTCTCGACAACAAGGAACTTATAAACAGCTACACGGGCACAAAGTTTATAAAGGCTCATTATGCACGCCGCTACCATCTGCCGGGTGTTACATATTATAATATGCTGCTTAACCCAAAAGGGTTTTCCAAAAATATTCCTCTTGTGGTTTATAGCGGTCAGACGGTGGTCTATTCGATGATTCAGTTTGCTGTGTATATGGGATTTTCCGAGATTTACCTCATAGGGGTCGATTGCAACTATTCGCCCGGGAATACCACAATTTCGGCCGATAGCTATTTCGACAAACGCCTTTTTAACGGCAAACGCCATTATGCTCCGCCCGAAGTGAATACCAACCTGTTGGCTTATGAGTGTGCGCGTGATGAATGCAAGAAAATGGGGGTTAATATCTTGAATGCGTCACGCGGTGGCAAACTCGAAATTTTCCGTCGGGTGGATTTTGATACTCTTTTTTAGCAGTTCTCCTTAAAATTCATTTACTTCTGCAAGAAGGCTGTCTATTGTGGCAACCAGCCCTGCAAATTCCTCTTCGTTGAACAGACGGGTGAGCTTTATTATGCGTCCATCCTTGCCCACAAGCACGTTGCGGGTTATGCCGGAATTGCGCAGGGCATAGCTTGCAAACACATTGGCGGCTGTGTCCATAGCCATAGGGTAGGTTGTTCCCACTTGTGCCGTGTAGTTGTCGATAACCTCTTTCGGCTCTTCGCGGTCAACGCCAACAAGCACAAAGGAGGGATTTTCCTTGTGACGCTGCCATATTTCTTTCTCTATGTGCGGCATTTCGCGACGGCACACTCCGCACCAGCTGGCAGTAAATTGCAGCATAACCACTTTGCCTCGTTGCGACGACAGGGTAAAATCGCTTCCGTTGGTGAGCGGGAGAGTAAAATCGGGGGCAACATCGCCCACTTTCACTATATATTGGTTATCATAGACTGTGGGGGAGGTGAGGGCTTTTTCAGTCTCGGCAGTTTGTTTACCGTTGCCGCAAGCGACAAGAATGGGGAGGATAAATAACAGAATGTGTTTCATAATTATTTGATTGTTCATTGGTTAACTTCATTGGAACGATGCAAGTGCCACATTCACTGCTTGCTGATATTTGTCGGCAGTGGTGGCTTTGAGAATAGCTTTACGATGGCGTTTCTCTATTTCGGGGAGCAGATATTCCCAATAGGGCTTCAATTTGCTCAATAATTGTGTGTTTCCTTGCAGGCTTGACGACATTGAGCGAAACATAGCTTCGTGCATAGAGTGAACGAGGGAGCGCAATTCATCGCGGCTCAACAATTTCCCTTGCTTGTATTCACTGCCAAGCGCAGGGTTGGAAAGAAGCCCGCGACCTACCATAATTCCTTGCAAACGAGGGAATTGTGCTTCTATTCTTTTAATATTGTCGAGCGTGGTAATATCACCATTGTATATAAGAGGGTGGCCGCATTTTTCATAAAAGCGTGCAAAGGCCTCAATGTCGGCCGGTTGCTTATATTGCTCGCGTCCCAAACGAGGGTGCATTGTAATATGAGAAAGGGGTGCGGCATTAAGAATGTCGATTAGGGCCTCCCATTCATTCTTATTATCCCAGCCAAGGCGCATTTTAACCGAGAAACTCACATCGGGGTGGTTGGTTGCTTCATCCATCAAGGCAGCAACCATTCCGGGGAAGGGCAAAATGCCGGCACCGTGACGCTTGCGTGCCTGCAACGGAAAAGAACAGCCCATATTTATATCTATGCGCCTGTATCCCTCGCTTTTTATAAATTGCACAAGGGGGCGCATCTCCTCGGGTGTCGCAGCGATTATTTGCGGCACAAGATTTTCGGCCGTGTTATTTTTCCTCTCAACATCGCGAATATCCTTGCTGCGTATCTCGCCGTGCTCGTAACGTATGAACGGAGTGAAATAACAGTCGATGCCTCCAAATATCTCATTGTGCAGATTGCGCCATCGGGCCTCGGTGTATCCTTGCAGGGGTGCGGAATAAATTTCCATTCTCTTTATGATTTTGTGCAAAGCATTTTCGATGCAAAGATAGCCTTTGTGTGGATAAGTTTTTTATTTCGGCCCAAATTTTTAAAAATTCGGACGAGAGATAGAGGAGTTTGCAAATTTAAAAATCATAGTAAACATAATATTCATTATCAACGAATGGTGAATTAAAATTGTGTGACAAGGTTTTTATAGTAAATTACATATTTAATTAGGTTTTTTTTATACATTTGCAGGCAAAATTTTAATTAAAGATTATTTATGCCTGAATTATCGGAAAGAGCCATACTGATGCCTTCGTCGCCAATCAGGAAATTGGCACCTTTTGCCAATGAGGCAAAGGCACGCGGCATTAAGGTGTATCATTTAAATATCGGACAGCCCGATCTTGATTCTCCTGCGGTTGCCATTGAGGCTATCAAGAAAATCGACCGCAAGATTCTTGAATATAGCCCCAGCGACGGTTTTTTATCGTTGCGTGAAAAGCTCGTGGGTTATTACGACCAATATCAGATTAAGTTGAAGGCCGACGATATTATTATAACAACCGGTGGTTCCGAAGCTGTGCTTTTTGCATTTATGTCGTGCCTTAATCCGGGCGATGAGATTATTGTTCCCGAGCCGGCATACGCCAACTATATGGCCTTTGCAATATCGGCAGGTGCGGTTATACGCCCCATACGTTCGACCATTGAGGAGTCGTTTGCATTGCCTCCAATGGAACGCTTCGAGGAGCTTATCAACGAGCGTACACGCGGTATTCTCATCTGTAACCCCAATAATCCCACGGGTTACCTATATACACGCAGCGAGATGAACCGCATACGCGACCTTGTGAAGAAGCACAATCTTTACCTTTTTTCCGACGAGGTTTATCGTGAATTCATATACACAGGCTCGCCCTATATTTCAGCCTGCCACTTGGAGGGTATTGAAGAAAATGTTGTTTTAATCGACTCTGTTTCAAAACGTTACTCGGAGTGTGGATTGCGCATCGGTGCTCTTATTACAAAGAACAAGGCTTTGCGTGCGGCGGTGATGAAATTCTGTCAGGCGCGTTTGAGCCCTCCCTTGCTCGGGCAGATTGCTGCCGAGGCTTCGCTCGATGCCCCCCGTTCCTATGCAATAAATACATACGAGAAATATATCGAGCGTCGTAACTGTCTCATTGACGAATTGAATAAACTCCCGGGGGTTTACTCCCCTATTCCTATGGGCGCATTCTACACAGTGGCCCGCTTGCCCATCGACGATAGTGACAAATTCTGCGAGTGGTGCCTGACCGATTTTTCTTATGAGGGCGAAACTATTATGATGGCTCCTGCATCGGGTTTTTACTCCGACGAGGGATACGGCAAGAATGAGGTGCGCATAGCTTACGCTATTGACAAGGCCGACCTTAAACGTGCTATCTTTATCCTTGGAAAGGCCCTTGAACAATATCCCGGCCGTGTGGATTAAAAAAAAGATAAATATTATAAAAATTAAAGGGTTGCATCAAAAACAGATGCAACCCTTTAATTTTACTCTTCACAGGAGTTATCCTCTTTCTGCAAATGCTTTATGCGTGAAATTATCGCGCCACGTTTGCGCTGGAAATGGTCGGCAATCTCGTCGTAGGAGAGCTGCCCGGCAACAAAATCTCGCAAGGCTGCATCCTCTTCCTCCTCCCACGGCTTGTAGGCATTGGGAAATTCGGCCTTTGCCGCATCCTGCGAATAGACCGGCTCGCCGGTGAGTCTTTTATAGGCTTTCAGGTAGCGTTTGAGGCGTTTTACATCTTTGTCCGAGAGGTAAGGCAAGCGGCGTATATCCATATTGTCGGTGAGGTCGTTCAGCTTAACGGCTGTTGCCAACGGATTCTTTTTTACACGGGCTATAAACTTGTCATAGGGCTCCGAGGGTGACAATCTTGTCACGCATCGGAGAGCGGCTATAATGTGTGGCGGGAAGCCCTCGGCAGCAAGAGCATCGAAAGTCCACTCGCTATCTTCCACAACATCGTGCAGAATGCCCACTATCTTTTCATCAATATTTGTGCCGCTATTCATCACACGCAAAGGGTGCTCAATGTATGGCGCACCGGCTTTGTCGGTCTGCCCCTTGTGTGCTTCGGTGGCAATCTCAATGGCTCGTTGCAGGAGTTTGTTGCTCATAAAATTCAGCATAATGGTAAGTTAACTTTCCGGCAGGTGTATCCTAAACGCATAAGTTCTATGCTTGCACCAATGCGGTACATTACGTTTACCACACGGGTATATGCGTAGAAAGCCGACGGGCTCTGCGGTTCAATCCTTTCGTGTCGCAACAGGGAGAGTGCCTGTTGCGCGAGGCGACGCATCATAGCTTCGGCATCTTTTGCCTCCTGCGACGATGGAGCGAGGCTCATTATATTGAACAGGATATTTTCGTCCATATCATCGAATCCCTGTACACCATAGAATTCCTTATAGGGGCGATTGGAGAGCAACTCCCAATTTGTGTCCCAATCGTTTGCCACTGCCATTCCCAAATAACCGGCCCAAGCGATGGAAACTGTGGGATAATCGCTTATCTGCGGAATTGCATCGTGCAGATATTCGGGTGCAAGCTTTTTCCAACGTTCCTCAACATCCTGTGACGAGGGCATAAGCCCGTCGATTGCGATGTATGAGCCACACAGTTTCACAAGTTCTTTATATACTTTATTCTCAAAAGTATCGAGGTAGGTATTCATTTCCATCGGTAGAATTCTTCGTTATAATCAGCCGTTACATTCGTGATGCGAACAACCCTCGCCCGAGTCACTCACCTTGCCGGCAAGATAGGCAGCCACAAGCTCGTCTATATTTCCACTTTGCCCGCGAATAACCTCTATATTGTTCGATTCGAGCACATTCCTTGCTCCTTCGCCCATATTTCCGGCCAGCATCACCTGCACACCTTTCTGACGAAGCACAAGGGCTATACCCGACTTGCATCCGCAACCCTGTGGCGAGGGAAGAATCTCCTTCATCTTCACCACTCCATCGTTTATAGTAAATATTGTATAATGGTCGCAATGACCAAAATGATTGTCGACCATATTGTCGCGTGTGGGAACTGCTATTTTCATTTTATCAATTTTTATTCAAGATAATAAGTGCTGCAATTACGCCGGGCACCCAACCACAGCCGGTTAACAGAAGAACAATGAGAAATGAACCACACCCCTTGTCAATTACAGCCAAAGGTGGGAATATTATCGCTAAAAGAGCTCTTAAACAAGACATCGTTGATGGATTTATAAATGTTTCTGTGTAAAATTACAACAATATTTGTAATCTGCAAAATTGATGCAATCCGATTAAATGCGCCGGGCTGCACGGCTGTAATTAACAAGTATCACTCCGGCAAAGACCATTACCGCCGCCACAAATTTTCCCCATCCGGGCGTGTCCATTCCTATATAAATACTTACCGCAGAGGCAACTATCGGTTGCATATAGGAATACATACTCACGAGTGTAGGGCGCAGTATTTTCTGTCCTATGGGTATGAGGAAATAGGTGATGAATGTGGAAAATACTATTGCGAAAAGCAGTTCCATCGTAAACGAGAGAGGAACATTAACATAATCGACACCCGCAATCTCTTTACCTGCAAACGGCAAAGATAGGAGCGACGAAAATAGAAAAATCCACTTCATAAATGTAATTGCCGAGTAGCGCATAATCACAGGCTTGAACACTCCTAAATATATTGAGAAGCAAAAACCGTTGAGAAACATCAGGAATACTCCTAACGGCTCTGTGGCGGCAGCTCCACCCGTGGATGCTATACTGTTGGAAATGAGAAGCATCACACCCGAGAAACTCAACAGCACACCACCCGCTTTTTTAAACGTGATAGGTTCTTTGAGCACCACCGCGGCAATGAACATTGTGTATATGGGCGATAAAGAGGTCATTATGGAACAATCGACCGGAGTAATGTGTGATATTCCCACAAGGAAAGTCAACTGTGTGAGAAAAAAGCCTGTGAACGAAGCTGCAAAAATCTTTATATAATCGGCCGGGGCAACTTTTTCGCTCGGCATAAAAGCCGACACAAGCCAGAAGAGCACACCGGCTCCCAGCGAACGCAAGCAAAACAGTGCCATTGGAGAAATTATGTCACACCCCATAATGTCCTTTGTGACTATTATGTTGAACCCGAATATCACATAGGCAATAAAGCAGGCCAGATGTCCTTTAATATTACTCATTTTATCTATTGAAAAAGATTGTTCCGGATGCAAAATTACAAAAAAAGCAGAAACGAAACAGTTTTTATAGCACATAGAGTGTAGTAGAAATATATTTTACTATATTCGCGTGTTAAAAAACACAAATATTATGAAACGCACACTCTTTTCAGCATTACTGTTGCTGACAGCGCTTGGCATTGCAACAGCCGACGATGGAGAAACAACACCCATCGAGAAAAAGATAAATTTCGGATTATCGACAACCACATATCCCGATGCCAATGTGGCAAAGAGCCTTGAAACAGGTGCCGAAACAAACTCACTCAACCTTGATATTGGGTTAAGCCGTTTGCGCCTCTTCGGATACGGGCAAATGTGGTTCAACTACAAGCACGCCAACAAGAAGAACAGCAACAGCGGCGAGGTTAAGCGCATAATACTTATGGCCGATGCGCAGATTACCAAGAAACTGAGTTTCTTCCTTATGTACGATGCAGCAGTGTCGGAGTTGCACGAATATTATGCGCAATATGCATTCAAGCCTTGGTTGCAGTTGCGCGTGGGACAGTTCAAGCAGCCCTTCACGCTCGAAAGTATCTACTCCCCCACTTTTATGAGCACCATATTCTACGACCCGTCGGTGCTCTATCTGGCCGGCATTGCTACCGACCCGCTGATGGGTAACAATGTTGCTCGTGATATGGGTATTATGTTCACCGGCGACTTTTGGAAGAATGGCAACGGTCGCCATTTGATGAATTACAGCATAGGTGTGTTCAATGGCCCGGGTATGAACAAAAAGGAGAATAACAGCCAAAAGGACATCATTGGTATGCTTAAATTTATGCCTACAAAAAATCTGCTCATCGAGGGTTCGTTCCTTGTGGGCACGGGGCACGCACAGGCAAGTTCGGTCTATGGTAATATAAAACTTGGCGAGGACTATTCGAGGCATCGTTGGAATGTGGGCATCGAGGCTACATTCGCTCCATTTTATTTGCGTGGGGAGTATATTCAGGGATACGATGGAGGCATACATTCGCGTGGAGGGTATGTAAACCTCATATATACCCCGATAAAGAAATTCGATATTATTCTTAATTGGGATTATCTCGACAAGAATACCCATTGCCATAAAAAGGCACAAGCCGATTTTACGATGAACGGATGGGTTACCGAACTGCACACCTACACTGCCGGAGTACAATATTGGATATACAAGCGTTGCCGTCTGTCGGCACAATTTGTGTACACCCGCCCGCGTGTGGGAGCAATAACCCGGGAGGTTATTTCGCAACTGCAAATATCGTTCTAAAAAATTAGGCAATAATATAGCAGTTGACCCAAAAATTGTTTGGTTGATGTCATATTGAAAAAGCATAGCGACTGAGATATCTCAACGATGCTTTTTTGATTACTGAAAATTATTATCGGCGAGCCACAGTATCTTGGCTCGCCGATAATATGTAATATGAAAAAGTTTTTATTGCAGAGGTACGGAATAGAACACGCGCTGTCCGGTTGCATTGTAACCCGAAATAAAGAGCACCGGCTCGGTGGAACTGTTGGCCTGTTTCACAACTTTCTGCAAGTCCTCTATTGTGCGCATTGCCGTTCCGTTCACTTTTTGTATGACAATGCCTTTCTTTACTCCGTATTTCGAGAAGAGTCCATTTTCGAGTGCCGTAACTTTAAGGCCGTATGAGATTTTAAAGAAT
The DNA here is from genome assembly GCA_017466065.1 of Bacteroidaceae bacterium. The sequence goes on from JAFTUV010000017.1 coordinate 168,060, forward strand.
TGCTTTTCTTTGTCGTTGATAGGCTTGAATTCGGCTCCCAGAATGTCGAGGTCGACGTTCTTCACAACATTGGTGTTACCCTGCACATTCACAAGGGTAACATCGAAGGTTTTTTCCTTCTTGTCGCGCAGCACGGTCACTTTAACCTCGGTACCCGGAACGGTCTTTGCAAGGGCCTCTTGTAATTCGGCCATTGTTTTTATGGGTTTCTCGTTGAACTTTATTATAACATCGCCCTTTTCAATGCCGGCACTCTTCGCTGCCCCACCCTCGGTTAAATCGGACACATATACTCCATCGACGGTGCCAAGATTTTCCTTCTCATTCAGTTCCGCCGTTACTGTGCCACCGACAATTCCAAGCACGGCACGTTGCACAGTTCCAAATTCTTTAAGGTCGGAAACAACTTTGGTCATTATGGAGGTGGGAATGGCAAAACCGTAACCTGCATACGACCCTGTGGGCGAAGATAGCACAGCGTTTATTCCTACAAGCTCTCCGTTGGCATTAACGAGTGCACCTCCACTGTTGCCCTGATTTATGGCAGCATCGGTCTGTATGAACGACTCAATGCCACCGTTGTATATGCCCAATGAACGGGCTTTTGCGCTCACAATGCCTGCTGTAACGGTGGATGTAAGGTTGAAAGGGTTACCCACTGCAAGCACCCACTCGCCTATCTTCAAATTATCGCTGTCGCCCACGGTGAGGAAGGGAAGTTTGTCGTCGGCCTCAATTTTAACCAAGGCAAGGTCGGTGTTTGCATCTGCGCCAATGAGCCTTGCAGGGAATGTGCGGTTGTCGTTGAGTGTAACCATAATTTCGTCGGCACCATCAATAACGTGATTATTGGTAACGATGTAACCGTCGTCGCTCAAAATAACTCCCGAGCCGAATCCCACTCGCGGTTGTGTCTGCACACGTTGCTGACGGCCCGTTCCGTCGCCAAAGAAAAAGTCGTAAATATCGGGGGCGCGACGTATCACCGCAGTCTTTCCCTTTTCGGTCGATTTTATGTGAACTACTGCGTGTACCGACTTATCGGCAGCATCGGTGAGGTCGATACGTTGCAATCCGTCGGGCTGCACAGGCATTGCTGCTTTTGTTATAAAACTCTCTGCAACAGGCTCGTCGCTCATTGCAACCATATTATGGTTCGAGATTTTGTAGGCGGTATATCCGGCAACAATGCTGCTTGTTGCAATTACCACTGTTCCAAAGAATAGTTTTTTAAATACCTTTTTCATAATCTTAAAATCCTATTTTGTTAATTTTATAATCAAATGTTAAACATCTTCTAATATATTCAAAGGAATATTTGTTGCATCCTTCCTATTGCAAATATAAGACAAGGAGAGTAACAAACAATAAATAGGTGTGTTTTTTTGGAGCTAATTAACAATGCAGCCTTTCTTTTAACAATAATTCAAAATAGGCAGGTTCTATTTTACATTTGTTAAAAGAGGGGATGAAGAAAATTTCCTTGTTCCTGAAATTTTAGTTACCTTTGCAACCGACAGAAATTCTACAGTCGGCCGGCTTGTCGCTGTTGTCGCAAGACAAAAGAGGAAAGTCCGGGCAGCGCAGAGCACTCCACTTCCTAACAGAAAGCTGTCTGCGAAGGCGGAGTAACGCAGAAGAAAATAACCGCCCGCAAGGGTAAGGGTGAGAAGGTGGGGTAAGAGCCCACCGGCCGTGCAGTGATGTACGGGCCGTGCGTCTTGGAGGCTGCAAGTTCGTGTAAACCGGCATTTGAGGGTTGCTCGCCCGAGCCGGAGGGTAGAACGCTTTAACAATGTGGTGACATATTGTATAGATGAATGACAGGCACCCCGCAAGGGGTACAGAACCCGGCTTATAGGCCAACTGGAAACAGAAGAGGGGCATTTTTGCTTGCCCCTCTTATTTTATTTCCTTCCTATATACATAGACCACAAAATCTGTGTCGTATTTATCGAAACTCTTTTCGCTGACAAGTTCAAAGCCATTGCGTGGGTAATAGCCGTGATTACAGGTTATGTCGGTCCACAGGAACATATTGTTGTAATTTCGTGATTTAAGCAATTCGTTCATCGCTGCCAACAGGCGTTTGCCACAGCCCTTTTCGGAACTTAAAAAGAAGGTGAGCATTACATCGTTGTCGCCCATTTCACGCAACACCATCTCTTCGTTGCTGTGTGACGACGATAGTAGCATATTGAGAATATCTCTCTGTGCATCGTCGTTGATTTTTTCTCCGGAGAGGGAATACCATTCATCGGCAACGGCATTGCCGCTTGTTGCCGATGATGCGAATATAAAGCCTTTCATTCCTGTGCCGTCTGTGATTTTCAAAGCCAATGAGGGGTCCTGATATTCGTAGCGCACGCTGTATTCGCACACGATGCGCGCAACCTCTTTGTCCCAAGTTGCAAGAGCATCGTTCCACGCTGCAATCGTCAGTTCCACTGCTGCGGGAATATCATCGGGGGTAAACGGCTCTATATGCAACGCTTCCGGGTTCATTTTTCATCAATATTTGAGGGAAACCTCGAATATTCCTGCACTCGCTGTGAAAAATATTCAAGTAAACTTGATATTTCTCGCTCGTTTGTATCAATATTTGTTGAAAGAGATTACCTTTCCCCACTCTTTGCGCACTTTCTTGCGTTTGGGCTTTGCTGCATAGCCGAGAGCTATTATTAGCATCAAGCGTTTCTTTTCGGGTATTCCCGTGAGCTGTTTTATCTTCTTTTCGTCGAACCAACCGAGAATGCAACTGCCCACTCCCTCATCTTCGGCGGCAAGGGTTATGTAGGACGAGGCAATGCCAAGGTCCATCATTGGAAAGTCCTTGTCCTTTATTCCGCAACCGAGTTTCGATGTTATATTGGTCGATTCGTGCGTGATGAGCACAAGTGCCGAGGCATCCTTTACAAACTTGTTCATTCCCAAACTCGCAGTTGCCCTTCCCACCTGTACAAGCAACGCGGGCTCGTCTACAACCGTAAAGTGCCAAGGCTGTCCGTTACAGGCCGAGGGTGCGATGCGCCCTGCTTCCAATATGCGGCAGAGCACCTCTTTGTCTATTGTACGCCCGGCCTCGAATGAACGGTCGCTCTGTCGGGCTTGTGCAAGTTCAAGAAAGCTATTCATTGTTTGGAAACTGTTTATTTATTATAAAATATATCAAAGCTGAATAAATTTCAAGCAGCTTCTTATTTGTTTATCATACGGGCAATATATTTGCCTATAATGTCAAACTCGATGTTGACGATTGTTCCCTTTTTTATTGTGTGGAAATTGGTATTTTCGTATGTGTAGGGTATTATGGCCACCTTGAAGGAGTCGTCGGTAGGCTCACACACGGTGAGGCTCACGCCATTAACGGTTACCGACCCTTTGTCCACGGTGAGATAGCCCTTTGCCGCCATTTCGGCATCGTGCTTGTAACGGAATGTATAGTACCAACTGCCATCGGCATCCTTTACATCGACACACTCGGCTGTTTCATCGACGTGTCCTTGCACTATGTGTCCGTCGAGACGACCGTTCATCATCATACTGCGCTCAACATTAACTTTGTCGCCCACTTGCAGAAGACCTATATTGGAACGTTCGAGTGTTTCGTGCATAGCTGTAACCGTATATTCATTATCGGTAATATCTACTACTGTGAGGCACACTCCGTTGTGCGAAACGCTCTGGTCTATTTTCAACTCTTTTACAAACGAGCAAGTGAGAGTAAGGTGCAGATTGCCTTGCTCGCGCACCAGCTTGGTAACTGTTGCAAATTCTTCAACTATTCCTGAAAACATACTATTCTTTATTTATATCTATTTTTATTATTATGCGAAGATAGCCATTCTTTGGCACACCGCCAAGAAAAGCGATGTTACTATTGGTTAATTACGGCACGTGGGGAAGCGGAAAAGAATGGATAAGATTACCATTATTCCCACTCCCATAGGGTAATAGAGGTGCGGTATTATAGCCACAGGAGATACCGACGCAAGGCCGGCCGCCATAAGCAGTTGCGCTCCATAGGGAATAACTCCCTGCACGAAACACGATGTTGTATCCATCAGGCTTGCCGAGCGACGCGGTGCAATGCCGAAACGCTTTGCAATGTCGCGCGACACATCACCTGCGGTGAGTATGGCAATGGTGTTGTTTGCCGTACACAGGTTCGACAAGGCAGTGAGGTTTACTATGGCAAATTCGGCTGCACGCTTCGATTGCACCCTGAAAGTGACTATCTTAATAAGAAAGTCGAGCCCGCCGTTCACACGCACTATTTCGAGCAATCCTCCGGCAAGCATAGTGACAATTATAAGTTCGGCCATAGAGGTTATTCCGTTTCCCATTGTGGTAAATATCTCTATAATGCCGAATGAACCGGTTGCAACGCCTATTGCGCCCGATGCAATTATTCCAAAGACGAGCACCAGCAGCACATTCACTCCGCACAAGGCTGTTATTATGACAAGAATATATGGCAACACCTTGATGCAATCCACTATGCCAATCTCGGTTGCGGGCACATTGTCAATGCCGCTTCCCGTGAAGAGATATATGACTATGACAAAAAGAGTTACCGGCAACACCAACAGGAAATTTGTCTTGAACTTATCCTTCATTTCGCAACCTTGTGTCTGTGTGGCAACTATTGTAGTATCGGAAATAAAAGAGAGATTATCGCCAAAGAAGGCTCCGCCTACCACTATTGCCACCATCCAAGCAGTGTCGCACCCCACCTGTGCAGCGAGTGCGGTAACCACAGGGGCCAATGCCACTATTGTGCCCACCGATGTACCGATGGACATAGAAATGAAACAAGCTGCAATGAATATTCCCGCCGGGAGATAATTCCCCGGAATAAGTTCAAGTGTAAGTGCTACGGTTGCATCTACTGCACCCATACTCTTTGCAACAGCGGCAAAAGAACCGGCAAGCACAAAAATCCACACCATCAGCAACAAACGCGAATTTGCCACGCCGTTCGAGAAGGTATCTATCTTTTCGCTCAATGTCCCGCCGCGGGTAATTGCTATTGCATAGACCGATGCCACCAGAAATGCCGCAGTAATTGGAATTTTATAAAAATCTCCTGCTATTATTGAACCTGCGAGATATACTGTCAACAACACTGCAATCGGTGAGAGAGCCAAAAAACCGTTCCTTTTAATTTTTCCCATTATCTATTATTATATTCACTATAATTTTTTGCGAAGATAAATATAAAAATATTAAAAAAACAGACAGAATCTTAATCTTTTTACTTTTTTTTGCGTCATAGAAAGTATCAGTATAAAATTTTACAAATTACCTATGTATAGAAAAGTAGTACTCACGCTCACCGGCATTGCAGTATCGGCAATTCTCGTAGCGCAAGAACCGCAACGGTGGAGCCTTAAAGAGTGTATCGACTACTCGTTGGAACACAACATCGAGCTTAAAATGGAACAGCTCTCCCTCGAAGAGAGTAACATTAACGTAAAGAGTGCAAAAGCCGCGCTCTTCCCTTCGCTATCGTTCAGCACCAGCCAGAATGGGCGATACAAACCCTATTTCGACGATAGCGGCAACAACGCCTTTATAACCTCCGACGGTTCGGGCGGCAGCCGTGTGAGTGCCTCACAAAATCATTTCAGCTATTCGGGCAGCTACGGGATAAATGCAGGCGTAACAATATTCAATGGAGGAAAGAACATAAACAACATAAAGCAACAAAAACTATCGCGCGACATAGCACTGTTATCGGTAAAGGAACGCGAGAATGCTCTAAAAGAGGAGATTGCCAAGCTGTTTGTGCAGATACTCTACTCCACCGACGCAATAGAGGTGAGCAGAGCCACCCTTGCCGCAGCAAAGGAGAATTTAAAACAGGGTAACGAGAAATATGCCGAAGGAAAAATGTCCCGCAGCGAGGTTGTCCAATTACAGGCACAGGCGGACAATGCCGAATATGGGCTTGTGAACAGCGAAGCTCAATTGTCGAAATTCAAATTACAATTAAAGCAGTTGTTGGAGATTACCGACAACAGCGATTTTCTCATAGAGGCTCCCGAGGCCTCCGATGCGCTGGCTCTCACACCCGTAGCCTCGGTTACCGACGCATATAACACTGCTCTTGCCGGCCGCCCCGAAATTGAGAGCAGCCGCCTGTCGGCCGAATCGTCGGAGTTGTCCGTCAAGATTGCAAGAGCCGGATACTACCCTACAATATCACTCAACGCAGGTGCCGGCACAAGCAACAGCGACAACACCGGCAACGGCTTCGGACATCAAATGAAGCATAATCTCAACTGCTCTATGGGAGTAACCCTCTCGGTTCCCATCTATGACAACCGCAACACAAAGAGCAATATACAGAAAGCCAAAATACAGCAATCGACAAGCCGTTTGCAGGAACTGAATGCACAAAAGGAGCTTTACAGCACCATTGAAACATTGTGGCAGGATGCCAACAGCGCACAAAAGAAATTCATTTCGGCAAAGAGCAATGTAGAGAGTGCGCAAGCAAGCTACAACTATGTAAACGAGCAGTTTAATGTAGGATTGAAGAATGCCACAGAGCTTCTCACCGAGCGCAGCAACCTGTTGAGTGCGCAACAGGAGTTTTTGCAGGCAAAATACACTGCAATACTCAACGTGCAGCTGCTGAAATTCTATATGGGAGAGGATATACTATTCTAAAATAATCAATACACAATAATGCAATGAAAAGAAGAACAAAAAAAAGAGTGCTGTTGCTGGCAGCCTTCGCCTGTGCCGTGGTGGGTGCAGCGTGGATATTTAGCGGCAAGAGCCACAAGCTACCCATCAAGATTAGCTACACAAAAGTAGAGAACAAAGATATATGCAGCGGAGTTACTGCCACCGGAACCATAGAACCTGTAACAAAGGTAGAAGTGGGAACACAGGTGTCGGGCATAATAAGCAAAGTATATGTCGATTATAACAGCATAGTGAAAAAAGGCGATGTAATTGCCGAGCTCGACCGCACAAACCTCATAAGCGAGCTGTCGAGCAGCGAGAATAATATGAAGAGCGCACAGGTGGAATATGAATACCAGAAGAGGAACTGTGAGCGTGTGAAAAATTTGTATGACAAAGGGCTTGTGAGTGCCGATGAATATGAAACTGCCGACCTCGCCTTTCAAAAATCGAGGAACAGCTACGAAACGGCAAAGTTCGGCGTGGAGAAGGCACGCACCAATCTTGGTTACGCAACAATTACATCACCCATCGACGGTGTTGTGCTGAGCAAAGCAATAGAAGAAGGACAGACTGTTGCATCGTCATACAACACTCCCACCCTCTTCACCATAGCTGCCGACCTCACAGATATGCGCCTCATAGCCAATGTCGATGAAGCAGATATTGGCAGTGTACAAGTGGGACAGAATTGTGTATATACCGTCGATGCCTTCCCTAACGACCAATTCGAGGGAAAGGTAACACAAGTGCGTCAGGAACCGACAACCACAAGCAATGTTGTAACATACGAAGTAGTAATATCGGCACCCAACCCCGAACTTAAACTTAAACCGGGGCTCACAGCCAATGTCACCATATACACTCTTGAACGTAAAGGAGTTATAGGTGTGAGCAGCAAGGCACTGCGCTTCACTCCCAATGCTGCATTGCTGGGCGAGGATTACACTATACGCGATTGTGAGGGCAAGAATAAACTATGGGTCCTCGATGGAAAGACTTTTGTGGCACACAGTGTGGGCACAGGCCTTTCCAACGGCTCCCTCACCGAGATTTTGGAAGGAATCCCCGAGGGCACTACCGTTGTGAGCGAAGTGAACGTAACCACCGGCAGCACTGCAAGAAATGAGCAGATGGAACGCAGCCCGTTTGCTCCCGGTCCCAGAAACAATAAGAAAAAATAGGGGTAAAATGAACAAGCCAATCATAGAACTTGAAAATGTAAAAAGGGAGTTCATTGTGGGTGAAGAGAGGGTGCGTGCTCTTCGCGGGGTGAGTTTCACAATAACCGAGAATGAGTTTGTTACCATAATGGGTACTTCGGGCTCGGGAAAATCGACCCTGTTGAACCTGCTCGGTTGCCTCGACACCCCGACAAGCGGTGAATATAAGCTCGACGGAATTCCGGTGCGCAAAATGAGCAAGAATCAGCGGGCAGGAATGCGTATGCGTAAAATAGGATTCGTGTTTCAGAATTACAATCTCCTTGCAAAGACCACAGCCGTGGAGAATGTGGAACTGCCCCTTATGTATAACCCGCGCATAAGCTCCGCGGAACGCCGCACACGTGCCATCGAAGCATTGAAAGCCGTGGGGCTCGGCGACAGGCTTATGCACAAGAGCAACCAGATGAGCGGTGGTCAGATGCAACGTGTGGCCATCGCACGCGCCTTGGTGAACAACCCCTCGGTGATACTTGCCGACGAGGCTACGGGTAACCTCGACACACGCACTTCGTTCGAGATTTTAACCCTCTTTCAGCGTCTGCACGCCGAAGGGCGCACCATTATATTCGTTACTCACAACCCCGAAATTGCGCAATACAGCAGCCGTAACATTGTATTGAAAGACGGGCGCATCAAGGAGGACACCATAAACAGAAACATTCTGTCGGCAGCAGCAACGCTCGCATCGTTGCCCGTGCAGAACGACGATTAAAGAAAGGGTTTTTATTATGAATTTTGCAAATTTGTTCAAAATAGCATTACGGGCCATTGCCGGCAACAAGTTGCGTGCCTTTCTCACGATGCTTGGAATTATCATAGGTGTTGCATCGGTAATAACGATGCTCGCCATCGGGCAAGGCTCGAAGCGCAGCATACAGGCGCAAATATCGGAAATGGGGTCTAATATGATTATGATACACCCCGGTGGCGACCGTCGTGGAGGAGTGCGACAGAACAGTGCGGATATGCAGACTCTCAAACTCGAAGATTACGAAAGTATAATGCACGAGGCGCAGTTGCTGTCGGCCGTGAGCCCAAGCGTGAACAGTTCGGGACAGCTAATACGCGGTAACCATAATACCCCCACTACCATCTATGGAATAAGCGAGGACCATCTTGCCATACGCCAGCTTGAAATACTCGATGGTGAAATGTTCGGCGAGCAGGATATTAAAACCGCTTCAAAAGTGTGCCTGCTTGGTAAAACCGTGATTGAGGAACTTTTCCCCGACGGCGAGGACCCTGTGGGCAAAGTTGTACGTTTCAACAGCATTCCGTTCACGGTTGTGGGAACGCTGGTACCCAAAGGATATAACAGTATGGGACACGACCAAGATAACATTGTGCTTGCGCCATACACAAGTGTGATGAAACGCATTCTCGCAATAACCCATCTGCAAGGCATAAATGCTTCGGCCATAGAAGAGGAACTGACCGATAAAGCGATTGAGGAGGTTACGGCCATTCTGCGGCGCAACCACAAACTTGCCGATGGGCAACCCGACAATTTCACCATACGCTCGCAACAGGAGTTGAGCGAAATGATGAACAGCACCACAGATATGATGACTATACTGCTCGGCTGTGTAGCCGGAATTTCGCTTGTGGTGGGAGGCATTGGTATTATGAATATTATGTATGTGTCGGTTACCGAGCGCACAAAGGAAATTGGCCTGCGTATGTCGGTGGGCGCACGCGGCATTGATATTTTGAGCCAGTTTCTCATTGAGGCCATACTCATCAGCATTACCGGCGGTATTATAGGTGTGCTTGTGGGTGCAGGCTGTTCCTATCTTGTGAAGATAATTGCAGCTTGGCCGGTGTATATACAGCCGTGGAGCGTGGTTTTGAGTTTTGCTGTGTGCACGTTCACAGGCATATTCTTCGGATGGTACCCGGCAAAGAAGGCTGCCGATTTAGACCCGATTGAGGCTATAAGGTATGAGTAGGATGCGTGGTGTCGTTAACAACGAAAAAGGGTGCAGGAATTCTACACCCTTTTTCGTTGTTGCGTGTAACTGATTAACAGAAGAAAAGGAGCTCGCGATATTTGGGAAGTGTCCACAATTCGTTATCCACAACAAGTTCGAGTTTGTCGATGTGTGCGCGTATCTCTTCGAGCATAGGAGCCACGGTGTCGTGGTAGGCGATGGCTTTGTCTCGCTCGGTTGCTATTTTGTTGGCTACTTTGCGGCGTTCAACCATTTCGGCTACGAGGCGGCGTATTTCGGACACGCGCATTGCCATCTCTTTTACCAAAGAGATATTCTCGGCCGATAGTTTGTCGCCCTCTTCCTTGCCGATTACCTGTTCCATTTTTATTACATTGTCCAGAAGGGAACTTTGGTATTTTGTTGCGGTGGGAATTATGTGGTTAAGAGCAAGGTCGCCAAGCACACGAGCCTCTATTTGCACTTTTTTCGTGTACATTTCCCACTTAATTTCGTTGCGGGCACGAAGCTCTGTTTCGGTCATTACCTCCATTGAACGGAACATTTCAACGCTCTCTTTGTCGAGGTAGCGGTCGAATACCAACGGGGCACTTGCTTCGCAATCGAGCCCGCGCTTCATTGCTTCGCGACGCCACTCGTCGGAGTAGCCGTTACCGTCGAAACGCACAGGCTTGCTGTATTTTATATACTTACGGATTATTTTCACAAGCGCATCTTCCTTGGTGGCTCCACGTTCTATGAGGGTGTCTACCTCTTTTTTGAAGATTGTGAGCTGCTCGGCCATTGCTGTATTGAGAGCAATCATTGCGCTTGCACAATTGGCCTCGGAGCCTACGGCGCGAAATTCGAAACGGTTGCCGGTGAAGGCAAATGGCGAAGTGCGGTTGCGGTCGGTGTTGTCTATCATTATCTCGGGAAGGGCCGGAATGTTGAGGCGTAGCTCGCGCTTGCTCAGGATTTTCACAACATCGTCGGTTGTTTCCATATGGTCGAGAATGGACGAGAGGTGTGAGCCCAAGAAACTCGATATTATAGCCGGTGGTGCCTCGGCTGCGCCCAGACGGTGCGCATTGGCCGCCGACATTATGCTGGCTTTAAGCAGGCCGTTGTGACGATAAATGGCTGCAAGGGTGTTCACGACAAAGGTGATGAAACGCAGGTTGTCTTTGTCGGTCTTTCCGGGGGCCATAAGCAGTGTGCCGGTGTCTGTTCCCAACGACCAGTTATTGTGCTTTCCCGAGCCGTTAACACCTTTGAACGGTTTTTCGTGCAGCAACACGCGGAAGCCGTGGCGACGGGCAACCTCTTTCATCAGTGCCATTATGAGCATATTATGGTCAACGGCAAGGTTACACTCTTCGTAGATGGGTGCAAGCTCGAATTGGTTGGGGGCTGCTTCGTTGTGACACGTTTTTGCCGGAATACCCAACTTCATTGCCTCTATTTCAAGATCTTTCATAAAGGCTGCCACACGGGCGGGAATTGAACCGAAATAGTGGTCTTCGAGCTGTTGGTTCTTTGCGCTGTCGTGCCCCATAAGGGTGCGGCCGGTGAGCAATAGGTCGGGACGGGCAAGCAACATTCCTTCGTCGACAAGGAAATACTCTTGTTCCCATCCAAGATAAGTGGTTACTTTCTTTACATTCTTGTCGAAGTAACGGCACACTTCGGTTGCTGCCTTGTCGACTGCACGGAGCGATTTTAGCAACGGGGCTTTATAGTCGAGAGCCTCGCCGGTGTAGGATATAAAGACGGTGGGAATACACAATGTGTCGCCTATGAGAAAGGCCGGCGAGGTGGGGTCCCAAGCACTGTATCCGCGGGCTTCAAAGGTGGAGCGTATTCCGCCGTTGGGGAACGATGATGCATCGGGCTCTTGTTGCACGAGCAGCTTGCCCGAAAATTCTTCGAGCACCCCACCCTTTCCATCGTGTTCTATGAAGGCATCGTGTTTCTCGGCTGTTGTCTCGGTGAGGGGGTGGAACCAATGGGTGTAGTGCGTGGCACCATTGTCCACGGCCCAACGTTTCATTCCTTCGGCCACAGCATCGGCCATAGAACTGTCGAAAGTGGCACCGTTGTCTATTACATCGACGAGGTTATTGTAAATTTCTTTCGGGAGGTATTTATACATTTTCTCGCGGTTAAACACCTTTACCGCATAATAATCGGAGGGGCGTTCCGCACTGTCGGGAACATCTACTGCGCTTTTGGCAAAAGCGGCTGTAATAACTTCGAATCGGAGTTTTGACATTATACCTTATTTTAAGAAGTGGTTTTTGAGAGCCACCTGTTTTTAACTGTTGTAAAATTTACTTTTTGACATTTTATTATGCCGATGCAAATATAGTGCACAATAGCTAAAAGACAAAGTTTTTCACAAAAAAAGAGGTTCCAACAAGGCGTTTTTCACAAAAACAGCTTCCCTTTTTGGAAAAACGGTACCTGTTTTTGGATTTACGGACGCAAAAATTGGGGTAATTTCAAAAAACGCCGCATTTTTAAAGAATTTGACAAAATTGCAGCAATTATCCAATTTTAGACTACAAAATGAAATAAAATATATACTATCTGCAAAAAAGTAATATTCAACAAGGGTGATCGCAAAGGGCAGGTTACACAAAAAATACTGCCTAATGTGAAAATATGTAATAAAATTATTGCAAAAAGGCTTTAATTTAAATTTAAAATTAAATAACTTTGTGGCTGTGGTGCCCTACACATAGGTTGCCATTATAAGGAAAAACACTATAAATTAAACCATAAATTATTATGCTTACGCAGATTATAAATGCGAAAATTCTTACACCACAAGGTTGGTTGAAGGATGGTTCTGTTATCATTAGGGATAACAAGATTTTGGAGGTTACCAACTGCGACCTTGCAGTAATCGGTGCCGAGGTTATTGATGCAAAAGGCATGTTTGTTGTGCCCGGCGGTGTTGAAATTCACATACACGGCGGTGGTGGCGGCGACTTTATGGAGGGCACCGAAGAGGCTTTCCGCACGGCCATCAATGCCCATATGAAGCACGGAACAACAAGTATATTCCCCACTCTCTCATCTTCTACCGTGCCTATGATTGAGGCTGCCGCAGAAACCTGTACAAAATTGATGGCCGAGCCTAACAGCCCCGTGCTTGGCTTGCACTTGGAGGGCCACTATCTTAATATGAAGATGGCCGGCGGACAGTTGCCCGAAAATATCAAGGACCCCGATCCTAACGAATATATCCCATTGGTTGAAAAATGGGATTGTATCAAACGTTGGGACGCTGCCCCCGAGCTTCCCGGTGCAATGCAGTTTGGCAAATATATAACTTCAAAAGGTATTTTGGCTTCGGTGGCTCACACACAGGCCGAATATGACGATATTCACTCGGCACACGAGAATGGTTACACTCACGCCACACACTTCTACAATGCTATGCCCGGTTTCCACAAACGCCGCGAGTATAAATACGAAGGTACTGTCGAGAGTATCTATCTGCACGAGGATATGACCGTTGAGGTTGTTGCCGACGGTATTCACGTTCCTCCCACAATCTTGCGCCTTGTTCACAGAATAAAGGGTGTGGAAAAGGCTTGCGTCATTACCGATGCTCTTGCCTGTGCCGCCAGCGACAGCACAACCGCATTCGACCCTCGCGTAATAATTGAGGATGGCGTGTGCAAACTTGCCGACCGCACAGCTCTTGCCGGCAGTGTGGCTACAATGGACCGCCTTATCCGTACATTGGTGCAGAAGGCCGAAATTCCTTTGGAAGATGCTATCCGTATGGCCTCGGAAACTCCTTCGAAGATTATGGGTGTTTACGACCGCAAGGGTTCTTTGCAGAAGGATAAGGATGCCGACATTATGATTCTTGACGAGAATCTGAATATCCGTGCCGTTTGGGCTATGGGTAAACTTGTCGAGGGTACATACAATCTTTAATATAAGTACCTACACAAATAGCTCCACAGGGAGAGGAAGTTTGTTTCCTCTCCCTTTTTTCATAAATACCACCCTCGCTCACCTGAACAAACAGAAACTGCTGCTTGTTATTATATATAAATTAAATTTATTAGTAAATATTGTAACAAATAATGTGGCGAAAGAGGATTTTATAATTATCTTCGCATAATTTTAGAACATTAATATGAGTAGTTTAAACGATAGCATAATAGAGAATAACCCCTTTTGCTCGCCCTACAATACACCGTTCGATTCAATACCGTTCGACAGAATAGCATTAGAGCATTTTATACCCGCACTGAAAGAGGGAATAAGAAGGGAGCAGGAGAATATTGACAATATTTGTCGCAACACCGGGCCTGCCACTTTCGAAAATACCATTACGGCCTATGAGAACAGCGGCCGGATGATAAGTGATGTATTATGCGCATTCAATGCCATAATATATTCACACAGCAACGACAAGTTGGTGGAAGTGGAGAGCGAATTGCAACAATTATACACCGAGCATAGGAACAACGTAACGCTTAACGAAACTCTGTTTGCCCGCATAAAGAGCGTTTACGACAACACTCCCCGCACACTGACCGGCGAACAGGAGAGACTTCTCGAAGATATATACACGGGCTTTGTGAGAGCCGGTGCCAACCTCAAAGGCGAGGAACGCAACGAATATCGCCGTTTGAGCAAGGAACTCACACTGCTGTCACTGAAATTTCAGGAAAACATCATCAAAGACACCGATGCATTCACCCTGCTTGTCACAAACAAGGAGGATATTGAAGGATTGCCGGCCGACCTTGTGGAAACTGCAAAGAAAAGTGCAGAGGAGAATGGCAAAGAGGGGTGGTTGTTCACACTGCACCGCCCCAGCTATCTGCCGTTCATCACATTCTGCAAGAACCGTGAACTGCGTCGGCAGATGTATATGGAGTACAGCACCATCGGCGCAAAGGGGAACGAGCACGACAATCGCAACATTGTAAAAGAGATTGTGAATGCACGCTTGCAGTTTGCGCATCTGTTGGGTTATAATACATACAGCGATTATGTTCTTGCCGAGCGTATGGCACAGACAACCGATGCTGTATTTTCGATGCTCGGCAAGCTCACTTGGAGTTATCTGCCCGCTGCACGCAAGGATGTTGACGAGGTAAAGGATTTTGCAGCAGAATGCGAAGGTGAAGAGTTCAGTTTCGAGCCTTGGGACTTTGCCTACTACTCCGAAAAACTTAAAGAGAAGAAATATAATTTGAGCGACGAGCAGGTGCGCCCCTATCTTAACCTCGACCAAGCTATATATGGGGCTTTTTATCTTGCTACCAGACTATACGGAATAAATTTCAAACAGAACCACGACATTCCGACATTCAACCCCGATGTAAAAGTGTGGGAGGTATATGACTACGACGGCAGGTACCTCGCACTGCTCTATTGCGACTTTTATGCACGCAAGGGCAAGCACGCTGGTGCTTGGATGGACTCCATAAAGGCACAATATCGCGATGCCGACGGCACCGACCATCGGCCTCACATCACACTTTCGACAAATTTCCGCAAGCCTCTGCCGGGGAAACCCACACTGCTGAACTTTGACGAACTGAACACTCTGTTGCACGAATTCGGGCACTGCTTGCACGGCATTCTCTCGGATGTGACATACGCAAGCCTTTGCAGCCCCAATGTATTGTGGGACTTTGTGGAAATGCCTTCACAGATTATGGAGAACTACACCACCGAAGAGGAGTTCTTGAAGGCATTTGCTTTTCACCACGAAACAGGTGAGACAATTCCCGCTTCTATGCTCGACAAGATACGGGAGGCACGCACCTTCCGCGCAGCCTATCAATGCATACGTCAAGTGGGGCTGGGGCTCACCGACCAAGCGTGGCACAATATTTCGGAGCCGTTCGATGGCGATGTTCTCGAATATGAGCATCAGGCAACAGCGGCAATAAGATTGTTGCCTGTTAAAAAAGAAGTGGGAATAACTCCGCAGTTCAGTCACATAATGTCGGGGGGCTATGCAGCCGGATATTACAGTTACAAATGGGCAGAAATGCTCGACGCCGACGCATTCTCACGTTTCAAGGAGGAGGGCGTGCTGAATATGAAGGTGGCACAGTCGTTCCGCGACAACATTCTTTCAAAAGGGAACACCGGGCATCCGATGGAGTTGTATATGCGTTTCCGTGGGCACAGGCCGCAAATTGAACCACTCTTGGAACGCGACGGCATAAAGACTATCTGTCCGCATTTATAAATTATAATAGAAGTTTTTACACGATGAAACAGTTTTTGAGAATTACAGCAGGATTTATATTGGCAATGACAATGTCACTCACATTTACAGCGTGTGACAATGACGATGATTTAGAGGAAATCTTCACCGGCAAGGCTTGGAACCTTACATTCATTCAGAATGGAGTAGAAAGGATTGTTCCGCAGGAAGAGGGCTACACACTAATCTTCAACAATGCAACATTCCTCTTCACCACCCCCGCCGCTGCAACGATAAACGGTAATTGGTATGCCGACGGAGAAGCACGCACATTCGGCTGTAACGAAATTATAACAAGTGGTGATATTGAGAATGATGCTGTGGCTGACGCTGTGCTGAAAATACTGAAAAACTCGGTTATGTATAACGGTGATGCCAACTGGATACAGATTGTGGAACAGCCCGGCAATATTTATATGCAATTTTATAACAGATAACTATGACAAACAGCGAAAAACAGAGAATACTCGATTGGAGATATATGCGTATGGCTATTATATGGGCCGAGAATTCCTATTGCCAACGCCGCAAGGTGGGCGCACTCATAGTTAAGGATAAGATGATTATATCGGACGGATACAACGGCACTCCTTCGGGATTCGAAAATGTGTGCGAAGATGAAGATGGGCTCACAAAGCCATACGTGTTGCACGCCGAGGCCAATGCTATTACCAAAATTGCACGTTCCAACAACAATAGCGAGGGGGCAACTCTGTATGTAACCACTTCGCCCTGTATCGAGTGCTCGAAACTTATAATTCAGGCAGGAATAAAGCGCGTTGTATATTTTAACGAGTACCGCATTACCGACGGGCTCGACCTTTTAAAAAGAGTGGGAGTGGAGGTTGTGCATTTGACCGAGGAGGAAGAAGAGGGAAAATAGAACTTTATACAAGAGCAAGGAGATTATGAAAAAGTTTGCACCTACCCTATTGGTTTTTTTCACGTTGCTCGGGTTTATTGCCGGCATTTATATATCGCAGGGAAAGGGAAGTACCATTATTGTTTCGACCCCGGGAAGCACAAAAGTCGACGAACTTGTGCGGCTTATGCAGAATAATTATGTGGACACGCTCAATGTCGATGATATAATTGAAAAGGCGATGCCCAAGATTCTCGATGAATTAGACCCGCACAGCACATATATCCCGGCAAAAGAGTTAGAGGCTACCAATGCCGACCTTGCCAGCAGTTTCAGTGGAATAGGCATACGTTTCTTGATACAGGAGGATACCATAAACATTACCGATGTAATAAGAGGCGGCCCATCGGAGGCTGTGGGATTGCTTGCCGGAGATTGCATTGTGATGGTAAACGACACGCTGTTCGTGGGCAAGGCCTGCACACAGGATGCTGCAATGAAGAAGCTGAAAGGTCCCAAGGGCACAAAGGTGAAGGTGAGTGTGAAACGCTTTGGCGAGCCCGACCTGCTGCACTTTAATATTGTGCGAGGAGAAATTCCAATGGAGAGTATCGAGGCGGCATATATAATAGATGGCAAGTGGGGCTATGTGCAGGTGGAACGTTTCGCCGAAAATACGTTTGCCGAATTTATTTTGGCTATGGCACGTTTCCTGCACGGTGGTTGCAAGGGTGTCATCATTGATGTGCGTGGCAACGGTGGCGGTTACCTTGGTGTTGCGTTGCAGATGGCCAATGAGTTTCTGCATCGGGGCGATATTATAGTGTACACCGAGGGAGAAAATTCTCCCCGCAACATTGAGTATGCCAACGGGCGAGGCAATTTCCCCGAAATTCCTTTGGTGGTCCTCACCGATGAAACCTCGGCCTCGGCAAGCGAGATTATAGCCGGCACCATACAGGACAACGACAGAGGCACAATCATCGGCCGCCGCACATTTGGCAAGGGGCTTGTGCAGCAACCGTTTGAGTTCAAGGATGGCTCGGCTGTGAGGCTGACCATTGCCCGATACTACACGCCGTCGGGGCGGTGTATTCAAAAGCCTTACAAGAACGGCGAGGGAAAGGAGTATGAAATGGATATAATAAACCGTTACGAAAGGGGTGAGTTCTTCTCGCAGGACAGCATACACCAGAATGACAGCCTTGTCTATAAGACCGGGCTCGGGCGCACGGTGTATGGCGGAGGAGGTATTATGCCCGATATTTTCGTACCGAGCGACACTACCCGATTCACGCCCTACATAAGCGAGGTTTCACGCAAACGGTTGTTCTCTATTTTTGCATTCAAATACAGTAAAGAGAACCGCAGGAAGCTCGAAACATTCTCCACTTATGAGGAAATGGTGAAGCATCTGTCGACACAGGGTGTCGTGGAGAAGTTCATTGCTTTTGCCAAAGAGAAAGGCATTGAGCCGCCTGTAACACAATTGGAGCAGAACCGTAAAATGATTTACGAGATTTTGAATTCCAATATAATATACGATATTTTAGGAATGTTGGAGCACGTTAAATATGTAAATCTCACCGATGAAACGGTGTTGAAGGCTGTCGAGGTGCTTGAAAATGGCGATGCGTTTCCAAAAAAAGAGGAATGAATAAGTAAAAAGCGATTAAATAATATTTATATTTGCAAAAGGACATACGGGAAAGGTTTTTTGCATAATATCTCTCTGTTCACACATTTGATTATAAACAATGGTAATGACCAAAAATAATTACCACGATAAATATTAATTTATGAGTAAAAAAGTTTTTGTATCGGGTTGCTACGATATGTTGCATTCGGGACACGTTGCCTTTTTTAAAGAGGCATCACAATATGGCGATTTATATGTGGGCATTGGCTCGGACAGTACTATTCAGGACTTGAAGAACCGTAAAACCATAAATACTCAGGAAGAGCGTCTTTATATGGTAAAGGCTATACGCTATGTAAAAGATGCGTTTGTAAATTCGGGTAGCGGAATTATGGATTTTGCCGAGGATGTAAAGGCTTTAAAGCCCGACATTTTCTTTGTTAACTCCGACGGATATACACCGGAAAAGAAACGTTTTTGCCAAGAGAATGGCATTGAGCTTATGGTGAGCACAAGAATTCCCGAGGCGGGATTGCCCGTGCGTTCTACCACGGCATTGCGCCAAGAGTGCAAGATTCCTTACAGGATAGACCTTGCCGGCGGATGGCTCGACCAGCCTTATGTAAATAAATTTGCCGAGGGACCGGTACTTACCATTAACATTGAGCCCGACTATGACTTCAACAACCGCAGCGGAATGAGTACTTCGTCGCGCAAGGCTGCCATTGAAATGTGGCACATTGATATTCCAAAAGGCGACCGTGAGGTGCTTGCAAAGGAGTTGTTCTGCTTTGAGAACCCTCCCGGTTCTCCCTATATCAGCGGTTCGCAGGATGCAATAGGTGTTGTTATGCCCGGTCTTAACCGTTTGAACTACAAGGATGAAAAATATTGGCCCAACAAGATAGAGAGTGTTAAGGATAATAAGATTCTCGATTTTATAGAAAAGAATATCTGGCTGGTTCCCCTTTCGCCCCGCAAAGGAGATTACGATGTGCTTGCCAACACAAAGATTGACAAGGAGGGTGCCGAGCGTTTGGCAAAAGCTGCGTGCGATTGTTGGGAGGCTGTGAACAGAATGGATATTGATGCTTGGGGAAAGGCGACAACAGAGTCGTTCAAGGCGCAGATTGCAATGTTCCCCAATATGGCTCCCGATTATGTATTCGAAACTATCAACGAATATATCAACGATGTTAAGGGTATTAAGATAACCGGTGCCGGCGGTGGCGGTTATCTGGTAATTATCAACGACACTCCCATCAAGGATGCGTTGCAGATTAGAATACGCCGTAACTGATGAAAAGAACATTGTATAAAGGTTGTGATGCAACAGCGTGATATTACAAGGTTGTTTTTCGAGCTTGTGTGCTTGGGAATAGGTACAGGCAGGAATTTATCCCATTCTCCTACAAAAGAAGAATGGGAAATTCTGTACGAGATGGCAACGAAACAGGCTGTAACAGGCATTGCATTTACCGGAATAGAAAGGCTGCCGGCCGAACAGAGACCGGCGAAAGAGTTGTTGCTTAAATGGTATAATGTCACCCTTCTTATTGCAAAGCAAAATACTCTGCTCAACAAACAGGCGGTTGCGGTGGCAAGAAAATTCGAGGAGGAGGGCTTCGAGAATGTCATTCTCAAAGGGCAAGGGATTGCTACGCTGTACGATGAGCCTGCCCGTCGCACTGCGGGTGATATTGATATATGGCTCGCGGGGGGCAGAAAGAAGATTATGGATTATGTGAGGAAGTTCCTGCCCGATGCATTACCTAACTATCATCACGTTAACTTTCCTCTTGTGAAGGGTGTGGCCATCGAGGTGCACTTTACTCCGTCGTGGATGTATAATTACTTTACCAATAAAAGGTTACAAGATTATTTCGAGAGGGAAATGGCTACGCAGCTTGCCAACAGGGTTGCGTTGGGTAACGAAGGTACTGTTTGTATTCCCGATGCGGCCTTCAACCGTGTTTTTATATTATTGCACATTTATAGGCATCTGTTTCAGGAGGGTATCGGGCTGCGCCAACTGCTCGATTATTACTATGTGCTGAGACAGGGATTCACACCCGAGGAGAGGGATGTTACAGTGGCTCGTTTAAAGGAGCTTGGAATGTTGAGGTTTGCCGGCGCTGTAATGTATGTTCTAAAAGAGGTGTTCCTGATTGACGATGCCTACCTCATTCTTCCTCCATTGGAGAAGGAGGGTAAGGAGTTGCTCGACAATGTTTTAATTATGGGTAACTTTGGAAAATACAGCCCGAGCTACGCTATCCAGAAAGGGGGTAATTTGTGGCAGCGTGCAACGAGCCGCACAATGCAGAATGTTGGAATGATTAAAAGCTATCCGAGCGAAAATCTGTGGGCTCCGCTGTTTAGGATATGGCACTTCTTCTGGATGAGAATGAATAAATAGGTTTTGACAGCCTATGAGATTTTGCATTATTATTTATCTATGAACACCGAACTGTTTATTGCAAGCCGTTTATATGGCACAAGAAAGGGTGGGCGCAAAATATCGCGTCCGGCTATCACCATCGCTCAATGGGGCGTGTCGGTGGGGATTATTGTGATGATGTTGTCGCTTGCCATTGTAGTGGGGTTCAAGAATGAGGTGAGGAAAAAAATCATAGGATTCGGCGGACATATTCAGATTAACTGTTACGAGGAGAGGCAGAATGAATTGCCTCATATAGTTGTGGAGAAGTCCGATATTGAACAGATACTTGCGCACGGCAACAACATCGCAAAGGCCGAGGTCAACATTAAAAAGCCCGGGCTGCTGGCTGTGGGAGAGGAGTTCGAAGGTGTTGTGCTCAAAGGTATTGAAGAGGGTGTTTATGACACCTCCTTCTTCCGTGAGAATATGCTGTGTGGGGATATACCTTCCTCGCCCGATTCGGTAAAGGGGCATTGGATTGTCGTTTCAAAAGCTATGGCCGACAAGACCGGTTGCAATATTGGCGACAAGATAAGTGTTTATTTTATGCAGAATGGGGGGATAAAGGCGAGGCGTATGACTGTTACCGGTATTTACGAGACTCATTTATATGAAATGGACAATCTGTTTGCCTTGACAGGAATAAATACTTTGCGTAAGTTGAACGATTGGGAAGATAATAAAGTGGGTTGCATTGAGATTACTGTTACCGATTATGAGAAGATAGAAGAAACAAGATGCGAGATTGCTCCCTTTATCTCTGCTATTGCCCACCGAAACAATCAGGAACTTTACATACAGACAATAGAGGAGCTATCCCCTGCCCTCTTTGCTTGGCTTGGGGTGCTGAACAGGACTGTGTGGGTTATATTGATATTGGTCTTGGGCATTGCCGGCTTTACAATGGTGTCGGGGTTATTGATTATAATTCTCGAAAGAAGCAATTTTATAGGAATCTTAAAAGCCATTGGCGCAAGAAATATATCTATAAGAAGGATTTTCATATATTATTCCTGCTTCATTATTGGCAAGGGATTATTATGGGGGAATATTATAGCAGTGGCACTCTGTCTGTTGCAGCAGCACACGGGGCTGATAAAGCTCGACCCGAAAATCTATTATATGAGTTGTGTGCCTATTGAGTTTTCTTGGCTTATGCTGCCTTTGAATATTTTTATGTTTCTTGTGAGCGTTGCGATGCTCGTTGTGCCATCAATGCTCATTTCGAAGATTGCTCCTAGCAAGGCTATCAAGTTCGCATAAACAAAGAAAAAAGCTGCACTTTAAAAGTGTAGCTTTTTTGGATTTATGTGTGAACCGAGCAAATGCTTAATCCTCGTCGGAAAAGAGAGAGGATGGCAGAGCGCGACAATTGTAGCCGAATGCCATTGCTTCGCCGTATGCTCCGGCCGAACGTATGGCAAGAATGTCGCCACGTTGCGTTGAGGGAATTTTACGGTCTTTACAGAATACATCGGACGACTCGCAGATGGGCCCTACTACATCGTACACCTCATCCTCTTTTGTAGAGGTGAGATTTTCTATTCTGTGATAGGCATCGTAGAGGGCCGGACGTACAAGGTCGTTCATTCCCGCATCTATTATCATAAACTGCTTGCAGGTACCTTTCTTTATATAAGTAACACGCGCTATGAGCGAGCCACATTGTGCTACAAGGCTGCGCCCAAGCTCAAAATGCACCTGTTGCCCGGGTTGCAATTTCAGATTTTGGGCATAGGCCGCAAAATAGAGAGCAAAGTCGGGAACAGGATAATTATCGGGAGCATCGTAGCGGATACCAAGCCCGCCACCCACATTTATATGTGGCAGTATAAGACCACGTTTCTCGCGCAACATAGTCTGCAATTCATTCACACGGCCGCAAAGGGCTATAAAGTCGTCCATCACAAGTATCTGCGAACCTATGTGGAAGTGCAGGCCTATGAGTTTTATATGCGGCAGACGCTCTATGGTATCTATTACCTCATCGAGTTGTTCGTAGTTTACTCCAAATTTATTCTCGGCAAGCCCTGTGGTGATATTGGCGTGTGTGTGTGCACCTATGTTCGGGTTAATTCTTATTGCAACCGCTGCCTCTACCCCACGTTCGGCGGCGAGTGCTTCAATAGCTTCAACCTCGGGGATCGATTCTATATTGAAACAGAATATACCTGCATCGAGCGCAAGAGTTATCTCCTTGTCGGTCTTTCCTACCCCGGCAAATACCACCTTCCCGGCAGGGATACCTGCGTTGAGTGCGGCTGTAACCTCACCGCCACTTACGCAGTCGGCACCAAGACCGGCCTCGTTTATTATTTGTAACAAGCGAGGATTAAAATTTGCTTTTATGGCATAGTGCACGTGGAAACCCTCGTACTTCGATGCCTCTTCGAGTGCTGTGGCAAGTGTCTTACGCAGAAGGTCAACATCGTAGTAGTAGAAAGGAGTCTCCTTGCGGGCAAATTTTTCTACGGGAAATTTCACGTTCATTGCAGGGTGTTATTTGTTTGTGGTAAAGATGTTGCTGCTCAACGAACGGAGGGCACGTACTTTGTCCTCTTCACGCACGAGGAAGGAGATATTGTAGTTGCTGCCGCCATAAGAGACCATACGCACGGGAATATCCTTCATTGCTGCCATTGCACGGGCCTCAAAACCGATATTTTCCCAGTTAAGGTCGCCAACCACACAGATGATACACATATTCTTGTCCACGGTTACTGTACCATACTTCTGCAATTCTCCGATTATTTGGTCGAGTTTTCTATCGTCGTCGATAGAGACCGACACTCCAACCTCGGATGTACATATCATATCGATAGATGTCTTATAGGTTTCGAAAATCTCGAATACCTTGCGCAGGAAGCCATAGGCAAGCAACATACGGTCGGACTTTATCTTGATTGCTGTGATATTTTCCTTGGCTGCAATGGCTTTTATTTCACCGGGACAGGTGAGATTGTTGTCGATGAGTGTTCCCTCGGCCGATGGATCCATTGTGTTGAGAAGGCGCACAGGGGTGCCTGTGAGCTTGGCGGGCAGAATGCAGGTGGGGTGCAGAATCTTGGCACCGAAGTATGCAAGCTCGGCCGACTCCTCGAAGTGAAGATGATGCACGGGAGAGGTGTTGTCAACTATGCGTGGGTCGTTATTATGCATTCCGTCAATATCTGTCCATATCTGTACCTCTGTTGCATTGACGGCGGCACCTATAAGTGTTGCAGTGTAGTCACTGCCACCACGTTGCAGATTATCGATATGGCCTTCATCGTTCATACAGATGAAGCCTTGTGCTATATATATGCGTCCCTTGGCTGTGAGGTCGACAAGGGGGAGAAGATGGGTGCGAATATAGCCAAGGTCGGGCTCGCCATTCGCTCCTAAACGCATAAATTCCAACGAGTTGAGCAATTCCACATCCAGCCCCTTCTCGCGCATATATAGGGTGACCATATTGGTGGAGATTATTTCGCCTTGTGCCACAATCTCCTTTTCGAGATTTATGTCGAGAGGTTTGAAGGCCAACGAACGCAAATGGGCAAATATCTCATTGACCTTTGCTGTGGCTGCCGAAGCGGCCTCTTCTGTTTCGTAAAGACCTTTTATTGTTTTACGATATTTGTCGAGCAACAGGTTTGCGTGTTCACAGGCACCATTGGGGTTGCCGTTACGCAAATAATTTGTAAACTCGATGAGTGAATTTGTGGTTCCCGACATTGCCGAGAGTACCACTATCTTTGTTTCACCGTCGGAGATAAGACGGACTACATTCTGCATACGTTCGGCTGAACCTACCGATGTTCCTCCAAATTTTAAAACTTTCATATTTTTGCTTTTTAATTATTTTCGTTAAACAGTGATATTTGTTGTGCTTCGCAGTTGACGGCACGCTGTATGAGTTGCATTTTGCAATCGGCAAGATGGTACTCGGTGCCGGGATAGGCGGTGAGCCATTGTTCATTGTGGGTAATCATTAGAACTGCACTTTTTTCCTCGCGGCAGATACGGTGCAAAAGACGCATAATATTGTTGCCAGTGTCGCTGTCGAGATTGCCTGTGGGTTCATCGGCGAGAATCAGCTCGGGCTTGTTCAGTATGGCACGGGCTATTACTATGCGTTGCTGTTCACCACCCGATAGCTCGTGGGGCATCTTGTACCCTTTTTGCGGAAGACCCACGAGATTGAGTACCTCGCGGATGCGTTTCTCGCGGTCGCGTTCACTCTTCCAACCGGTACAGCGCAACACAAAGTCGAGATTGTCGTGTATGTTGCGGTCGGTGAGTAATTGAAAATCCTGAAAGACAATGCCTATGCGCTTGCGCAAGGATTGCAGCCTCTTGCTGCTTAATTTGAATATATTATATTCGTCAAATACGGTTGCTTCGCCATCGGTTATGGGCACTTCGCCATATATTGTTTTAAGAAGGGTCGATTTTCCCGAGCCGACCGCGCCTATGATATAGGCAAACTCTCCCTGTTCGAGGGAGAAGCTCACATTCTCCAAAATTATTTTCGAATCGATGTGTATATCTACATTCTTGTATTTTACAATTGCCATAATCTATCTTTTTGACCACTTGTCCGGCATAGCCGGAGGACGCATTATTCCACAAAAATAATCAGTTTTTTCGAGAATAGCGGAATTAGTTTGTTTAAATTTGGTTTTTACTGTTATTTTATTACCCATAATGGATTTTTAGACAAGCTGTCGGGCTCTTCTCCGTAACTTTAACTTAAATAAATAATTTATATTACATTTTTTTCGTACCTTCGCGTTACGAAAATTATATGTTAGATGACCGAATACACATCAGTACTTTTTAGGAATGTACCAAAATATCTGCTCGAAAAAAGGAAGCAGATTATAATGGTGCTTTTTGTATCCTTATTTGCCATTGGGTTTATAAATATTTTCAAACCCTTTGGTTCCATAAACTGGGTACATAAAGGAATGTCATCTTCACTCTATCTTGCTTGGTCAACTATTCTGGTTACCATCGGAATGTTTGTGGTGGCCATCAGCCGTATTATAATGTATGCCTACTCGCAGAAACCGGGAAAAAAGATAAACAACCTGCAATATGCAATATGGGTATTTGTGGAACTTCTACTCCTGTCGGGGGCATTCACATTGCTGGCAATACTCACAGAAACAGGCCCCACGCAGGACCCTGTGGAAATTTACAAGAATGCGCTCGAAAATACTTTGTTCATTCTATGTATCCCCTATCTGCTTTGTATCTTGTTCTTCTCCTATCAGGAGCGTTCGGCCAAGTTAAAGGAGTTGATGAATGAGAATATTGGTTTTAAATCCAGTGCGTTAATTTCCATACGCGACTCCCGCGGAGTGTTGCAGTTGTCTGTCGCAAAGGAGAACCTCATCTACATAGAATCGGCCGACAACTATATATGTATATGGTACTTAAAGAACGAGCAACTGAAAAAACAGCTTATGCGCATAACTATGAAAGAGATTAGCGAGCAGCTTGCCGACAGCAATATTGTGCGTTGCCACCGCTCCTATATGGTTAATCTCGATCTTGTAAAGGTTATGCGTCGCGAAAAGGAAAATCTGTTTTTAGAGCTTGGTGTTCCCAATGTGAAGGAGATTCCTATCTCAAAGACTTATGGCGAACAGGTGTTACGCCGTCTGGTACCAATATCTTAAAGGCTGCTCAATCAAGTTCCGGCACAGGATATTTATTTTTAGAAATTCAAACAGTTTCTTAACACATAAACACAATGAAAAGAATTGCAATTTTTGCATCGGGCAGCGGTTCAAATGCCGAGAATATTGCCAACTATTTTAAGGGAAACGAAAATGTGGAAATTTCACTTATTGTAGCCAACAATCCCAACGCCTATGTTATTGAACGCGCCAAGAGGCTCGGCATTCCTTGCGAGGTTGTAACCAAGGCCGAATTTATGGCTGCCGACACAATTCTTTGTATGATGGAGAAACACGAAATAGACCTCATTGTGTTGGCCGGGTTCCTGTTGCTTGTCCCCGAGAAACTGATTAACGCCTACCCTGCCCGCATTGTCAACATACATCCAGCCTTGTTGCCCAAGCACGGCGGCAAAGGAATGTATGGCGACCGCGTTCATAAGGCTGTTGTTGAGAGTGGCGACACGGAAAGTGGCATAACAATACACTTGATTGATGCCGATTATGACAAGGGCACAACATTCTTTCAGGCAAAGTGCCCGGTGTTGCCCACCGACACTCCCGACGATGTTGCAGCCAAGGTACACGCATTGGAGTATGAGCATTTCCCACACGTTATTGAGGAGATTTTATTGCAGTTGGATTAAACACGCCCTCTCTGCACTATATATATACTAGGCAATTATATAATATAAATTTACACCAATAGATAGGAATCTGTCATTCTATCTGCAAATATAGAATGACAAACAAGTGTAACATTGTATATAATACCATTATACAATAAGAAGGTTACATCCGCGGATGTAACCTTCTTATTGTATTGTTATTATAATCGGAATTACTGTGCCAATGCCTCAATTTCCTTCATTTTATCTTCCATATTCAAGTTGTAGTAACACTGTGAAAGGCCATTAAGCCACAACTCTTTCTTGTCGGGAGCAATCTCACGCAATTTCTCGAAATAGGGCAATGCCTCTTTGAAATAACCATTGATAATCTCCTTGTCCTTCTTAATTTGTGCACGGTCGAGTCTTACGCTCGATTGCTTTGTGCTGTACTCCTGTGCTTTTCCCACATAGCTCAATGCCACATTGCGGAGAGCATTTACATAGTTCGGATCAATTTCCAATGTCTTTTTGTACCACTCGAAGGCTGTGTCCATATCATTCTGTTGTTGTGCGATGTAACCTTTAAGGTAAACAAAAAGAGGATTGGAGGGGTTCGAAGCGATAAGCTCATCGGCGAGTGTATCGAGAGCTCCCTTATCACCGGCAGTGTCGTAGTGCTGAATGAGTGTCTGATAGAAGAAGGGGTCGTTGGGGAATTTTACCACACCATCTTTTAGCAATTCAATCCATTTTACAGTGTCGCCCAATGTTTCATAGGCTGTGGCTTTGTAACGATAGATGTTGCCTGCCTTCGACTCATCGGCAAGTGCAACATCGGCAAATGCCAACACCTTTTGGTAATCTTCGAGACGCATTCCGCAAAGCACTGCATTGTAGGCTGCATTTACATTGTACACCTTTTCGGCGGGTGTAATAACATCTTTAAGAAGATGGTGCTCGGTGAGGCTTACGAATTTTGCAAATTGATTGTACGACTCGGCATAATTACCTTTGTTATAGTAGTAGGAACCTCCGTTGTACATCTGGTTACGGTTCTCATAAAGACCCTCTTTTATAAATTCGGCATATTTGGGAGCAACCTTGCCTTTTGCATTGGGTGCAT
Organism: Bacteroidaceae bacterium; assembly: GCA_017466065.1. The sequence goes on from JAFTUV010000017.1 coordinate 196,522, forward strand.
TGTCGAGAGAATCGCACTTTTCGAGTTCATAGATAAGCTGTCCGCAATCGGCATAGAATTTGTCCATATCTATCTGTGCACCGGCTGCGCGTGCTGCATTATCCTTCTCTACAATTGCTTTACGCGATTTTGCAGCGATGAACCACACATAGGGGTCATTGTTCACCAACGGACTGTTTACACAGGCCTGTATATTGTTGAGTGCTGCCGAGGGGTTCTCCACAATCAACTTTTCGGCATCCTTGGCTACAACCATAAGTGCCTTTGCTTCTCTCTTCTGTGCCTTAATTTGGGCTTTTGTCAATTCTTGACCGAACGCGATTGTTGCAGACAGAATTAACGCCATTGATAATACTGTTTTTTTCATATTTCCAAATTTTATCGGGTTAGTCATTAAATTTCGGTATTTTCTGTTATTTCGGTTACTTCACCGGTGTTGTCCGATGTTTCTGCTGTTTCCTCAGCCTCTTCGCGGTTAACCTTGCACACCGAACCTATGCAGTCGTTTTTCTTGCCAAGGTTTATTACGCGCACACCTTGTGTCGCACGGCCCTGAACGGGAATCTGGTCGACAGAGGTGCGGATGGTGATACCCGACTTATTGATAATCATCAAGTCGTTCTCGTTGTTTACATCCATTATAGCAACAAGCTCGCCGGTCTTTTCGGTTACCTGCAATGTCTTCACTCCCTTGCAACCACGGCTCACTGTGGGATAATCGGCAACCTCGGAGCGTTTGCCATAGCCTTGTTCCGAGAGTACGAGGAGGCTGTGCTCGGCTTCATCGTTCTTGGGCAGAACCACCATTCCTACAACTTCGTCGCCGTCGGCAATATCCATTCCCTTTACACCGGTTGCGGTGCGACCCATTGCACGCACTGCGCTCTCGTTGAAGCGCACTGCACGACCGGTGCGGTTGGCCAGAATGATATCGCTGTCGCCATCGGTGAGAGCTACCGAGATTACGCGGTCGTCCTCGCGTATGCTGATGGCGATAATACCGTTTGTGCGGGGGCGTGAGTATTGTTCGAGCGAGGTTTTCTTTATTATACCCTGCTTGGTGCAGAAGATAATATTATGGCTCTCGATGAAATTCTTGTCGGCGAGTGTCTTCACACGTACAAATGCGTTAACGGCATCGTCGCTCTCGATGTTGAGCATATTCTGTATTGCACGGCCCTTTGAGTTCTTGTTGCCCTCGGGTATTTCGTACACTTTGAGCCAATAGCACTTGCCACGCTGGGTGAAGAAGAGCATTGTGTTGTGCATAGTGGCTGTGTATATATACTCGATAAAGTCGGAGTCGCGGGTGTCGCTACCCTTTGAGCCTACTCCGCCACGATTCTGGCTGCGGTACTCGGTGAGAGGGGTGCGCTTGATGTAGCCCAGATGCGAGATTGTGATTACCATTTCGTCGTCGGCATAGAAGTCCTCGGGGTTGAAGTCGTTGGATGCCGAGTAGTCGATGCGGCAACGACGCTCGTCGCCATATTTCTCTTTAATCTCGACAAGCTCCTCTTTAATTACACTCTTGCACAGTTCTTCGTCGGTGAGAATTGCTGTGTAGTATTCTATTTTGCGTTGCAATTCATCGAACTCTGCGTGCAATTTATCTTGATTGATGCCTGTCAACTGGCCAAGGCGCATCTCCACAATGGCATTTGCCTGTGCTTCGCTCAAATTAAAGCGGGCAATAAGTGCCTGACGTGCATCGGCAGGAGATTTTGCAGCCTTAATGATGCGTACAACCTCGTCGATATTGTCCGATGCAATAATAAGGCCTTCGATAATGTGAGCACGTTCCTGTGCCTTACGCAGGTCGAACTTGGTGCGACGGATAACAACCTCGTGGCGATGTTCGACGAAGTTTCTAATGCAGTCCTTCAACGAAAGAAGTTGGGGACGACCGTGAACCAGTGCAATGCAGTTAACGCTGAATGATGTCTGCAATGCCGACATTTTATATAGCTTGTTAAGCACCACATTGGCATTGGCATCGCGCTTTACATCTATCACGATGCGCATACCCGATTGGTCCGACTCGTCGTTTATATTGGAAATTCCTTCAATCTTCTTTTCGTTAACCATCGAAGCAATATCCTTTATGAGTTCCTCTTTAAGTACATTATAAGGAATTGCGGTAACGATGATTTTTTCGTGTGTCCCCTGCTCTATTTCGGCAACGGCACGCATTATAACGCGGCCGCGACCTGTTTCATAGGCTTCGCGCACGCCCGAAACGCCCAAGATGTCGCATCCTGTGGGAAAATCGGGAGCCTTGACGTGCTGCATCAATCCGTCGGTGTCAATTTCGGGATTGTCGATATAAGCCACACAGGCATCAATAACCTCGTTAAGGTTGTGCGTAGGGATATTGGTTGCCATTCCCACGGCAATACCTGTTGCGCCATTTACAAGCAGGTTGGGGATACGGGTGGGCATAACTGTGGGCTCAACTGTTTCATTATCATAGTTGGGTTGGAAGTCCACAGTCTCTTTGTAGAGGTCCTCGGCCATATCTTCACCCAGCTTCTGCAAGCGGGCCTCGGTGTAACGCATAGCAGCAGGCGAGTCGCCGTCGATTGAACCAAAGTTTCCGTGGCCGTCGATAAGCGGATAACGCATCACCCAAGGCTGCGCCATACGCACAAGAGCACCATAAACCGACGAGTCGCCGTGAGGGTGATATTTACCAAGAACATCACCCACTGTGCGTGCCGATTTCTTGAAGGCTTTATCCGATGTGTTTCCAAGCTCCATCATTCCATAAAGGATGCGGCGATGAACAGGTTTTAAACCGTCACGAACATCGGGAAGAGCGCGTGCAACAATTACCGACATTGAGTAATTGATGTATGAGGTATGCATTTCATCCTCAACATTGACCTTTATAATTCTGTCGTTGTCAATCATAAAATGTGTTTATCAATTAAATTTATTCTGTTTATACCTTATTATATATATTAACCTTGTAAAGGTACTTAATTTTAGCGAAACCCGCAAAATTTTTAAACTTTATTAAGCCCTAAAAACGCATAAAACCGCGTTTTTAAGCAAAAAGCTCTTAAACGCGGTTTTAAAGGGCAAATAAGAGGGGATTAATTCCGGACAGAAAGCATCCACCCCTCTTCTACATCTTCCATCTTGGCCGGCACGCCATTTTCCATCTGCGACATTGCGGCAACCACACGACACATTGTTTCCTTGTCAAGGGGATTTATTACTACATCTTGGGCAACACCGCTCTTCCTCGCAACAAAGGCCGTGTAACCTGCCGTGTCGTTCTCCACGGGCGGTGCCCAACGATTAACCCACTCGGCCAATGTTGAGAGGCCGTGCAAACGCTTGTAGTTCCTTAAAGTAACGAATGCAGCCCTATACCCCCAACAAGGTGCTTTAAAAGTAAAAAATGCCGAATCGTTCTGTTCGGCCGATAATCCTTTCCACCGTGTAGCATTGCGGCGAATATTCAAAGGATTATTGTTTCGTAAACCTCTTGAGATTTTCATTTTTTGCACCAAAGTTAATATCGGCTGCAAAATCAAAGTTTCGTAATTGACACAAAGTATCTGCATTCGGGCAGATTTATGGTAATTTAAAATAAATGTCTTATTTTTGCAACGAGAAGAAATTTTGCAAGAGGGCAAATGCACTTTTTACAAAAAATATCACAATATAGCAAATACAATAATTTACATTTATAAATTAACTATGCGTGTAGATATTATAACCACCTTCCCCGAAATGATGGAGAGTTTCTTTAACACCTCTATAATGGGGCGTGCGCAACGTAACGGATACGCCGAAATTTGTTTACATAATTTACGAGATTACACAACCGACAAGCATCGTAGAACCGACGACTACCCGTTTGGAGGATGCGCGGGGCTGGTTATGAAAATCGAACCCATTGACAATTGTATAAAGCAGCTGAAAGCACAAAGAGAGTATGACGAGGTTATTTACACTTCGCCCGACGGAGAAATTTTCGACCAACCGATGGCAAATTCACTCTCTATGAAGCAAAATTTGATATTTCTTTGCGGACATTACAAGGGGATTGACCACAGAATACGCGAGCACTTGATTACAAAGGAGATAAGCATAGGAGATTATGTCCTAACGGGTGGCGAATTGGCAGTTGAGGTAATTTGCGACGCAGTCATTCGCCTAATTCCGGGGGTAATTTCCGACGAAACATCGGCTCTTTCCGACTCTTTTCAGGATAATTTGCTTGCGCCACCTGTTTACACACGCCCGGCCGAGTATAATGGATGGAAAGTTCCCGATATTCTACTCTCGGGACACGAGGCCAAGATAAGACAATGGGAGTTTGAACAGTCGTTGGAGCGCACGAAGCGTTTGCGTCCCGACCTGCTTGACAAATGAGAAAATTCATTACATTTACATTTGTATATACAAAAGTAAACACGCACCGGAACATCTGTTTACAACATTCACCACAGCGATCAAGAAACGGAAACGACAGGTTCCCGTTACCCCTGTAATCAGAAAGAAAAAAACTTCTTTATGATTATCGAATACAATCACAACACACCGGGATTGTGAGCGGGAATGTTGCGCTCTCCCCTTTTACCGAACAACAAGAATAATTCAAGATGAAAAGAGATGCCATAGACTTCAAGAACGACAAGGTTGCGTCACTATTCAGAAAACTGCTTATTCCCACATTATGGGGCACAGTTTCTATATGTGCGGTGACTGCCATCGACGGCATATTCGTTGGGCACGGCGTGGGTGCCGACGGTGTAGCCGCAATAAATATCGTTGTACCTATCTACCAGATAATGTCGGGCATAGGGCTTATGATTGGTACCGGCTGCTCGGTGGTTGCTTCCATTCATCTTGCACGAAAAAACATAAAGGTTGCGCGGTTGAATATAGCACAGGCGGTTTTCTTTTCTTCCTTGCTCACTTTTATCCTGTGTGCATTAGTTTTTGCTTTTCCGGTTCGCGCAGCTGCAATACTCGGTGCATCGGACACACTTATGCCGCAAGTGCTTTCCTATTTAAAATGGATTATGCCAAGTTTTCTGTTCCAGATGTGGAGTATGATAGGCCTCTTTGTTATTCGTCTGGACGGCTCGCCACGCTATGCAATGTGGTGCAACATTATACCCACTGCCCTAAACGCCATTCTCGACTGGGTGTTCATATTCCCGCTTGGAATGGGCGTGGAAGGTGCTGCAATAGCAACATCAGCGAGCATTACGATTGGAGGCATTATGGCATTGGCCTACCTGCTTTTCTGTGCCGACACGTTAAGGATTCAACCGTTGAAAATCAGCAGGAAGAGCATTATGCTGGCTCTTCGCAACATAGGCTATCAATGCAGAATTGGTGCATCGACACTGTTTGGTGAATTGACACTTGCAACCCTCTTCTTTGCGGGGAACCACACATTTATGAGATATTTGGGCGATGCGGGTGTGGGCGCATTCGGAATTGCCAGCTACTACACTCCGTTCTTCTTTATGTTCGGCAATGCCGTGGTGCAATCGGCACAGCCTATCATAAGCTACAATTACGGAATTTCGCGGTGGAGGGAGATTAAAGAGGTGCGCAGGCTGTTGCTTGTAACATCTGCTGCAATAGGCTTAGCCGTGGCCCTGCTCTTTATGTTTATTCCCGATTTGTTGGTCGCGCTCTTCGTTGACACGGCAAGCAGAGCCGGACAATTGGCAATAGCCGGCTTTCCCTACCTTGCCACAGGCATAGTTTTCTTCATTCTTAATGTGGCTGTCATTGGATATTACCAGAGTGTGGAGCAGATTAAGCGTGCCTCAATATTTGTTTTTCTTCGTGGCTTTGTGTTGCTCACCCCCTGCTTCATTCTTTTGCCAAAGATGCTTGGGACAGAGGGTATATGGCTTGCAATGCCTGCGGCCGAGATTATAACGACATTCATTATAATGTTGCCGATTGTGGGACAGCTTGCAAAAAGAGGTTCTTCTACACGATAAGATACACATAAAGTGAACCCCAAAGTCTTTGTTCATCCAAACTTTGGGGTTCACTTTATTCACGGGTTCTGTTTTATAATACCTCACGAGGCTTCTACACCTCCAAGGCCCCTATCAATTCGTCGATTGAATTCATTTTGTGACGCACCAGATAATCCTCGATATAATCTACAATCTCGCCTGTCACTGCCGGATTCATAAAATTGGCCGTACCAACCTCTATTGCCGTAGCACCTGCAAGCAGGAATTCAACAGCATCGCGACCGGTGGTTATACCGCCAATACCTACCACGGGGATTTTTACAGCTTTTGCCACCTGCCACACCATACGCAATGCTATGGGCTTAACGGCCGGGCCGCTCATTCCACCGGTGATTGTCGAGAGCACCGGACGACGCTTTTCGCTGTCGATGGCCATTCCCAAAAGGGTGTTTATGAGCGACACACTATCGGCACCGGCTCCCTCTACTGCACGGGCAATCTCGGTGATGTCTGTAACGTTGGGAGAGAGTTTCACGATAAGAGTTTTTGGATAGGCCTTGCGCACTGCCGACACAACCTCGGCTGCCGAGGCCGGTTGCACGCCAAAAGCCATTCCTCCCTGTTTCACATTGGGACAGGAGATATTCAGCTCTATCGCCGGAATTCTATCGAGTGCCGCCACCTTTTCGGCACAGGCAACATAATCTTCGATGCAGGCTCCCGACACGTTTACAATAACATTAGTATCGAGGTCTTTCAGTTGCGGGTATATATTTTGGGCAAAATAGTCGACACCTTTATTCTGCAAGCCCACAGCATTGAGCATTCCCATAGGTGTTTCGGCACTGCGTGGGTAGGGATTACCCTCGCGAGGGTTGAGTGTTGTACCCTTTACAATAAAGCCTCCCAATTTATTTAAATCTACAAAGTCGGAGAACTCAACGCCGTAGCCGAATGCTCCCGAGGCTGTGAGGACCGGATTTTTCAAATTCAATCCTCCTATTTTAACATCTGTCTTTACCATTTTAATTCTTCTATTGAAAATACCGGACCATCTGTACACACACATCTGTGCCCCTCTTTTGTATCCTCGACACAACAGAGACAGGCACCAAGGCCGCAGGCCATTTTATTTTCGAGCGACACTTCACAGGGGATATTATTCTCGCGGGCATATTTTGCAACAGCGAGCATCATAGGCTTGGGACCGCAGGTGTATATCTGCGTAAATGCATCTTTAAGAACCGAGTGGTTGGTAACATACCCCTTCTCGCCCAACGAGCCATCCTCGGTGGTATATTCCACCCTGCCGAGTGCTTCATAAGCATCGCGGCGATAGAGGTCTTTTGCCGAACGGGCACCTATGAGTAATGTAAAATTATATCCGCCGCGTTTAAGTTCCTCGGCCAGATAATAGAGAGGAGCACTGCCTACTCCACCGCCGACAAGCAGCAGATTGGCATTCTTATCGGTGGGCATAGTAAATCCGTTGCCAAGCGGCAGAAGCGTGTTTACTTTGTCACCTGCCTTCAAATTACCAAGCCAGCGTGTACCATCGCCCACAATCTGCACCAGAAAGCCAATTTCATTCTTTTCGGCATTGTAACTGTGAATAGAAATAGGACGGCGCAGCATAACGCTTGGAGTTTCATCTATGCGAAGCTCGGCAAATTGCCCGGGAAGCACCGCCGGAAGAGGCTGCTCGGATGTCATATTAAGCAACACACACGTTGCGTTGAGCTGCTCAACCTCTTTTATCGTCAAATCGACAAGAATCTTTTTCATAGTCTGTCAAGAAGCTGTTTAAATTTCTAAATATCGGGTTTTATTACAAAATGTTCGCCATAAAGGATGCCCGTTCACAGAAACGAGCAACTGCACGAAGATAGCATAATTTAATTCTCGGAACAAATAATATAATGGAAAAAGGTTGCCTGCAACTCTGTTTTTATATAGAGAGGGGCAACCTTTATTCATAATTCACGCACATTGTGCAACTACTTTTCGGGAATCATTGTTTCGTATGTACCGTCGGTGTAGAATATTCTTATTTCTTTAATCTTTTTTACAGCCGGAGAGGGCACAGCAGCCGATGCTGAACGAGGCGCACGCTTGGGCGCACGTTCCACAGGAGAGGAAGGTTGCTGCTCAACCTTTGTCGGGCGACGCTCTACCGGTGTATTTACAACCGTGGCAGCCTGTGGAAAAAGCTCATTCTGCACCGCAACAGCGGGCTGCGCAAGGGGCTCTTCGAGTGTAACAGCACCGGCAACCGGCGCGTTACCCTTTCCTGTTACGAGCCACTGCATATCAAGGCCGGGGAATGCCTCGAATATTTTAAGCATAACCTCTAAACTTGCTTTATTTCTACCGCTTAATATATGCGACACCGTTGCACGCTGTATACCGGTTTTATCGGCAAATTGCGAAGGGGTGAGAGCATAACTCTTCATTATAAGTTCTATTCTGTCACGTTCATTCATAAACACAAACAATTTTATGCGGATTTACAAATATAAACTCCATAATCACTACGCAAAGATATCTTTTATTTTCCAATTTTACAAACAAAACACAAGTGCAAAATTCGCACATATAAAAGATTGTTGCAATTCTATACAAACAACCAAAAGTTACAAAAAGACAGCAGAGTTTCCTATTCAAGGCAGACAACCTTCACCCCGCACAGAAGAAACAAGAAAGCAGAGGGCTGCACAGAGCTGTAAAAAAGATTATAATTTTGAGATAAAATATTGATATTTAAAGTTATAAAGCTACCCACTTCACACTTTTATGCAAAAATTCGGGCAATAATCAAAGAATGGTGCAAATATATTGATTTAAAACCACAAGATTAGTCAACTATTTTGCAGATTTTCAATCACTTATGCCCTATTATAAATTTGTGAATAATTTTTGCATAAATGTTTTTGGCATTATCAACACTCTTGCGGCCCCATTGTTAATATCTTATAATAAAAGGACACACAGGCTGTAACAATTCTACATTATCTTCTTGTTACAAAATAAAACAATCTACAAATGCATCTATCCGTTTGAGCAAATTTACAAACGTGTATACATTTGTAACACCGCGAATTTACATTATTATCAAGAGAATTTATGTATATTTATTTAAAAAACCATTCTGCTATGGTAAAAAGAAACACACCACCCACATAAAAAAGGGGAAATCCTGCGAGAATTTGAAAAAACAGGGGAACTATGAAGGTTAAAGGATTTTTTAATACTCTCGCGAGCTTTAAACACAGCTAAATAAAAGATATACAGATGATTACACCACTTTTTCGGTGCACGGCAAATGCTTAAAATAGAAATTCAGGGAGGGAATGAACCATTATTTGAAAATTTGAGTGCAACCGACTCACAATCGCTCTCACAGAGAGAAAGAGACACATATACCCCACCGCTATTTACATTCAACAGGCACACCCATCGAAAAGAAATATTGTCTCGCAAAGTTTGGCTACCGGTTGTAACGGCAGGCTCCCCTTCTATTCACACAAACATAGAACAGGCGAAGCTCTGCATCATATACTTACCGCCCCTTCTCGTTTAAGATTATTATCGGACAGAAACAAAGAGAGGCTGAGAAAAAAACTCTTTTGTCGTTACGCTCGACCTCAAAATGCTCATTTACGCCAAAGTAAACTCCGCTCTTCATATCTTCGCAAGCCTAAAAACAGCTCTTTTTATTCAACCTGCAAACAAAAGGCGGTGCCCAAGTTTACTTTTGGGCCACCGCCTTGTAATAGTATATTCACGGTGCAAGCAGCAAAATTCCGCCCACCACTATTCTGTTGTTCCAAGAATTATTGCCACAAGGGAGGTAATGTCGGCAACATCGACACTGCCATCACCGGTAATATCGGCAAGAGTTTCATCTACACTATCACCCGACAGGGAGAGTATGCAGCTCACAAGCATTGTTATATCGGCAACATCCACATTGCCATCGCTATTTATATCGCCACGCAGACGAGATAGTGTAGTAACCATTGCATATTCCGAAAATTCGGACGAAGCATAGCCATCGTTTGCCGACACCCTGTAACGGTACTGTGTGTCGGGTTCAAGGCCTGTAAAGAGGCACGAAACTGTGTCGGACGATACTCTGTCTATGAATATCGAGCTTATGGTAGAGCGATAGGATATAACCAAATTATCGATATTCACACGTTTCTTGCCGGTGCTGTTCTTCGACGACAATTCAATGTAGAAGTCACCATCAACATCGACCTCAACTTCCTGTGTAACCCAATCGGTGGTTGCTGTAAAAGTCTTAATATCGGTAGCAACGCCGCTGGTGTTAACCACAGAGAGCGTCAGCTTGCAGTTTGTATCGCTGCTGCTGTAATTGGTCATTGAAAATGAAACAGTCACTGTGCCACTATGGTTTAATTTAGGGGTTCTGATGTAACCTACCGACGATGATGTACCCACGCGCAACACACCCGACTCGCCATAGAGCTTGGAACCTGTCCATCCGGACATTGCAAGATAATTATCGAGGTTACTCAACGATTCATTCGACTTTGTACAGCCAACAAAAGTCTCTTCGAGAAGAGATTTTAAATCACCCTCGCCCTCGATTGCTTCTGTAATCTGTTCAAGCTCCACTATATACTCTACCGCGTAATCCACAGGAGACCAGTTGGCGCGGAAGGAGGTAGGGGTTACCTCGGTGGCTTCGAGCAGTTCCGGAGTATCTACCACACCCATCATAAAGGAGAATGATACGATTTTATTCTCTAATTTAATATCGGTCACAGGCTTGCCCAGATAACCGCCGGTGTAAACTGTTGCTGCGGGAACAGATGTGTCGGTAAAAGCCGTATTTCCTGTTGTACCCGGCCAAACATCGCCACGGAAGCTGGCAGCAACTGCCGACGACTCGTACTCACCCATTTGCAATATCTCATTGTCGGCCGGAACAAGCTGAAACCTCAAACGGTTCTTATTGGTGTTAAGAGTGTTGTTGTCCCATATTGTCTCGCTGTAATCGATGTGAGAAATGAGCATACCTGCGTTGAACAGATAGGTATCCCAACCATCATTCTGCCGATTTTCGAGAATAAAATATTCGTCGCTGTTGGCATCGTTTATAATTTTATATCCCTTTCCGTCGGATGCTGTTATGGCCGACATTGAGTAATGCCCTTTCTCTTCGAGCACCTCCAAGGATTTCCAACCCATAAAATCGCGCTCGTATGCACTATAACCGACAGGAACATACCCCTCGGCAGCATAGCATCCGCTATCCATAATGTCCCAATAATTCATTGTACTCTCTCCCGTGCCCGCAGTGTCATAAAGGTCGGGCAGGCCCAAGCAGTGAGAAAATTCGTGACACATAGTACCTATGCCCGACAGATAATCGGCTCCATAGGCTGTTGCAAAAGCCTCACTTATGGATAGTTCGTTGGAACAAGCATAAACATTGAGCTTAACGCCGTCGTGTGTTTTCTTGCCTGTTGTTGCCGATAGTGACCATTGGTGCGGCCATATTGTATTTTCATCGTTTCCGGTAACATTCTCGCCATAACCGGCATATATACAATAGACAAACTCAACTTCGCCATTGCCATCGTTATCGAATTTTGAAAAATCGAAGTTGGCATCGGCAGCTGCAAGACCGTCGGCAATCATCTGTCCGGGACGCTTGTCATTACCGGATGAATCGTTGGCACCATAATAGGACATTTTATTGGAAAGTGTAACAATGTCCGTTACAACAAAATGGGGACGGAATTGCCCACCCGACTGTGCTAAGAAATAATCCTTTGCACTACCTATCGATTTTGCAATAGGGTTGGCATAACCCTCGTAGTTCTCCTTGTTGAGAAAGTCGGATATTTCCTCCTTTGAGAACTTGAACTTAACATCGCTGTACTCAACCAAAAGAACAGGAACATAGACATCGCCCATAGGAGCTATGCTCGCGCTCTTCGATGCGGCATAAGATGCTGCACGCGCACGGGCAAGAGTGCGCATTTCGCTGCGCATTCCCGAAAATTCATTGGCATCGATAACCGATTGTTCCTCCAAACTGCGTGCTCCGCTATTATGGGCAATATATTCGGTTGCCTCCAAACAGCCATCGGACGATAATATCGCGTAATAATAGTCGCCACTCTCGCCCTTTATTACAGGAACACCGTCTATGGTGGAGTAATAATGGAAAACCTCGTCACCCATCAATTTTATGTATAACTCGGTTCCGTCGGACTGTTTATGCGCAAGGGTTCTTCTTGTGGATGGGGCCGCAAACAAGCAACCGGCAACAAGAAGAAAAGCAAAAAGGATGTATGTAAATTTCTTCATAATATGGTTTTTCAATAGCAATTTAATATAATCATCGTACAAATATAACAATTTATATTTTAATATTAAAATATATTACCGTTTTTACTCCCCTCTCCGGCTGATTATCCTGCTCTTTCGGCTCGTCCTACCAGAAAAATTCCCACACAAATGAGCAACAGGGCAAGCAACAGCGGAACATCGAAGCGGTCTTGCCCGGTGAACAGGGAAACTATGGTTGCCACAAACAATGTCACATATCCATACATCGCCACAAGAGTGGTTTTCAGATATTTAAGGCCTATCGGCACAAGCAGATAGCTTAACGCCGTAGGAAAAACAAGCACGAACAGAAGCAGAAGCACGGCCGATGAATTATACTCCAAGAAAATTCGTGGGATATTACAGCCCGAAAGAACAAATGCCGTCAGACCCGAAGCAGCCGCACCAAAAAAAGTATATTTAAGCATTGCCATATTGCTCACTCGCCGTAACATTGCTGTTGACGAAAAGAGATACACTGCATAGCACAAGGAGCTCACAAGAGCCATCGTGTTACCCAACAGAGCATTCGACGCAAGCTCGTGCTGAGCCTCGGAAAAGAGCGTAGCCACCACCCCCGAGAAACCTAAACAGATACCCGCGACCTTGCCGACCGTGACACTCTCATTACGGCACACGACCGAAAAAGCAAACACCCATATAGGCTGCAACGCATTGAATATAGTAAAGTTAACAGGAGTTGTACAGGTCAGCCCCACAGCATATAGTGTCATATAGCCGAATACCATTGTCGCCCCCAACAGGAACAGTTTCACCTTGTCGCGTTTCGATGTTGCATCGTGCGAGGCAAAAGCACCTATCGTCCAAAAGAAAAGTGTGCCAAACAGCAGGCGTATGGCAATAAAGTCGACAGGCGCAATCCATACAGGCAACAGGTATTTTGTACAATTAATGTTAAGCCCTGCCGACATTCGCGAAACAAGCAGAGCAAACGATCCTTTCAGATAATTTTTCATACATTGCCCCTCCTCTTCTGCAAAGCTCCTCTCACAAGAAGAAACAGCAGGCCTATCACACACAAACAGGAATTTAGCGCAAAAGCAAAGCGTTCACTTGTTACCTTCGCCACCCCTTGAAGAATATCGACCACCGGTGGAGATATAACTATTGCAACATAATTCATTGTCATTACAAGGGCAAGCGCAAAGGTAACCTTGTCGAGAGAGGCAACAGAAGCCGTACGGTCGTATATGCAGGGTTGCGCAATGCCATAGCCTACCCCTGCAAGCAGCACCCCCACGGCCGCGCCCATAATAGAGGCGTAAAAGAATATCACAAGCAAGCCGCAGCATATAAGCAACAGAGAGAAAAGAAAAACCCTCTCGCCCAAGAAGCGCAATATATGATTCAGGAAAAGACCGGGCAACATAATGGCAAGAAAGAAGAGCGAAGTAACAAGCCCCACACTACCACTGTCGTGCCCATTCTCACTCATAAGGAACGGGAGGTTGACACTCACTGCCATCACAAGAAAGGTAATGAAAAGATAGTAAAGCATAAGTTTCCATAATCCGGAATAATTTATGTGGGACGAATATCCGGCACCAACGGCAACATTGCCATTTACAGGCGAAACGCCGCAACTCTTTTCGGCACTCTTTATATAAGGAACAAGCATCAACGACACAGCAGGCAACAGATACACGATGAACGGCAGATGCCACTCAATCTCGGCAAGATAGCCGGTAACAGCCGTGGCAGCAACGAGGGTGAGATTGTTCACCGCCGAAGAGTAACCAAACTGCCGTGTGCGCTGTTCGCCTGTGAAGAAGCGCGACACAAGCGAGGTTGAGAGCGGAGTTATAATACCCGCCCCCACTCCCAGAAGAGCACTCACAAATATCAGCTCCATAATACTATCGCACAAAAAATAAAGCAATCCGCTTAACAAAAACAGTCCCAGCCCCCAATAGAGCAGGCGCACATACCCCACAGCATCGCTTGTGCGACCGGCAAGCAATATAAAAGGAATTATAAGCAACGATGGAAGCGAAGTGAGCATCTGCACATCAAACTCGGTGGCAGTTTTAAAAATTGTCGAAAGGTCGCCAAGAATGGGCGATATTGCCAGCCCCGGCAAGGATGTGAGTGCCGACACCGACCATATACCCAACAAAGCCCAAAGGGTTATACTCCCTTTTCCTGTATAAATTCTCATATTCTAAAATTTTAATCCTATGGTTGCAAACAATGGAAAAAAGCAATTTGTTCACCCCTCCACAAAATGGTAAAAAAACAAAATTATTGTACCACAATCACAAAAAAAGCAAACAAACGAACAGGCGGCAACCAAAAACCGTTCATCAGTTACAAACCCTAAAAAAATCAAGAAAATGAAACAGAATGAAGATTACAAAGAAACGAATGTTACAACAGCGGTATTCGGTTCACACGAAATGTTAGCATCGGCACCTGTCGACAAAATTCCGCAGAAATCCACCACCCCCGAGATTGCCTATCAAATGGTGAAGGACGAAACGTATGCACAGACACAGCCGCGTTTGAACCTTGCAACGTTTGTTACCACATATATGGACCCATACGCCACAAAATTGATGAACGATGCGATAGCCATAAACTATATCGACGAAACAGAGTACCCTCGCATTGCGGTTATGTGCGCAAAGTGCATAAACATAATTGCCAACCTATGGAACAGCCCCGAACAAGCAAAATGGAAGGCCGGCGCACTTGGCATTGGTTCGAGCGAGGCCTGTATGCTTGGCGGAGTGGCTGCGTGGCAACGTTGGAAGAAACGCCGGGAAGCAGCCGGCAAGCCTTGCGACAAGCCCAACTTTGTAATATCATCGGGCTATCAGGTTGTGTGGGAGAAATTTGCGCAACTGTGGCAGATTGAAATGCGCACCGTTCCTCTCACGGCCGAAAAGCTCACATTGTGCCCCGAGGAAGCAATAGCTATGTGCGACGAAAATACAATCTGCATTGTACCCATACAAGGTGTAACGTGGACCGGCCTTAACGACGATGTCAAAGCCCTTAACGATGCTCTCGACGAGTATAACAAAAAGACCGGGTACGACATTCCCATCCACGTAGATGCAGCATCGGGCGGATTTATCCTCCCCTTCCTCGAACCTGAAAAGCAGTGGGACTTCCGCCTCAAATGGGTACTCTCCATCAGCACAAGCGGCCACAAATACGGCCTTGTTTATCCCGGCATAGGCTGGGTTGTGTGGAAAGACAAGAAATATCTCCCCGACTCAATGTCGTTCAGCGTAAATTATTTAGGTGCCGATGTTACACAGGTGGGATTGAATTTCTCGCGCCCCGCAGCACAGATACTCGGACAATATTACCAATTCATCCGCTTGGGCTTCGAAGGCTACAAGGCCATACAGCATAACTCTATGGAGATTGCAAAGTATCTGCACGCAGCGATTGGCAAGATGGCACCCTTCCGCAATTATAGTAAAGAGGTTACCAATCCTTTGTTCATCTGGGAGATGAAGGAAGAGCACGCAAAGAAGTGTAAATGGACACTATACGACCTGCAAGACAAATTAAAACAGAATGGTTGGATGGTGCCTGCATATACACTCCCTGCGAAACTCGAAAAGACCATAGTTATGCGCCTTGTGGTGCGCAACGGGTTCAGCCGGGATATGGCCGACCAATTACTCTCGGACATTGCGGCTGCCGTGGCAGAGCTTGAAAAGCTGCAATATCCTACCCCCTCACGAATCTCAATAGAGAGCAATGTGAAGATAAAAGGAACAGTATATACACACACGGGAAAATAATCTGTAATAAATGGATAGAAGGATTACAAGAGAGGAACTGCACACTGTTGTAGGAAAGGCCTACGCAATGTACAAAGAGGAAAAGGGTGGCAAGAATGCCGATTATATCCCCTACCTCGCAAACGTTGACAGCGACCTTTTTGCAATAGCTATCTGCTTGCCCGATGGCGAAATTATTGAGGCCGGCGACAGCAGTTACCGCTTTGGTATTGAGTCGGTTTCCAAGGTTGCAACAGCCTTATTGGTGCTAAAAGAGTATGGTGCAAATACCATAATGGATATGATTGGCGCCGACGCCACCGGAATGCCTTTCAACTCAATAATGGCCATACTGTTGGAGAACGACCATCCTTCTACTCCATTGGTAAATGCAGGGGCAATATCCGCCGTCAGCTTGGTGCGGCCGGTGGGTGACGAGCAACAGAAGTGGAAAGCTATACGGCACAATATAAACGAATTGTGCGCAGGTGAGCTTCCCTTAATTGACGAACTTTATAAGTCGGAGAGTGTCACCAACCACAACAACCGCGCTATCGCTTGGCTTTTGAAGAGCTACAATCGCATATATGATGAGCCCGATGTGTCGCTCGACCTTTATACGCGTCAATGCTCTTTGGGAGTGACAACAAGCGAGCTTGCGATTCTTGCAGGCACCATTGCCGGCGGCGGTATAAACCCTGTGACAAAGCGCAGAGTGTTCCCACAATATCTTGCAAGCAAAATAGTATCGATGATGGCAGCCGTGGGCTTTTACGAGCATAGTGGCAACTGGATGTTCTCCACAGGGGTGCCTGCAAAAACAGGCGTGGGTGGCGGTATCATAGGTGTACTTCCCGGGCTTTTTGGTATCGCCGCCTTCTCGCCGCCAATAGATTCTGCCGGAAATTCGGTGCGTGCACAGAAGGCTATAACCCACATTGTAAAGAAGCTCGGGCTCGATATTTACAGTGGCGAGAAAATAGCGATAGAGGAGCCTGTGGGCGCGGTGTGTTGAATATATGATTACATAAATTTAGAGTCGTACTACAAACACAAGGTGGTGACCGGAATAAAATTGGTCACCACCTTGCTTCTACGTTAATGAGTTGCAATTACCTTTTATTTATATTGATAGAATGATTTATTTTTAAGCAGCGTGAAGACCTCGGCAAAATTCGAGCCGTTGTCGCCGGCCGTGAAAATCATATTCTTGCCCACGCTCTTGCAGTTCACATAGCACTTGCCGTCGGGAGCCAGCAGCAAAGTGCTTTTCTCGTCTATGGTTATGGAAACTGCCTTTCGTCCATAATAATTTACAAGTTCCATTGAACGGTATTCAAGGTCGTAGTGCTTATCGTTGCAGGCTATCTGTATATTGCCCGAACGGTCGAAACTTACACGCGCGTGCTTGGCTGTGTCCTTCCCTTTGAGAACTATATTCCCGAAATAAAAATTATAGTCGTATTGTGCCGAACGGTCGTATATGGCCTTTGTTGTGTAGCCGCCGCGCCAGCCATCATTTTCGAGATTGGTTATTATGAAGTTACGCGACGGGTGTTTGGGCACTGAAACTTTGTTCTTTGTGCTCTCGATGAAAAAATAGTTATCGTCCTCGCCGGTCTGTTTGAATTCGGCCCACACTTGACGTTGCTTGCCGGGTGCATATTCTATCCACGATGCATTGTTGCGCACAAAGTATCCGTTGTGCCAATCGCCGCGGCCGTCCTGATAGCAGTAGAAAAGGCCGTCCTTGTTAGGGCACATATTGTGAATGTCGATGGTGTTGTAGACAATTTCCCATTTTTTGCTCTTGCCACGTGCGATGAATATCTTATCCTTTCTCACTTTGGGGATTGTAAGCTGGCATTTTTTGTTCTTCAAATAGAAGAATGTATCGTCCTCACGCCATTGTTTATAGCTCGACCATATACCTTTTTTATCGGCCGGGCGATACTCCTCCCACGTTTTATCGTTTTTCACAAAATAGCCGCCTTCATACACAACCAATGCGGTTGTCTGTGCAATGGCACAATAGGTTCCTGCCATCAACAGGGCTAAAATAAAACAAACTTTTTTCATAATATTTACTGTTTATGGTTAATTCTGTTGTAATAATCGAGATTGAAATAAACTCCACGGGGATTTATTAGATTTCCGGCAGAGAAATGAATGCCGTTATCCCCTATCTCAATTCTGCATTTGCGTACAATGTCACTCTCCCCATCGAAACGATAGGCTTTGAGGAAGGAAGCAAAGGCATCATTGTCGCCCAAGGTCACACTCATACAGCAACGCTTTTCGGTGGGAGAATCGTATATGCACACAAGCACACAGTTCTCGCCGTAGAGTTGAACGAACCGTTCGCCGGCCGGGGAATCGTAGCGGTTCACCACCTTCATATTCCTGTACCTTGCGCCATTTTCAAGGGCAAAGAAGGGAGCAAGGTCGGAGAGTGCATCATCGTAGCCTTCGGGAGTGAGGGACTTGCGGTAGAGCACTGCCGGCACCCCACCCTGATACTCGGCGGTAAAGTGCTTGCAGAATCCGGCCGACGGATGCTCTACCGACAAAGGCAGAAGGTTATTGGCACGAAAATACTCTTTCAGCACAGAGAGTGGGGTTATAATCCCGGACTTTTGGTGGGGATTCTCACCGCCTCCTTTGCCGAAGCCTGTTTCATTTATCCAATCATATATGCCACTCACTGCATAGGGAGCAGCTTTTATCTTATCTTCATCGGTGAGTGTGGGAATTGCCACCCGATAGTCGCCGTCACCATTCTGCACCAACGCCGGCTCTATAATACTATCGTTGTAGAGGGGGCCGCTGTTCTTCTTTACAGTTTTTTTAACCACAGCATCGGCAAGAGCGATGCCGGTTACCTCGCCATCGGCCGACAGCGTATAGGCGAGTTTTTCGTTGCCGGCAGGGAGCACATCGACGAGAGTCTCGTCCATCACTTCCATTACACTCAACATTGCCTCTTGCAGCAAGTCTATTATATTGCAAGTGGCGATGCATACTTCATAGTAACAATCCTCGGCTTCATCGTTGAAAATTAAAGTATAATCATCGTTCGAAAAAACAATCTGCTGCTCACCTTCGTCGCGGCTGTTTATCATAAGGGGAATGCCGAAAAGTTCTTCGGTGGCATCAATTTCATATTTCTCTACAAAAGAGCATACACGGCGATAGCCCTCCTCGCCATCTGTTTCAAGCAGTAGAAGTTTTCCTCCTTTTCCTATAACCGGGAAATGCTCCATAAGCTGCTCAACATCTTCATCGCCGAGTTGTTGCCTCAATTGGGAGATAAATTGCTCTTTTATGTAGGAATTTACATCGTATGCTTCACACTCCACTCCATCGCCGGCAAGAGCGTTTATATCTTTCCAGAATTTTTCAATATCGTCACCTTGTGACGAGGCTGCCACAACAAACAGGAACAGGGTGAAAATCGTTATTATTATCTTTTTCATAGTATAATCTTCTAAAAATCAAATTCAAAATCACTCTCGCCGAAAATATATTTAAAGACTTCGTAGGAGAGGCCCACCACAAACACCACCGAAAGGCACTCGCCACTATCGTTTATGAGCAGAATTTTGTCGTCCCCTGCATATATAACCGACATTGCATCATTTTCGCGGTTTATGGTCATCAGTTCCATACCCATTACCACCACCTCCTCCTGCATAAAGGGGTGAAGAACCGCTGCAAGCTGTTTCTCCCCATCGGGGCCGGTGGTAAAGAAGCGTCGCAGGCTCTTCATTGTGCCGAAGAGCTCACTCACCATAGGATTCTCGGCAAGCATAGGATGAAGCATTTGCTTGAACATATTGAGCGAGATATAGGCGTAATTTATTTGTGGAGATTTTATCTTTGAAGCACGCCGCATAAGCATCTCCACTTCGCTTTTCTCTTTCGGCTTTGGAGCCGACGATTGCGCTGCAATGCCTGTGGCAACAGCAAAAATCAGAAGGACCGTTAATACAAATTGTTTCATAAAATCACTCGTTTGGGTTTGTCTTAATCGCTCGTGTCTGCAGTGCCGACTCTTCGAGCGTGTAACCTATCGCTTGGGTATTCTCGCGGGCTGTGTTCATTGCCAGCAGAAGCTCACCGAAGGCTTGACGGGCACAGCGGCGTGCCTCTTCGGGCGAGGAGAATGTATCTTTTTCCTGCATTGCCCACTCGTCGGCATTTTCTTTTTCGGTACCATCGTACACAAGATAGAAGAGTGTGGCAATGGAGGCGGCAACTGCAACAGCCACCCTCGAAACTATTGGTATTTTTCGCTTTTTCATTATGGGTGCCGAGGGTTGCCGTTCCGTTGTTTCGGCGGGAGATATATTGCTGTGGAGTTCGTCGAGCATTGCCTCCAAACGCTCGACTGCACCCGATGGCAAGGAGCAATCACCCACACTGCCACACAGCGCAAGCACTGCTTCTTTATCGCCTTGCATCGAGGGAGGGACCTCGTTGTTGCGCAAATAGTTGCAGAGTGTTTCTTCCTCTTCGAGCGATAATGTGCCCTCGAAGAACTGTTCTATCAGCTTATTTATATCCATAATTGCCTATTATTTTAGAGATAATATAGCAGTTTACCCACGCCCTTTCTCTCAATGTCATCCCGACAAAGCAATGCGACGAGGGATCTCTCACACAAGGTTCGAGATGACAAATACGTGAAAAAATATTTCTGGGTCAACATCTATATTATTACCTTTTATTTATCGTTGTAATATTCACGGAACCTTTTTCTCAGCCTCGATATTATAACCCGTATGTTTACTCCCGAAATTCCGGTTATCTCCTCTATTTCACTATAAGAGTGGCCGTTCATTCTCATAAGCACCACACGGCGTTGCAACAGCGGCAGGCAGTCGAGATATATCTTCACAAACTCTTTCTCGTCGTTTTTCTCGAATGTGCTCATAGGTGCCTCGGTGAGTGGCTGTCCGTCGCCGGCAAATAGTTGATTTTCCTTCTGCAACAGTCGCCAACGGTCGATGCAGATGTTGTGCAACATTGTGCGGCAATAGGCCTCGGGAGCCACCAAGCGAGCAAGTTCGTTCTTCTTTTCCCACAGCCTCAAATAGAGATTCTGCACCGCATCCTCGGCCTCGAACTTGTCGCAAAGCATTCTGTACGCTTCGCGAAAGAGCATCGGTTGCAAGGGCATAAATTTCTGTTTGAACTCTGCGTGTGTCATTTTGTTTTTCTTGTGCGCGAGAATGAGTTTTATTCCTCTCACATTGGTAAGACGGAGTTTTTGGCAATTTGTTACAAACGATGATATTTTTTTATAAAAAAACTTTTTAACCTACTCTTTCAACAGGAAATTTTCTATAAATTCATCGTTCAAATAGAGACGATAGGAATTAGGATAGAGGGTGCCGTCCTTTAAAAGAATCTCCACGTGCGGAATGCCCGAAAAATTAAAATGCGAGCTTAAATAGGCCCAAGTGTCGCCACTCACGCGCAAATTCTCTCCTTTTATATTATTGGTGGTGAAAAACTCGTTCACGGCAGCTTCGGTATTATTCTGCGCAACGCTTATATATACGAAACGCACCTTGCCGGCATATTTCTCTACAAGCTCGCGGTGACGCAGCATTTCCGAACGGCAGGGACCGCAGCCGAGCCCCCAAAAATCGAGGATAATAACTTCGCCGGGGTATTTCTCGTTAAGAGATTTAAGGAACCGGGCAACCTCGGGGGTCATCTTTCTTTCGGCACCACCCTCACGCTCGGCAACTATCTTGCGCAGTTTGTTTACCAACTGTCCGGCAACAACAGGATTGGTAATAAAGGGCATTGTGCAGGCAACAACCTCCATTGTATAGTCCAAATTATTCTCTTCCAAATTCGCAATCTCAAATATAGCCTGTTGCAACATCATACAGTTGCCAATGCCAAGTTCTTTCTCAATATCCTTAAATGCATTGCCATAGATATAATTCTTATCGGGAAGCGAATCAAAGGGAAGGTTGCGGGCAAGCTCTGCAACCTTTGCGTTATATTTCCCCGTGTAGTGATTGCCATACTTCAAAAGACCGAGTGCATTCTTAAAATCTTCGTTATCTGCATTTTCGGGAAGGGTTGCAAGTTTCTTAACGCAAGGCTCTTCTTCAAATTCATTTCTGGCAAGATATATCCGCGAACAATAGGAGTGCAGCAATCGAAACGCCAAACGGTTGAATATTACCCAATTGTTGCGATTGCAAAGGAAATAATCATTGTCGAGAAGGTTGCGGGCATTGACGCTGTCGTTCAAGAATGAGTAGTACCCAACACTGCTCAAAGGAACAAAATTTTCGTTCTCCTCCCACACATCATTCTCTCCTTTTATATAGGCATTTTCGTTATAAAACATATCAACATCAAATATATTCGAGAAAAGATTCTCGGCCACATTGGTTATTATAATATCCTTTGCAACGGGCGAGAGAGGAAAGGTGGCAAGCAGCGAGGGTGCCTTTTCGTGTATTCTCTTGAAGAGCGGCGCGGCCTTATCCACAAAAGCAAGAGCACTCTCCTTTGTGGCCGAGTGGTTCCTGTTGTATTCACTACACTCTTTCACCCCTTCGATGCTATTTTCGAGAACACCTTTACAGGGCATAGAATAGCGCGTGAGCTGTGCCGAGAGGCTGTTGCCAAGAACTGCGGGAGCGCAATTGCTGTAATATTCGCGGTCACTCTCCACCGCATCGTAACACATTACCACCGTGTCGCCGGGAACCACAAACACCATAGTATTCAACGGGCTCTGCATATAAACATAGTGCGGGTGGTCCACCTCAAATTCACATTGGAAGGTGCCGTCGCGGTTTATTCTCACAAGCTCGTTCCCGCTGATGGAGAGCACATTGTTGTATTTAATGATTTTCATAAAATTCTGTTGCTCGGTGGTTGTGAGATTATTTATCACGCACCCTTTGAGCACCACTTTACCGGAGCGGAAAAAGAGAGGGGTTGCACGGGCAGGATTATAGGCGTACCCATCGTTGCCGGCTGTTTGTGCCTTGCGGGTGAGCAATGTGCCTTTATCTTTTTTATCCTTTTTAAGAAGAAGTGTGCCGTCGCTCTTCGGCACGGCAAGAAGTTGCTGTGTGATACCGCCGCAAGTAATATCGAGGGTAATGTTTCTCCCTTTCTGCGTGGCGGTGTATTTCCACGCCTCGCCGTCGTAGAGCAGGCGGTCCTGTACAAAGGCTGCCACCACATTGCCGGCATTGCCCACCGGCTCCCAACTACCCTGCAAAAAGCTCGGCAAAGGTAGAAGGGATATTCCGTTAATCTCCCACGAATTTTGCTCCTCTTCAATATTTTCTCTAAAATCGACGCTTGTATCCTCGTTGCCCACAGGTTCAAAATACAAGGTGCAGTCGATGCGGTTGCTTTCCGGCATAACCACCTCTTTATCAACCTCTACACCCTCGGCACGCAGGAATTTATAGTCGCGGCCGGTGGTGCGCCCTTTGAGTACACTGCTGCTGTTTATTATCACCCAATAACCGTGTCGCTGCCAGATGGTTGCCGAAACTACTGTTGCCTCTTTGTTCACTTCGACGCGGGTAAATTCGATGCTCGACGTGTTTGCACTCTCAAAAAGCGGAGTTTCCACAACTCTTCTTTTCTGCGCCACAGCCGCAATGGTAACGAGGAGGGCTGCAACGATAATAATCAATTTGCTTTTCATTGGTTATGTTTTTTAATGTTTATGCTTTCTAATCAGTAAGACGGGGAAAATATCAAAAGTGTTACATAATTTTAAGAAAGGTGATTATATAGAATGACAAATTCGCTAAAAAATGTTTTCACAGTTTGAATCTTATGCGACCTATTTTCGTTGGCACAAAATTAGATACACCACCCCCCGACTGCAAATTTCCCATCTTCCATTCACTCTTTTGTGTCTTTCATTTTGCCTCAAAAATGAAAGATACGCGCATAATGCGCTCAAATACAAAACATTGGCAGGAAAAACAGCAAAATAGCTAAATGCGTAATTTTACATTGCCCAATACTTTTATTATCCCTATCTTCGCAAGCGAGAAACAACCGGAAAGGATGATGAAGAGAAAGATTATACAGGTATTTGTTATTTTTATCGCAACATACGGCGTGCTGTTTGCCTTCGGCTATGGAGCAAAAAGGGAGTTTATAAAAAATGATATTAACCGCCTTTTTATGGAGCACTCTCAACATTGGCACGACAGTATAGCAAAGGTTAAAAAGATTCCCTTCATATCCACCCGCAACTTCAATTCATACGAATATTTCGAAGCACGCCCCTGCACCATAGAGAGTGAAACAGGAATCTGTATCATAGCAGCCAAATATCAAATATCGGGCGACCAATACAAGCACGACGTACAGATGACACAAAGTATGTTCATTGAAAGTGTCTTTTTGGAAACAGGCTCGCAGGATATTGCGACAATGGATTCTGTGTGGAAAAGTCAACTAAACGCCGCCGGCTACGATGTTGATGTTGCCTTGCGAATGGAGGTAAAGAGCCTGTTTAAAATGTTCCCCACACCCGACACCCTCGTAACCGATGCTGAAACAACACTTTTGAGCGACAGGCAGTTGCAAGGCCGGAATATTTTTGTAACCGACACTGTGGGGTTGGGCTTCTGCCGGCAAGGACAGGTGGTTAGTGAGGTTTATTTACCCGCAACCACCGTGATAAAGAATTATAAATTCTTCGATTGGAGATTTATGATTGCAGCCACCATTGCATTGCTTTTCGTAACAATCCTATATATAAAGTATATAAAGGAAAATTCCACGACCATAATCAATGTGCACGAAACAAAAATAGCACTCGGACAAATAATCTACAACTGCACGGCACGCACATTGTACAACACCGCAAACGGGAAGAGTGTGAAACTGCCCTCGACACAAGCACGGCTTATGGAACTGCTTGCAAAGGCCGAAGGGTACACGGTGGCAAAAAGCGACATCTGCAACGAGGTGTGGAGACTGAACGAAAAAGATGCAACATCGGCCTACAATAGTGCGACGTGGCGTTTGCGGGAAAACTTGCAGAAAACAGGCGGTATAAGGCTCGTTACTATCAAAGACAAGGCGTTGCAGCTGATTGTGGAGAAGGCATAATCCCCCTCTACCTTGCACGCAACTGCCAAAAGGCAACAGCCGAGGCGGCTGCCACATTGAGCGAGTCGACACCGTGGGCCATAGGTATGCGCACCACATAATCGGCAGCATCTATAACCTCTTGCGCCAATCCCTCACCCTCGGTGCCCATAATTATCGCCAAACGCTCCTCGCTCACAAGAGCTTCATTATCTATCGACACGGAATTGTCGCTCAATGCCATTGCCGCCGTGCGGAAGCCACATTCCTTCAAGGCATCGACGGGCGTGTCGAGCCATGCCCACGGAACAAGAAAAACCGAGCCCATAGACACCCTCACTGCCCGACGGTTCAGCGGGTCGCACGACGAGCGTGTGAGCAGCACTGCATCAATGCCGAGTGCCGCCGCCGAGCGGAATATTGCACCTATGTTTGTAGTGTCCACTACCCCGTCGATTACCACAACCCTGCGCGCTCCGCTACAAACTTCCCCTGCACTGCGTGGCCGGGGGCGGCGCAGTGCACAAAGAACACCGCGTGTGAGCGTATAGCCTGTGAGTGAGGCAAGCAGGTCGCGATCGCCTGTGTAGATGGGAATATTACTGCATCTGTCCACAATATCGGAAGCATCGCCGACAATGTGTTTCTGCTCGCATAGAAGTGCAAGCGGTTCGTAACCTGCATCGAGCGCAACGCGTATCACTTTGGGACTCTCGGCGATGAAGATTCCTTTTTCGGGTTCCATACGCTTGCGCAACTGCGCCTCGGTGAGTGTGGAGAAAATTTCGACTCCGGGATGCGAAAGTGATGTTATTTCTACAATGGGCATATTTTTTCTTCAATTTTGTGCGAAGATATTAAGAATTTGTTTACAACCGAATTGTTGCGAATTAAAAAAATAGAAGTATATTCGCATAGTTGTAATAAATTTCCACTTATGAAAAAAATTATTGTACCAAAAATTTCCCTTGTCGATGATAGTATCGCGGAAATTGAAAAAGTGTTTGCCACATTAAACAGCGAGGCTGTTGCCTGCTGCAATTGGCCTGCGGTTTTTCCCTATACGCCCGCAGTAGGTGTAAAGCTTTTTCACAATGGCAAAAAGTTGTATATAAAGTTCGATGTAACGGAAAATGATATTCAGGCAAAGGTGGCCGAGGATCAAGGACGCACTTGGACCGACCCTTGCGTGGAGTTCTTTGTTTCGCCACAGGGAAATATGGATTACTACAATTTCGAATGTACCTGCACCGGCAAACTGCTGCTTGCGTGGCACCCAGCCGATGAACCGAAGGAGAGTGCACCGGCCGAAGTGCTGAACAGTGTGGTGCGCCACCCATCGCTCGGCACAGAGTGTTTCCCCTTGCGCAAGGGAGAGCATAGTTGGAGCGTCATTGAGATTATCCCTGCCACAGCCCTGTTCCGCAGCGGTATTGAAAGTTGGGAAGGCAAAAGAATGAATGCGAATTTTTATAAATGCGGCGACGAACTGCCAACCCCTCATTTTATTTCGTGGGCACCGATAGATTGGAAGGAACCGAGTTTTCACCGTCCGGAATTTTTCGGCGAGCTTGTTTTTGAATAGCAAAATCATTTATGACAATAAAGATGGCAACCTTTTCTGGTTGCCATCTTTATTGTCATAATGCTTTACATTATAGGAGTGAGAAGTTCCACGAAGAAGCCGCACAACCGCTTCCACAAGGAGCGTTTTTTGTAAATTTCTTTCGTAAGGAGAAAACTCTCTTTCTTATCCTCGTCGATAATATCCTGCAACTCGCGAGTGTCGCCCTTGTCGAACACGAAGATATTTGTTTCATAATCGTAACGCATACTGCGGCTGTTCAGATTGGCCGATCCAACGGTCATATACTTCCCATCGACACACATCACCTTCGAGTGGTTGAAGCCGCCGTCATACATATAAACATTGGCACCGCGTTTCATAAGTTTGTAACCTATGCGCCAAACGCCGTCGGGCAGCAATGGGATATCGCCTTTTGCAGTGAGCATAATATCGACTTTTACGCCATCGTCTATGGCCTTTTTTATAGCCTTCTTCACTATGGGCATAGGGATAAAATAGGGGCTGACAAGCACCACACTGTCCTTTGCCGAATTTATTGCATTGGCGTATGCACGGCGCATACTTTTCGGGGTACGGTGCGGCCAGCGGTCCACCACTGCCACCTGTGCGGTGCCTGTTGTTTCGGGTTGAGGATAATACTCGGCACCGCCTATCTGCTGGTCTGTTTCGCGATTCCACATTTCGAGGAATATATCTTGCAGCCCGGCGACTGCCGCGCCTTCCACGCGAGCGTGTATGTCGCGCCATTTTCCTATTCCTTCGAGCCCGGTGAGGTAGTAATCGGCAACATTTATGCCACCTATATAACCTATCTTACCATCGACAATTACAATTTTACGATGGTCGCGGTGCACGCTGTGTGTTATCCAAGGGAATACAAACGGGTCGAATTTCACAAGTTCTATCCCTGTGGCCCTAATTGCCTCGATGTGTTCTTTTTTGAGCGGGCGGTTATTCGACATATTGCCGAATGCGTCGAAAAGTGCACGCACCTCCACTCCCTCGGCAGCCTTTTTGGCAAGCAGACCGATGAGCACGGCATTTATCGAGTCGTTACGGAAATTGAAATATTCAAGATGAACGTGGTGTTCCGCCTTCTCTATTGCGGCAAACATATCGGCAAATTTGGCATACGCGCCATTGAGCATCTGCACGGTGTTGCTGTCGGTTATTTCCACATTCCCGGCTTGCAG
Source organism: Bacteroidaceae bacterium (assembly GCA_017466065.1). The sequence goes on from JAFTUV010000017.1 coordinate 224,504, forward strand.
ATACTCTTTGAAAGCCACCGATGAATCATCGACAGCGGCACGTTCGATGGGCTTGTAACTGCTGCACGAAGCGAGCAGCAGAACAAAAAGAACAAGCAGTATCTGTTTAGCGAAAAACCTCATTATAAACACCATTCTTCAAAAACAAGCGCGAAGGTACAAAAAAATATGCTACACAAGAAACAATGAACGCACCAATATTTTTCATTTTTGAAACTCCCTATGCAGTGATATTCAGTTTTTTTAGTTATCTTCGCAATATATTAAGGAAAATTCAAAATTTTACAATATGATTTACGACGAACGCGAAATGCGCCATCAGCACGTTATTGAGGCCGCAAAGCAGATGATGACTGCGGCCCGCACCGCACCAAAAGCAAAAGGGGTGGATATTATTGAAATTGCCCTTGTCACCGACGATGACATTGTCGCATTGAGCAACGGCTTGCGACAAATTGGCGAGAAGATGGGCCGTGGAGGGCTTCAACGCGATGCAGAGAATATTCTGTCGGCCGAAGCAATAGTGTTGATTGGTTCGCGCGAAGAGGCTATGATGCTTAACTGCGCCTACTGCGGCAGCCTCACTTGTGACGGTCGTCCGGCCGGAACTCCTTGCGCAATGAACACCATAGATGTGGGAATTGCAGTAGGCTCGGCCTGTGCCACGGCAGCAGACTTGCGACTCGACACGCGTGTGATGTATTCGGTGGGATACGCAGCTCTGCAACTGGGCTGGATGAAAGGGTGTAACTATGTGATTGCAATACCGGTGAGCGCATCATCGAAAAACCCGTTCTTCGACAGGAAACGTAAACAATGATACCCGGGAAACAAAATATATTCCTGCCTGCCGAGTGGCACAAGCAGGATTTCATACAGCTCACTTGGCCCCACGAGAACAGCGATTGGGCCTATATGTTGCAAGAGGTTGAGGAGTGTTTCATAAACCTTGCAAAGGCCATCAGCTTTCGCCAACGATTGCTCATTGTCACCCCCTGCGAGGAGAATACCCGCAACACACTGCAACAGGCCGGTGCCACAATGGAGAATATACAATTCTTCACTTGCGACACCAACGACACTTGGGCACGCGACCACGCATTCATAACCCTTTTGGGCGACGACGGACCACACTACCTCGACTTTTGTTTCAACGGCTGGGGCAAGAAGTTCGAAGCCTCGCTTGACAATGCCATAAACCGCAAGTTGCACAATGCCGGAATTGTAAAAGGGGCCTACCACGACCTCAACCACTTTGTGCTCGAAGGTGGCTCCATAGAGAGTGACGGGAAAGGAACACTGCTCACGACCACCTGCTGCCTCACGGCACCTAACCGTAACACCACCGACAAGGCATTGCTCGAAGAGGAACTATGCCGCACGCTCCGTTGCGAGCGTGTGCTGTGGCTCGACCACGGAGAACTCATCGGCGACGACACCGACGGACACATTGACACCCTTGCACGCCTCGCCCCCAACGACACGATTGTATATATGCAATATAATGAGGAGGACGGCGAGCAGCTCGACTGCCTGAAAAAGATGGAGGAACAGCTTGCCACCTTCACCACAAAAGAGGGCAAGCACTATCGCTTGTTGTCGCTCCCCTCGCCTGCACCCATATACGACGAAGAGGGGCAACGTCTGCCTGCCACATACGCCAACTTCCTCATAATGAACGAAGCGGTGCTCTACCCCACATACGCACAGCCTGCCAACGACGCACAGGCCGGCGATGTTCTGAAAACTGCATTCCCGGGTTACGAGATTGTGGGCATAGATTGCCGTGCGCTAATAAAACAGCACGGCTCGCTTCACTGCGTAACAATGCAATACCCCGTAAAACAATAAAGAAAATGGACACTATAAAAGTAGGAATGATTCAGCTCTCAATAGGTGCTGACATTGAAAATAACAAAGAGAAACTTGCTGCCGCCATTCGCACAGCAGCCGAGAAAGGCGCGCAGTTGGTGATGTTGCAGGAACTGCATAATTCACCATACTTCTGTCAAGTTGAATCGACCGCCAATTTCTCATACGCCGAGCCTATCCCCGGCCCTTCGACCGAGTTTTATGGCAAGGTGGCAGCCGAGTGCGGCATTGTGCTGGTAACTTCACTGTTTGAGGCTCGCGCAAAAGGGCTCTACCACAACACCGCCGTGGTATTCGACCGCGACGGCAGCATTGCCGGGAAATATCGCAAGATGCACATTCCCGACGACCCTGCCTATTATGAGAAATTCTATTTCACGCCGGGCGACATAGGCTTCCGCCCCATAAAAACGAGTATAGGAACATTGGGCGTACAGGTGTGCTGGGACCAATGGTACCCCGAGGGAGCACGCCTTATGGCTCTTCGCGGAGCCGACCTGCTCATTTACCCAACAGCAATAGGCTGGGAGAGCAGCGACACACAGGAGGAGAAAGACAGACAGTTGTGCGCTTGGCAGACAGTGCAACGCGGACACGCCGTAGCCAATGGATTGCCTGTGATTGCAATAAACCGCAGCGGACACGAGCCCGACCCGTCGGGAATGACAAACGGCATACAATTCTGGGGGCACAGCTTCATTGCCGGCCCGCAGGGAGAGTTTATAGCTCACTTCGGCGAGGATGAACAGATTGAGGTTGTGGAGGTGAGCCTCAAACGCAGCGAGGAGGTGCGTCAGTGGTGGCCGTTCCTGCGCGACAGGCGCATTGAGGAGTACCACCCTATCACAAAACGTTTTTTAGACGAAGAATAACCCCTAAACTATAAAGAGGGGGCTGTGTCAAATGCAATATTTGGCATAACCCCTTTAGGTTTGTAAGAATTGACAAAATGCAAAGCGTTGATATTTAAGACAAAAGGAGCGTACAAAGATACTCGACTGAGCCTTAACATCGATAACAACGAAGTAGTTTGTTAATTATTACACGCCGCCATCAGCATTTGACAGACACAGCTTGCATAATCCACTCAACATCGCGCAAGCAGTCCTGTAAATCCTGTTCGTGCTCCTCTTCTTCGGCCATAATGCGCTTGGCAATATCACAGGTGGTGTAATCAATATTATTCGTAAAAGTTGCAATCTCCTCATAGCGTATGACTGCGCAACGCTCGGCAGCAATATTATCCTTCAAGAGGGTTACAACATCGTTTTTTATGGGAGGAGAATATCGGCAACGGGCAAGCACAAGCCACTGCGCCGGGTCGAGCACCGGCACGCCTTCGAGCTGAATTATTCTGTCGGCGAGCAGCTTGGCGTGATTGTACTCCTCCATTGCGTGCTGCTCAAATTCACGTTGTACATCGGAACGCATTGCACCTTCTACAACAAGGCTGCCCACCCAATATTGATAATAAGCAAGCCATTCTTCACTTAGTGCGGCATTCAGTTGGTCGAGCAATTTTGGAATCTCGATGCGTTGCCTCAATATTAAAATACTTTCTTTTGCCATAATGAAAAGGATTTATAACTACTTTACAACTTAAACAGAAATAATATTGAGTTTGTTTTTCACAAAAAAGATATTTACCCGGGAGCAGTTTAAAAAGAGAAAAAAGTTGAAAAAACGAGGATAAAAATCCTGTATATTAAAAATAACAAATAAATGTTATTTATATTAGTGCGCTTTTATAATAAAAATTATTACTTTTGCATCCAAAGATAGAAATAAGCGAGCACACTCTATCTTCGCGTGCTACCGCAAAGATAGTAAAAAGTAAAACCACACTATTTTTAAGATATGAAACTGGCAGTAGCCACAAAACCTACTTTTTTTGTCGAAGAGGATAAAATAATCACTCGACTCTTCGACGAGGGGATGGATTATCTGTTCCTATACAAAGAATATCCGCATCCGCAATTCATTGAACGATTGTTGAGCCTTATTCCCAAGAAATACCACAAGCGCATATTCTCGTGCAACGGTCGCCTGATGCAGGAATATACCCTTGCCGGCACTCTTTTCCCTCTTTGTTCAAACCCTCCGATGGGTAACGAAAAGGGGAAATTAGTGGGCTATGCACACAATCTCAAAGAGCTTGCCAACCTGCGCAATATTTACGACATTGTATGTTTCGGCCCGCTTGGCCGCACATTCTATCAGAGTGCCGAGCTGAACGAAATAGGCAAAAAGATGATAAACAAAAAGACGTGGGCCTACGGCAATGTAGATGAAGCCAATCTGAAACGTTTGCCGGCCTATGGGTTCGGGGGTGTCATACTCGACGAACAGTTGTGGGCAAATTTCGATGCCTGCCGTTCGACCGACTACACCGAACTGCTCGACCGCTTCAAACGATTGAAGAAAATAATCGAGAAACTTTAAAAGAGCAATAAAGAACAAATAAATAACAAACTAATTGACTATATTATGAACAATACCCCCTACATGGTGTTTGCAGGTACAAAATCGCGTTACCTTGCAGAAGAAATTTGCAAAGAACTTGGTTGTGAATTAGGACAAATGAACACCACCTATTTTGCCGATGGTGAGTTTGCCGTATCTTATGAGGAGTCTATCCGCGGAAAGAATGTCTTTCTTGTGCAGTCAACATTCCCCAATTCGGACAACCTTATGGAGCTGTTGCTTATGGTGGATGCAGCCAAACGTGCTTCGGCAAAAAGCATTGTTGCAGTTATGCCCTACTTTGGCTGGGCACGTCAGGACCGCAAGGACAAGCCCCGTGTTTCAATCGGTGCCAAGCTCGTTGCCGACCTTTTGAGCGTTGCCGGTGTGAGCCGCATTATTACAATGGACTTGCACGCCGACCAGATTCAGGGATTCTTCGACATTCCGGTGGACCACCTCTATGCTTCTATGGTGTTTATCCCTTACATCAACTCATTGAACCTCAAAGACCTTGTTATTGCCACACCCGATGTTGGCGGTTCTAAACGCGCCAGCGCCTATTCAAAATGCCTTGGTGTACCCCTTGTACTCTGCCACAAGACACGCGCAAAGGCCAATGTGGTAGACTCTATGCAGATTATCGGTGATGTTAAGGACAAGAATGTAGTGCTTGTCGACGACATTGTTGACACTGCCGGCACTATTTCAAAAGCTGCCAACCTTATGATGGAGAATGGTGCAAAATCGGTTCGTGCCATAGCATCGCATTGCATTATGTCGGGCAACGCTTCGGAGCGTGTACGCGAATCGGCTATGGAGGAGATTGTGTTTACAAACAGTATCCCCTACGACCGCGGTTGTCCCAAAGTCAAGCAGTTGTCAATAGCACGCATATTTGCCGAGGCCATTGAGTGTGTTCTAAATAACCAATCGATAAGCAAACAATACATCTGCTAATTTGTTTACAAGGAATGAAACAGATTTTTGTATTACTTGTTACAGCATTGACACTCTTTGCTTGCAGTGGTTCCGAGTATAATATCACGGGCACAATAGAGGGTGCGGCGGATGGCGACAGCGTTCTGCTTGGTTATTCGAGCAACGGTGTTGATTTTACTACTGTAAAAAGGAGTGTTATCGAGAATGGAGAGTTTCATTTTAAAGGCAAGATGGATGGGTGCAAGATTTATTACATCGGATACGAGAGTGACGAAGCACCCATATATGCCCTATTCTTTCTCGAAGGAGGTGACATAAAGGCCGATATTGGCACCAATTACAGCAACATCACCGGTTCACCGATGAACGACCTTAACATTGAGATTGAGGATGCATTGGAGAGCTATGTTATGAAAATGCTGAATTATCAGGATATTCTGTACCGCGACAGCACATTGACACCCGAAGAGAAGGCCGAGCTTGACAACAAGAATTTTGTTGCGCAGAGCGAGGCTATGACATTCGTACAAGATGCGATAAGAAAGAATATCGACAATATGGTGGGCCTCTTCTTGCTTGTACAATACAGCGACCTATTCGACAACAAGGAGTTTGCCGAGTTGCTTGAAGCCGTTCCCGATGAGAACAGGGATAGCGACAACAATCCGTTGTACGACATTCTGCTCGAAACGCAAGAATACAGAAGCAATCCCGGCACCATAGACGAAATTATAAACTCGATTGACGAGGCCGGTACCGGGCCCGAAAATTCCGACAATAGTGATATTGTAGAGTAATCGCACTACTCTTATATATAATAATGATGCCACGCTTTTGCGTGGCATCATTATTATATTATACAAGGAAGGATGGAGCATCAATATTGCTCCTTCTCGTTAGGAAAGTCACAGGCTTTTACATCGCCTACATAGTTACCGACAGCATCGGTAATAACAGAATGAAGGTCGGCGTAACGACGCAGGAAGCGAGGAGTAAAATCGGCTGTCATACCCAGCATATCTGCATACACAAGGACCTGACCATCGACATTGCCTCCGGCACCGATACCTATCACAGGTATTTCAAGCTCCTGTGCTACTGCTGTGCCAAGTGCAGCCGGTATCTTTTCGAGCACAATGGCGAAGCAACCAGCCTCTTGCAGCAAACGGGCATCGCGACGCAGTTTCTCGGCCTCGGCCTCGTCTTTTGCACGCACGCTGTATGTTCCGAATTTGTTTATGCTTTGCGGGGTGAGCCCCAGATGTCCCATAATGGGTATTCCGGCATCGAGAATTTTGCGCACCGAGGGGAGTATCTCCTCGCCGCCTTCGAGTTTAAGTGCGTCGGCGTGACTCTCTTTCATTATGCGTATGGCGTTTTTCACCGCCTCGTCGGCATTAACCTGATATGTTCCAAAAGGCATATCGACAACCACAAGCGCGCGCTTGACACCGCGCACCACCGACTTTGCGTGATAAATCATCTGGTCGAGGGTGATGGGAAGGGTTGTTACGTTACCGGCCATCACATTTGAGGCCGAGTCGCCGACAAGAATGGCATCTACTCCGGCACCGTCTATGAGCATAGCTGTTGTATAGTCGTAGGCGGTGAGCATTGCTATTTTCTCGCCCTTGCGCTTCATCTCAATAAAGCGATGGGTTGTTACTTTGCGTGGGTCTTCTACAATGTATTTTGACATATTATATTTATCTTAATGTATTTATTCCACAAAGGTATTGCAAATTTATTTAATAATTGAATTTATTGGGAAAATAACTGAAAAATGAGGCTGTTTTTGCACTTTTTTGAGTAAATTAGCGAGTTCTATCAAATGAATTTGTATGAAAATAATCCACACATCCGATTGGCACTTGGGGCAGACTTTCTTCGGCTACGACAGAGCCGAGGAGCACCGCGTGTTCCTTAATTGGCTGGGAGATATTATAAGGGAAAAGGAAATTGACCTTCTGCTTGTTGCAGGCGATATTTTCGACAGCCCCAATCCCTCGGCCGAGTCACAGAAAATTTATTACAAATTCATTAAAAGGATTACGACCGAAAATCCATCGCTCAAAATAGTCATCACAGCCGGCAACCACGATTCGGCCGCCCGTTTGGAGGCCCCTAACCCCCTACTCGAAGAGATGAGGGTAACTGTGAGGGGTGTGGTGCACCGCACTCCCGAAGGGTGCATAGATTTTGAGCGGCATATAATTCCCGTGAGCGACGACACTTGCTGTCTTGCCGTTCCCTATCTGCGACAGGGCGATTTTCTTGCAGCGAACAGCCACAGTGAAGGGGTTAAGGATTTTTATGGCACGCTCTGCAAAATTGCATCAGGGAAATATGATACAATTATTGCTATGGGGCATTTGCAGGCTACGGGAGCCGAAATTTCGAACGACGACCGTTCGGAGCGAACCACTATCGGCGGGCTCGATGCCGTGAGCCCCGATTTTTCGTGCGAAGGAATTGCATATACCGCCCTTGGGCACCTGCACAAGGCACAAAGAGTGTCGAACAGGGAGAATATGCGATATTCCGGTGCACCGTTGCCAATGTCGTTTGCCGAGCGGAATTATAGACAGAGCGTTACGATGGTTATTGCCGGAAACGGCGAAGTCAAGGTGGAGAAAATCCCTTTCGACGCTCCTGTAAAGTTACTCACAATACCCCGAAGCCATTTGCCCATCGACGAGGTTATAAAGGAGCTTGACCTGTTGCCCGACGGGGAGATTGACAATTATTCACCCTTTCTCGAAGTTCAGGTTGCAATAGATGGCCCCGACCCGGCAAGGCGACAGAAAATAGAACAAGCCATCGAAGGGAAAGCCGTGCGCCTTGCAAGAATAGTGGCAGTTTCGCCACAGAACAGCAATGGTGAGAGTGCATTACTATCGTATGACGATTTTAAGAACATAAGGCCTATCGAGCTTGCGAAAATAGTTTACAAGCGCAAGTTTAACAACTGCGAAATGCCCGACAATCTGGTGGAAATGCTCACAAAAGTTATAAAGGAGGTTGAAGTATGAAGATTTTAGCCATAAGAGGACGGAATTTAGCATCCTTGGCAGGAGATTTTGAGGTTGACTTCACAAAAGAGCCTTTATCGTCGGCCGGTATTTTCGCAATTACAGGATGTACGGGAGCGGGAAAATCTACCCTGCTCGATGCAATGTGCATTGCACTTTATGCAACCTCGCCACGCACAAACAAGGTGAGCTACAACAACGATATTACCGACACGCAACAATATACCATCAAGGAGCAGGACTGCCGTAATATTCTGCGCAAAGGAACGGCGAACGGATATGCCGAGGTTGACTTTAAGGCTCTCGACGGCAAGGTTTATCGTGCCAATTGGAGCGTGAGAAGAGCACGCAACAACAGTTTCGGGAAAATGCAAGGGGCCGAATGTTCGCTTTTCAACCTCACCGATGGCACACAGATTGATGGAAGCAAGAGCGAGATTCTTGCAAGAATCCCGGAACTTATAGGCCTCACATACGAGCAGTTTACCCGTGCCGTATTATTGGCGCAGGGCGATTTTGCCACATTCCTTAAAGCAACGCCAAAGGAAAAGGCCGAAATTCTGGAAAAGCTCACAGGAACCGATATTTACTCTAAAATATCGGCAAGAATATACAGCCGCTACAAAGAGGCCGGGAACGAGATAAAGTTGCTCGGAGAGAAGATGAAGGATGTGGTGTTGCTCACCGGCGAGGAGCAAAAAGAGCTTGTCGATGAGAAGAATATCTTTGACAAGGAGTTACAGGCAGCCGAACAACAGGGCAGACTGTTGGAGAATAAAAAAGCTTGGATTGAGCAGCACAATCTGTTGATAGAGAGCCTGAACAAGGCAAATGAGGAACACAGGCTCGCAAAGGAGGGGGTTGCGGCATCGAAAGAGATTGCCGAAAGGCTCGCGCTGACAGACAGCGTGCAAGGGATACGCGACACATATATGTCGGCCATTGAAATGCACAACAGCAAGGCTCTTTACAGGAAACAGTTGGAACAGGATAATGCAGAGTGTGCCAAATTGAACGGGATGCTCGATGATGCACAAAAGCAACTTGCCGACAGCATTGGCGAACAGGAGCGTCTGAACAATGAGTGGCTCAAAATTCAGCCGTGCATAAACGAAGCACGCGACATTGAGGCCGACTGCCGTAACATAGAGCGGAATTTAGAGGAGTTAAAGGCCGAAAGAGGAAAAATAGAATCCTCGCTCGAAAATTACCGCAAGGAAGCGACCCTGCTTGCCGGCAACATTGCCAACAACGAAAAAGAGCTTAAAGCTATTGAAGAGTGGTTCGACAGGTATAGGGTATATAGCACCATTATCCCCAAGAGCGATATTGTGGTTGCCAACATTAAAGATATTGCACAGACGGGCAAGAGTATTTCGGCACGCATTAAGTTATTGGAAGAAACCATACAGCTGCTATCCAACGAAGAGAAAAGATTAAAAGAGAAAGAGAGAGAGGCCGAAGAGCTTGACAAAGTTTTGCCCGAGGAGATTATCAGCCTGCGCAAACGCCTTGTAGATGGCGAGCCGTGCCCCGTCTGCGGCAGCCTGCACCACCAAATATCGGATGTTGAAGAAAAGACACTGAAAGAGGAGGCACTCATTAAGGCCAAAGAGGAGGTTGCAGCCTCAATGGAGAATATCAGAAGGAGTATCGAGGAGAACAAGAACTCGATAAACAGCCACAAGGCATATATAGAGAGCCTCGAAGAGAGCCTTAAAAACAGCAGGGAGCGCAACAGGGAGATTCTTCTCCCATTGGAGGGAGAGGTTGCGACATTCGATGAAGCATTTGCCGAGGGGTTACAAAAAACCGCACAGGAGTGGAACAACAGGCTTAAAAAGCAAACAGATATTACAGCTGCGCAAGAGGTGAACAAGGCAAAAGCCGACACTGCAAAAGAGCGGGTAAAGGAGCTGTCGACCAATGAGGAAGAGAGGGCAAAAGCCATCGTAGAGAGGAATTGTGAATTACAGAAAAAAAGAGAAAGGGTTAAGGCACTTATTGGCGAGGGAAAGAGAGCCGAGGATATTGAAAATTCGTTCAATGCCAAGATTATGGGCATCAACGGCATTGTAACCACGGCTATGGAGAAACGCAATAACATTATGGCCGCTCGCGAGAAACTGACCGGTCGCATAGCACAAGCTGAAAAGGTTATAAATGATATTGAAGAGCGGTTAAAAGGTGCCAAGCAAGAGGTTGACCGTTTTTTGGAGGAGAGAGAGGATTGCCTCAATATGGAACAGCTGCACAGGTTGCTCACCACCGACAGCGAAGAGATTGCCCGCTTGCGTAACACCATAGAAAATCTGCGCAATCGCCTGTTGAAAGCCGAAACAACCTGCAAAGAGCGACAGAATTCATTGGAGGAGCATTTAAAAGCCCCGCACATTCCTGACAACGGCGAGAGCATTGCCGATATTGAGAGTGCCCTCGCTGCCATTGCCACACAACGGAAAAATCTGCTCGACAAAATAAGCGATGCAAACAGCAAACTCAAACAGGACGAAGAGAACAAGAAAAAATATGAGCATTACTGCAAAGAGTTTGAGGAGAAGAAGGAGATATTCGACAACTGGACCATATTGAACGAGGCATTCGGGTCGGCCGAGGGCGATAAATTCAAGATTATAGCCCAAGAATATACGCTCGATATTCTGCTGGAATATGCCAACAAGCATCTCGATTATATTTCGCAACGCTACAAGCTGGCACGCATCGTCACCGATTCTTTGGCCATTAAGGTTATAGATGCCGATATTATGAACGAGGAACGGTCGATAAACTCACTGTCGGGAGGAGAAACATTCCTTGTTTCGTTGGCTCTTGCGCTGGCACTATCATCCTTATCGTCGAACAGAATGAGCATTGAATCGCTCTTTATCGACGAGGGCTTCGGTGCTCTCGACAATGAAACCTTGCGCGTAGCTATGGAGGCGCTGGAAAGATTGCAGGGAGAAGGGCGCAAAGTGGGTGTAATTTCCCATTTGCAAGAGATTTTGGAACGTATCCCTGCGAAAATAAGAATTGAAAAAGAGCGAGAGGGATGCAGCAAGGTAAAGGTTGAACTTTCATAAGAAAGGGAAAAGATGGAAGAGAGAAAGAATTTAGAGGTATTCAGAGCATCGGCCGGGTCGGGAAAGACTTTTATTCTGGCTGTCAAATACATTACGTTGCTAATAAAGCAGCCCGATGCCTACAAACATATTGTTGCTGTCACATTCACCAACAAGGCTACGGGTGAAATGAAGGAGCGAATTTTGAGCCAGCTGTATGGCATTGCCCACAATCTGCCTTCGTCGCAAAGTTATATGGAGAAGATGTGTGAGGCCTACCCTCAAATGCTTCGCGAGGAGATAAGCAAGCGGGCAAGGATGGCACTCAATCTCATTCTTCACGACTATGGGCACTTCCGCATACAAACTATTGACTCTTTCTTTCAATCGGTGCTGCGCGGCCTTGCAAAAGAACTTGAACTTAATGGCGATGTTGAATTCTCGCTCAACGGCGAGGAACTGCTCGACGAAGCAGTAGATACATACATAAAGCGTCTGGATGAAGGGTCGGCCGAGATTAAGCAGATTATAAACTTCATAGAAGAAAATCTGAACAACAACAGGACGTGGAGAATAGATAAATCCATAAAGACCTTCGCACGCAATCTACTCAAAGAGGAGTATCAGGAGCGCGGAAAAGATTTACGGGAGGAGATTGACAGGAATAACGGAGAGAAACTCAAAGAGTTCTACAAAGAGGTTAAGGCCAGAGAGAATGAAATTACCGGGCGTATTAAACAGATTGCCGAGGAGTTCTTCTCTCTTGTACAAGGATACACGGCCAATGATTTTTTCGGTAAGACACGAGGGGGAGTGTGGGGTTTCTTCGACAAGATGAAAAGCGGCGACATTGTTGCAATGAGCGACAAGATTGCCGCACTTATTGAAAATCCCGACAAAATTTCGTCGATAAACGGCATTAACGGCAGAATAGCTGCCTTGCTTGCCGAGGCAAAGAGCATAGAGGATGAAAAAAGCATCACACTAAACAGTTGTCGTTTATCGCTCGACAAATACCACCAACTGGGGTTGCTTAACACTATTGCAAAGACATTGAAAGAGGAGAATGGCAGGGAGAACCGCTTTCTGCTTGCCGAGACTACATACTTCCTCAGCAGTATGATTACAAACAACACCTCGTTCATTTTCGAGAAGATAGGAACGGAGATTAACCACATATTCATCGACGAGTTTCAGGATACTTCGAAATTGCAATGGAACTGTTTTAAAATTCTGCTCGACGAGGTTATTGCACGCGGCAATTACAATCTTATCGTGGGTGATGTCAAGCAGTCTATTTACAGGTGGAGGAACAGCGATTGGAATATTATGAACAATATAGAGGCCTTCCACCCGGAAACTATAAAGATTGTTTCGCAGGAGGTGAAAAAGGATGGCAAAGAGTTTAAATCGACCAACTACCGTAGCAGCCGTCGCATAGTGGAGTTCAATAACCTACTATACAGCTGTGCCACAAAAGCCATTGCCGTTGATTTTGAGGAGAAGGTGGGCCGTGACATTGAAAAGCTCATACGCGCATATTGTGATGTGGAGCAGGCATTGCCCGAGAAGCGAGGCAACAGCGGTTATGTTGAAATAAGACAGATTCAGAAGGAGAACCCCAAAGGGAGTATGAATGCCGATGGCATTAAGCAGTTGATGGCAACGCTGCACGAGGCCATTGAGGAACGGGGCATTTCTCCAAAGGATATTGCCATTCTGCTACGAGGCAACGACATTATTTCGGACATTGTGGAGGCATTCAAGCAGGAATTTCCAATGCTTAAAATTGTATCGAACGAAGCCTATCGCCTGTCGGCTTCCACTGCCGTGCAGTTGATTATTGCGGCAATGAGGCATATTGCTGCTCCCGACGATGATATAAACATTGTACACCTTATAAAGCTATATTGCAGGATTGTCGAGAAGAGGGATTGCGATATTTGCTCGTTGATTGACAAGGAGAATCATACGGCAATGCTGCCACACGATTATTTGGAGGAACTGCCCTATCTTAAAGGGTTGCCTGTATATGAGCTTATAGAGAAATTAATATCATTGTTAAACCTTTCATCGGTTGCGGGAGAGGAGGCCTATCTGTTCTCGTTCCTCGACCAAGCGTCGCAATGTATAAACAGCAAGAGCACCGACATCAATGGATTTCTCGATATTTGGGACGAGAAACTATGCGACGAGACTATCCCTGCGGCTACGAGTGACAGTGTTACCGTGATGACCATTCATAAATCAAAAGGACTGGAATTCCACACGGTTATTATTCCTTTCTGCGATTGGGAACTGACGGGGCGGCCTAACAGCACTTTGTGGTGCAAACCTTCGCAGGAGCCTTTCAATATTTTGAGTTTGTTGCCCATCAACAGGCAAGAGAGTATGCTCAATTCCATATATGCCAAGGAATATAACAATGAGCTGTTGTACCAGATTGTCGACAACCTGAATATTCTGTACGTTGCCACTACCCGTGCAAAGGAAAATCTTTATATTTTCACCGACGGAACAGGCGGGCGCGGCGACACTATGTCGAAAATGCTGAACGACATTATAAACTGTCTGCAAGCAATGGAGGGCTCCTCGTTCGACGAGGAAGAGAAGGTCTATCGCTACGGTGAGGTGGTTGCAACAAGTAGCGATGCAAGTGAGAAGAAAGAGGAGGAAGAAAATCCTTTCACTGCCAACGAAAAGGTGATAATGCAGGACTTTGCCTACTACGACAATAAACTCACCTTCAAGCAGTCGCGTGAGCTTGCGCGTTTTCTTGCAAGCGACAAGAGCGAAAAAAGGAACTACGATTCGGCTGCGCGTGGTGAGCTTATGCACAGCATACTTGCTCAAATAAGCACCGGGGAGGAGTTACCTCGCCTGCTCAACAAGATGCTTATCGAAGGGAGCATTTCAGGCGAAAAGGAGAAGAACTACATAAAAAGCATTATCGAGAAGGCTATTGCGCAGCCTGTGGCTTGCGAGTGGTTCTGTGGCCGATACAGGCTTTTCAATGAACGGGATATTCTGTGCAAGGGATTCGACAAGGAGAGAAACACCTTCCGCCCCGACCGAGTGATGGTGGGCGAGAATGAGGTTATTGTGGTCGATTATAAATTTGCCAAAAAGAGCCCGAAACACATTGAGCAGGTTGAGGAATATATGAAACTTTTGAGAATGATTGGATATATCAATATAAAGGGTTATGTGTGGTATGTCGATAAAAACGAGATAGAGAAGGTGAGATTATGAAGAACTTTTTAGAAACGGTTGCCAACGACTTATTCAATCGTTACAATGGAAATTTTGAGGGAATGGCCATTGTGTTCCCCAACAAGCGTGCAAGCCTCTTCTTTAACAACTATCTATTGCAAAGAACGGGCGATAAGGCTATTTGGAGCCCTTCTTATATAACCATAAGCGAACTTTTTGAGCAGAGTTCCGATTATGTTGTTGCCGACCCTGTATTGCTTGTGAGCCGGCTGCATAGGGAGTATGTGAAACTTACCGGGAGCTGCGACACCCTCGACACTTTTTACTATTGGGGAGAAATGCTCATAAGGGACTTTGATGATATTGACAAGAATCTCGCTTGCGCCGAGCAACTTTTTTCGAATATCAGGGATTTACGGGCATTGGGAACGGCAAAGGAGATTCTGGAACCCGAACAGCGGGAGGCAATAATGCGTTTCTTCTCAAACTTCAAGCCCGAGGATGAGAGTGTTATTAAAGAGCGTTTCACAAAAGTGTGGGAGGTGCTCTACCCTATTTACACGTCGTTCAAGGAGAGCTTGAAAAGCGAGGGGGTTGCATACGAGGGTATGCTTTACAGGGATGTGATTGAAAATTGTGGCGAATTGAAATTCTCGCACGACAAGTATGTGTTTATTGGCTTTAATGCTCTGAACGGTGTTGAGAACAGGTTGTTCGATATTCTTAAAAAGGAGAAAGAGACTCTTTTCTATTGGGACTACGACAATCACTACATTGTGAACCAGCAGCACGAAGCCGGGCACTTTATGCGCAAGAATCTTGTACGCTTCCCAAATGCGCTCACAGAAAAAGTGTTCGACAATCTTGAAAATGACAAGGATGTTACATTCGTGTCGGCCAACAGCGACAATATACAGGCTCGCTATGTTTCAACTTGGTTACAGGATAATTTAAGCGAGAGGGAGATTGACACTGCCATTGTATTGTGTGACGAAACGATGCTCGAATCGACACTGCACTCACTGCCCGATGAGGCCAACGGCAAGCAGTTGCAGCATCTTAATGTGACTATGGGCTTCCCTATCGCACACACGCCTATATACACTCTTGTTAAGCAACTGGTGGACTTGCAGGTGCGCGGGTATGACAAGAAACAGGGGAAATACACTCTTGCCGCGGTGGAGAGCATTCTTAAACACCCTTACATTGTTGCGTGCAGCCCGCAAGCATACGAACTGCGCGAAACACTATTGCGCGAAAAGCGCTTCTTTCCCACCGCCGAGGAATTGTGTGCCGATGATATTCTGGAATTGCTATTTGACCGCACCGAGGATAATGCCGAGTGGATAAAGAATATATCCGCACTGATATATGCCATTGCCAACGATAGGGCCTCTATAAGCGATATTTCAAACGACATATATGAGGAACTTTTTTGTGAGGCTCTGTTAAAGGCCCACAATCAGACGTTGCGTCTTCTATCGCTCATTGAGAAAGGCGAAGTAGATATGCAGCAGGGAGCTATCGGCAATCTGCTTGTGAGAATTATATCGCAATTAAGTATGCCCTTCCACGGAGAGCCCATTGTGGGGTTGCAGATTATGGGATTGCTCGAAACGCGTAACCTCGATTTTGAGAACCTTTTAATTCTGGCGGCCAACGAAGGTAATCTGCCCAAGAGCAGCAGCGACAACTCCTACATTCCCTATAATCTGCGACGCGCATTCGGCCTCACATTAAGCGAGCACCGCGACTCCATCTATGCCTACTATTTCTATCGTTTGCTGCAACGTGCCAAGAAGGTGACAATTCTATACAACAGCTCAACCGAGAGCAAGACAAAGGGTGAATGTTCGCGTTTCCTGTTACAGATTTTGGGCAGCAGGCTCTATAATGTGAAGCGTGTGAGGCTCGAAGCTGAGCAAAGCAGTAGCGACATTGTGCCGCAGGAGGTGAAAAAGAGCCCCGAGATTATGCAGAAACTGCACGAAAGATTCAATCTCTCAATTAACAGGAACGCTTCGGTTCTCTCCCCATCAGGCATAAACAAATACCTTACCTGCGAACTTAAATTCTTTTTCTACTACATAATGAACCTTGTAGAAAAGGAGGAGATTGATACGGAGCTTAAACCTACCGATTTTGGAAATATCTTCCACACTGCTGCCGAGCTGTTGTATAATGAGATTTTAAAAACAAACAACGGCACCATCGATAAGTCGGACTTTGAGAAATATATAAAAACGCCGCAATTTCTCTATCGTTTCATCGACGAGGCCTTTGTGGAAAAGTTCTTCAAGCGAGGCAACAAGCCTGTATATAATGGCGAACAGTTCATCAACAAGGGTGTGTTGCACGACTTCCTGCATCGACTCGTGAGGATGGACAATACCTACACGCCGTTCAAGTATATAGGCAGCGAGAAACAGGTGCGGTTCCCCTACACCGTAAAAGGAAAGGATGGAGAGGACATCAGGCTGAACATTGGCGGCATAATAGACCGTGTCGACATTAAGGAGGGCACGCTCAATATTGTGGACTACAAGACCGGTGGAGGAAAAAAGGATACAAAGACCTCGTTGGAGAATATTTTTGCCAATGAAGGCACAAGTTCGGGTTACCGCTTTCAGGCGTTGCTCTACTCCGTTGCCATAATGGAGTTGCTCAACAGAAATGAGAATTCAGGCAACGACAAGGAGTTGTCGTGGATTGAGGAGATAAAGAAGATGGATATTAAGCGAGTGGTTCCGTCGCTTCTTTATATTCACAAAAAGGCTAATGCCGAAAGGGAGGATTTTATAATTGATATTGATAAACAGCCTGTTAACGATGTTGCAGAATACAAGGAGGAATTCTTGGAGAGGTTGCAGTGTGTGTTGCAGGATATTTTCGACAGCAACAGGCCCTTTACTGCCACCGAGGATAGGGAGCGCTGCACCTATTGCGAGTATTGCAACATTTGTGGACGATAAGCAGCCATTTTGCGGTTAAACTTTTTTAACACAGCAAACAAAAACTTTACTACGTGCCGGAATGTTATATTTTTGTGTTTTTCATAGTAATAGATTTTATCGTGCGTGTCCGCTTGTGAAAGCCGACACCCCGACGGGTAAAGGCGTTTACTCGAAACAAAGAGCCATACTTCTCCCCTGAGTGTGGCTCTTTTTATTATTCATCGGCGGTGACATACATCACGCAATCGCGGCAGTTGAATTGCAGACGGAAACGACGGCCGTCGCCCGATACGATGTAGAAAGGTTCCTTGTAGGGAGGCTTTTTGCCATCCTTGCTGCACCATCCGAAAGAGTATTTCAGGCAGTGCTTGCAGGTCATCAGCAGTGCGCCTTTCACCGGTTGTTGTTCAAAGGCGGGAGAAACGGCCTTTGCGCCGTGTTCAAGATAAAAGGCTCGCGCAAGGCTGTTCGATATGTTGCCGCTGTAATCTATTGTTTCGCTGCCACAAGGCACTGCGTTGTTTATTGCCGACATTGTTTCGCGTGGGGCCGTTTGTTGCAGCAGTGTCACCAACCTGTCGCACAAACGCCTACGCATTTCGGCAAGGAGCGACGAGGGGATGAACCAATTTTCTGCAATGCACACATTTACATCGGTTGCAAGGAAGGGGGTGTTGCCCCACTTTTTCAGTTGCGACAGTATGTTCTCCTTTTGAGGCGAACGTGCAAGCTCTTTGCCCGATGGTGACTGAACACTGCATTCTACTCCGCTCTCTGTGAGTGCCGAAAGGGAAAATCCTGTATCTGTTTCGCGCAGCGAGAGTGTGATTGACAAACGCCGGGGATTGTCGGGGCGCGAGAGTGTGCGTTCAAATTCACAATCGTAATTGCGGAAAAGCTCGGTACCGGGGGAGATTGCGGGCATATTCTGCGGGAAAAGCCTGTTCCCCTCGGCACGGTTTATGTGAAAGCCTTGCAACTTGCCGGCGGGGGTTATGAAACAGGCTCCGTCGCCGTTGTTGAAGGCTGTTGTGTCGGTGGTGATGCTGTTGTGCGAAACGCTCTTTACGCGCCCCATAAACTCGCCCATCGACTTTGGTGTAGCAAAGGAGGTTATGCCTGCACGTGTGCCTTTGAGGAAATAATCGGTAAATCCACGGTTGAAACTCTTTTCGGGAGCCGGGGTATAATGGGGTTCTACCTTGCCGTAGGATGCGCGGACATACTCCTTGCGACGGACAAATATTGCATCGAGTTTCTGACGGTAATAGGCTGTGATATTCTTTACATAGGAGGTGTCTTTGAGCCTACCCTCTATTTTTAGTGAGGTAACGCCAGCATCGAGCATTTCTTCGAGCATATTGCTGCGGTTCATATCTTTGAGCGAGAGCAGGTGCTTGTCCTTGCTTATTATGGTACCGTCGCTGTCGATAAGATTAAATGACAGGCGGCAGAATTGTGCACAAGCACCCCTGTTGGCACTGCGCCCGAAGCAGTGCTGCGAAGCGTAGCAGCGACCGCTGTAACTCACGCACAGGGCTCCGTGTACAAATACTTCAAGTTCCATCGCAGGAACAGCCTTGTGAATATCGGCTATTTGTTGCAGGGTGAGTTCGCGGGCAAGCACTATGCGCGGAAAACCAAGCTGCGAGAGGAACCGTGCCTTTTCCGCCGTGCGATTATCCATCTGTGTACTGCAATGCAGGGCAATGGGCGGAATGTTCATTTTCAGGATTGACATATCCTGCACTATGAGCGCATCGACACCAGCCTCGCAGAGTTCGTTTATAAGCCTCTCGGCAGGTGCAATTTCCTCGTCGGTGAGAATAGTGTTCAGCGTTACATATACTTTAACGCCGAACAGATGGGCATAGGCAACCAAGCGTGCAATATCCTCCACGGAGTTCCCTGCTGCCTGACGGGCACCAAACTGCGCAGCACCTATATACACCGCATCGGCACCGCTGTTCACTGCTGCAATTCCTGTTTCGAGATTGCGTGCGGGTGCCAACAATTCTATTTTGCGAGGTTCGTTGTTCTTTGCCATAATCACCATTCTGCAATGCGAAGATAGTGCTTTTTTGTCAGCCGATAATGAAAGAGATAAAATAAATACTATTCTTAATAAAAATTATAATAAAGTTGTTGATTGGAAATTCGATTTTTATTATTTTTGCTTCGTGGAAAAATTAGTTGGACATATATCGTATCTCATTGCACGCCACGATTGCGTGATAATCCCGGGGTTCGGTGCTTTCCTTGCCGAGGAGGTACCAGCTTGCTATAATACCGAGGAGCAGATTTTTATGCCTCCTTGTCGCACTATGCGTTTCAACCCCAAAGTAATTGCCGACGATGCGTTGCTCATTTCGGAGTACATCGACAGGGAGCAGCTATCATACGACGAGGCAAGCAGGCTGATGAACAGAAACATCGCTACCCTGCGCAACGAACTATCGCAGAACAGCATTGTGCGCTTCGGCGAGCTTGGCACATTCTATATGAACATCAACGGCAACATCTCTTTCGAGGTAGATGCCAACGGAATAGACGATGCCTATAATTTCGGATTCGAGCCGTTTGCAATTCCACAACTGCGCAACTGCGAGGAGAAGAATATAGTAATAAAGCGTCGCGACCTTGGCAAATACATTGCCACGGTAGCTGCAATAATACTCACATTCATATTTGTGACTCCTATGAGCGACAGTGCCTTCAAGCAGAATATGCAGGCATCGTTCACAGGCTTTGCATCGAACGAGCATATTTCACTTATGCAGCAGGTGAGTGCTCCGGCACCCGCACCGGCTGTGAACATTGTGGAGAATTGCGAAATATCGCCCATAGACGCAAACGGCAATATGGAGATATTGCACATTGAGGAGCCTGCCGAAGAGGTTGCCCTTGAAACACCGGCAACAGCACCCACCGCTCCTGCAACCATCGAGAACCGTAAGATCTATCATATAATTGTTGCAAGCTCTCCCAACGAGGATAATGCACAACTCGCCATTGAAGAGTTGTCGGCGAAGATGCAGGCCGAATATACCGTTGTAAAAGGCGGAGGCCGTCACAGAATTTCCATCGGCCAATATGAGAGCAACAACGAGGCCACGGTGGCGATAAAAGAGCTGAAAACTACTTTCCCCGACGCGTGGATTCTACAAACAACAGCCCGATAATGAAAAAAATAATCTGCCCAAAGTGCGACCACCCTATCGACTTCGATGCAAGCGGATACGAGGAGGGGCAATCACTTGTGTTCGAGTGTGAGCAGTGCCGAAAGAGTTTCACCATACGCATCGGCGAGGATGAAGAGATTGCCACCGAGGACTTGGGCTATCTTGTGGTCATAGAAAACCGTTTCTGCTTTAAGCAGGTGCTTCCCTTGCAGGAGGGCGACAACCTCATAGGTCGTTACAACAAAGGTACCATTGTTACCCTGCCCATTGAAACAAGCGACCCCAGCATGGACCGTCGCCACTGCATTGTGAATGTTAAGCGCGGATACGGCGACGAACTGATATATACCATACGCGACAACCAGAGTGTCACCGGTACTTTTGTAATGAACCGAGTACTGGGCAACAAGGAGCGTTTGCGCATTGAAGCGGGTGCCATAATTACGTTGGGTGCCACTACGCTCATTCTTCACACTCCCGACGAGGAGTAAAGAGAGTTATAAACAACATAAACTTCAAGAGCCTCGCGTTAACGCGAGGCTCTTGAAGTTTATAGATTTACCCGACGGAGCCATTACTCGCAAACAGGGCGCACAGGAAGCCCGTTGCAACGGTAATAGGCGTACATCATATAATTGGTACTGCCAAAAAGCGGACCGTAACCACCATATTCCTCGGGAGCGGTGGCACCCACATTGCAGCTGGCCCATTTTACAGAAAGGCCAAGGTCGGCTGCCGTGCCGGGGATTATCACGGTAATGTCCGGCTCGACAGAAGTGTTGCCATCATTATTTGTCTTTACCGAGAATTATTGAAACGATTGTAGTCAGGTCGGAAACATCAATACTTCCATCACCGTTAATATCGCCATCGGTTCCTGTGTCATTATTGAGTATCATTGAAACGATTGTAGTCAGGTCGGAAACATCAACACTCCCGTCACCGTTAATATCACCTTTCAGGCTAAAATCCATTTCTACGATATTGGTAAAGTTCTTCCAATAATCAGCAGCTTGATAGGTTGCTTTTGTACCTGTTGGAACATAGAGGGTGGCGGTGTAATTACTGAATATTGTATTTATTGCTGGTGGAGTTTCTGCTTTAACATATATTTCGGTTAGGCCGATGCAACCATTAAACGTATAATTCCCTATGCTTGCAACATTTTCACCAATCGTCACACTTGCAAGGCCGGTGCAACCATTAAATACATTTTGACCGATGCTTGTAATATTATCGGGTACTACAATGCTTTTCAGGCCTGTGCATTTTTCAAAAACATTATTGTTTATCTTTTCAAGGCCTTCGGGGATAGTTATCTCAGTTATTCCCGTGCAGCCATAAAAAGCACCATTCTCGATACTTGTCACGGTTGCGGGAATATCGAAAGTTTCTACATTGTAACAATTATAGAAGGCCTGAACTCCGATAGTATCGAGCAGTTGTGGCAATTCCACATTTGCGAGCCCCGTGCAACCATAGAAAGCATAGTCACCTATTTTGGCAACACCATCGGGAATTTTCACAGATGTAATTCCCGAACAACCACTGAATGCACTTTTTGCAATTTTTGTAATATTTTCACCCAAGCTGAGATTTGTTATTGCACTGTTTTTATAAAAGGCATACTCTCCGAGAGTTTCAACCCCTTCGCCCAGCGTTACACTGTTTACGGTCTTAAAGACACTATGATAATGTACACTGAACCAATTTTTAACCTCATTACAATTAAGAACAAGCGTTTCGATGGCCGTTCCATTAAATGCATATCCGTGAACGCCTGTCAATCCCTTGCCTATTGTCAGTTTCTTCAACGACGAACAGCCGGAGAAGAGATAAATATCCAAATATGTGACACCATCGGGAACTACCATTTCTGTGAGAGCGGTGCAATCGGCAAAAGCATTTCCCTCGATTGTTGTCACATTCTCTCCCATTATAAAATCTTTAAGCCCTGCGCAACCGCTGAATGCATAGCCTGATATTGTTTCAACATTATCGCTTAATGTAACTTTTTCGAGAGCAACGATTCCACTGAAACATTTACTTGTTGCCTTGCTTTTTATGGTAACCTCTTTAATGTTGGTGCAACCGGCAAAGGCGTCATATGAAATACTGTTCAAACTTTCGGGTAATGTAACCTCGGTAATTCCCGTACAATTCTTGAACGCGCAGCGACTTATTGTTTCAACACCGTTTATGGCAATCTCGGTAATTCCCGTGCAGTCCAAAAATGCTTCAACTCCTATTTCTTTTACACTGTTGGGGAGGAGTGCTTGTTGCAATTTGCTGCAACCCGAAAAGGCATAATCGCCTATGGTTGTAACATTTGTTCCCCAATCGACATTGGCAAGTTCCTTGCAACCGAGGAACGTATTTTTGCTTATTACCTTAACACTGTCGCCTATATTCACATTTGCAAGAGTGTCGCATTTTTCAAATGCAGAAATGCCGAGTGATATTACCGAGCCGGGTATCACAATCTCTTTGAGCATTTTACAACCGCGAAAAGCATAATTGCCGATGCTTTTGACATTGCTGCCTATTATCACGGCTGCAAGATTGGAACAGCCGTCAAATGCACCCTCACCAATCTCCGTAACACTTTCGGGAATTATTATCTCGGTTAGTTCTGTGCAGCCTGCAAAAGCATATTTACCGATTTTTGTTACATTGTTACCTATTGTCACACTTTTAAGAGTGGTAAGATTACAGAAGCCTTCATCTACAATGGCAGTTACTTTATTGCCTAAAATAACCTCTTCCAATGAAGTGGTGGGACTGATATTTAGTCCGGAAAGGCCGGAATTTGCCCAATTTAACCGTATTTTTTTTATTGATGTTCCCGAGAAACATTGAGTATTAACTTTTAATGTTGAAGGAATGGTGAGTTCACGCAAGTTACTGCAATCTTGGAAAGAATAGACGTGGGTGTATTCCACTCCCTCGGCAAACTCAACCGATGTTATATTAGTGTTACCGTGAAACTGATAATCCAAGTCATTCTCGGTTCCACAGACTTTGGCATTTTTCCCGTTAATATAAACAGAATCGGGGATATAAATACTTGTAGCATCGGCACTTGCACCAACTGCCACTAAATGGCATAGATGCTTTGTGACGCGCGTTTCAGTTCTGCTTTCATCGACATATTCCCACACCTCTTCATCCACTCTCGGCTCATAATAAACTCCATTCATTAAATATGCACCGTGGCCATTTTTACTGTTATTTGTTCCCACAGCACAATCGAATTGCGATTGGGCATTTACTATGGTGGCACATAGTAACAACATTAGCGTTAAAAACGATTTTGGTAAAATTTTTCGCATAGTCAATAGATTTAATATTTAAACTTACACAATTAAAAAACAATTCTGTAAAGCCCACACAAACTTTTCTTATGCGAAAATGGATAAAAAAAAGACGTGAGAGCTACTGCCTTACGTCCATTAACCTGCGGGCATCGCCAAACGCCCTCTATAAGATGAACATAGAAGAAACAATATTCCCACGCCGTGAATATACGTTTACCCCTATGTTTAGTGCATAGCAGTGTATATACACAGAATGAGCATTAGTTGCTTCGGCCCCTTATAGAAAATTTTGGCGAATTTACAGGTTAGGACTTTGCAAAATGCTTTTAGCGTCAATGGATTTGTTGTACAGAACCACTCTCGCTTGGCAAAGCAAATAAATTTTCTTTGCTTTTAACCTCGTTTGGCTTTTTCGTTCGCTCGCTACAAAAGTTAAAACAAGTTCTACTTTTGCTCGCTTAATTGAAAAAAACGCTTACTCGTGGTTTTGTTCCCATCAACAATGCAAATTTAAGCATTTTTCAGCAACCAATGCTCAAAAAAGAGAATATTCTTTCTTCCAAGAATATTTAGAAGTTGTTTAAATTTATGTCCTTGAAATTTTTATAGGTCTTTTTTAGGATGTTTTTTCATTTTTCAAAGGCGCATAGCGGGCTATGTAACTGCGAAAAAGGGAGAAACAGGCAAAAAAGAGCATAAAAAGGCAAGCA
>JAFTUV010000018.1 GCA_017466065.1 Bacteroidaceae bacterium
GGATAAGGAGAGTTTCATTAGTGCTTTTAATGATTGGCATGATAAGTACAAGGATGTTTTAAACGAGCGCATTCACGACAAAAGGATAAAGCGTCATACTCCTCCCTTTATGCGTCCGAAGCTACGCAGTGCATATCTTAGCTTAAAACGCAATATGCCGTTACTATGGACCTTTTACGACCGGCCGGAAACCGGACTACCTAACACAAACAATGGTATTGAAGGATTATTTTCAGATATAAAAAGTAAGTTAAGAGCTCATCGAGGAATTAGTAAGGATAATCGAAAAAAGTTGCTGGATGAGTACATTATGCGACATTATTAAGCGCGAATTACCTCAACAGGGCGCGCCCTGTTGAGGTAATCCATCCTACTTTTTGTCCAATAAGAGATTTTTAGAGTGAAATCATCCTACTTTTGTCCACGTTACCACAAAAGCATCTTTTCGTAGCAAAACAAATAGAAGAAATCCATATATAATATATAATCAATATCGAGCAAGTTCACAAGCAACTTTATTTGAGAGCATTTTTCGGCTAAACATATTACGCATTACATTGTTAATCAAATGATTAACAATTTTTAACAGTGGGGGGGTAGTTGCTCAACCTTTTAACTTATATTTGCGAGCAATATTATTATTTTATAAATTTATTAAAACTCAACACAATGAAAAATGTTCTATTTTTGGCCATCGCATTAGTGGCATTTACATTTACAGGAAACGCACAGAATGACAATGAGAAGAAAGCAGCCACACGAAACCTGCAATTACAAGAACTTCTTACCAATCGTCTGCAAGATGATTGTGGCATAGCAAGTGTAGACAATTATAGAAAATCCATTTGCGAAGCTGCAATGTTTTCGATAAAGAACAGCGAAAAGCTCGAAAGTTTAAAGGGGAAAGAAAATGTTTCACTTCTCGACATTACAACATTGGGAATTACAATAAAGGAAGAGGTTGAAAAGACAAAAGAGGCTATGGAGATGGCTGAAAAAGCGGCTAACGAGCTGAAAGAATTTACGACAAACAGCACAAAAGGCAATCCTTTGAAAGCGGCAAAAGCTGCGAAACAGGCAAAAGCCGGTGCCGGCATAATGGAGCATAGCTCAACAGCTATTAAGATAATAACAGAAGAAACTGCTGCAAAACTAAAAACCATTGAAGAAATGACAGCAGCGGCAAAAGAATAAATAAACGTTCTTTTCAAACATTTCTTATTTTAAACAAGGGTGATTATATACAATGTTACACCTATTTGTCATTTCGTGGGAGCGGAGCGACGAGACGTATTGTTGAGGGCTTGTCCCGAAAAATCTAAAAGTAGTTTCAAGAAAGATCTCTCACATACGTTATTCGCATAGCTCATCGAAAACCTCTTTTAATTTTTTTATTAAGGTATGGTCGAGAATGACAGATTCTTGTCAGTTTTTCTGTTAATGTAAAATTGTATATAATTACCTAAACAAGAAAGTACACTTTATTACCACCATGAAAAATATTTTTGTTTTAATTGCCATATTCTTTATTTGCGGCACTGCAGTTTCACAGCCAAAAGATTCTTTGTTATTCAAACGCAGCTCACTCTACACATTCATTATAACGAGTGATAAGGACAGCATAGAACTGTCACAAAGGGTTGAGAGCAGCAATCTGTTTATTGGCAATTCGGATGACACTCCCCAAATGAGTACTATAATAGAGGAGTTTAAAAATATACCACTGCCTACTCAATACAATGACCACAACCTCGATTGCCGTTTGATACGTTACGAGGATTTCCCGGTGACAAAAGAGGAGATTAAAGCGAATGGCGGTAATAAAGGAAAAGGCAAACGAGCTGTCGGCAAGTTTCTAAAAAGCGCTTCGAATATTGCTGTCGGCACTAATTTCGACACAAGTAAGAAGAGCACAAGTGAAATGCGCAACGAACTGGGAGCCATTTACAATAAATACTTTACCACAAATGGGATAGGCGCACAGCTTATTGGCAAATGGTATGGTTACGACAATGGCAAGTATGACGAAAATTTCACCCTGATGAAAGAAAGGGGAATGCAGAATGCCTCTGCCGCAACCAAACAACAAGCCATAAACAGTGCTCGCCGTGAGAGCAACATACAAGAAGAGGGTGAGGAGCTTATCGGCAACACCTTTGTAATGGGTATACATTTGAGATATCAGGACAAAGAGCAGATTATGGCCGATATTCAGAGCGGACTTGACGCAGCAGCCGGTGTTGCCGGAGCATTTGGCGTGAATGCCGACCTTTCGGTTCTCGCATCACAAGCACTTGGAGCAATGGGCAGCCTTGCTATGGGTTCGGGATATTATGTAACTGCCGTTTCGCATCTTTATCAATTGGAATGGGATAAAGAAAAAGAGTACGAATTTTATGCAAGCTACTGGAATAAGCCCATCGAAGAGCTTATTGCTTCGGGAATGTGTACCTTGAAATACATTGGAAGCGACAAAGCGTCCACAGGTATTCGTGCCGGCCGTTTTTCAAAACAATCGAAGAACAGCCTTGTGCGTCGCGCCACAGCCCGCGCCATAGACGAGGTTATTGCCAAACTGCAAAAGGAATATGATGTTTTCAAGACCAAGACAACCATTAAGGAGGTTAACAAGGAGGAAGGTCTTCTATTTGCCGAAATTGGAATGAAAGAAGGTGTGGAGGCCGGCGATTCTTACACAGTGTTGCAACCCATCTTCGATGAAGAGACTATGGAAGTAACAGGTTACGAAGAAGTTGGCAAGGTGAAGGCCGTAAAGGACCAAATTTGGGACAATCGTTTCGATGCAGAAATAGAGCGCAGCGAAGATGTGGAGAATGGAGAGAAGGTTAGCGAACCCTTGACTATGACTGCATTCAAAGGAAAGGTTAAAGAAGAATGGATTGGTTGTGTATTGAAGCTCAACAAAAAGAAATAATTATGAAAAAGAACATTTTAAAAACATTGCTATTTACCATACTGCTATCTGCAATGCCCATTATAGCCGATGCAATGAGTGACAAAGATGTAACAATCCCACGATACGAAATAGAGTGCGCAGGTGTCGAGGGTAGCGAGGGCAGCTACCTTGTTCAGGTGTGGGTTTATATGAAAAAACCAAATGCCGATTTCAGCATCTTCAAACTGGCAGCCGTACACGGAGTCCTTTTCCGCGGATATGGCAACGAAACAGGCTGTAAAGCCCAACGCCCATTAGCCGGCAGCCAGACCGTAGAAAATGAGAAATCCGATTTTTTCAGACCCTTCTTCAATGAGGGGCAGTATGAGAAATACACCAAGATACTGGACAGCAGCATCATCAACCAAAAAATAAACAAGAAGTTGTATCGTATGGGAATGGTCGTGTCGGTGGCCAAAGACCAATTACGAAAAGACCTTGAAAAAGCCGGTATTCTGGAAGGATTAGGAAGCCTCTTTTAACACTGTTTTATTACATAAGAACTATTGTCAAAATGAAAGCGTTTAATATTTGGGGAACCCTACTCGTTTTTGTGCTCATCACCGGTTGCGGTTCCAAGGAGCCGGCAATCTCTACATATACATTCTACACATACGATGCAGAGTGCTTGGGCAACAACAACGGTTTACAAACAATTCTCGCTTGGGGCACCGGGAAAAGCGAAAGAGAGGGCGCCAATGCAGCAGTGAGAAATGCGGTGCTGGCTGTAATGTTCAAGGGAGTACATAAAGGCATCGGCAATTGCAACATAAAGCCTCTTATAAACAAGGCTGATGCCGAGACTGCTTATCAGGATTATTTCAACCGTCTTATGTCCACCGGAAGCCTTTACAAGAAATTTGTAAAGGATGTAGAGGATCACAAAGCCTCAAAAGCGCACGACAATTTATACAAAGTGGGAAGGATTGTGCAAATAAACATTCCGGTACTGCGTCAACAACTTATAGATGACGGTATTCTTTCCGCAACAAATTAAGAAACGGCTTAAATTTCTTATAAAAATATATCAAAGCTGAATAAATTTTAAACAGCTTCTAACTCCATTAGAAGAAAATTATGAAAAAGACATTTCTATCCATTCTGGTATCAATTCTTGCCATAGCAGCATTCGGACAGGCACAGAAGCCCAAATTAATGGTAGTCCCAAGCGACAGATGGTGCAACGTTAACGGATATATGAAAACCTACGACAATATGGGTGTGGAAGGCAAATATGCCGACTATGGTGCTATATTCCTAAACGATGCCCATATGCCCGATGTAATTTCGGCCATCAACAATATGATGCACGACAGGGGTATGGACCTCACCGATTTAGAACAAACACTAAAATCCATAAATATGGATGAAGTTGTCCGTAACAACATCAGCAGCAAAGATGGCAACAGTGTTGCAGTGAGTGCACTCGACGAGATTAACAAACGTGCCAACCCCGATATTATATTGGAGCTTTATTACACCATAAACACATTAGGTCCCAAGCACTCGGTCGACTACAACCTGCGCGCACTCGATGCAGCAACCAACAAACAAATTGCCGGAGCACAAGGAAATTCAGGTGAGCCGGTATTTTCTACCCCCATTTCTGTTTTGTTGCGAGAATCGGCCGAGGTCAATATGGACGAATTCGCAGCTCGTCTGCAAGAACATTTTAATGATATGCGTGACAATGGTCGCGAAGTGAGCATAGAGATTGGAGTATTCGAAGGTTCTGAGATTGACCTTGAAAGTGACTTCAACGATAAGCCGCTCTACCAAATAATTCGCCGTTGGATGATGACCAACGCAGTGAAGAACCGTTGCACAATGGATGCACGCACCGAAACGCAGATGCAATTCAGCCAAGTGCGGATACCCTTGTACGACGAGGATGGCTTCCCCACCAATGCCGAAATGTTCCTCGAAGGTTTACAAAGAATGCTTAAAAAGGCACCTTACGAAATCTCGAGCAAGATTGTTTTTCGCAGCCTCGGGAAATGTCAATTAATAATTGGAGCAAAATAAAACACGAATATGAAACGATTTATGTTACTATTGGTAATATTGTTGCAAGCTGCAACATACACCATAAATGCACAGCAACCGGCAGCAAAAGAATTCTTCCCCATAACCCCTATGGTGAGCGAAGAATTAAACCTTAACAAGAGTATTCTTAAATCTCTTGAAAACAAAGCACGCCAGATGCTGACGAGCAACGGCTTTGCTTCGCAATCGAACAGAATTATGCTCACAGCCAACATCGTGGAAATTTCAAAGGATGTAACCCCGACGGCACCACCACTCTTCGACATTAACATTGAAGTTACTTTCTACATCGTCGACATAGTAGAGAAAGCCATTATCAACGAAATAACCTTCGAAGTTAAAGGGACAGACAAAATGGAACAAAAAGCCTACATAAAGGCTATAAACAAGATAAATCCTCGCTCACGGGAGGTTACTGCATTTATAGCCCGCTCCAAGGAACTACTATCCGATTATTACAACAACCGATTGCCTTCAATAATAAAAAAGGCCGAGACATTGGCAGCACAGGAACTATATGACGATGCGATAGCATCTCTTTGCGACATCCCGGAGACAGCGAAGGGCTATAATGAGGTTGCCGGCAAGATGCAGGACATATATATGCAGAAGATTAATCACGAAGCAAGCTATCTTATAAACGACGCAAATGCACTGATAGCTACACGCAACTACGACAAGGCCATTGAAGCCCTTATGAACGTCAACCCAATCTCGGGACAAAATGCCGAGGCTCAACGCTTGGTAAAGAAAATACGCAACAGCATTGCAGCCGAGGAACAAGCACGCATAGAAGCCGAAATAAAGACATTCGAGTTACAACAAGAGGAAAAAAGACGCCGTTACGACGACAATCTCACTCTCGAAAAAATGAGAATAAACGCAATGAGAGAAATAGGTACAAAAAAAGCCGAGGAGAACAAGCCCACCATAATGACAGAACTTGGCACTTGGTTTAAATCTGTTTTTAAATAACAACACTATGGAGAAATGCCCTAAATGTGGTAGCGACATACCTATAACATCGAGAGCCTGCCCTTTATGCGGATATGTTATTTCGGATATATTTAGGTGCCCCACAGAATTCGATATAGAATATAAGCGTCTCACATCCCTTGTAAAAAAGGTAAACGAGATACCCTTCCCGACATTTATACAAATGTTCAAGCATTTTTCAGTTATACTCTACCCTATAATTGTTTTAATCTTCTTTGTTACAGGAGCCATTGCCGAAAGTATTTTCTTGTGGATACTATCGGTTCTGTTCCTTGTTTTGTTTCTCATTGCTCTGCGACGCAAGTTAAAGAACAAAGATGTGCTTACAATTCAAAAGAATAGTTTTTTAAAGATAGAAAGCGAGTTTGAGGATGTAAAATCACGCACACTTATGATGTATGGCAACAACGCCGACACGAAAAAAGCCATAGAACAAGAAATTGCAAGATTCGAAAATGCCGCCGACAGATATAAAGAGGCAATGAACAGCAAAGGACTGCAAGGCCTTATGGCGGTAGTAATAACTGCGGTCTTATCGTTACTCATAGGCCTGTCGGTGTGCAGCAGTATGTCGCAAGAACCCGGCGAAGAGGCAGCAGGTTCTACCGAAAATATTGAAACAACGAAAAGCCAATCTGCAACAGAGAGATATCTCAATGCAAAAAAGAGTTCTATCGACGAAGGCGAGAGCGCTCGTATCGAAATAACGCAATCGCTTATTGCCGACGGTGAATTATCGGAAGCAAAGGCATTCTTCTACCAACATTGTATGGGCAACACTTCCGACCACAAGATAGCCGAAGAGATTGTAAAAGCACTCATAAAAATTGATTACGAAGAGGCTCTGTCATTCATCGAGGGTTGCAATGCGATGCGTTATTCGTCGGATAAAAACCGATTATACAAATTTATACAATAACAACAAGCAAACACTTTATATTATGGGATTGTTTTTTAGCAGCAAAAGCAAGAGCAAAAGCAATGAAGGTCTTATAGCAGACAACATTGAATGCCTTTGCGATGTAAAAGATTACCTACTATGGAAATGGCGTCCCGAAGGAGCCTCCGGGGTAAACAGCACAAAAAGAGAAAACGAGATAAGATACGGCAGTATGCTGAAAGTGAGGCCATCAGAGGCAGCCATCTTCTTCTATCGTCAAAAAGATGGAACCGAACAGGATTTTATAAAAGGGCCCTATCACGGCAAGATTGAAACAGCCAACTTCCCAATACTGTCAAGCATTGCCGGCGCAGCATTTGGCGGAAGTTCTCCTTTTCAGGCAGAAATCTATTTTATAAATCTGCAAGAAAATAATCAATTCGAATTCTTCGTGCCCAACTTTAAGGTGTTCCAACTTAATGTCGGTAACAGAGGATTGCCCGTATCGGTAAAAGGCCGTATAACATTCTACATAAATGATTACCAAGAATTCATTAAGAAACACGAATTAAGGAATATCACAACATTAGAATTCAGAGAGAAGGTACAAACAGCTATAAACAGCGCAATTGCCGGTGAGGTGCAGGAAGGAGTCAAATCCTACAATATTCCGGCATTACAGGTAGACACATTACGCTACAAGCTTACCGAGCCCATAGCAGAAAAAATCAAGACAGCTTTTCATAATGACTTTGGCGTAGAATTACTCCGTTTGGACTTAGACGAGTTTGTCATAGACACTGCAAGCCAAGAATATCTTAAATTCGCCCAAATAACAGAGGATATTGAAAGCAATACAATAAAAGACGATTATAATATAATTAGAAAAAACAAAATAGACACACAGGCAATAAATGCCGAAAATGTAGCCGAGAGCGCACGCATTCAACGCGAAGAGTTGCAGCGTGCACAAAAACTGCAAACCGAGAGCAACTACCTTGGCGCTCACTCGCTTAATCTGCAAAGTGAGGTCTTGAAAACCGGGGCCGAGAACCTTGGACAGATGGGTACAATGAACCTCGGTAACGGTGGTGGAGGTTTTAACCCCGCAGGTATGATGACCGGAATGATGATGGGTGGTGCTATGGGTGGACAAATGGCCAATATGATGAATCAGATGGGTGGACAGATGCAGCAAACAATGAACACACCGCCACCATTGCCCACGTCGCAATACTACGTAGCCATAAACGGGCAGCAATGCGGACCATTTACCATTCCGCAGTTACAACAATATGCCGCACAAGGAGAGTTCACGGCAACATCACTCGTGTGGAAACAAGGTATGACCGGCTGGGCCGCGGCAAGCACTGTCGATGAGCTCTCCCCGCTCTTTGCCACAATGACACCTCCACCGCTTCCTCCCACAATGTAATCTTAAAACAGTACCACTATGAATAATAATTTCGATTCAATAGAGCGATTAATGGAACTTGGGATGAGCTTGGCCGTTGCGCAACAGATGGTTGCGACAATGAATTACACTGTCAGCAACTCCATTATACCCGGCACAACAACAGCTCAAAATACAGAAAAGAGATATTTTGCTGCAATAGACAATGTACAAGCCGGGCCCTTAACCGGGGGTGAAATTAAGGAACTCGTAGATAATGGCAAAATAACAGGCGAGACACTTGTATGGCGATACGGGCTGCCCGGGTGGCAACCAGCAAAAACAGTACCCGAAGTTAACACAATGCTCATATTAAAGAAATAACTATGAAAATTGACATTATAAAAACAATTATAGCCGTGCTTTTCAGTGGGCTCATCACATACGGGATATATGAGTATAGTGCTGCCGATGAAACACGTTGGTTATTGACAATAGTTTCGGGCCTGCTGCTTACGGGCCTTTCGATATTCTCCATAGGCATAAGAATTACCGAGTGGCGAAGCGCAACTATGTTCAGCATTGTGTCGGCAATATTTTGGTGTGTGTTCTTTGGAGTTAATACGCTTTTTGCCTTTTTTAATTTCAACATTTCTTTTTTCTGTATCGTAAACGGCATAATATTGCTAACATATTTGCTAATATTCAATTGGATGTATAAAAACAAGCAATAAGACATTGTTTGAATTTATAAACTTCAACATACATTAAAAAGCAGGTTCCTACCTTTGCAGTTAATCCAATAATCGATTGCAAAGGTAGGAACCTGCTTATTTTTTCATCTTTTACTTTGCAATTGCGGTAGCGATGCACTATCTTTGGCATTATCGGAAATAATTTGTCGCTATGCTCAAAAAAATAACATCGCCCACGGCTGTTTCGGCCCTATTGCTACTTGCCGGTGCCACGGCTATCCCTGCCGGCATTGCCAACGATATTGAAATTCTTCAAATGGGTATAGGAGTGTTCACGCTTGGCGTTGTATCGGCACTGTTCCAGTACCTGTTCAAGGTGTGGCGATGGGAACACTTCCTGCGCATAAGGGCTATGGGACGCGGATGGCTGTTCCTGCTTATGAACACTGCAACGGTGGCTCTCTTCCCGGCGGCGGCTCTCTACTTGCGCATAATAGGGGCTATGTACCCCGAGAGGTATGGACACAGCGATGCATTGGGGCTGGCTCTCATAGGGGCTTGGACTTTAAACCTGTTCACGCTCATTGCCACCAATGTAATGTTCCTCGTTGCCCTGCCCCACACTACTCTGCCGGCTCGTATGGCTATGCGTTGTGCGCGACGCTCGAAGGAGCTGAACACTTGGAGGGTGGTTCTTGCTCTGCTGCTATTGGCCGACATTGTGTTCCTTGCCATAAGCGTGAGTGTGGGTGCTGTGATGAGCATTGTTGCCGCTGCGGTCTATATGTATGTGATTTTCTCGCTGCACGCAGGGAAAATTGCGTGGAAAGAGGGGGTGCGGTAAAAAAATCGCATTTATTATGAAAAAAATCGCATTTACTATTCTATTTATTTTTGCGGCGTTGCCTGTTTTTTCGCAGCAAGAAAAGGAGGTGCAGGCATTCTTGGAGAGGGTCTGCAACGAAGTGAAGAACACCTGCAACAGCCAAGGAAATTATGAACCGTTGATAGAGAAATACTGCTCGCTCGTATTCCGCGAGCTTTATGGTGAAACACGCCGATGGGAGAAAAAAGGGAACGAGGCCATATGCGGTTTCAACGGCGCATACGACATTTTTGTGCATTGTCAGGATTATTTCGAGAAAATAAAATTCAATGTTTCCGATGTGCAGAAAATTCCCGATTCCTCACAGGACAGATACCGCGCCACCGTAACCACTCATTTTTATTGCAGCGAATACGACATAAAGGAATGGAGCGAAACTGACACCGTTTATATTATCCGCGAAAATTACGAATGGCGCATAGATGATTTTGCAGGTGGCGAATACAGCATTGACGATATGATGAAATATACTCCGCTTATCGTCGACAAGAACACCGACACACAACGCATAGCCACCCGATTGAAGCGTATTTACAAAGATGTGGAAATGACAGCAAATGCCGGGAAATGCAACACCACCCCATTGTATGAAAAATATTGTTCAAAAAGGTTCAAGGATTTATTCTGCGAGGTAAGCTACTGGGAAGAGAAATTAGGCGAAATGATTATCGGGCAAGATTGCTGGATAAGAGGACAAGACTGGGACAAGATTGTAAAGCACGATATATCGAATGTAGAAATAACAAGCCCATCGAAGGCGGTGGCCGATGTAACAGCAACAATCACATTACCCGCAACGGATAGTGAAAGAGCATTCACAAGCAAATGCCGATTAGACATTGTCTTTGAGAACGACGAATGGGTTATTGACGATTTTACCGCTTACAACAACGAGGGCAAGCTATTTGACAGCGACAGCGAGATTTTCAGAGCCGGAATAGAAGAGGCTGTCAGATGGTGGGCCGACTCGGTAAAGAGCGGCAATCTTTGGTGGAGAAAAGATAAACAATAAACATATATATATTTATGTACGACTTGGCAATAATAGGCGGAGGACCCGCCGGATATGTAGCGGCTGAAAATGCCGGAGCAAAAGGGTTGAAAACCATCCTGTTCGAGAAACGCGAGCTGGGCGGAGTGTGCCTGAACGAGGGATGCATTCCCACAAAGACACTGCTTTACAGCGCAAAGATGTATGAGCACGCGCAGGGCGGCAAAAAATATGGCATAACTGCCGAGGGAGTCGCATTCGACTACAAGAAGATTGCCGACCGCAAGACAAAGGTGGTGCGCAAGCTGGTAGCGGGAATAAAAATGAAGATGGAGAACCACAATGTGGAGGTTGTGCGCGGCGATGCTTTTATAGAGGGCGGCGACACAGGTTGCATAAGAATATCCTGCGGCGAGCAGAATTACGAGGCAGCGCACCTGCTCATCTGCACCGGCAGCGAGGCCTTTGTGCCCCCAATCCCCGGCGTTGACGGAAACGAGGCAGTGCTCACCAACCGCGAAATTCTGGCACTCACCCAAGCACCCGAAAGCCTTGTAATCATAGGCGGCGGAGTGATAGGAATGGAGTTTGCGAGCTTCTACAACAGCTTGGGCATTTCCGTGACCATAATTGAAATGCTACCCGAAATTCTGGGAGGGATGGACAAGGAGGTTGCCGAGATTGTGCGCGGAATATATGCAAAAAAGGGAGTTAAATTCTGCCTCGGCTGCAAGGTAACAGCAATAGATGGCAACACCGTGCACTACACCGATGGTGAAGGGAACGAGACAGCCGTCGACGGCGACAAGATTCTAATGAGCGTGGGCCGCCGAGCCGTGCTTCGCGGGTTCGGGCTCGAAAATATAGCGGTGGAGGCCGAGCGCGGCATAAAGGTGAACGAATATATGCAAACCTCGATGCCCAACGTGTATGCCGCCGGCGATGTAACAGGCTTCTCGTTGCTCGCCCACACAGCAAGTCGCGAGGGAGAGGTTGCGGTGAACCACATACTTGGCAGAGAGGACAGAATGGAGTATAATGCAATCCCCGGCATAGTATATACCAACCCCGAAGTGAGCAGCGTGGGGCTCACCGAAGAGCAAGCCACGGCACAAGGCATCGAATACAAGGTGAGCAAGCTGCCAATGACCTATTCGGGCCGCTTTGTAGCCGAGAATGAGGGACAGATGGGCCTGTGCAAGATATTAGCCTCGCCACAGGGCAACATTCTTGGCGTGCACCTTGTGGGCAATCCGTCGGGCGAGTTTATCTGCGCCGCCTGTATGGCAATTACCCACGGACTCACAATCGAAGAGTGGCGACGCACCGTATTTCCCCACCCCACGGTGAGCGAAATACTAAAAGAGGGACTTTTCGAGCTGTAATAGTGAACAATTTTGAATAAATTTTGTAAAAACAGGTGTAACATTTGCTCAAATATTAGGTTTGTTCAATAAAAAGCCGTTCCTTTGCTTAATATTTCAGAAACAGACAAAGATGAAAGAGATGAGGGTAAAACCCGCAAACGGGAAATTAGGCGTTATGTGCGTGGGCCTTGGAGCCGTAACCACAACCACCATTATAGGCACGCTTATGGCGCGCAAAGGGCTGTCGCGCCCCACAGGCTCGTTTGCCTGCGAGGGAATTATGCGCTTCGGCCGCGGAAAAGACAAGATATACAAAGAGGTTAAGGATGCTATCCCCGTTGCCGGGCTCGACGACATTGTATTCGGCGCGTGGGACCTTTACGAGGACGATGCATACGACGCAGCGATAAAGGCCGGCGTGCTTAAACAACAGGACATAGAGCCGGTGAAAGAGGAGCTTAAAGCAATAAAGCCCTATCGTGCGCTGTTTGACAAGAACTATGCAAGCAACATCGACGGCCCCAACGTAAAGGCCGGCACACGCTTGGAAATGACCGACCAGCTGCGCGAGGACATACGCCACTTCAAAGAGACAAACAACTGCGAGCGCGTGGTGGTAATATGGATTGCAAGCACCGAGAAATATATCCCTCGC
Organism: Bacteroidaceae bacterium; assembly: GCA_017466065.1. The sequence continues at coordinate 12,866 of JAFTUV010000018.1, forward strand.
GACGAGGAGGTACACGGCAACCTTGCAGCCTTTGAGGCTGCAATGAAGGCCGACGACACTGCCCGCATCGCTCCGAGTATGTGTTACGCCTACGCGGCAATGCGCGAGGGCTGCCCATACGTAATGGGTGCACCCAACCTCTGCATAGACATTCCTGCAATGTGGGAGCTTGCCGACGAGGAGAAAGTACCCGTTACAGGCAAAGACTTCAAGAGTGGCCAGACAATGATGAAGACCGTGCTTGCACCCGCCTTCTTCACCCGCCAGCTTGGCGTTACAGGCTGGTTCTCGACAAACATTCTCGGCAATCGCGACGGCATAGTTCTCGACAACCCCGAGAACTTTGAGACCAAACGCCGCAGCAAGACATCGGCCTTGAACAACATTCTCGACAGCGATGTTTACCCCGACCTCTACTCCGACATATACCACAAGGTGAGAATAAACTACTACCCGCCGCGTGGCGACGAGAAAGAGAGCTGGGACAACATCGACATATTCGGTTGGATGGGCTATCCTATGACCATAAAGGTAAATTTCCTGTGTCGCGACTCCATCTTGGCGGCCCCGCTTGTACTCGACCTCATTCTGTTCAGCGATGTTGCACAGCGTGCCGGTGAATACGGCATACAGGAATTTATGTCGTTCTACTGCAAGGCCCCAATGCACAAGGACGACGAGAAGCCCGTTCACGACCTCTTCAAGCAGTTTGCGATGCTAAAAAACAAGATTCGCGAATTTGCCGGCTACGAGGCCGACCAAGAGCTCGATTAAGAGAGAATTACATATAATACACCATTTTTGGAACTGAAAAACGGTTATTTTTACTCTTTTTTTGCAACATCTTGCAAAAAAAGAGTAAAAATTTATGCATAATTACATAAATATACCTATTTTTGCAGCCTGCAAGAATAAATATACAATTATGAAGATAAAAAACTCACGCCTCGATGCAATTCGCCTCATCCTCTCGACCCAAGAAATAGGGAGCCAAGAGGAACTGTTGAACGAGCTTGCAAAAGAGGGATTTAAACTTACACAGGCAACACTGTCGCGCGACCTTCACCAGTTGCGCGTCGTAAAGACCGTAGGCGTTCAAGGACGCTACCGATACGTTCTCACACGCCCTCACCAATATCGTCACGAGGGTACCGAAGGAGAAATGCGCCCGATAAGCCCCGCGCAGGAGGCCAACGGCTTCCTCTCCATAAAATTCTCGGGAAACATCGCCGTCATACACACAAAGCCCAGCTATGCAAGCACATTGGCCTACCACATAGACAACTATGAATTCCCCGAAATAATAGGCACGCTCGCCGGCGACGACACAGTGATGATGATAATTGCCGAGGACGCCAGCCGCGGAGCTGTTTTAAAAGCATTAAGAACTATTATCCCTAACATTTAACACACATCGATAGAGAATGGAAAATAAAGAATACAATGATGGCATTGAAGTTATCATTGCAAACGCATCGCACGAGAAGTATGTCGATGAAATTCTCGAAACAATAAGCGCAGCCGCCAAAGTGCGCGGCACAGGTATTGCCAAGCGCACACACGAATATGTTGCACAGAAAATGAAGGAAGGCAAAGCCATAATCGCACTTTGCGGCGAGGAGTTTGCAGGATTCTGCTACATCGAGAGCTGGGGCAACAAACAGTATGTTGCAAACTCGGGCCTCATAGTGGTGGAGAAATTCCGCGGCCACGGCCTTGCCAAGCGCATTAAAAAGACAGCCTTCAACTTGTCGCGCAAGCTATGGCCCGAAGCAAAGCTGTTCGGCCTCACAAGCGGTGGCGCAGTGATGAAGATAAACACCGAGCTTGGCTATGTGCCTGTTCCCTTCTCGGAACTCACCGACGACGAAGCATTCTGGAAAGGATGTCAAGGATGCATAAACCACGATGTGCTCGAACGCACCGACCGTCGTTACTGCATCTGCACAGCAATGCTTTACGACCCTGCCAAGCACGCCAAGAAGAGAAACGAAGAGTAAAGAACAAAACAATCAATAATATATATTATGGAAAAGAAAAAAGTTGTAGTTGCATTCAGCGGCGGGCTCGACACCTCGTTCACCGTTATGTACCTTGCAAAGGAGAAAGGATACGAAGTTTACGCGGCCTGTGCCAATACAGGAGGATTCAGCCCCGAGCAACTGAAACAGAACGAAGAGAACGCCTACAAACTGGGCGCAAAAGAATATGTCACCCTCGATGTTACGCAGGAGTACTACGAGAAGAGTCTCAAATATATGATATACGGCAACGTGCTGCGCAACGGCACCTACCCTATTTCCGTATCGTCGGAGCGCATATTCCAAGCACTCGCCATTGCACGCTACGCCAATGAGATTGGTGCTGCGGCCATTGCACACGGCTCTACCGGTGCCGGCAACGACCAAATACGTTTCGATATGACATTCCTTGTGTGTGCTCCCGGCGTGGAGATTATCACCCTCACACGCGATATGACACTCACGCGCGAATATGAGATAAACTACCTTAACGAAAATGGCTTCTTTGCCGACTTTACAAAGCTCAAATACTCATACAACGTGGGAATCTGGGGTACCAGCATCTGTGGCGGTGAAATTCTCGACTCGAAACAGGGCCTCCCCGAAACAGCCTACTTGAAACAGGTTGAGAAGAGCGGCGAAGAGGAACTGCGCCTCACATTCGAGAATGGAGAGCTGAAAGCCGTTAACGGCGAGAATTTCTGCGACCCCATAAAAGCGATACAGAAGGTGGAGGAGATTGGTGCTGCATACGGAATAGGCCGCGATATGCACGTTGGCGACACTATTATAGGCATAAAGGGACGCGTGGGCTTCGAGGCTGCCGCACCTATGCTCATAATCGCAGCGCACAAGTTCCTCGAAAAATACACATTGAGTAAATGGCAGCAATACTGGAAGGACCAAGTAGCCAACTGGTACGGAATGTTCCTCCACGAGAGCCAATATCTGGAACCTGTAATGCGCGACATTGAGGCAATGCTCGAAAGCTCGCAACGCAATGTTACAGGCACCGCCATACTTAAACTTATGCCCAAGCACTTTGAGACAGTGGGAGTAGATTCGCCCAACGACCTTGTGAAGAACAAGCTGGGAGAGTATGGCGAAACACAGAAGGGCTGGACCGCCGACGAGGCAAAAGGATTCATAAAGGTAACCTCCACCCCCTTGCGTGCCTACTATGCAAGCCACCCCGACGAAAAGATTTAAGAACTATTTTACTGATATATAATGATTAAAGTTGGAATTATAGGCGGTGCCGGATACACGGCGGGCGAGCTTCTTCGCTTGCTCATAGGGCACCCCGAAGTGGAAATAAAATTTGTTCACAGCAGCAGCAACGCCGGCAACCGCATTACCGATGTACACGCAGGCCTCCTTGGCGAGACCGACCTTGTGTTCACAAGCGAAATGCCCTTTGAAGAGATAGACCTGCTCTACTTCTGCACTGCACACGGCGACACACGCAAATTTCTCGAATGCACACAGTTGCCCGAGGAACTGAAAGTTATAGACCTTTCGATGGACTACCGCATAAAGAGCAACGAGCACGATTTTATATACGGCTTGCCCGAACTGAACCGTCGCGCAACCTGCAAAAGCCGCTACGTTGCCAACCCCGGTTGCTTCGCCACCTGCATAGAGCTGGGATTGCTCCCTCTTGCAAAAGAGCATCTGCTCAAAGGGGACATTTCGGTAAACGCAATCACCGGTAGCACGGGAGCGGGCGTAAAGCCATCGGCAACAACGCATTACAGCTGGCGCAACAACAACATCAGCATCTATAAGCCGTTCACCCACCAGCATCTGCCCGAGATTTTGCAGAGCGTGAAGCAGTTGCAGCCCGATTTTGACGGTGAGATTGACTTTATACCCTATCGCGGCGACTTCCCCCGCGGAATATTTGCCACAATAGTACTGAAATGCGACCTCGACATTGAAACGGTGTATAAACTCTACGAGAGCTACTACGAGCGCGACTCGTTCACACACATAATAAACAAGCCGCTCGACCTCAAACAGGTGGTGAACACCAACAAGTGCCTCATACACATTGAGAAACACGGTGGCAAGCTGCTCATCACATCCATCATAGACAACCTGCTGAAAGGTGCAAGCGGACAGGCCGTGCACAATATGAACCTGCTCTTCGGGCTCGAAGAGACAGTGGGCCTGAAACTGAAACCTTCGGCATTCTAAAAAAGAGAAGAGAGATGAAACTATATGATGTATATCCCTTGTTCGATGTAAACATCGTAAAAGGCGAAGGGTGTCGTGTGTGGGACGACAAAGGAACCGAGTACCTCGACCTCTATGGCGGACACGCTGTAATATCCATCGGCCACGCTCACCCCAAATATGTCGATTACATAAGCCGTCAAGTGGCTACGCTGGGCTTCTACTCAAACTCGGTCATAAACACCCTGCAACAGGATGTTGCCGAGAAGCTGGGCAGAATAAGCGGCTATGAGGATTATAACCTTTTCTTCATAAACTCGGGTGCCGAGGCCAACGAGAATGCGCTCAAACTATCCTCGTTCAAGAACGGACGCACCCGCGTAATCTCCTTCCAAAAGGCTTTCCACGGGCGCACATCGCTGGCCGTGGAGGTTACCGACAATCCCAAGATAATAGCCCCCATAAACAACTGCGGGCACACAACCTATCTGCCGTTGGGCGATATTGAGGCTGTTCGTGCCGAAATTGCCAAGGGCGATGTAACCGCTGTCATAATCGAGGGCATACAGGGCGTGGGAGGAATTAGAATTCCCGACGCGACATTCTTGCAGGCATTGCAGGAACTTTGCAACGCAACCGACACGACACTCATTCTCGACGAAATACAGAGCGGTTGCGGCCGCAGCGGCAAGTTCTTTGCGCACCAATGGGCCGGCATACGCCCCGACATTATCACACAGGCAAAGGGAATAGGCAACGGCTTCCCTGTGGGTTGCGTGCTCATCAGCCCTAAATTCCAAGCTGTTTATGGCGAGCTTGGCACCACATTCGGTGGTAATCACCTTGCTTGTGCCGCGGCACAGGCTGTGCTCGATGTAATGGAGGAAGAGAACCTGTTGGAGAATGTGAACGCCGTGGGCAACTACCTTATGGAGGAGTTGAAGAAACTGCCGCAAATTAAGGAGGTGCGTGGCCGCGGGCTTATGATAGGAATGGAGTTCGACGAGCCAATAAAGGAGATTCGCCGCCGCCTGCTCTTCGAGGAATATGTGTTCACAGGTGTTAGCGGCACCAACGTTATTCGTTTGCTGCCCCCGCTCACACTCACTATGGCACAGGCCGCAGATTTCATAGAGCGTTTCAAGAGAGTGCTTGCATAAAGCAGCCCTGCTACTCAATTACCAATTATGGCGACCAAAATATAATATTGGTCGCCATAATTGGTAATAACCCCTACAAGGCAAAAAGGCGCAGGCTTAATGTAAAGTTACGCCCGGGAGCACTTATTCCGCAACTATAAGGGCGATAGCGTCGGTCGGTAATATTCTCTACCGTGGCATTCACCACAAGAAAATCGGTAACCTTGTACGATGCCCTCATATTGAACGTGACCCACGAAGGAGAATATACATTCCCTGAAGCGTCGAGAGCATACATTTCGCTCTTCCCGCGCTCCTCTTCGGGCATATCCTCAGCACTGCATTTTGCCTGAAACTGCGTGAAAGCCTCAACGGAGAAACGCTTATGGCTGAACCCTATCGCTGCCCGCCCGAACAGCGGTGCGGCGTGACGCGAGGGCGATGTTTCGCCATTATCGAGTTCTTCGCGGCCACGTTGCCAACTGACACGGGCCGAGGCATAGAACCACTTTGCAAATTTAGCATCAAAGGTACCTTGCAGGCCCCACACTTGTGCAACAGCGGCATTCTGCAATGCTTGCACACGACACTCGTTGCCCTGATAGATCATTGTGCCACTGCCATTGAAGAGATAATCGCGACGCACAATAGCATCGTGCAGACGGGTGTAATAGGCAGTAACGCCAACCTCGACCGATGTTCCGAAAATCTTGGCTATGCCCACCTCTATATTATCGGCATATTCGGGTTTAAGCGAGGGGTTGGGGACAGTTACACAACCATCCACACTATCGAACAGCTTGCCCATATCATCGACATTGGGAGCACGGAAGCCACGTGCATAATTAACCCGGAAGAGCCACCCGTATGAAGGGCGCCAATTAAGACCTATGTTACCGCTCACACTGCCGGCATCGGCACTCTGCCGCGGAGCAAAAGGAACCTCGTAGCCCGCAGTGGAAAAGTCGTTATCTATGCGATAATAGTTGTAGCGCAAGCCCGCGGCAATATTAAGGCGATTGGTTATGTGCCATTCACCCTGCGCATAGATGCCGGCACTGTACCACTCGGCCTTGGGGTAACGGGCGGCAATGACCGTTTGCGAGCCTGTCACGACATCGGTTCCCACTCCGGTGGAACGCACGTTATTCTGCACATATTCGGCTCCGTAGGTGAGGGTTATATCCTTTGTGATTTTTTTCAGAAAATCGGTGTTTATGCTCCACGCATCAACCTCCTCGCTCTGTGTTTCGCGGAGCGGTTTACCAAGATTGCGGCTTATGCGGCTCTCCTCGAAACGTTGCAGAGCCATATTCACACGCATAGAGTCGTAGAGCACATTTTCGCCGGCGTGCTCTATGCGCAGATGGTTCATCACCCACTTCTGCGGTCCATAATCCCACTCGGCGTAACGGGGGATGCCGTCGCGTGTGCGTTGGTGACGGTCGTAACGTGCATATTCCGAAGTGCGGCTTATGTGCAACGCATACTCTATGTTCCAAGCCCGCACCGGGCTGTAACGAACCTTCTGCATAAAATTCATTTGTGAATATCCGCTCGGCGACTGTTTACGCCTGTCGCTATTATCGGCCACATAGTCGAACACCCCGTAGCCGTTATAATGCGGATGCACAATGTAGGGCATCACATACTTTTCGGGGCCGTGAGTACCCTGTTCTAGGTCGTCGTACGACGATGCGGTGAAACTTGTGAGCAACGCCCAACGCTTCCACCCTACCCCTGCGTGGGCGTGGGCAGTGCGCTCGTTCGAGGCTGTTGCAGTGCGCACCGTTGCCGAGCCGTAGAACAATGGGGACTCGTCTTTGGCGAGCCGTGGAGCAAGAGTCCTGAACACCATTGCCCCACCAATAGCATCGCTGCCATAGCTCACGGCACCCGGCCCGAAGAGCACCTCACTGCGCTCCACGGCAAACGGGTCGAGCGAAATTACATTCTGTATGTTACCCGAGCGGAAAATGGCACTATTCATTCGTATGCCGTCTATGCTGTAAAGCAGCCTGTTTGTGGCAAAGCCGCGTATCATAGGGCTGCCGCCACCATATTGGCTCTTCTGTATAAAGACCTCACCGGTGAGCCCAAGCAGGTCGGCAGCAGTCTGCGGGTTGTAGGCTGCGGCCTCCTCGAATGAGATACCCGTAACTTTCACCGGTTGCGAATCACTCTCACGACACCAACGGCTCGACGAAACTACAACTTCGCCAAGACTCACCATCAGGCTGTCCTGCGCCTGTGAAGAGAGTGCGGTAAAGAGAAGTATTGCTGTAAAGAGAGTATTTTTCATAGCATTATCCTTTTCTTATTTTACAAGCAATTTACCGGTCTTGCGGTAACCCGCTCCATCGACAGCCATAAAGAAATAGACTCCCGAGGGGTAGCCCACCGTGGGCACCTCTATTCTGTCGTTGCCCGAGGCTTTATGCATAATGGCACCGCCTGCATCGTAAACCACAAGTTCCACTTTGCCGGCAAGCTCACGCGCCTCAAAAACAAAGCTCTCGCCGGCAGTTACCACATTGCCGCTTGTAAGCAAAAGTTCCTTGCCCATCGAAGGAACATCGGCAACGCCTGTCACCGGCACCTGTTTATTGCCCTTTATCATAGCCTCCACTCTCTTTGTGTCGCTGCCGGCAGGGGTTGTTACCGTGAGGGTAATGTCGTATGTCTGGTCGGGCGCAATGGTTATTACCGGGTTGCGCACATCATCGGCAGTAATCGACAATGGTGCCGGAACTATATTCCACTTCCACTCGGCATCATTCTGATTGACAATGCTGTAACTGTCGAGCTGTATTGTGCGGGGATAATCGGACTGCGTGTTGTCGCCCGAACCGGCATTGAGAATCAATGGCTGTGCAATGGGAGTAAAGGAAGAATCGACAAGCGGGCGTTGCCATATTCCGTTGTTTGTTGCGAGGCGTATCACACCCTCCTTGTAGAAAGGCAACATACGGTTGAGGTTTATAACCTTGGGCAGCCCCTCGCTAAAATCGACCCAGCCGTCGGTTGTGTCGTCACGATAGAGAACTCTTCCACGAGGAGTTGTGTAGCTCTCGTTCAGATAGCCCATTGTAAAGGCTATTGCATAGGCTGCATTCTTCTCGTTACCGGTGAGGAAGAAACGGCCTACCTGATGGCGTTCTATGTTACCCTCCCAATTAGAGAAAGTGAGGCCTGCATCGAGTTTCTCCCAAGTGACTCCATTGTCCACCGTGCGCCAGAATCCGGCAGCATTGCCATCGCTCACCCATATTTCATCCTCATTGGTCGGATGGATAGCAATCTTATAATTTATGCTGTAAGTCATTTCATCGGGGATAGGATACTCCTCGAATGTTTCACCGGCGTTTAGCGAATAGAATATGCGCCCCCAAGTGGAAACGACAATCTTGTCGGGGTTGGAACGTGACAGAGCCACAGCGTTTATAGGCTTGTCGAATGTGTAGACAGTGGAGAACGAAGCACCATCGTCGCGTGTGCGCCACAAGGTTTTATGCTCATTGTCGCTCGTTCCCTGCACAATATAGAAACACTGCGCATAGCGCGGGTCGAACTCCAACCCTATTCCGTGCTGCGACGACTCCTTGGGGTAGGTCCAGAAATCGAGGAAAGGCACAAATTCATCCTGCCAATTATCGGGCATAATCACATTCTCAGAGTCGCTGAATGCCACCTTGCGGGGATTCGATAGAAAGACATAGCCTGTGGGACGCTCCGAGCCACGCATCGAGAGTGTAACGCCATTATAGCGGTCGAGCTGCGACATATTGCCATTGTGATTGCGACCGCCAACCATCACATCCTCGTTCCAGCCTTGGTCGAAGCCCCACATTTCCGAGGCGTAAAGGCCGTGCAGTTTGGGCTGTGCGTCGGAAAGGAAGAAGTCGTTGCTGTATATCATTCCGCCATCGGTCGAGAGCCAAGTGTCGCCCGTGCCGTTTGTCTGCACGCACTGCATATCACAATGCAGGTCGAAACGGCCATAATAACCACCTATATTCTCAAAAGTCTTGCCACCGTCGGCCGAACGATAAAGCTGTATTATTCCCACAAGCAGCACTTCGGGGTCGGTTGCCGATGCGGTGCAGACAAGGTCGTAATAACCCTGCCCGCCATATTTATCATAAGGTTCAAGCTGCGACACAGGGTCGGTAACCGTGAACGATGCTCCGCCATCGGTGCTCTTGTAGAGCAATGGCGAACCACTGAAATAGAGAGGACCCGGCTGGGAGTATGCATCGTTGCGACACGCCCACAGATATACATAATCGGCACCTGTGGGGGCCTCGCTAAGGCCTATGCGGGCACTTATGAGAGGCTGGTCGCCAAGCGTCAACAGCGACCACGATGCGCCGCCATCGGCACTCTTGTAGAGATTAACTGTATTATCCTGCCCTATTGCCACATAGCAAACATCGGGATTCTGCACCGAGAATTTAACATCAAACACCGTGCCTTCGAGTTTCAACTGCCACGATGCACCACCGTCGGTGGAACGCCACAGCCGGGCACGGTCGCCGGCAAGAATCACATTGTCGTCGACCGGGTGGAACTGCGCCGATGCCGTGCGGGCATATTTTGCATTTTCGGGAGTTATATTATCCCAAGTATCGCCACCGTCGTTGCTAATCCAAAAGACACCGCCAGCACCCACAAGCACACGGTTGGGGTTGGTGGAGCTTATGTCCACCGTGGTTATCTCACCGGCCATCCACTCGCCATAGTTACAGGGGTGCCACGTTTCGCCCTTGTCGGTAGTGCGGAATATCATTCCTGTTTCGGAACCGCAATAGAGAATTTCGGGGTGGGAACGCGAGGCCTTGAAACGCTGTATATTGGCTTGTGCGGGAGAAACTTTCTTGTGCAGATAGTCGTATGTGACTATTGGCGAGATTACCTCCCACTTTTCACCCTCGACAGTACCGCCACGGGTGCGGGCCGCACGCTGCATACGAGCCTCGTTGGCCGCGCTCTTTACATCGCGGTGATAACTCTCGGCGAGAGGCAGCCTTATAATGCCGTCGGGCTGTACAAAGCGCAGATAGGCCTGCTGGAAACGGCGAAAATGGTTAACCACCTGCTTGGTGTCGCGCGATTTATACCTTGCGCCGGGAGTCTTTTTCAAATAGATCTCGAAACTGTCGACCATTGCTTTGTAGTCGAGGCCGTGAGGGGTAGCGAGCCGGGCCATCCACAGGGGTGAACCGGCCGGCAGATAATTCAGTTTATAGGGGGTGTAGAGCGAGTCGCTCGTCGCTGTTACAACTGCCTGCAATGGTGCCAATGGCAAAAGAAGGGCTATAATCGGTAATATTATATATCTTAATCTCATATTATCACTATTTTATTATGAATTGTCCGAAGAATTTTTGAGTTGCACTGTTTATAGAGTATATATACACACCTGTCGGGAGGGTACCAAGCTCAACATCGGCAGTGTCGCTGCCGGGCAGTATCACTTTGCGCAGAAGCTGCTGCCCCTTCATCCCGTGGATAGTGAGGGTGGCCTCTGCATTAAGGCCTGTGGTTACCAGCGACAGGTTCTCACCGCGCGAGAGTATCGTGTTTCTTACGCCCACCTCTCCCACAAGGCTTTTGTCGATGCCTGTGGTGCTGCCATCGATTACTATCATTTCGTTTATGGTGCGCGACGATGTTCCGGCAGGGGTGGTAACGGTGAGTGTTATATCGTATCTGCCGGGGTTGCCGAATATTACTCGCGGATTGCGCACATTGGCATTACTCACATATTGCGGCTGGGGCGAGAAACTCCAATGCCACTCGGTATTCTCGTCCTGACGGACAATGCTGTAACTATCGAAGCAGACCTCCTTTTGCGGGTTGGAGGTGAGGTTGCCGCTACCCAGATTCAAGGCCATTGGCTGTGGAACGGCTATAAAATCGCGATGAAAGAGAGGAGCCTCCCACAAGCCCTGATTGGTTGCCATACGCAGCACCGCATCCTTGTAGAAGGGAACCACTTTTGAGATGCGTGCACCGGGGTTAAGCCCACCCGAATAGTCGATGAAACTATCCATGGAATTATCGCGGAAATAGACACTCGCGCCATCGTAACTTGTTACATAGCAGCTGCCGTGCTCGTCGCCCACAAGGATAATCTGATGTACCCGCATACCCGACAGATTGGCAAGGTCGAACGGTACCCAACTGTTGCCGCCGTCGAAACTCTCGCGCACGGCACCATAGGCATCGTTGCAAATTACAAGCAGATGGTCTTCGTCGTTAGGGTCCACCACCACGCGGGTATAGTGCAGCCCGTCGCCAAGCTCGGGGAAAGGTTGCGAGGGGCATACGGCGAAGCTCTCACCGCCATCGTCGGAACGCCACACGTTCCAATTTCCCGAAATATATACACGGTTGGGATTACTGCGGGCAAACTCGTAGCTGTAAAACTCCTCGCCCTCACTGTCGAATACCTTTTGGAACGAAGCCCCTTCGTCGTAGGAGAGATAACCCTCCCAAGTGTTGGTCATATCCTGCAAGAACACTTTCAGGGCATAGCGCGGGTCGGTGGCAATTTCGCCGTTTATGCGCAGTACCTCGTAGGGTTTCTTCTCGCTGAACCAAGTGCGGTAATCCTCCTCTATTGTGCCGTCGAGCTCACGCGGCATTATGCGTGTGGCAGCATCGGTGAAATAAACTTTCCAAGGATTGCTCTTCATCACATAGCCTGTGGCAATCTCCACACCTCCAACGTGGAGCGTATTGCCCTCGCCGTATGTGGCCGCGTGAACAACATCGCCATTGTGCCAACGACCGGCAGCCATCACATCCTCGTTCCAGCCCACTCCGAGGCCTTGATAATCCGAAGCGTATATACCATCGTAGCGGTCCTCGCCTTTCGTTTCGAAAAAGTCGCGCGAGTATTTTATTCCACCGTCGTTGCATATCCAAGTGTCGCCACAGGGGTGAGTGGCAAAATCCTGTATGTCGCAGTGCATCCAATCGTTGCGCTGATAGCCGCCAATGCCGTGGTCGCGATAATTGCAGGTACCCTCCTCGGTTGAACGATAGAGCGAGCAGAGGCCGAAAAGAACGTGCGCGGGATTTTGTGCCGACGCGCCTATCATCATATCAAAATAGCCCTGACCGCCACTCTCGTCCATTATGGGCGAGAAGGTGTTGTCCCAGTGCCAACTGCCTTTGTTCACAGTCTTGTCCTCCCAAGTATCGCCGCCATCTTTCGACAGAAGAATGTATGGAGTGCCTGTTCCGCCGAGCGGGCCGCGGTCCTGCCCCCACTGGTCGCAGGTTACAAGGGTATATACATAATTCTCGCCGCCGGGGGCCTCGCTCACAGCCAAACGGCCGCATATCATCATATATACGGGCAGTTCCTTTTGCTGCCAGCTTAAACCCGCATCGTCCGAAACATATATGCCTGCCCACGGGCCCACAGTTTCGCGACGCACAAGATATATGCGCGAGGGGTTGCCCGGTTGCAGTTCGTGGTCGAAACAGGGACCGGGGAGAGTGCAGGAAAATGACTCTCCGCCGTTGGAGGAGATATAAAAGCCTCCACCGGAATTATCGTCGGTGGTGCCACCCGCTGCAACGGTTATGCGATTGGTGTCGAGCGGGTCGATGCGTATGGAGTTTACACGGTTGGAAATGTCGCCGCAGCGCACCCAGCTGTTGCCGCCATCCACGCTCTTCCACAGCCACGGACCGCCACCCACATACACGGTATTCTTGTCGGCGGGGTGAACGGCTATGCTGTATATGGGGCCACCGAAATTATGCTGTGGAGCGCAAGCCTGCCACGAGGCTCCGTGGTCCACGGTTTTAAAGACCACACCCGCTTCGGTACCACAGTAGAGCGTCGCACTGTCGCTCAGGCTCACCGCGATGCGGAACACACACACTTGCGAGTCCTTGCGCTTTACCTCGCCGTTCCTATTCTCGTATGTGCGATTGGGGCCTATATTGCGCCACAGTTGTCCTGTTCCGGCGGCACGGGTGAGGCCTGCGGAGGCGGTGCGGCGATTCATTGAATCGACCTTTGCCCGGTATTCCTCCATCGTGGGCAGCACAATCGTTCCATCTTGGGCAACGTAGGCACGATAGGCACTCATCCAACGGCGGTAGAAATTATAGGCCTGCTTGTTGTCCACCGTCTTTACGCGGACATCAACGTCGCTTGCCTTCCACTCCTCGAAGAGGCGCTGCATCTCCTTGAAATTGACACCCGATGGATTTTCGGCAATAGCCTGCATCCACTCCGGCGCTCCCAAAGGAAGCGGCTCGGCCATATAGGGGTTAAAAACTTGTTTACGATTGTTTGACACCTTTGATGTGTCCGGCTGAACAATGGAATTGCTTTCCTGTGCATTCATCGTGAGGAAAGCCGAAAGACCAGCAGCCAAAAGAATAGTTGTTGGTTTCATTGTGAGTCGACCGGGGAGGAGCTCCCCTATGTTTTATAAATTAGTATTAGTTTTTGCAATTTTAAGTAAAAATTTAAAAAAGAACATAGAAAATAGAAACAAATTGACATCAAAAAACCTTTTTTAACAAATTTCTGCGCCTATCGATTTTTTTAGGTTCGATAGGCGCAGAAGATTTTTCAATTTATACCTTTTCCAGAGCTTGTGAGAGGTCGGCAAGAATATCATCAATATGTTCGGTACCCACAGAAAGACGCACCGTAGAGGGCGTGATGTGCTGGGCTTCCAATTCTTGGGGCGAAAGTTGCGAATGGGTTGTGGTATAAGGGTGAATTACAAGACTTTTCACATCGGCAACATTGGCGAGGAGAGAAAAAATTTCCAACGCATCTATAAAGCGCCAAGCACCATCCTGCCCACCACGTATTTCAAAAGTAAATATGCTGGCACCTCCATTAGGGAAATACTTGTTATATAATGCGTGTGAGGGATGTTCGCGCAATGCCGGGTGATTAACACGCAACACTTTTGGGTGGTTTTTCAAGAATTCAACAACCTTCAAGGCATTCTCCATATGGCGTGCAACGCGCAGCGAAAGAGTTTCAAGCCCTTGCAATAGGATAAAAGCGTTGAATGGAGAAATTGTAGCCCCGGTGTCGCGCAGAAGAACGGCGCGTATGCGAGTTACAAAGGCGGCGGCACCTGCAACATCGGCAAAGACCGCACCGTGATAACTTGGGTCGGGCTTTGCAAGAGTGGGGAATTTTTCGGGGTGGGCTTTCCAATTGAAACGCCCGCTATCAACAATCACACCTCCTAACGAAGTGCCGTGACCGCCTATGAATTTAGTTGCCGAATGCACAACAATATCTGCGCCATATTCTATGGGGCGCAACAAGAAGGGGGTGGCAAAAGTGTTGTCAACAATCAGGGGGACCGAATGGCGGTGAGCAACAGCAGCAACAGCAGCAACATCCAGTACGTCGGAATTGGGGTTACCAAGCGTTTCAACAAAAACAGCCTTCGTTGTAGGAAGGATTGCAGCTTCCAATGCCGCCAGATTATTTACATCGACAATTGTATTCTTAATGCCCTGCGTAGCAAGAGTGTTGGTTATAAGATTATAAGAACCACCATAAATATTGGAGGCTGCCACCAAGTGGTCACCTGCTTGAAGTATATTCTGCAACGCATAGGTAATTGCTGCTGCACCCGATGCTACCGCAAGGCCTGCAACGCCCCCTTCGAGCACAGCGACGCGCTCTTCCAGCACACTCTGGGTGGAGTTTGTGAGACGACCGTAGATGTTGCCCGCGTCGCGCAGAGCGAAACGGTCGGCAGCGTGCTGCGAGTTGTGAAAGAGATACGATGCAGTTTGATAGATAGGCACTGCACGCGAATCGGTTGCCGGGTCGGCCTGCTCCTGCCCCACGTGCAACTGCAATGTTTCAAAATGAAGTTTTGTTCTATCCATAGTTCTATTATTTATAATTAAGGAGTTTATGAATTATTATATATTACTTTACAACGGATAATCCTCAAAGGCATAAAGGATGGTGGAGAGGTAGCGTTCACCGGTGTCGGGGAGAATTGCCACAATGGTCTTGCCGGCATTTTCATCAAGTTTCGCCAAGGATAGTGCTGCGTGGAAAGCCGCCCCGCTCGAAAAGCCCACAAGAAGCCCCTCTTTGCGACTCAACAAACGCGACGCGCGTATAGCCTCATCGTCGGTTACACGTATAATTTCATCTACTGCCGCTGCCCGGAAATTCCCCGGTACAAAGCCCGCCCCTATTCCTTGTATCTTGTGCGGACCGGCCTTTCCCCCACTCAACACCGGAGAAGCGGCAGGCTCCACAGCCACAGCCTTTATGGAGGGATTATGCGACTTCAACCCCTCGGCAGTGCCACTTATTGTGCCTCCGGTGCCCACGCCCGCGACAAGTATATCCACCTGTCCGTCGGTGTCGCGCCATATTTCCTCGGCTGTTGTAAGAGTGTGTATTGCCGGATTTGCCGCATTATTGAATTGTTCCAGAATAATGGCATCTGTGTACTCCTCCTTCAACTCTGCGGCACGGCGTATTGCGCCTTTCATTCCTTCGCCACCGGGAGTGAGCACAAGTGTTGCACCAAAAGCCTTCAACAACAATTGTCTTTCACGACTCATTGTTTCGGGCATTGTAAGTATAAGCCTGTACCCCTTGACCGATGATACCCAAGCTAAGCCTATTCCGGTGTTGCCGCTTGTGGGTTCTATTATTATCGAACCCTGATGCAGAAGTCCCTGCGATTCGGCCTCTTCAATCATAGCCAATGCTATGCGGTCTTTGACGCTGCCGCCCGGATTAAAACTCTCCAATTTAACTATGAGGCGTGCCTTCAACCCCTCACTTTTTTCAATGTTCTCTACCTCCAAAAGAGGCGTGTTCCCAATCAGGGATGCTAAATTTTTACGAATATTTGCCATAACCGTGTTATTAAAAGTTCTGCACAAAAGTATTATCGCCCGAACTTTAAAACAATATTTGATGATTTTTTGGAATAAAACACTATTTTTGCAGCATACACAAGAATAACACAAATAAAAAATGTGCTTTACGGCACCTTAAACAGAAAAATATTCTTTTTATGGAAACACCCGATAAAGTGGATTTGCAGATTCTGCGCACACTGCAAGACAACGCGCGGCTCACTACCAAGGAGCTTGCCTCACGAGTGAGTTTATCATCGACGCCCGTATTTGAACGCCTTAAACGCTTAGAAGCCAACGGCTACATAAAAAAGTATATGGCAGTGCTCGATGCGGAGAAACTTAATCGCGGCTTCATTGTATTCTGCAACGTGAAGATGAGCCGCCTGAGCAAAGAGATTGCCGAAGAATTCACGCGCATAATTAAGGAGATTCCCGAGGTTACGGAATGTTATAATATATCGGGCAGTTTCGATTATCTGCTCAAAATTCACGCTCCCGATATGAAATACTACCAGAATTTCATTCTTAACACACTGGGCACTATACCCTATTTAGGTTCGCTCGAAAGCACTTTTGTGATGGACGAGGTAAAACACATCTATGGCATAAACCTATAAGGCAGCTATCTTATCTTCAACCACTGCATAGGGTTGAGCTTGGCCTTTTCGTTGCGCAGCTGGAAGAGGAGGCGTGTGTGCCCCGACGCATCGGTGGAGACGGTGCCTATAATGTCGCCGGCCGATAGCTTGTCGCCCTCTTTAACCACAATATCGTCCAAACGGCAATAAACGGTGATATACTTGCCGTGACGCACAAGCACAAAGGCAAAATCGCCCTGACGGATTACCGAGGTTACCTTGCCGGCAAAGATGCAGCGGGCTTTTGCCCCACGCTCACCGCCAAGAGTGATGCCGCCGTAATCTATCTGCACATTACCCTTGCCCACGACACCCTTTTGCGGCCCGAAATTGCTCACAATGTGATAGGGGCCGGTGATGGGAACGGGCAGCTTGCCTTTATTCTGTGCAAAGGAGCCGCTCATCTCTTTCACTCCTGCATCCTCGGCAACAACGGGCTTGGACGGCTCGGCTTTTTCGGCTTTGCCACCCTTCTTTTTGGAAGAGGCTTTATTTGCCGCAGCCTTGCGGGCGGCTGCCTCACGGGCCTTCTGCGCGGCAATTTCACGGTCGATGGCACGTTCAATCTCGGCATTCAGTTTTTGCAGTTGCTTGCGGCGGGAGGCGAGCTCTTTTTCTACTTTGCGCGACTCTTTTTTAAGTTCCGACACAAGGGAGCGTTGCTTCTCTTCGAGCAGTTGGAGTGCCTTGCGTTGGTGTGTCTGCTCGTCGAGCGACACTTTTTTTGTGGCAAGCGTGCTGTCGAGTTCATTCTTTTTCAGTTGCAGTGCCGCTATTGCCTCTTTAAGTTCCTCGCCCTTGCGTTTGTGGGCCTGCATATATTGACGGGCGTAACGGTAACGGCGTATCATTGAGTTAAAGTCGTCGGCCGAGATTACAAAGAGCAGTTTATCTTGGAAACTGCCGTGACGGCGTGTGCGTTTGAGTGCCGAGGCATATTCGCTCTTCGACTTATCGACATTCTTCTCTTTCTCGGCTACCTCTTTATTCAATTTGTCAATCTCGCCATTGAGCACATCAACCTCGCTCACAAGCATATTTATAAGCTCCTTGCGCTCTTTTATCTGCGCAGTGAGAAGGTCGAGATTGTGCAGCTTGCTTTTTATGTCTTTTTTCGACGAGAGAAGGATATTCTCCTTTTGTGCAATTTCCTTTTGCAGAGTGCCCACCTTGGTGCGCATTTTCTTTATTTCGGCTGTTTGTGCCACTGCCGAAAGGGAGAGGGAAAGGAGGAGAAGAAGGAGAAGGAGTCTTTGAGTGTGCCGCATTTTATTCTTGTTTATGTGTAGGGAGAAGTGTGTTGTTATTTGCCGCCCAATGCTTCGAGAAGGCTTGTCGCCGATACTTTCTTATAGGAAGAGGATGGGGCGGTTGCGCTATATTCGAGTGTTTCGTTCACATTGTTGAGCAGGAGGGATAGTTTTACGGGGGCAGCCGAGCCGCTCAGCATAAGGGTGATGCTGTGGGGAAAGAGTTTTTCTCCCACCGGACGGAAGCCTTCGTACAGACAGGTTACGGCGGTGCCGTTGCCGTGTGTTCCCACACTCTTCACAAGCAGGCCGCTGCTTTTTACTATATAGTAGTCGTAGGTTATCCCATCGGCTTTGTGCGAGAGGCGCAGGGTGTCGCCTGTGAAGGTTATATTCATTGCGCGCAGCGATTCGTCTGCCGGCTTTGTTGCCGGCAGGTTCACTTTATTCTGCAACACCGATTCGAGAAGGGTGTAGTTGAGCCCCAATTGCTGCAAAAGCGATACATTGCTGTAATGTACCATAGAGTACTCCTTTTTTAGGCGGTTCATCATAAGCACATAGAGTGGCGAGAATTCCACACGGGCCACTTCGAAGAGCCCGAGGGGGGTTACACTCATTTGGATGCCCTCGCCCTCTTTAAGGCGCAAGGTTCCTTGCGAAGAGATATTCTTGCCGATTGTCTCGAATGTGAGTTTCATCTTGGTGGAATATCCTGCCGGTGCTCCTTGGATTGCTTGCATTGCCTTTATTTCGGAAAGGGGAATGGCGGGTGCCGCGTCGGCCGTCTGTGCGGTTTTGGTGGACTTGCACCCTACAAGCAGAATTGCCGATAATAGCAGCAGAAGCAGGATGGTGTTATTTCTTTTTGCCATTGGGGATATATTTCTTTTTCTTTATTTTACGTTTAAGTATTTTTGAGTCGTCGCCCATCTCACGCGCCTTAATCCAGCAGTCGAGAGCCTTTTCAATCTCTCCGCTCTTGGAATATATGTCGCCGCAGTGGTGAAGCTCCACGCTGCTTTTTTCTCCATCGGCCGACATCAGGCGGTCGGCATACTCTTTTGCTTCGTCGTACCGTTCGAGCAGAAAGAGTATCCAAGCGTATGTATCTATGTAAATGGGCTCGTCGGGCTCGGCTTTTATTGTGTGGTAGCTCATTTCGAGCGCACGGTCGAGGTCGCGATTTTCGAGGGCCAGATAATAGGCGTAGTTGTTAAGCACCACTATATTGGTGCTGTTGTAGGAGAGGGAGGCCTCATAGGCTTGCATTGCCTCCTCTATCATTCCAATGTCGTGATAGGTGTCGCCCAATAGGGCATATACGCTCGATATAAAATCGTTGTTTGTGTCGGACGAGTATTTTTCGAGCCCTTTCTTGTAGGTGTCTATTGCCTCTTCCTTTTTCCCGAGAAAATAGCAGGCAAGGCCGCGATAATGGTAGAAGTCGAGCGTTTCGGGGTAATACATTATGGAGGTGTCGCACTCGGCTATTATTCCTTCATAGTCGTTGCGCTCTATTGCATAATGCAGTTTCTGCATACGGGCTGCACGGTTGTCGGGCTCTATGGAGAGGATTTTATTGAGAATGGGCAGTTGCTCCTCCTCGCCTTTTTCGTTGTAGGAGAGGTAGAGCGTGTAGATGGAGGCTGTTTCGAGGACTCCGTGGGGGAGTTCCATAAGTTCGTCGAGAAATTTTGTAACGTATGCGTAGCAACCGGCCGAGTCGAGTTTCTCCCTGTATGAGATATATGCCGGCAGTTCTTTCAAGCGGTCGCCGCTGTTCATTTTCTCGCTTTTTAGAGCCTGTTCTATGTAGAACACATAGAGCGAGTCGTTGCCAACCTCCTTGTAGTGACCGGCAAGACGCTGCTGGGCGACGGCATTGTCGGGTTCTTGCTGCAATATTTCGCGATAGATGCCGAGTGCCTTGTCTGTTTCGTCGAACATATAGTAGGTGTCGGCCTCCAAGCCTCGTATGCGGGAGTCGTCGGGATATTCGATGGTTAGTTTCTTTACTTCGGCGAGAGCCTTGTCGCGTTGCTGCATAATTATATACATACGGTATTTTTGCATCGACACAAGCTCGGAGTGCCCCTCGATGCTCTCATATTTTTCGAGGGCGGCTATCGACTCGGCGTATTTTGCCTTATCGGCGTAGCGGGCGGCAAGGACGAGAAAAACATCGCTTCTGTCGGGGAACACCGCAGCCATATTCTCCCACACCTTCAACGCCTCGTCGCTTTGTGAGTTATTATCGTAATATTCTACAAGCGAAAGCCAGAAATTATAGTCCTGCGGGTTCTCGTGAACAATCTTTTTGAGTATTTCCAATGCTTGGTCCTTGCGCCCGAGGAACTGGTACATATTGACAAGCTCGTAGAGAACCGGGGACGAGGAGGGGGAGAGGGCGCGACAATGTTCGAGCATTTCAAATGCTGCATCGTATTTTTCTTCCCCCATAAGAGAGAGTGCTTGCAAGTAATAGTAATCGACCGCACGTTCACAAGCCACAGAGTCGGGGGTGTGACAAATGGTTGCCGGGAGTGCCTGCGACAAGAGCAGCAACAGCAGTATTACTATATGTGAGAATCTCTCTTTCATTTATGTCAGACGCCTGTGTGACCAAAGCCGCCGGCACCACGCTCGGTGTCGTCGAGCACTTCAACTTCGCTCCACTCTACCTGTTCGTGACGGGCTATCACCATTTGGGCAATGCGCTCGCCGTCGGTTATTGTAAATGGTTCCGAGGATAGGTTTACAAGAATTACGCACACCTCACCGCGATAATCGGCATCTATGGTGCCGGGTGAATTGAGCACGGTGATTCCTTTTTTTATTGCCAAGCCGCTGCGGGGGCGCACCTGTGCCTCAAAGCCTGCGGGGAGGGCCATAAAAAGCCCGGTGGGAACCAATGCACGCTGCAAGGGTTGCAGTTCTATGGGTTCGTCTATATTGGCTCTCAGGTCCATTCCCGCAGAGAGTGTGGTTGCATAAGCGGGAAGCCGGTGTTTCGATTTGTTTATTATCTGCACTTTCATATATGATTACCTTAAATGAAAAACTCCGAGCAATGTTTTTTGTTCTCGGAGCTTCTCGTTTGTTATTTCTTAACAGTTCTTGTTTATCGGGTAGAATACCTTGTTTGCTCCTGATGTAAGTTTTATTGCATCGGGATTTTCCTTGGCAAACGATTCGATGTATCTCATTCGCTTGTCGTCCTGCAATTCATTGACGGCTATCAGAAGGCCTGTCTCTTCGACATTGCCGAAGCTGCGGTTCACGGCTGTTCCGAATATGCGCATAGTGGGAGAAAGACCCATATAGGCATTTACCATTGGGGGTATTGCAAGGCCGAACTTGTGAACCTCCTGTTTGAGGGTTCTGTAATCCTCCTTGAAACTATCCTTGTTGAATATGGCTGCAAGCTCCTCTTCGGGAGTTTCTATGAGAAGAGGGGTTGTGGGCACCACCAAACGGTCGGGGTCGACAAAATGTTTCTTCAAGAAGTAGAGAATCATATCACGGGCCCGGGTGAGGTAGGATGGGTACATTGTTACCTTGCCGAACAGGTATTTTACATCGGGGATTACAACGGTGAGTGCTCCCAGACCGTCCCACAAGTTATCGAGCGCAAAGATGCTCTTTGAGCCCATTTTGGACGATTGGTACTCCAATGCCACGAAGGCTCTTCCAAGCTCCACCGTGTAGGGAAGAATCTCTTTCAGGAATTTTTCGGAGAAGGTGAACATTCCGTGAGCTGTGGCTATCACGGGCTCGCCATTCTCATCCATTTGCACATCCCTGCCGTATATATATCTGTAACCGCCTATAATATCGTCACACTCGGGGTTCCACACAAGCAGTTGTTTATATGGGTTCTCCATTGTGTCAAATTCGTCAATATCCACAGCCTTGCCTGTGCCGCCACCTGCTGCGCGGAAGGCTATTTCGCGCAAACGGCCAATCTCACGCATTACATTGGGTGAGTCGTGGGCTGTAACGATGTAAATTTCGTTGTTACTGCGATGGGTGAAGCGCAAACGCTTCTCTTCGGTCAATTCGGCCTTTAACAGTTCCTTGGGAACCGGAGCTATAATCTCTTCCATATTCTTATGTCGCTGGGCTACAATTTATAAACTAATTCCTTAACGTACTGCGCCCATTCGGCCGGTCTTTTTGATGAGTCGAATGTCTGCCAAGGGATAGGCTTGCCAATTGTTACCTTAAATGTTTTATTCCTGTTTTTGAACATTTCGTCGCTCAAATAGAGCATTGCTATATTGAATTTTATCCCCAACATCTTGTTTATGTTTGCCAAGCGATAGAAGAAGTCGGAGTTACGACCTTCAAAGTGAATGGGGATAATATCGCGCTGTGTCTGTATGCTTTTGGTGATGAATGTTTTTTTCCATTCGAGGTCACGTATCACTCCGCCACGCTTGCGCGAGCATATTCCGGCGGGGAACATCACTATATTATTGTCACTCTCAAAAGCGGCATTCACCTGCTGGGGAAAGTTGCGGGCCTGCTTGCCTGTTTTGTTTATGGGCACCCAGAATGTCGACAGCTGGGGGATGTTCATAAGCAGGTCGTTGACAAGAAGTTTTATTTTACCTTCGTACTTCTGCCCCAGAATATATGCCAGCCCTAATCCGTCCTGTGCTCCAAGCGGGTGGTTGCTCACGAATGTGAAACGGCCGTCGGAGGGGAGGTTTTCAAGGCCTTTGACATCGAACGAGTTATTGAAATAGCGCATAAATTCGGCTACAAATTCAAGGCCGTATTTATCCTTGCACAGAAGCATAAACTCGTTCACTTCGTCCTGATGGATTATCTTTTTAAGATAGGATACCAAGAAGCGTGGCACATATCGTGCCTTCTTACCAGCTTTTGCCGCAAGAATGGCCTCTACATCAATTTTCAGCACTTCGCTCATTGTCTTATATTCCTATTTACCTAAGAAGTTGTTTAAAATTCTTATAAAAATATATCAAAGCTGAATAAAGTGTTGTTTCGGCTTGTTTTAGTCTGTTTTCTGCATCTTTTTCTCCTTTAAATTTGAAAATAGCCCGCTATTCTCTGCATTTAAAGTAGCAAAATCTGCTAAAAAACAATCTTCAAACAATCGCGAAATAATTTTTAAACAACTTCTAAATTATTGCAAAATTAAATTATATTTTTTATAAATCAAAATATTTATCGGCACTATTAAAACAACAAATGGCACGCAATTGCGTGCCATTTGTCTATATTGTTCATCTACCGATTATTCTTCGTCGTCGGAGAAGTCGAGCAAGGCTTTTTTATTGGCCTGTATGCGCTCGTAGTCCTCTTTCGAGCCAACGATTATGCGGTTGAATTCGCGTTGTCCTGTACCGGCGGGGATTAGGTGACCGCAGATTACATTCTCCTTCATACCCAACAGGTAGTCGCTCTTCATATTGATTGCAGCCTCGTTAAGCACCTTGGTTGTTTCTTGGAACGATGCTGCCGACATAAAACTCTGTGTCTGCAATGCCGCACGGGTGATACCTTGAAGTATCTGTGTCGATGTTGCGGGCTGTGCATCGCGCGATACGATGGGTTTAAGGTCGCGGCGTTTGAGTGTACTGTTCTCGTCACGCAACTTGCGGGCCGTGATTATCTGACCGGGTTTCAGATTCTCCGAGTCGCCGGCATCCACAACTACCTTCTTGCCCCAGATGCGGTCGTTCTCCTCTTGGAATTGGAGTTTGTCCACAATCTGCTGTTCGAGGAAGCGGGTGTCACCCGGGTCGTTTATCTGAACCTTGCGCATCATCTGGCGTACGATAATCTCGAAGTGCTTGTCGTTGATCATCACACCTTGCAGACGGTAAACATCCTGAGCTTCGTTCACGATATATTCCTGAACTGCGGTTGAACCCATAATTGCAAGAATATCGGAGGGTGTAACGGCACCGTCGGACAGGGGTGTTCCGGCGCGGACATAGTCGCCGTCCTGAACAAGTATCTGCTTGGAGAGTGCAACGAGGTACTTCTTAACATCGCCAACCTTTGAGGTTACGATAATTTCGCGGTTACCACGTTTAACCTTACCCATTGTTACCTCACCGTCGATTTCAGATACAACTGCGGGGTTTGAGGGGTTACGGGCCTCGAAGAGCTCGGTTACACGGGGCAGACCACCGGTGATGTCACCGGTACCGCCGAACACGCGAGGTATCTTAACCATTGTATCACCGGCTTTGAGAACCTGCTTGTCGTCCACAATAACACGACCGCCCACGGGGAGGTTGTAGCTGTGGAGAACATTGTCGTTCTCGTCCATAATGCGAATGGTAGGTATCTTTGTCTTGTCTTTCGACTCGATGATTACAATCTCGTGCAAGCCTGTACCCTCGTCGGTCTCTACCTTGTAGGTAACACCGTCGATAACCGATTCGAATTCTACGCGTCCCGCAAACTCGGTAACGATGATAGCGTTGAAGGGGTCCCAAGTTGCAATGAGTTTGTTGGGCTCAACCATTTCGCCATCGGATGCATAGAGTTTAGAACCATAAGGTATATTATGGGTAGAAAGAACGATGCCTGTGTTTACATCGATAAAGCGTACTTCGCTCAAACGACTTACCACAATCTTGACAAGCGAACCGTCGGGCTCGACAACATCCACGGTACGCAATTCCTCGAAGCTGAGGCGCGATGCGTGCTTTGCCTTGATTGAGGCCTCGTGAGCGATGTTGCTTGCAACACCACCGGCGTGGAAGGTACGGAGCGTGAGCTGTGTACCGGGCTCACCGATAGACTGTGCTGCAATTACGCCGACTGCCTCGCCCTTCTCGACCATACGGCCGGTAGCAAGGTTGCGACCGTAACATTTTGCACAAACGCCGTGCTTAGACTCGCAGGTGAGTACCGAACGAATTTCAACGCTCTCGATGGGTGAGTTCTCAATCTCCTCGGCAATAGCTTCGGTGATAAGCTCGCCCGATGCAACGATTACCTTTCCGGTTGTGGGGTCAATCACATCGTGTACCGATACACGGCCAAGGATGCGGTCGCCCAGTTTAGACTCAATCTTGTCGCCCTTCTTGATGGCTGTGCATACCAATCCGCGCAATGTGCCGCAGTCGTCCTCATTGATGATAACATCGTGGGATACATCGACAAGACGACGTGTGAGGTAACCGGCGTCGGCTGTTTTAAGAGCGGTATCGGCAAGACTCTTACGGGCACCGTGAGAGGAGATAAAGTATTCGAGCACCGACAATCCCTCTTTAAAGTTCGAAAGAATAGGGTTCTCTATTGTCTGGGGACCTTCGGAGCCGGCTTTCTGGGGCTTGGTCATAAGACCACGCATACCCGACAGCTGACGAATCTGGTCTTTCGAACCACGGGCACCCGAGTCGAGCATCATATACACGGAGTTAAAGCCTTGGTCGTCGTTCTTGATAGTGTCTATCAATATTTCGGCGAGTTCCTCACTGGCGTGTGTCCACACGTCGATTACCTTGTTATAACGCTCATTGTCGGTGATAAGACCGAGGTTATACTCGGCAAGAATCTCATCAACCTTTTCGTGACCCTTACGCACAAGCTCGGCTTTCTCTTCGGGGATGATTACATCGTCGAGGTTGAACGACAAGCCTCCCTTGAACGCCATATAGTATCCGAGGTTTTTAAGGCCGTCGAGGAATTCTGCCGAACGGGCAACTCCCACGCGTTTAATTACCTCGGTGATAATATCACGGAGTGATTTTTTAGAAATAACGGTATTTATGAAGCCCATTTCGCGGGGTACCACCTGATTGGCGATGATGCGGCCCACTGATGTTTCGCGCATTACCTGAATGTAGTCGCCATTCTCGTCGCGGTCCTCAACAATTACGTTTACAGGGGCGTGAATTGCCACACGGCCTTGGTTGTAGGCGATGAGTGCCTCTTCGGGACCGTAGAATTTCATTCCGCTGCCTTTTGCGCCGGGACGCAGCTTGGTGATGTAGTAAAGACCGAGAACCATATCCTGTGAGGGCACAGTGATGGGGGCTCCGTTCGAGGGGTTGAGGATGTTGTGCGATTGAAGCATAAGCATCTGTGCTTCGAGCACTGCCTCGTTGCTCAAAGGCAAGTGTACGGCCATCTGGTCACCGTCAAAGTCGGCGTTGAAGGCGGTACAAGCAAGCGGGTGCAACTGTATTGCCTTACCCTCAATCATCTTGGGCTGGAAGGCCTGAATACCCAAACGGTGAAGTGTCGGAGCACGGTTGAGAAGAACGGGGTGTCCTTTCATTACGTGTTCGAGGATATCCCATATTTTGGGGTCGCGACGGTCCACAATCTTCTTGGCCGATTTTACAGTCTTCACGATGCCGCGCTCGATGAGCTTGCGGATGATGAACGGCTTGTAGAGCTCGGCTGCCATAAGTTTGGGCAGACCGCACTCGCCCATCTTCAATTCGGGGCCTACGACGATTACCGAACGTGCCGAGTAGTCGACGCGCTTACCGAGGAGGTTCTGACGGAAACGACCTTGCTTTCCTTTAAGGCTGTCCGAGAGGGACTTCAAAGGACGGTTGGCATCCGACTTCAAAGCGCTTGCCTTGCGTGAGTTGTCGAACAGTGAGTCGACAGCCTCCTGCAACATACGCTTTTCGTTGCGCAGAATTACCTCGGGGGCTTTTATCTCAATGAGTTTTTTAAGGCGGTTGTTACGGATAATTACACGACGGTAGAGGTCGTTGAGGTCGGATGTTGCGAAACGGCCGCCATCGAGGGGAACCAAGGGACGCAATTCGGGGGGAATTACGGGAATTACGTTCATAATCATCCACTCGGGACGGTTGTTGCCGTTCGATGCTGCCATTGACGAGCGGAACGACTCCACTACCTGCAAGCGTTTCAATGCCTCGTTCTTGCGCTGCTGCGACATATCTGTGTTGGCGCGGTTACGCAACTCATAAGAGAGTGAATCGAGGTCGATGCGTGCCAACAGGTCCTGTATGGCCTCGGCACCCATTTTTGCGATAAATTTATTGGGGTCGCTGTCGTCGAGGTACTCATTTCCCTCGGGCAGATTATCCATTATGCTCAAATATTCCTCCTCAGAGAGCAACTGATAGGTATCTACGCCATCGAGTATGTTCTCTTTGCCGGGGATATCCTGACGGTTCTCATCGTCCTTGCGGGCCATCACTCCGGACTGTATAACGATATACTTCTCGTAGTAGATTACTGCATCGAGCATCTTGGTGGGAAGGCCGAGCAGATAACCAATCTTGTTGGGCAAAGAACGGAAGTACCATATATGTGCGACGGGCACTACCAGCTGGATGTGTCCCATACGCTCACGACGCACTTTCTTCTCTGTTACCATTACGCCGCATCGGTCGCAGACAATGCCTTTGTATCTGATGCGTTTATACTTTCCGCAGTGGCACTCGTAGTCCTTTACAGGACCGAAGATGCGTTCACAGAATAATCCGTCACGCTCGGGCTTATATGTACGGTAGTTGATTGTTTCGGGTTTCAACACCTCGCCACACGAATTACCCAAAATTTCCTGCGGGGAAGCAAGACCGATGGTAATCTTCGTAAAATTTGTTTTTGTCTTTGATTCTTTTCTAAAAGCCATAGTTGTATATTGACAAACGTGAGGAATTAATTATTCGAATGATATACTCAAACCTAAACCGCGCAGCTCGTGGAGCAATACGTTGAGTGACTCGGGGAGCGAAGGAGTAGGCATCGCATCGCCCTTGACAATTGCCTCGTATGCTTTTGAACGGCCTGCAACGTCGTCGGACTTGATGGTGAGAATCTCCTGCAAGATGTGGGCTGCACCGAAGGCTTCGAGTGCCCACACCTCCATCTCTCCGAAACGCTGACCTCCGAACTGGGCTTTACCGCCAAGAGGCTGCTGGGTGATGAGTGAGTAGGGACCGATTGAACGGGCGTGCATCTTATCCTCGACCATATGACCGAGTTTGAGCATATAGCTGACACCTACGGTTGCAGGGTGGTCGAACTGTTCACCGGTTCCGCCATCGTAAAGGGTGGTCTTTCCGTAACGGGGCAGACCAGCCTTGTCGGTCCACTCGCAGAGGTCTTCGAGCTTGGCACCATCGAAGATGGGGGTTGCAAACTTAACACCGAGTTCTTTTCCTGCACGGCCGAGCACGGTCTCGAAAATCTGACCGATGTTCATACGCGAGGGCACACCCAGAGGGTTAAGAATAATATCGACAGGTGTTCCGTCGGCCAAGAAGGGCATATCCTCCTGACGTACAACGCGGGATACGATACCCTTGTTACCGTGACGACCGGCCATCTTATCACCAACTCCAATCTTACGTTTCTTGGCAATGTAGACCTTTGCCATCTTCATTGTACCCGAAGGCAGCTCGTCACCGATGGTCAGGGCAAACTTCTCGCGCTTAACCTCGGCATCGAGTTCTTTATATTTATGCAGGTAGTTGATTACGAGGGCACGAATGAGGTCGTTGGTGTGAGCATCGGCTGTCCATTTGCTCAACTGAACCGAGTCGAAATTCAATGCTTCGAGCTCGCTCTTCACGAACTTGGCACCCTTGGCTATTACCTCGGTACCCATAAAGTCCTTGACACCCTGCGACACGCGACCGTTGATGAGCACGAGCAACTTGTCTACAAGTATCTCTTTGAGCGCTCCTACCTTCTGCATAAACTCATCGTCTATTTTGGGCAGTTTGGCTTTGTCGGCCAATTTTGCCGAACGTGTCTTTTCGGCCTTCTGGAACAGACGACGGTCTATTACTACACCTTGCAATGAGGGAGAGGCTTTGAGCGATGCGTCTTTAACATCGCCGGCTTTGTCGCCGAAGATGGCGCGAAGCAGTTTCTCCTCGGGGGTGGGGTCGGACTCGCCTTTGGGGGTAATCTTACCTATTATTATATCACCGGGGTTTACATAGGCACCAATGCGGATAATACCGTTCTTGTCGAGGTCTTTGGTTGCATCCTCGCTCACATTGGGAATATCGTATGTAAACTCCTCCATTCCACGTTTGGTTTCACGTACTTCGAGAGAGAGCTCATCTACGTGAACCGATGTCAGGATATCCTCGCGCACTACACGCTCGTTGAGCACGATGGCATCCTCGTAGTTATAACCCTTCCACGGCATATAAGCTACCAAGAGGTTCTTACCAAGTGCAAGCTCACCGGCTTGTGTTGAGTATCCTTCTGTGAGGATATCACCGGCCTTCACCTTCTGTCCTTTATCGCAGATGGGGCGAAGGTCGATTGTCATATTCTGGTTGGTACGACGGAATTTGGGGATTATATACTCCTTGGAAGCGGGCTCGAAACTTACAAACTCCTCTTCCTCGGTGCGGTTGTACTTAATTACTATGCGTGAAGCATCGACAAACTCAACAACACCGTCGCCCTCGGCAACAATCTGTGTGCGTGAATCCTCTACAAGTTTTTTCTCAATACCGGTACCTACGATGGGGGCTTCGGTGGTGAGAAGGGGAACTGCCTGACGCATCATATTCGAACCCATCAACGCACGGTTGGCATCGTCGTGTTCAAGGAAGGGGATGAGCGAGGCTGCGATAGAGGCAATCTGCTGGGGAGAAACGTCCATAAGTTCAACCTTTTCGGGTGCAACTACGGGGTAGTCGGCATCCTGACGGGTTTTAACTCTTTTCAGTATGAAGTTTCCATTTTCGTCAAGGGGTGCATTACCTTGGGCAATTATCTTGCCCTCTTCCTCCTCAGCGGTGTAGTATGTTACGTTAGCGTTGTTGATATCTACTTTGCAATCGGCTGCTGTACGATAGGGAGTAACAATGAAGCCGAGCTCATTTATCTTCGCGTATATACAGAGTGACGAAATAAGACCGATATTGGGACCCTCTGGTGTTTCGATGGGACAAAGACGGCCATAGTGGGTGTAGTGTACGTCACGAACCTCGAAGCCGGCACGCTCACGCGAAAGACCGCCGGGACCAAGTGCCGAAAGACGGCGTTTGTGTGTAATCTCGGCCAAGGGGTTTGTCTGGTCCATAAACTGTGACAGGGCGTTGGTACCGAAGAAGGTGTTGATAACGGCCGACACAGTCTTGGCGTTGATAAGGTCGGTGGGTGTAAACACCTCGTTGTCGCGCACGTTCATTCTCTCACGGATGGTGCGTGCCATACGAGCCAAGCCTATTGCGAATTGGTTGGAGAGTTGCTCGCCAACGGTGCGCACACGACGGTTGCTCAAATGGTCAATATCATCGACAACGGCCTTTGAGTTTACAAGACCTATCAGGTATTTTATAATTTCAATTATATCCTCTTTTGTAAGCACTCTGATGGACATATCGGTTGTGAGGCCCAACTTGCGGTTGATGCGGTAACGACCAACATCGCCAAGGTCGTAACGCTTCTCGGAGAAGAAGAGGTTGTTGATAACCTCGCGAGCACTCGCGTCGTCGGCGGGCTCGGCGTTACGCAACTGACGGAAGATGTAGTTTACAGCTTCGCGCTCAGAGTTGCTGGTATCTTTGTCGAGAGTGTTGAAGATGAGAGAATAGTCGAGTGCATCCTCGCCCTCGCTCTCCTTGTGAAGGAGGATTGTCTCTACACCGCTATCGAGTATGCGCTCGATGAGGTCCTGATCCAATATTGCCTCACGTTCTACAACTACTTCGCTACGCTCAATCGAAACAACTTCACCGGTATCGGGGTCAACAAAGTCTTCTTGCTTTGTCTTCACTACACGACCGGCCATTTTGCGACCAAGCGCTTTTTTAAGATTTGTCTTTGTTACTTTGAATTCTTCGGCAAGGTCGAATATTTCAAGAATATCCTTGTCCGATTCAAAGCCGATAGCACGCAACAGGGTTGTTACGGGCAACTTTTTCTTACGATCGATGTATGCATACATAATATTGTTTATATCAGTAGCAAACTCAATCCACGAACCTTTGAAAGGTATGATACGGGCCGAATAAAGGGGTGTACCATTTGCGTGTACACTCTGGCCGAAGAATACACCGGGTGAACGGTGCAACTGTGATACCACAACACGCTCGGCACCATTGATAATGAATGTACCTTGCTTGGTCATATAAGGGATGGGACCCAAGAATACATCCTGAATCACGGTGTCAAAATCCTCGTGATCAGGGTCGGTACAATAGAGTTTCAACTTTGCTTTGAGGGGAACACTGTAAGTCAGACCACGTTCAAGACATTCGGAAATTGAATAGCGGGGCGGGTCGATATAGTAGTCAAGAAACTCCAATACAAAGTTATTCCTCGTATCGGTGATAGGGAAGTTCTCTGCAAATACTTTGTAGAGGCCGTCATTCACACGTTTTTCGGGAGGAGTATCCAATTGGAGGAAATCCTCAAAAGATTTCAATTGTACTTCCAAAAAGTCCGGACAAGGCATCGGATCTTTTATAGAAGCAAAGTTAATTCTTTGATTATCAGTTTTTAGCGACATTGTGGAAGAATGTTTTAGAACTTACTTTTATTTTACGCACAAAAGGTTAAGAACCCATTTTGGGGTTCTTAACCATTTATACCCTTGTGCAGGGTTGGGGTTGCTTACTTAAGCTCAATCTCGGCACCAGACTCCTCGATAGTCTTCTTCAAAGACTCAGCCTCTGCCTTAGCCATACCCTCTTTCAATGTGCTGGGAGCAGCATCTACAAGGTCTTTAGCCTCTTTCAAGCCAAGGCCGCAAGCCTCTTTAACAGCCTTAACAACTGCGAGCTTGTTTGCGCCTACGCTCTTCAATACTACGTCGAACTCTGTCTTCTCCTCAGCAGCAGCGCCAGCGGCACCAGCAGCGGGAGCAGCAACAGCAACAGCTGCAGCAGCGGGTTCGATACCATATTCTTCTTTAAGGATTGTTGCAAGTTCGTTAACGTCTTTTACTGTAAGGTTAACCAATTCTTCTGCAAGAGCTTTCAAATCTGCCATTTTCGTATAAATTTAAATTGTTTTTACTAATTGAATTTTGATTATTATCTTTCACCGAGAGTTTTAAGCACTCCGTGGATGGTGTCGCCACCTGATTGTAGAGCCGAAACAACGTTCTTGATCGGAGATTGCAGCAAGGCAACAACCTCGGCAATAAGTTCGTTCTTGCTCTTAATTGTGATAAGAGTTTCGAGCTGATCGGCACCAACATAGAAGCTCTCTTCGGCGTAAGCACCCTTCAACGCGGGTATATCGCCCTTGCCAGCAACATCCTTGATGAGTTTTGCAGGGACATTGGCTGTGTTGCAGAGCAACAGAGCTGTGGTTCCTTTCAAACAGGGATAGAGGGGAGAAAAATCGATCTCCGATGCCTCGAATGCCTTGTGAAGAAGAGTGTTCTTCACAACAACCATTTTAACATCCTGCTTGAAACATTTTGCACGCATAGCATTTGTAGCCGCAGAGTTCATTGCGGTTACATCTACCAAGTAGAAGTGTGCATATTCCTTTATGACCTCACCAAGAGAGGCGATTACATTTACTTTATCTTCCTTCTTCATAGTTCAATCACATATTAGTCGATGGATTTAGGATCGATTCTCAATCCCTTGCTCATCGTTGTAGACAGGAATACACTTTTCACATAAGTACCTTTTGCGGTAGAGGGTTTCAGCTTGATGATTGTGGCCATAAACTCTTTTACGTTTGCCATAATCGCTTCGGGTGTGAAAGATGCCTTGCCGATAGAAGCGTGTACGATACCTGCTTTATCAACCTTGAAATCAATCTTACCTTGCTTAACCTCTTTAACTGCTTTAGGTATATCCATTGTAACGGTGCCACTCTTGGGGTTAGGCATCAATCCACGAGGACCGAGCACACGACCGAGAGCACCCAATTTACCCATTATGGACGGCATTGTAATGATAATGTCTATATCCGTCCAACCACCTTTGATCTTCTCGATATATTCGTCAAGACCAACATAGTCGGCACCAGCCGCTTTTGCAGCTTCTTCCACATCGGGCGTACACAAGCAAAGAACGCGAACCTCTTTACCGGTACCGCTGGGGAGAGATACAACACCTCTCACCATCTGGTTAGCCTTACGAGGGTCAACGCCAAGGCGTACGTCGATATCCACTGATGCGTCGAACTTGGTGAAGGTTATTTCCTTCAACAACTCAACAGCCTCGGACAGTGAATAGGACTTAGCTGTGTCAATTTTTTCGGCTGCCAACTTTTGATTTTTTGTCAGTTTACCCATTCTAGTCTAAATTTTAATTGTTTCCAGGAAAAGTTCCACTTACACTGATACCCATACTTCTTGCTGTACCGGCAACCATTTTCATAGCGGCCTCAACAGTAAAGCAGTTCAAGTCAGCCATTTTCTCTTTTGCAATAGCCTCAACCTGTTCCCATGTAACGGTGGCAACTTTCTTGCGGTTAGGCTCTGCAGAACCACTCTTGATCTTTGCAAGTTCAAGCAACTGAATTGCAACAGGAGGAGTTTTTACGATAAAATCGAAAGACTTGTCTGCGTAGTAAGTAATGATAACAGGCAAAACTTTTCCGGCCTTATCCTGGGTTCTGGCATTAAACGCCTTGCAGAATTCCATTATGTTGATTCCCTTTGAACCAAGTGCAGGGCCTACGGGAGGTGATGGATTTGCTGCGCCACCTTTAATCTGTAACTTGATAAGTCCAGCAACTTCTTTTGCCATTGTAAAAAAAATCTATAAAATTAACAACATTAGAGCGATGTGTGGAAGCCGCATCACTCTTTATCTACTTGCATATAACCTAAATCAACGGGAGTACTACGACCGAATATCTTAACCATAACTTTAAGACGCTTCTTTTCGGCGTTAATCTCCTCTATGGTACCGTTAAAGCCGGAGAAGGGACCCGAATTAACCTTCACAACCTCGCCCAATACAAATTCGAGCGCGATATCTTCGGGGGTCTCCTGCAACTCATCCACAGTACCCAATATTCTATTTATCTCCGATTGACGAATCGGTGTAGGTTTGTCCATTCCACCCAAAAAGCCCAACACATTGGGAGTGTTGCGCAACAGGAATGCAATTTCGCCTACGAGTTCTGCCTCAACCAAAACATAGCCGGGAAGGTAACTTTTCTCCTTAACGACACGCTTTCCATTGCGCACCTGAACCACTTTCTCGGTGGGGATAAGCACCTGTGAGACAAAATCGGTAAGACCGCGAAGTTTTACATCGGCTTCGATATACTCCTTCACCTTTGCCTCCTTGCCGCTTATTGCGCGCAGGACATACCACTTCTTATTGCCTTCAGCCATTTATTAAAAGATTAGTTGGGATATACAAACTCCATTACAAACTGAAACACTTGGTCCATAGCAAACACAACCAGTGCTATCAGCAACGAAGCTTCAAGAACAAGCATAGCTTGGCTCGTCAGCTGCTTGCGTGTGGGCCAAGTTGTTTTATGCACTAATTCACTGTAAGAGAGCTTACAGTAATTTATAAATCTATTCAGCATAATCGATTGTTTTATGGCACGGGAAGAGAGGCTCGAACTCCCGACACCTGGTTTTGGAGACCAGTGCTCTACCAACTGAGCTATTCCCGTAAATATCGGCCCCACCTTAAAAGCGGAAGCCGATATTTGTATTAAGTTTATCTTATATTATTCGATAACCTTTGTAATCTGACCGGCACCTACTGTGCGACCACCCTCGCGGATAGCGAATGTCAGACCCTCGTTCAATGCTACGGGATAGATGAGCTTAACTGTGATTGTCAAGTTATCACCGGGCATTACCATCTCAACGTCTGCGGGGAGAGAGATCTCACCTGTACAGTCCATTGTACGGAGGTAGAACTGAGGACGATATTTGTTACGGAATGATGTGTGACGACCACCCTCTTCTTTCTTCAAGATATAAACCTGAGCCTCGAAAGTAGAGTAAGGCTTAATCTGACCGGGGTGACAGAGAACCATACCGCGCTTGATTTCGTTCTTGTCAACGCCACGGAGCAACAAACCTACGTTGTCACCGGCCTCACCAAGATCGAGGAGCTTACGGAACATCTCAACACCTGTTACAACAGTCTTCTTCTCTTCGCCAAGACCAAGGATTTCAACCTCGTCACCTACCTTAACAACACCTGTTTCGATACGACCTGTTGCTACAGTACCACGACCTGTGATAGAGAACACGTCCTCAACGGGCATCAAGAAAGGCTTGTCGATATCACGGGGAGGCAGGGGAATCCAAGTATCGCAAGCCTCCATCAACTCCATAATCTTATCCTCCCACTCAGCAACGCCATTCAAGGCACCGAGAGCAGAACCACGGATGATAGGAGTGTTGTCGCCGTCAAACTCATAGAATGAAAGAAGCTCACGCATCTCCATCTCAACGAGCTCAAGCATTTCAGCGTCATCAACAACGTCACACTTGTTCAAGAATACAACCAAGCGGGGAACGTTTACCTGACGAGCGAGAAGGATGTGCTCGCGTGTCTGGGGCATAGGACCGTCAGTTGCAGCACAAACGATGATAGCACCGTCCATCTGAGCAGCACCGGTAACCATGTTCTTTACATAGTCGGCGTGACCGGGGCAGTCAACGTGTGCATAGTGACGATTCTCTGTCTGATACTCTACGTGAGAAGTGTTGATGGTAATACCACGCTCTTTCTCTTCGGGAGCGTTATCGATTTGGTCAAATGACTTCAACTCTGAAAGACCTCTTTTTGCCAACACTGTTGTGATAGCAGCGGTCAAAGTAGTCTTACCGTGGTCTACGTGACCGATTGTTCCGATGTTTACGTGGGGTTTGGAACGTTCAAATTTTTCTTTTGCCATAGTTTTAAGCTTTAATTATAACAATATATTTACCAATATTTGTAACTTTCATCTTGTTATTTAAGACAAGAAAGCTCTCTTCCAGAGCTGTTACCGAGACTTGAACTCGGGACCTCTTCCTTACCAAGGAAGTGCTCTACCACTGAGCTATAACAGCGTTGAAAAAGAGCGGAAGACGGGGCTCAAACCCGCGACCCTCAGCTTGGAAGGCTAATGCTCTATCAACTGAGCTACTTCCGCAATACGTTTACATAAAGAATTTGCAAACAAACAAAGACAGTTTCTACACGATAACCGCCAAGGCTGGTTTGCATTCTCTTTTTCAACACATTGTGGGCAAAGATGGATTCGAACCACCGAAGTCGAAAGACAGCAGATTTACAGTCTGCCCCATTTGGCCACTCTGGAATTTGCCCTTTGTCACAATTTCAAGAAAACGCATCTGCGATTAACATCGCTACCGCTTCGCTTCGAGCCTCTTGTCGGATTCGAACCAACGACCCCGAGATTACAAATCACGTGCTCTGGCCAACTGAGCTAAAGAGGCGAACTGCACATTTGCAGTGCTGTTACCGTTGTAAAGCGAGTGCAAATGTACGAGTTTTTTTTTAATCACAAAACTTTTTCTGTGTTTTTTTCTTGTTTTACTTCATTTTTTCGCGTTTTTTCTCAATTTGCACCTTCAACGCATCGATTGCAATGAGAAGAGCGTCCTCAAAAGTGTCGGATATTTTCGATGCGAACATATCTCCCGAACCCGACGACAGGCGCAATGAAACCTCCTTGTTTAACGCTGTTTCGGGCTTGATAAGTTTCATTGTAACTTCGAGCGAGGTTGCCCCTTCGCAGAACTTTTCGATTTTGGCAACTTTTTTCTCTACAAACTCCAACAATTGTGTTGATGCATCAAAATGCACGGATTGAATTCTTGTCTCCATAACAAATCCTCCTTATTTATTAATTATTACCGGCTCTTGGATGAGCCTTATCATAAAAACGTTTTAACTCTTCGAAAGTGAGGTGTGTGTAAATTTCGGTTGTCGACAGCCGTTTGTGCCCAAGCAGTTCCTTCACAGCAAGCAGCTCGGCCTCGTTATTCAGCATTGCAGTTGCAAAGCTGTGACGCAGAACGTGGGGGCTTCTTTTTTCGACCGACGACACCTTGGACAGATTTTTCTTCACAATTCTGTAAACCTGTGAATGGCTCACGCGCACCCCTTTCGAGGTTACAAAGAGAGCCTTTTCCTGCGGTTGCGCCACTCCGGCACGTTCATTCATATAGAATTCGAGTTCGCCCTTCAATTCCGAAACAAAGGGCACGACACGTTCCCTGTTACGCTTGCCAAGGACTTTCAAAGACATTGAATTTATATCAACATCACACACATTCAGCCCCACCAATTCGGAAAGACGAATTCCTGTTTCATAGAAACAAAGGATTATCGCCCTGTCACGACAGGCATCGAATCCCGTCCCAAAAGAGATTTCATCTATAAGTTTGTTCATCTCCTCCTCTTTTATAAAGGAGGGCAACAGCCTGCGGGATTTTGGCCCCTGCACCGACAGTGCCGGATTAAGTTCTGCTTCCCCCTCACGACGCAAATATGCATAAAAGGAGCGCAAGGCACTCAACTTGCGACACACCGAACTCGGCGCACAGCCGCTCTCCATAAGCCCGGCTACCCATAGACGAACGACATCTATGTCGACCCCCGAAATATCGGGAGCGTCGGGCAGACTTTCAAGGAAACGTTCAAAGGCGCAAAGATCTCCCGCATACGCTCTCAACGTATGCCGCGAGTATTTCTTTTCGCTTCTCAAATGCCCGATGAAAGAGTCTATAAACATATTCGTTGCCGCAAGAAAAAATCTTACGGCAACGAATATATATCAGATTTGTTTAAAAAACAAGAAAAGGGAGTTTTTTATTCCTCGTTTGCACGAAGTTTCTGAACGTAAATAGCGTGCTCCATTTTCAATCTCTTGATTACAGAAGGTTTGTCAAACTGCTGACGAGCGCGCAATTCTTTAACTACACCGGTTTTCTCGAATTTTCTTTTGAATTTTTTGAGAGCTCTTTCAATATTCTCGCCCTCTTTAACAGGTACTACAATCATTTCCTATTTATTTTTAGTTTATATTATTATCCACTGAACAAAATGTGGCGCAAAAGTAGGCACAATTTCTTAATTGGCAAAACTTTTGCGCTAATTTTTGCATAAAAAAGAGGCAAAGAGCCTTAAAGAGCCCTTTGCCTCGCTATTTTAGGAGAAAAATCCTATTAAAGGTTGGGGTTAAGAGTAGCCCACTCCTCTACTGCGGGGATAATGCCGAGAGCGATAATTTCGTCGCGCATCTTGCCCAAGTGTCCTACCGAAGATTGCAAAGCCGCCATCTCATCGGCTGTACCTTGGGGTGTTACATAGTGAACACCGTCGGCATCGATGGTTGTAGGCATAGCCATCATCACATTCTTGTAACCAAGCTCCTCGCTATTAACATAGCAGCCTGCGGGAAGTGTATAAGGCTCACCGCCCATAGCAGCCTCTATCATCTTAATAGCACAATAAGAGGGGCTCTGGAATGAGCTGCGGCCGCGGAGTTTGATAATATTTGAGCCACCCTGAACTGTGCTGTGCTTAATTTCGGCCCAGCGTTCCTCGGTGAGTCCCATTTCGGCAAGAGGCTTGCCATCTATCTTAACCTGTGAAGCAAACACAGCCATCTGCTCGCCGTGGCCGCCATAGGTTTTTGCACCGGTCACCTTATCCTGCTGAACACCGAATTCCTTGGCAAGAGCCTGCTGCAAACGTGTAGAATCGAGAGCCGCCAAAGAGGTCAACTGATTGGGTTTCAAGCCCGAGTGGATGAGGGCTGTGAGAGCGGTAACATCGGCAGGGTTGAAGATTACCACAACGTGCTTAACATCGGGGCAATATTTCTTTATAAAATCGCCGAACTCGGCAGCAATCTGGCAGTTACCCTTCAACAAGTCCTCGCGCGTCATACCCTCCTTGCGGGGAGCACCACCCGAAGATACAATATATTTAGCACCTGTGAAAGCCTCCTCGGGGTCGGTTGTCCAAGTGATATTTGCACCGGGGAAGCCGCATTGAGCCATCTCGTCGGCAACGCCGTGTACACCGGGCTCAAAAATATCATACAAGCAGATGTTGGGAGTCAAGCCAAGCATCAAAGCACACTGCGCCATATTGGAGCCAATCATACCGCCGGCACCTACAATGGTCAATTTCTCATTAGTCAAATACTGCATAATCTTTAAATTTAAAGTGTATTATATTATAGTTTTCTTTCTTTTTCAGCTTCTTTGCGAAGATAATAAAAAATTCGTGCAATCAGCTATGATTAACAATGTTTATTTAGAAGTTGTTTGAATTTCTAAAAAACAGATAAAAATCACAGGCCAAGCACCTTGAATATTCTCGCCGAGGCACCGGCATTTTGCGACACATAGGCACCGGCCGCTGTACCGGCACGCTCAATAACCGATGCATCATTGTCCATTGCCGAGATTTTTTCCTCAAATTCGATATTCGAGGAAACCTCCAACCCTCCACCGCAAGCCTTCAACTGCTGCGCCTCTTGGAACTTGTAGTTGTTGGGACCGAAGAATACAGGAATACCATAAACTGCCGCTTCGAGCACATTGTGGATTCCTACGCCAAAGCCACCGCCAACATAGGCCACCGTTCCGTAGCGATATATTGAGGAGAGCAGGCCGAAACAGTCGATTATCAAACATTTTGCCGAGCGCACCTCTTCGATTGTTGCCTGTGTATAGCGCACACACAATCCGCGCACCTGTTCCTCAATCTGCTTTATACGCTCCTCGTTAACCTCGTGCGATGCAATTATCAGTTTCCAGCCGGGAGTGCGGTTGAAGTAGGGAATGTAGACTGCCTCATCGGGCCCCCACGAACTGCCGGCTATAAAGATTTTCTTTCCATCCTCGGCAAAAGAGGCAACCAGCGGCAACAGATGTGCCTGTTCGGCAATCTTTGTAACACGATCGAAACGTGTGTCGCCCACAACCGTAACATTGGTAACGGCAATCGAGGCAAGCAATTCCTTTGATATCTCATTCTGCACAAACAGGTGAGTGAAGCAGTGCAACGCCTTACGATAGAAACCGCCCCACCAACGGAAAAAGACCTGCTCCTTGCGGAAGATTGAAGATACGCTGTATGTGGGTATTCCTCTCTTTTTCAGGGCAGAAAGGAAGTTAAGCCAGAATTCATACTTCACGAAGAATGCCATTTCGGGCTTCACAATGTCGAGGAAGCGACGCACATTCGACGGAGTGTCAAACGGCAGATAGCACACTACATCGGCCTGCTGATAATTGCGAGCCGAGCGATAGCCCGATGGCGAGAAGAATGTGAGCACCACGCGGTATTCGGGGTGGGTGGCACGTAATTTTTCTATCAGGGGACGGCCTTGTTCAAACTCGCCCAACGACGAAGCGTGGAACCATACATATTTTTCCCCGGCCTTCACGCCTTTTTCGAGCGAAGAGAAGATAGCCTCGTGCCCTTCGAGCAATCGCTTTGCCTTGTCGTGCCCGAAAAATGCCGCCAATTTAACGGCAAGCATATATAAATATATTCCTATTGTATACATTTTGTGCAATTTCTTAACCTAATACATTAATAGCCCGATGCAAGCGCGACAATGTCTCCTCCTTGCCTATCAGGCCCGAAATATCGAACATCTGCGGCCCCTTGCCCTCGCCCACGAGTGCCAAGCGGAAGGCGTTCATAATTTCACCCATTCCGTAGCCTTTGTTCTCAATCCATTCGTGAACAGCCTTATCTTGATTCTCTATCGAAAAATCGTCCAACCCCTCCAAGAGAGTCGCAAGCTCGCCCATCTTCTGTGCCGAGTCGGCCTTCCAGCGTTTTTTAGCCGTCTTTTCGTCATATTCGGTGGGAGCGATAAAATAGAAACTGCAAGCGTCCCATAATTCGTGCACGAAATTAACACGTCCCTTCATCAACGACACTATTTTTGTGAGCAGTTCCATATTGGCCTCCACTCCGTGTGATTGTACCACGGGCATAAATGCAGCCGCAATATCGGCATCGTCCTTTTGTAATATGTACTCGTGATTGAACCATATCATTTTCTTGTAGTCGAAACGGGCACCGGCTTTGCTGCATTTCGCAAGGTCGAATTTCTCAATGAGGTCATTCATCGACATCATTTCAACATCGTCACCGGGATTCCATCCAAGCAATGCGAGGAAGTTTACAACAGCCTCGGGCTCATAGCCACTCTCGCGGAAGCCCGACGACACTGCACCGCTCTTGGGGTCGTTCCATTCGAGCGGGAACACAGGGAAGCCCAGACGGTCGCCGTCGCGCTTGCTTAATTTTCCATTGCCTTCGGGCTTCAACAGCAACGACAGGTGGGCAAACTGCGGCATTGTATCCTCCCAACCGAATGCACGATAGAGCAGGACGTGCAGAGGTGCCGAAGGCAACCATTCCTCGCCACGAATAACGTGGGAGATATTCATCAAATGGTCATCGACAATATTTGCCAAATGGTATGTGGGAAGCTCGTCGGCCGATTTATAAAGGACTTTATCGTCGAGGATTGAAGAGTCTATCGTAACAACA
Source organism: Bacteroidaceae bacterium (assembly GCA_017466065.1). The sequence goes on from JAFTUV010000018.1 coordinate 54,438, forward strand.
CCGCGAATGAGGTCGTTAACAACGACTTTTTCGCCGGGCTCCACTTTAAAGCGTACAACATATTGGTGCCCGCTTGCCACAAGTGCATCGACCTCGTCGGCCGGTAATGCCAATGAGTTGCGCATCGACACACGGGTGGAGGCATCATACTGAAAGTTCTCAATCTCGGCGCGTTTGGCTTCAAGCTCTTCGGGAGTATCGAATGCTATATAGGCCTTACCGCTATCGAGCAGCACTTTTACATACTTTTTATATATCTCGCGGCGCTCCGACTGACGATAGGGGCCGCAATCGCCGCCAAAGGTTACTCCCTCGTCGAACTTTATGCCCAGCCAACGGAACGATTCAAGAATATACTCCTCGGCTCCGGGAACAAAGCGGTTGGAGTCGGTATCTTCGATGCGGAAAATAAGCTCCCCGCCATTCTGCTTGGCAAAAAGGTAGTTATATAATGCTGTTCTCACACCGCCTATGTGCAACGGGCCGGTGGGACTGGGCGCGAAACGCACCCTCACTTTACGTTCATTCATATTCTTAATTATTACGGCGTTACCTGCATTGTGTGCAGCAAAATGCAATGTTCACACTAATGCACAATATCGCAAATTATTATTGCACAAAATTACTACAAGTTACGTTTTTAACAAAATAAATTCCTCTATTTTTGGGCACACCCACCCCACGACACTGTGAGCAAAGGGTTCAAGGCTTTAAAAGCGATACTTAAAACTTTGATATTTGTTATTTTTTCGTACTTTTGCAATATACATATATAGAGAGTATTGATATAATAATAATTATAGAAATATGAAAATGCCGAGCAAACATTTCAAACTCATATTCCAAGCGACGACAGCCCTTCTGTGCATAGGGCTTGTTATCTATTTTATGCCTCGCAACAATGTGTTCAACTATAATTACAGCGAGGCTGCGCCGTGGAATTACGGGCAGATTATAGCTCCATTTAATTTCCCCATATACAAAAGCGATGCGCAACTTAAAAAGGAGAAGGACAGCATTGCCCACAACTTTGAGTTGTATTTTTCAAAGGATACAACCATTGCCGTAAAATCTCTACGCAAGTTAAAAGCACGTTTTTACAGCAACGCGAGTGAGGAAATTCCGCAGGAGGCCTACATAAAATATTACAATAATCTCATAAAGCTCTACAATAACGGAATTGTATCGATAAAGGACAAAGAGCGCATAGACAACAGCAGCGCACAGAATATAAACATCATAAACAACCACATTGCCACCAACAGCAACAAAGCAAAGGTGCTCTCTGTCACCGAGGCCTACAAACAACTGATAGCCTCGGACACTTTCCCACAGAACCTGATAAGGGGCTACAAACTGGAAGATTTTATAACTCCCAACATTATTTACGACTCTGTAAAATCGGCCAAACTGCTCGAAGATGAGTTGAGCCGTCTGCCGATAAGCAACGGCATAGTGCAGAACGGGCAAAAGATTGTGAGCCGGGGCGACATTGTAGATGCCGCCACCTACCAGATTCTGAAATCGTACCAATTCGAAATGAACAAACGGCAGGACAACAACTATAAAACCGCCACAATGCTATTCGGGCAGATTCTCTTTGTCATTATAGCATTCGCAATTCTCCTCTCTTATATATACATTTACAACCCCGACATAAAAAACAGCAACAACAAGTTCATTCTTGTAATATTGTCGGTCACACTGTTCCCCATAATTGTAGGGCTTATGATGGAGGCCCGTTTCAGCAACGTATTTATGCTGCCATTTGCACTTGTGCCTATGATGCTGTGCCTGTTCACGAACCCGCGCACCGCACTCATCACCCACACAGTGGAAATACTGCTATGCTCCATTATGCTGAACTCTCCCTATGAGTTTGTGCTGTTGCAGATTATGGCCGGTTACGCAGCCATTTTAAGCCTTAAAGAGCTGTCGTCGCGCTCACAAATGTTCCGCAGTTCATTCATAGTCTTGGCCACATACTGCACAACATTCCTCTGCTACGAACTTATAGTGGAGAATGATATTACAAAGATGAACCTAATTATGTACATATACTTTGTAATAAGCGCAGTGCTGATGCTCTTCGCCTACCCTCTTATGTTCATAATAGAAAAAATGCTTGGTTTTGTTTCCAATATAACACTTATTGAGCTGTCGAACCTCAACAACCCCCTGTTGCAGAAACTCTCACAGGAGGCACCCGGCACTTTCCAGCACTCAATGCAGGTGGGCAATCTCGCAGCCGAAGCTGCACGCATTGTCGGTGCCAACAGCCTCGAAGTGCGTACCGGAGCTCTCTATCACGATATTGGCAAAAGCCTGAACCCCATATATTTCACCGAGAATCAGAGTGGCGGAATAAGCCCGCACAAGGAGTTGTCACCACAAGAGAGTGCGCAGGTGATAATAAAGCACGTGACCGATGGACTTGCCATTGCCGGCCAGCACCACTTGCCACAAAAAATCAAGGAATTCATCGCTACGCACCACGGATTGTCAAAAACCGGTTACTTCTACATAACCTACAAGAACGAGCACCCCGACGAGATTATCGACGAGAGCCTCTTTACTTACCCCGGCCCCAAGCCGCACACCATCGAGCAGGGTATTCTTATGATGGCCGACTGTGTAGAAGCAGCCTCACACAGCATAAAGGAATACACAGCAAGCAACATCGAGCAGATGGTCGACAACATAATCGACAGCAAAGTAAATGATGGAGAGCTCAGCCTGTGCCCACTAACATTCCAAGATGTAAGCACTATCAAGGAGGTATTCAAAAAGCGTTTAAAGGCCATTTATCACACACGCATAAGTTACCCCGAGGAAAAAAAGGCACAATAACGCAACAGACATAAACGATGAAAGAGTTTGCAATATACCTATGGAAGAACAGACTGTTACCGCAAAAAGCCCTAACGGATGCTCAGGGCAATAGTGTCGGGATTGTCGCTGCGGGGGAAGAGGAGGCATTCGGCATTTTCACCAACGCCAAGTTAAAAGCCGGCGGGGAGGAACTTTGCTGCAATATAGAGATACAAAAGGTTGAACTTGCCGGCAACAGAGCCACAATAACCCTTGCGGCAGAAAGCAACGGAAAAGAACTTTTATTGCAACAATCAATAACAATGCCCGATGGGTTACTCACCGAATATCATTCAATGGCCGACGGGCTATCGCGCCCACCCTGCGAATCGATTGCAGCAAGACAAAGCAGCATCATTCTGCGCGATTTTCTAACTCGCTTGCTCGTGGAACGCATCGAAGAAAAGGCCGACAGGATTAACAAAATAAACGAATTGTGCGACAAGCGTTGGGACTTCACCCTTTTCAAGCTATTGGCTCGCAGTTACGGCTTTGGCATACAAGGGCGGGCTTTTGAGGAGTGGGCAATGCTTTTGAATATACAGGCCCTTGGCAAGCACAGCAACAACATCGAGCAGATAGAGGCGATAATGTTCGGGCAGGCAGGGCTTTTGGAAGAAGAGAGCATACCCGCATATTACAAGAGCGAAGCAATTGGGAGCGAATATTACCGCACGCTTGTGCGCGAATATAAATTCTTGAAAAGCAAATTCAATCTGCAACAGATGAACCATTCTGCGTGGGGATACGGCAGTTCGGCACCTCACATACGCATTTCACGCCTTGCTATGCTTTTCCACAAAGAACGGTTCAACATCACATCCATAGCCGACAGCAACAGCCTCGGGGCCCTGCGCGATATTCTTCAATCGCAGCCAAGCCCCTATTGGCAACACCGCACACAGTTCGGCGGCACCGCCACAAGCGGCACAGGTGATTTAAGCGACAAGCAGCTCGATGTTCTCATAATAAACACCGTAGTGCCCATACTCTATTCATACGGCAAACATCGCCACGACACTGCACTCTGCAACAAGGCCGAGGATTTTCTTTACGAAATAGGAGCCGAGAATAACAGCATTGTACGCCGATGGACCCAACAGGGAGTGTGTATAAATTGTGCAGCCGACTCACAAGCGCTGATACAATTAAACAACGCCTACTGCAAGCAGAAGCGTTGTGCGGAATGTCGTTTGGCACACTGCCATTTCAAGGAGAGCTTGTCGGCCGAATAGAGATTATATACCTTATTTATATATATACTAAAAAACAGTCGCATTTTTCTTGCGACTGTTTTTTAGTATATCAAGGGACAAAAATTACTTCTTGCCCTTTGAGATTATGCTGTAAGCAATGGGCGCAGCCACGAACAACGATGACAGAGTGCCAAATACTACACCGAGTATCATTGCAAACGAGAAACTGCGGATGCTGTCACCACCAAGGATGAAGATCGCAAGCAATACCACCGATGTACTTGCAGAAGTATTTATGGTACGGGCAAGTGTTGTGTTCAAAGAAGAATTGAACAGGCTGAACTTGTCGCGTTTGGGATATATGTATGCAAATTCACGCACGCGGTCGAAGATTACCACCTTATCGTTTATTGAATAACCGATAGCTGTCAGGATTGCACCGATAAACACCTGATCGACCTCCAAAGAGATGGGCATCCAACCATAGCACAGCGAGTAGCAACCGATAATGAGGAATACGTCGCTCGCAAGAGCCACAATAGAACCGATACTGTATGCCACGTTGCGGAAACGGATGAGGATGTAGATAAATATCGCAACCAAGGCCAGAATCACAGAAATGATTGCACCGTTCTTAATATCCTCGGCTATGCTGGGACCCACCTTCTGCGAACTTATAATTGAGCCTCCGGCACGGTTGTCATAATCGATGAAAGTTTCGAGTGTAAGATCCTTGCTCAAAAGACCGGCCCCCATAAAGGCATCGTAGAGGAATTTCTCAATCTCAGCATCGACAGTTTCCGATGCATCGGCTATACGATAGTTGGTAGTGATGCGGATAGTCTTGCCATCGGTACCAAGAGCAATTGCCTGAACATTATCCTCTGTAATCTTCTCGCGTAACAAAGCTCTGACAGTTTCGGGCTCAACCTGCTGCTCGAACTGAACAACGAAGTTGCGGCCGCCGGTAAAGTCGATGCTCTGGCTCAATCCACGGAATGCAAACGAAGCTGTCATTGCCACGAACACCACAGCGAAGATAATACCATAAGTCTTGGACGCGCCAAGGAAGTTATAGTTGGGGTCGCGCATCAGTTTGCTCGAATACTTTGTAACGAAAGTAAGGTCCAGCCACTTGCCCTTGTTCATAAAGTGCTCATAAACAACACGGGTGAGGAACACTGCTGTGAAGAAAGAACAGAGAAGACCTATAATAAGTGTTGTAGCAAAGCCACGGATGGGGCCTGTTCCGAAGTAGAACAGAATTACACCGGTGATGATTGATGTAAAGTTCGAGTCGAAAATAGCCGAGAAGGCATTTTTATAACCATCGGCCAAGGCTGAACGTGTATTCTTTCCTGCACGCAACTCCTCTTTTGTACGCTCGTATATGAGCACGTTGGCATCCACCGCCATACCCAATGTGAGCACAATACCGGCAATACCCGACATTGTGAGGGCTGCTTGGAACGATGCAAGAACGCCAAGAGTGAAGAAGAGGTTCATCAACAAGGCAGCGTTGGCAACTGCACCGGGGATTATGCCGTAGATGGCACACATATAAACCATCAACAGGATAAATGCCACGATAAACGACATCATACCTTGGTTGATAGACTCCTGACCGAGTGAAGGACCTACAATATCCTCTTGTACTATACGCGCGGGCGCAGGCATTTTACCCGAACGCAACACGTTGGCCAAGTCTTTTGTTGTTTCAATGGTGAAGTTACCTGTAATTTCCGAACGACCGCCGGTAATTTCGTTGCTCACCATAGGTGCGCTATATACATAGCCATCAAGAACAATTGCGATGGCTTTGTTGATATTGGCTTTTGTAAGCTGTGCCCAACGGCGTGCGCCATCGGTGTTCATAGACATTGTTACACAGGGACGACCATAGCTGTCGAATGTGTCGGCAGCATCTACAACCACATCTCCTTCGAGAGGAGCACGACCGTTGCGTTGCAGGCATTTGATTGCATAAAGCTCATAAATCTGGTTTGTAGTTTCGCGGTCGATAGCCTCAACGCCCCAGTAAAGACGAAGCTCGCGGGGCATTACACTCTTGAACTCGGGCGATGCAATAATCTTGTTGATGGCAGCAGTATCGCTGTAATGAGCGTAACCTACCACACTACCTGTTGCATTGCCCTGCACAAGCTGCAAACGGGAGAGCAGGGGATGCTGCTTCTTCAAAGCCTCGACATCGGCTGCATTATCTTCTGCTGCCACCTCACCGGTGATAGCTGTTTCAACATCGGCCTCTGTTGCAGATGCTGCGTCGGTGGCAGATGTAGTTGACTCTGCGGGAGCAGTTTCAAACTCCTCGGTAGTTGCTGCGGCTGCCAATTTTGCATCCAACGCGGCAAAAGCGGGAATAATCTCCGAAGCGTTGTATGTGTCCCAGAATTCAAGGTTGGCCGAACCCTGCAACAATTTACGAACACGCTCGGGCTCTTTAACACCGGGAAGCTCAATCATTATACGTCCCATAGAGCCCTCCAATGTCTGGATATTAGGCTGTACCACGCCGAAACGGTCGATACGCGTGCGCAACACATTGAACGAGTTGTCTATCGCAGCTTGAACCTCGCTACGGAGAACCTTTACCACCTCGTCATCGGTTGAACGGGTGTTGATTTTGTCCTTCAACTGCTGTGTGGCAAAAATAGAGGCAAGGCTGCTCTCGGGAGCAAGTTTCTTGTACTCCTCCACAAACAGTGTTATAAAATCGCCCTGCCCGGTGATTGTTGCCGACTTTGCCGTTTCCACTGCCTGATTGAACAGGGGGTCGTTCTTGTGGTCGGCAAGCGCCTTGATAATATCGGGCACCGACACCTCCATAATAACATTCATACCGCCTTTAAGGTCCAAGCCAAGGCCAATCTCCATTTCGCGGCTCTGCTTCAAGGTATATACACCAAGCCAAACTTTTTCGTTCAGCATTGAATCGAGGTAGTGCTGTTCGCCCTTGGGGTCCTCTGCCGCTTTTCCCATATGGTAGCTTGTCACAAAAGAGAATGAGAGATAGAACACGCACACCAATGTGAGCAGTAGCGCGAAAACTTTTACAAATCCTTTGTTCTGCATTTTGATTTAAATTTTATTTAAGATTTATTTGTTCGTGTTTTAAATGCGCGCAAATATAGCACTTTTTTCTTAATTATTTATATAATTGGCACAATTCTTTGCCACAGAAACGGTTATTTGCGTAAAAAAGTACCCGCGCCTCGTGTGTAGAGGGCGCGGGAGGGAAATCTTGGAACGCCGGCAAGCGATTACGGACGAGAAGCATCGAAAAGGCGTTTTTTCTCCTCTTCGCTCAAAGAAGAATAGCCGCCCGACTTCACTTTTTCGAGAATGCGGTCTATCTCATCTTCGTTTTTCCTTTTGTTTGCATTGTATTCATAATCGGCAGCACGACCGCCTCTGTGGAAAGTAAATTTAGGTTTGTTTTTCTTGGGAGCACGTTTGAAAAGTGTTGCAAAAAAATCAATCGTCTTATTTATCCACAAAGTTATATCCTTTCCTTTGTTCAGCATAAAAGCAAACAGCCAACCGGCAAAGGCACCGCCTAAATGGGCGAAATTACCTCCGGCATTCTCCGAGGCCAGCAGCAACAACGAAAGAACCACGGTTATTACGGCAACAGTCATCAAACGCATAGAACCCAAGAACATCACATTGACAGTGTAATTGGGCCGACGCACCGCCGAAGCTACAATAACGGCAAGCACCGAGGCCGAAGCCCCTATCAGATGGGCCCCATCCACAATGTTGGAAAAGTAGGGAAAGAGGTTAAAAGCAAGCACGAAAAATATACCGCCCATAATGCCTCCAAGGATATATAATCCCACAAAATGACGCACCGAAAAGAATGTGAGGAATATGCGGCCAAAAGCATAGAGTGCCAGCATATTCAACAAAATATGCATCATATGTTCGTGCACAAACATATAAGTGACAATGCTCCACGGCCGGCACAACAACGCCTGCAAAGAGGCCGGAAGTTCCACCCAACGCACAATCTCGGCAACCGGCGAAACAGCATTGAACAATGTGGCAAAAACCCCGATGAAAGCGACAATTATGTATATTGCCACATTCGCATAAATATACTTGCCGACAATATTTTCGCGACAAAAGACATCATAGATTTTCTTAAACATAGGGCCCTCCTATTTTACCATTCTTGCGCCACAAAATTATCAGCAGGAAGCCAAACAACATTCCGCCCAGATGAGCAAAATGTGCAACATTGTCGCTCGCATTGTTGCTTACACCCAACAGCAATTCCAGCACAATGAAAATCATAACAAAATACATTGCCTTTATGGGGAAAGGAATGGGAATTATAAACATTTTCTCATTTGGGAACATCATCGCAAAGGCCAGCAATATTCCATACACCGCACCCGATGCTCCCACCGTCTGCCACAGGTTAAGATACTCGTTCATAGGAACGACCGCCACACCTATATTCACAAAATCATATTGCGCAAGATACATTCCGTAATATATATATTGCACGAGCTCCTGCACAAAAGCCGCACCTATTCCCGTTACAAAATAAAAAATGAGAAAGCGCTTGGCCCCCCACACATTTTCGAGCACGCAACCAAACATATAAAGGGAGAACATATTTACAAACAAATGAGTAAACCCACCGTGCATAAACATATATGTCACAAGCTGATAGGGGTGGAAATCATCGGCCATAAAAATGTGCAGGCCCAAATAATCGCTCAACCTCACGCCAAACTTTTCTTCGGCAACGATTGTGGCAAGAAACATAAGCACATTTATTGCCAACAGATTTTTTACAACAGTTGTAATCCTATTCATTGTCATAACATCGAAAAACAGCGCGAAGATAATACAAACAAGCGACAGAAGCAAATGGAGAGAAAAGTTTACAGCCCCTAAACGTGCCACAGAAACAAAGGCAGAGAGCCGTAACAGGCGGTTTTACTCATTTTTAACATTGCACGCAACAAAAAGAGGGAGCAAACGCACTTTTTGATATTACAAACAAGAAAAAATCATATAAAATTCGTATCTTCGCGACAAATTTCAGAACACCCTTTGCTATGCAAAGGAATTTCCAAAAGACCAAAAAAAGAATTATGAATATTGAAACTATTTTAAATGAGAGCATTATTGCGGCCATCAAAGAGCTGTACGGGCAAGAGGTGGCAGCAGAGAAAGTTCAGTTGCAGAAAACACGCAAGGAGTTCGAGGGCGACTTCACATTGGTAGTGTTCCCCTTCCTTCAAATGTCGAAAAAGCGCCCCGAGGAGACAGCGCAGGAGATTGGCGAGAAGATAGCAGCCCTGCAACCGCTTGTGTCGGGCTTCAACGTTATAAAAGGCTTCCTCAATTTAAGTATCTCCACAAGCTACTGGATTGAGTTGTTGCAAGCAATAGAAAAAAGCGAAAATTGGGGCTGTACAAAAGCAGATGAGAATTCGCCGCTGGTTATGGTGGAGTATTCATCGCCCAACACCAACAAGCCGCTTCATTTGGGGCACATCCGCAACAACCTGTTGGGATACGCTCTCTCCAACATTCTCGCAGCAAACGGCAACAATGTGGTAAAGACCAACATTGTGAACGACAGAGGCATACACATCTGCAAGTCTATGCTCGCTTGGCAAAAGTGGGGAGAGGGTGAAACACCCGCAAGCAGCGGCAAGAAGGGCGACCACCTTATTGGCGACTACTACGTTGCGTTCGACAAGCACTACAAGGCCGAGCTTAACGAGCTTATGGAGAAGGGAATGAGCAAGGAAGAGGCCGAAGCAGCCTCTCCCCTTATGGCCGAAGCACGCGAAATGCTTGTAAAATGGGAGGCCGGCGACAAAGAGGTGCGCGAGCTTTGGAGCACTATGAACGGATGGGTTTACGAAGGATTCGACGAAACATACAAGCGTCTGGGTGTCGGGTTCGACAAGATTTATTACGAATCGGACACATATCTCGAAGGGAAAGAGACTGTGCTGGGAGGGCTCGAAAAGGGCATCTTCTATCGCCGTGACGACAATTCCGTGTGGGCCGACCTCACCGGTGACGGGCTCGACGAGAAACTGCTTCTGCGCAGCGACGGCACATCGGTTTATATGACACAGGACATTGGCACCGCCCAATTGCGTTTCCGCGATTACCCCATCGACAAAATGGTATATGTGGTGGGCAACGAACAGAACTACCACTTCCAAGTGCTCTCACTGCTTCTCGACAAGCTCGGATTCTCTTGGGGAAAAGGCCTTGTGCACTTCTCCTACGGAATGGTTGAACTGCCCGAAGGCAAGATGAAGAGCCGCGAAGGTACCGTGGTTGATGCCGACGACCTTATGGACGAAATGATTAGAACCGCCCGCGAGACTTCGGAGGAACTTGGCGGAAAGTTGGATGGAATGTCGGCCGAGGAGGCCGATGAGACCTACCGCATAATCGGACTCGGAGCACTGAAATACTTTATGCTCAAAGTGGATGCACGCAAAAATATGCTTTTCAACCCCAAGGAGTCGATAGATTTCAACGGAAACACCGGCCCGTTCATACAATACACATACGCACGCACACGCTCGATAGAGCGTAAGGCCGTCGAGAGTGGGTTCAACTGCACAGCTACACCCGCAACCATCAGCGAGAAGGAGTGCTCTATCATACGTCTGCTCAACGATTTTCCCGCCGTAGTGCGTCAGGCCGGCAGCGACTATTCACCTTCGGGCATTGCCAACTATGCCTATGAGCTTGCAAAGGAGTATAACCAATTCTATCACGATTTCAGTATTTTGCGCGAAGAGAACGAGGCTGTAAAAGCCTTCCGCATACAGTTGACGCGCAATGTAGGCAAGGTAATCAAGACTGCGATGAACCTTCTCGGCATTGAGGTGCCCGAAAGAATGTAATGGCAAAGAAGCGATACTATGTAGTGTGGAGTGGCATCGAAACGGGTATTTTTAACTCGTGGGACGAATGTCAGGCGCAGATAAAGGGCGTAAAGCAAGCGTTGTACAAGTCGTTTGACACGCTCGAAGAGGCCCAACGTGCCTACAATTCGCCGCCCCACATTTATATAGGAAAAAATGCCGATAAAAAGAAGAAAAACAGCAACGGCGAGATACCCGAATGTGTACACCGGAACGCGCTTGCCGTGGATGCTGCTTGCAGCGGGAACCCCGGACAGATGGAGTACCGCGGAGTGTACCTCGCGACAGGAGAGGAGGTCTTTCACTTCGGGCCAATATTCGGCACAAACAACATTGGAGAATTTCTGGCCATTGTACACGCTCTTGCTTTGCTCAAACAGAAGCAGAGCAATATGCCCATTTACAGCGACAGTCGCAATGCCCTTTTGTGGATTAAACAGTGCCGTTGCAAGACAAAATTGCCACAGACACCCGAGGCCGATGCTGTTTACCAATACATTGAACGAGCAGAGAGATGGTTGCGCGAGAACAAATACGCAAACCCGCTTATAAAATGGGAGACCGAAGAGTGGGGAGAAATCCCTGCCGACTTTGGACGGAAATAGAGTAGAACAATATAATTCATAGACGACAAAGAGATGAAGGAAATAGCAATAACACCATACATCATCCTGCTTGCAATGATGTATATAGCAAGTTTCAGTGTATATCTTCTGTTCAACAAAGGGCTTGCGCGCAACGCCAAGAGATTGCAGGCCCGTCGCTATCTGATTGCCTCTCTAATAGCAATTCTACCCATTGCCGTGGCACAAATTCCGGTATTGAGTGGCACTGTGTCGTTCAATGCAGCAATTGCCTTGTTCTGCGGCATAAGCTACCCGGTTATATTCCATCTTAGCAACAGGAAACACGCTCACGACTACGACAACCGCATAGACATTGTGTTCGGCATATACCTCTTCGGGTGGTTGACCGCAATGCAGATTGTGAGTGGCGCACTACCCGGAATCGCATCGACCATAGGCGGAATAATCACAGGCATTGCCGCATTGGTTGCCGTGGCTCTTGCAACCATACAGTGGGTACACTATCTGATTTATGGCAGCAACTTCGATATGAACGGAATGCAGGCAACGCTCGACACCGACCGTAACGAAAGTATAGAGTTCATAAAATCGTTCCCGATATACACAAGCATCGCTATCGCTCTGGCGATAATAGCATTGCCCATAATATGCATCGGTGCAGAGGTTGCCGTGACAGTCGATTATGGCACCGGAATTGCGGGAGTGGTTGTTGCTGCTGCGTGGGTTGTGGGGCTATGCACATATATATGGATAGGGAAGCGCAGCCTGTTATGCCGCACAGGCTTTGTCGCGCTTTATCTTGATATGAAGGAATACAGCCAACGCACCCGTTTGTATGTGGAAGAACTTGGCAACAGAATTAAAGGGCTGGAATTAAAATTGTCAAAGACGCAGAATGAGAAGCCCCACACTTATATAATGATTATTGGAGAGTCGGCCTCGCGCGACTATATGAGTGTATATTACAATATGGACTATGACTCCACCCCTTGGCTGAAAAAGTGTGACAGGGAGAATGAGAACGACATTGTCTTTACAAATGTATATTCGTGCCACCACCAGACAGTGCCTACATTGGAGCAGGTGCTTACCGAGCGCAATCAATACAACGGCAAGCAATTCTACGAATCAATCTCCATAATAGATATTGCCCGAAAGGCCGGCTACACGACACATTGGTACAGCAATCAGGGTTGCATAGGAGTTGCCGATACATCGGTAACATTGGTGGCAAATACCTGTGACACGGCAAAATGGACCAAACAGGAGGTGAACAAACTGCAATACGACGGTTCGCTGTTGGAGTTCCTCGACGAAGTGGACCCCGACAAGAATAATTTTGTTGTACTTCACTTGATGGGCAGCCACTTCAATTACATAAACCGCTATCCCAAGGAGCACACACAATGGGGCGAGCCCGGCGTGCAGGACAATATGCTGAACTATCTTAACTCGCTACATTATACCGATAGTCTTCTTAAACAGGTTTATGAGTATGGTTGCAAGAAACTCAATCTGCAAGCAATGCTCTATTTCAGCGACCACGCGGCTGTGCCCGACAAGCGTCGCCCGCCTCACTTCAACGGGTTTGATATGGTGCGCATTCCTATGAGCATACATTGCACCGACAGCTATATTGCTTGCCATAAGGAGCGTTTCGAGGCCTTGAAGGCACACAAGGATGCTTTCTTCACCAACGACCTTGTGTATGAACTTATATGCGGAGTGCTTGATGTTGAAAGCAACCACTTCGACATTGCAAACTCGTTTGCGCACAAAGAGTATAAATACACAAGAGATATGCTCTACACTTGCGGCGGAGAGTTCGCAATCATAAACGACACTGCCGTCAAGGAGCAATAGGGGATGATTATTTCCCTGCAAGCAGTTCCTTGTAGCAATCCATTGTCTGCCGGGCAAAATTCCCGGGAGTGAACTTCGCGGCCCACTCTACCCCCTGTTCAATCATACGTTCGCGCACAGCGGGAACGAAACACTCATTTATAGCCTCGGCAATAGCCTCTACATCGTAGGGGGCAACATATTTGCTGCCGGGACCACCGGCCTCTTCGAGACAGGAACCTGTTGCGGCAACCACCGGCACACGGGAGTTGAGAGCTTCGAGCAAGGGAATTCCAAAGCCTTCGTATATAGACATATAGGCAAAGGCATCGGCACAGCGATATATTACAGGGAGGTCGGCATAAGGCACGCCGTGCAGAAAGTGCACCCTGCTCTGCAAGTTATTTTCCTGAATATACTTCTCGACCTGCTCCGTGTACTTTGTGCGCCGCCCCACAGCAACCAGATGAACATCGGACGGGAGAAGCGACAAGGCCTTTACAACCGAAAGAAGATTCTTGCGACGCTCTATTGTACCAACCGACACAACAAATTTCCCGGGCAATGAGTATTTCTTGCGAATATCATCCTTCTCCTCCTCAGTCACAGGTGCGGCAAAGAGCGCATCACAACCTTGATATATAACCGTAATCTTTTCGGGCTCAATGCCATAGTGCTCTACAATATCGCGTTTGGTGCACTCGCTCACGGCAATAACCTTGTCGGCATTTATGCAGGCACGGCGAAACTTATAATCATATATTTTACGGTCTATCAGGGGGTAACATTCGGGGCATTTCAGGAATATAAGGTCGTGAATGGTGACAACACTCTTCACTGCCGGTGCAATGCGGCGTATATTCAACGGCAGCTCGTTGCTCAACCCGTGATAAACCTGCACACCGTCGCGACAAATATCATCGGTAACACCCCACACACGCCACAGGGAGCGGAACTTTCTATTCCATCGCCCTATGGGAAGAACCTTCCTGACTGCACCGGCAGCAGCCGACAATATGTTGCCGAACTTTTTATTATCGACATCCTTGGGGATATAAACAAGATACTCCTCGGAGGGAAATTCGGCTGCAAGAGCCTCAATTGCGTAACGGCTGTAATTGCCTAACCCTGTAAAATTCTGCGCAGCACGCTTTCCGTCGTAACCAATCTTCATATTCAAATGTTTCCTTTATGTCGGTTGTACATCTGTACAAATATACAACTATTTACGTTCTATTTTACAGAGGTATTTAAAATTATGCTTATTTTTACAGCGACAAACAATATAAAAATTAAAACAATGTCGACAATTATATTTCCGTCGCCCATTTTCGGGCCTATACAAAGCCGCAGATTAGGAGTGTCATTGGGTATTAACCTACTGCCCGACGATGGCAAAATATGCACCTTCGACTGTGTGTACTGCGAGTGCGGGCTCAACGCCGAACGCCGCAGCCGCAAGCAACTGCCCACACGCGAGGAGGTTGCCGGCAAACTCGAAGAGAAACTGAAAGAGATGCAAGCGACAGGAGTTGTACCCGATGTACTTACATTCGCCGGCAATGGCGAGCCTACCATACACCCCTGCTTCCCCGAAATAATTGCCGACACAATCTCGTTGCGCAACCGCTACTGCCCGCAAGCAAAAGTGAGCGTATTGAGCAACGCCACACTTATAACCCGCGAAAAGGTTTTTGAGGCACTTAAATTGGTCGACAACAACATACTTAAACTCGACACGGTAGATAAAGATTACATAGGGCTGACCGACCGCCCAAACGCATCCTACGACCTTGCGGCCATAATTGACAGAATGAAAGCCTTTAAAGGGAGAGTTGTGATACAGACTATGTTTATGAAAGGCGAGCTGAACGGACACATCATCGACAATACCACCGACCAATATGTGGAGCCTTGGATTAAGGCAGTAAAGGAGATTGCACCACGCGAATGTATGATTTACACGATAGACCGCGAAACACCGTTCAAAGGATTGCAGAAGGCCACAAAAGAAGAACTCGACCGCATTGTGGAGAAACTGCACGACGAGGGAATAAAAGCCACTGCATCATACTGACAATCACTCCATAAAGTGCATAACACCCGCATAGGAGAATGTAATGAAAGTGTAGCGGATGAGCTTGCCGACAGCCATAACTGCCACAACCTTCCACCAAGAAACACGCATAACACCAAGCATTACCAAAAGCGTTTCCCCAAGCACAGGCACAAATGATATTGAGGCCGCCCAATAGCCATACTTCTGGATAATTCTATCGGCACGTTGCATACGCCTCGGAGTTATCTTGAACATTTTAAGCACTTTCTCCTTATCGGCAATCATACCTGCCAAGAAACAGGTTATTCCGCCAAGAGTATTACCAAATGCAGCTACCAAGGTGAGCAACACAGCATTGAGCCCTATACTCAAAAAGAACACCAATAGGACCTCACTTGTAATAGGCACAATCGAGCCCGACAAAAAAGCGAGCATTCCCATTCCCAAGTAACCATACTCCGAAAAGAACTGAATCAACCATTCCATAGACAAACAAATGCTATTGACAGCCAAGCTGCATTAAGTAATATAAAATAGATATTCGACCACCGTGTCACCTTCATCGCAAAGACATAAGACGACATTATTGCCACTCCGGGCATACGCCACGCCAAAAATAGCAAAAAGTTATGTGGGATTGCAAAAGAAAGCAACATTAAATATACATTAAGCAGAATAACAAACAGGAAGCGACGACGCAACAGCGGCTTTGCCGGATAAAACGAGGATACATATATATACGTTGCCACCATCCATACAATAACCTCCATTGCCACCCAAGCAAGGAACAAAGACGGATATTCACCACCAGCAAAAGATGTCAGCTGTGCAAAAGAGGCTTTAAGCGGTAACAGCAGGATGCCTGCCGAAGGAAATGCATAAACCACGCCGAGCAGCAGCCAATATGGCGTAAACACCCCCAAAAAGGCCGCCATAAGATTGCGTATGCCCGCAATTCGCGCAATATACATATAGGCAACGAACAGCGGCAGCAGAAGAGCAATCTGCACAAGCAGCAACGACGAGAAGAAGAGCAAGGCAAAAGCCCCGAACAATGCACATTCCTGCCCTTTATCGGCAACACACTGAAAAAGTTTCATTACAGAAAGGAGCAACAGGAAGAGCGACAAAGCCGTTGCGTAACAAGGCTGCACAAACATAAACACTGCGGGAAGCAGAAAAAAAAGCGACGGCAACCATTGTGCCCTACGTTCCAAAATATAAAGGGAACCCAACATAAATGCCACCGAAGCATACAAGAAAAGGGATAACAGGCGCGAGCCCCAATATCCCAATCCGAGCACATCGGGCAGAAGACAACAATCACCTACCCCGAAGAGTGCGCCAAAAGCCCAAAGAAGAAGCGATACAAAGGCCATTCCTGCCGCAGGATAGCCCGTGGCAACGAAACGCCCTTGTAAAGATTTACTATAAGTCAAAGCCTATATCTCCTCTGAAATACTTTTTATCGAACTTGACAGCCTCGGCTGCGCGGAACGATTTTTCCAACGCCTCGGCACGATTGTTTCCGTATGAACAGGCGGCAAGCACACGGCCTCCGGCTGTGAGCACCTTGCCATCTTTTGCAGTTGTTCCTGCGTGGAACAGTATGCTGTCGGTGACATTCTCAAAGCCGGTCATCTCAAAGCCTTTCTCATAGGCCTCGGGGTAGCCGCCCGATACAAGCATCACGCAAACAGCCGTTCTATCGTCAAACTCCACTGTGGCACCGGACAATGTTCCGGCAGCAACCTTCTCGAAGAGCTCTACAATATCGGTTTTCAAGCGAAGCATCACCGATTCTGTTTCCGGGTCACCCATACGCACATTATACTCTATGACCATAGGCTCGCCGTCCACATTTATGAGCCCGAAGAAGATGAACCCCTTATAGAGCAGGCCATCGCTCACCAATCCCTCCACCGTGGGGCGTATAATTCTGTCCTCCACCTTCTGCATCCACTCCTTTGTGGCAAACGGAACGGGTGATATTGAGCCCATTCCACCGGTGTTAAGGCCGGTGTTGCCCTCGCCTATGCGCTTGTAGTCCTTTGCTTCGGGGAGAATCACATAGTCCTTGCCATCGGTGAGCACAAACACAGAACACTCGATTCCATCGAGGAATTCCTCTATAACCACCGTTGCCGACGAGGAGCCGAACATTCCGGCGAACATTTCGTCAAGGCTTTTCTTGGCCTCTTCTATTGTTGAGAGAATGAGCACACCTTTACCGGCACACAGGCCATCGGCTTTGAGCACATAAGGAGCTTTGAGCCCTTCGAGGAATTTATATGCCTCGGCCTTTTCGGCAGCTGTAAATGCACGATAGGCTGCCGTGGGAATTGAGTGGCGTTGCATAAAATCCTTGGCAAAACTCTTGCTGCCTTCAAGCTCGGCTGCTGCGCGAGTGGGGCCTATTACCGCAATATGCTTTAATTTATCGTTATTCCGGAAATAGTCGTACACACCCTTTACCAGAGGGTCCTCGGGGCCTACCACCACCATATCCACATTATTGTCGAGCACAAAAAGGGATATTGCATCAAAATCACAAACATTGATGTTTACATTCTCGCCAACTTGCGATGTTCCGGCATTTCCCGGAGCTATGAACAGTTTTTCGAGTTTCGGACTTTGAGCAATTTTCCAAGCTAATGCGTGTTCGCGTCCACCGCTACCTAAAAGCAGAATTCTCATAGTGTAATATGTTTATTTCGTTGTTATTGTCGTTTATTGTTGCCGCCGCGACGGGGTGATGCACCACGGGTTCCGGCCGCGCCGTTACGTTTGTATCCACCCTTCTCGCCGCCTTTACGCGCACTGTATCCGCCACGCTGCTCACGCTTCCCGTCATTGGAGGGACGGGCTGTATCGCGTTCTTTCCTATCGCGGCTTTTTTTAATCTTCTGGGAGGTTCGTGTCTGGAAATAAGACTCCAATTCTCTGCGACGACGCTTCGACTCATCACTTTCGAGCCCTGCGAATTCATCATTATTGCGCTCGGAACGAGTGGGGCGCACCTCTCCATCGAGCCCGGTGAGGCGCGATTTACGTTTAAGCGGTGCAAAATCCTTTTTAAGGCTGTTACCCTCTTCGCGGAACCCTTTGAACTTGCCTTGGAAGAGTTCGAACTTGCGGAACTCACAGTCGAGGTCACCATTATAAAGGGGTATTCTTGCCGAGGCTTTCAGGCCTATCTGGTCGAAGCATTCGTAATTGCTGCTTATAACCCAAGCCTCGTTACCTTGAAAAGCGTGTTTCATACGCGACCCGAGGTTCTTATAAACCTGTAATATATTCTCCGATATAAGACGCTCGCCATAGGGAGGGTTAACCACCATTATGGCACGCTTCTCGGGCTGCCGGAAATCCTTAATATCGCAACAGGCAAGCTCTATTACATCGCCCATCATTGCCGATTTTACATTCTTGCGTGCACAGGCTACCATACGCCCATCGACATCGTAACCATATATCTTGTGATTGAAGGGGCGTTCCAACGAATCGTCCTCATAAATTGAGCGGAACAGTTCACTATCGAAATCTCTCCATTTCTCAAAGGCGTATCCTTTGCGATAGACTCCGGGAGCGATGCCTCGGGCAATGAGAGCTGCCTCAATGGGCAATGTTCCGGAACCGCACATAGGGTCTATAAAATCGCACTCACCGTTCCAGCCCGTGAGCATAATCATTCCGGCAGCAAGCACCTCGTTTATGGGGGCTGCGCCTGTTTCCACACGATAGCCGCGACGATGCAACGACTCGCCCGAACTGTCGAAGGCAAGGGTGCACTCTTCTTGGGCTATATGTATGTGGAATATAAGGTCGGGATTGTTGAGGCGAACCGAAGGACGACGACCGGTCTTCTCGTTGAAATAATCGGCAATGGCATCCTTTACGCGGTAGGCTACAAATTTGGAGTGGCGGAACACATCGCTATACACTACCGAATCGACCGAAAATGTTGAATTTTCATCGAGATATTCACTCCAATCGACATTCTTTATTACATTATATACCTCATCGGCATCTGCCGCCTTGAAGTGAAGTATCGGTTTTAGAATACGAACCGCTGTTCTCAAATGAAAATTGGCCTTGTACATAAGTGCCTTATCGCCTGTAAACGACACCATACGACGACCAATCTGCACATTATTCGCACCAAGGGCCACCAGTTCCTTTGCCAAGATTTCCTCCAATCCTTGGAAGGTCTTTGCTATCAATTCAAATTCCGCCATAATTAAAAAAGCTGTTTTAAAAACTAGAAATATGAAGAGCCGGCTATGGCTGCTCCACACCTCACTCGCAATCGCTTTGCAAATGCAAAGGAACAAAAAAAAGCAATGCAAAACAACCAAATAGTATTGATATTTGTAACAGAAAAGAGTACTTTTGTATATAATATTCGAATTTGGAAATGACACGCATAAACAACAAAGAAAAAATAGCATATATAATAGCCGGTGCAATTTCGGCCATTGTCTTACCGGCACTGATGGGTTACACAAAAAGCGACAAGTTCAATGTTCCACATTCACAGATTCCATATTGTATAGTGTCGCCGGAACTGCCCACAGAAACAGAATTCGCAGGAGAGAAAATTGGACTCACAAGGCAGGACCGCCGCGAAAGGCTCGACCGTGAAATTCTGGCCTTCACATATTCCCACATAAACACCCTGCTGCAAATTAAACGCGCCAACCGACTTTTTCCCATCGTGGAACCAATACTGAAAGAGTGCAATGTTCCCGACGACTTCAAATACCTTATGATTATTGAGAGCAACGGCGATATTTATGCCCGCTCCGCCGTGGGAGCCGCAGGCCTGTGGCAGTTTATGGAAAAGACGGCACAGCAATATGGCCTCGAAGTGAACAGTTATGTGGACGAACGGTACCACATAGAGAAGGCTACCCGCGCTGCGTGCGAATATCTTAAAGAGTCGTACAATATTTATGGCGATTGGCTCACCGTTGCCGCCAGCTATAATGCCGGACGCAACAGCATAAACAAACGCATCGAGAATCAAAAGGAACAAAAGGCCATCAACCTTCAACTGGTGCCCGAAACATCACGCTATATTTTTCGTCTGTTGGCTGTGAAAAATATTTTCGAAAACCCGGTGAAGTTTGGCTTCATCATACAAAATCGCGACCTCTATCCACCGTTGCCCATCGTCAAAACCATAGCCATAAAGAAGCCCGTAAAATGCTGGGCTGCGATGGCCAAGAAGCACGGCCTCAGTTTTATGCAGTTGCGCGAAGCAAACCCTTGGATTAGAAGTACCGAGCTACCCAATAAAAACGGGAACACATATATGGTTGCGATTCCCGACTCGGCCGGGCTGCATTATAACCCCGAGAACACAAAGACCCACAACAAAAAGTGGGTTATCAAATAGCTCATATACACAAACAAGAAAAGTTCCTGCCTTGCTGTTGAGCCATAATGACCGACCAAGGCAGGAACTTTTCTTTATCTATCTGTTCAGTTGTTACAGGAACTCTTCACCGAGCTTCATACGCACATCGTTGAGAAACTTGCGTATATTATTCTCGCGGCCCTTCTTGCACAGCATAAGGACATTGCCGTTATCCACAACCAAAAGGTCCTCGACATCCTGCATAACCACCAGCTTGCCGTTGGGAACCGAGACAACATTATTATGACTATCGTATTTAAGTATGCGCGAATGCATTATTACATTGCCATCGGCATCTTGCGGCAGTGTGCCGTACAAAGTATCCCAAGTACCAATATCGGCCCAACCAAACTCACCCACAAGCAGACACACATTGTCAGCTCTCTCCATCACACTCATATCCATTGAAGCATTGGGGAAGGAGGTATATATCTCATAACCACGCTTGCGACGCTCGGCACGCACGGGAATTTCGCGGAACACCTTTTCAAGCTCGCCCATCATATCCGGAAGATAGGTGGTCATAGTATCTATTATGGTGTTCACATTCCATATATAGATACCGGAGTTCCAATAGAACTCACCACTCTCCATAAATATCTTGGCAAACTCATATTCGGGTTTTTCGGTAAACGTGCGCACATTATACATTCCATCAGCACCATCGACAGGCGTATCGGCCTGTATATAGCCATAGCGTGTTTCGGGCACTGTTGGCTTTATGCCCACTGCAACCAGTTTGTTGTTGCGGGCAACAAAGTCGAG
Source organism: Bacteroidaceae bacterium (assembly GCA_017466065.1). The sequence continues at coordinate 76,118 of JAFTUV010000018.1, forward strand.
CCCGCGGCCCACTGTTTCCACAAATTTGTCCTCGTTAAGCACCAACTGGTCGGCCTGCGCCACCACTATATTGGCATTGGGATTCAGCTGACGAATGTGACAGGCCACATAGGCTATGCTGGGGGCTGTTCCACGAAACGCCGGTTCGTGAAGTATCTGGTCGACAGAGAGTTCGGGCAACTGTTCACGAACCAAAGTGGAATAATTGATATTCGTGGAAATTATTATATTTTCCTTGGGAACAACCCGACTATACCTGTCGAATGTCTGTTGCAACAGAGTGCGGCCACACCCCAACAGGTCGTGAAACTGTTTGGGGGTTCCCATTCGGCTCAACGGCCATAGGCGCGAGCCTATGCCGCCGGCCATTATCACACAATATCGGTTGTTCATTGGGTGTTTTTTAGAATTCTGCGTTATTAGGTGTGCGGGGGAAGGGTATTACATCGCGTATATTCGACATTCCTGTAACAAAAAGCAACAGACGCTCGAAGCCCAAGCCAAAGCCCGAGTGGGGGCAAGAGCCGTAACGGCGAGTGTCGAGATACCACCACATATCCTTCATTGGTATATTCATCTCCTCGATGCGGGCAAGCAGCTTGTCATAATCGGCCTCACGCTCCGAGCCTCCGATTATTTCGCCAATTTTGGGGAAGAGCACGTCCATTGCGCGAACGGTTTTTCCATCCTCGTTCTGCTTCATATAGAACGCCTTAATATCCTTGGGATAGTCGGTGAGGATTACGGGGCGTTTAAAGTGTGTTTCAACCAGATAACGCTCGTGCTCCGATGCAAGGTCGGCACCCCAGAAGATGGGGAATTCGAATTTATGACCATTGGCAACGGCTGCTTCAAGAATTTCAATACCCTTGGTGTAGCTCAAACGCACAAATTCGGTGTTCACAATCGAACGCAGACGCTCTATGAGCTCTTTATCGAACATATTATTGAGGAAGGTTATATCCTCCATACAGTGGTCGAGTGCCCATTGTACGCAGTATTTTATAAATTCCTCGGCAAGGTCCATATTATCGAAAATGTCGTTGAATGCAACCTCGGGCTCAATCATCCAGAACTCGGCAAGGTGGCGAGGAGTGTTTGAATTCTCGGCACGGAAGGTGGGACCGAAAGTGTATATTGAGCCAAGGGCTGTTGCTGCGAGCTCACCTTCGAGCTGTCCCGACACGGTGAGGCTTGCCTGCTTGCCGAAGAAGTCGTTGTCATATATTATGCTGCCATTCTCGTCCTTCTTCAAGTCGTAAAGGTTCATTGTGGTCACTTGGAACATTTGACCGGCACCCTCACAGTCCGATGCAGTAATGAGCGGAGTGTGGAAGTAGTAGAAGCCTTTGTCGTGGAAGAATTTATGTATTGCATAGGCCATATTGTGGCGAATGCGGAACACTGCACCGAATGTGTTTGTGCGGGGGCGAAGGTGGGCTACGGTGCGCATATACTCCATTGTCTGTCCCTTCTTCTGCAAGGGGTATGTGCTGTCGCAAGCACCGAGCAGTTCAATTTCGGCGGCCTGTATCTCTACCGACTGACCGCCGCCTATCGACTCTACAAGTGTTCCGTTGACACTGAGGCAGGCTCCTGTCGTAAATTGCTTCACAAGTTCCTCGTCGAATTTGTCGGCATCTATTACTACCTGTACATTATTTATGGTGGAGCCGTCGTTCAGGGCCACAAAGGCTACCTGCTTGCTGTTACGGCGTGTGCGCACCCAGCCTTTTACGTTTACGAGTGCACCGACATTCTTGCTTTTCAGCAAGTCTGATATTCTTGTTCGTTTAATCGTTTCCATTTTGTATTTAGAGGTTGTTTAAGTTCTATTACCATCGAAGCTGCAATTTACTCATAGGCACCCATACGGAGCATATTTACCTCCTTTTCGGTGAGATAACGCCAGTCGCCACGTTTAAGATTCTTTTTGGTGAGGCCGGCGAAGAGTACGCGGTCGAGTTTCTGCACCTTGTAGCCGAGGTGCTCCATCATACGACGCACAATGCGGTTCTTGCCCGAGTGTATTTCTATACCTATCTGCGAACGGTCGGCCTCGTTCACGTATGTAACCTCATCGGCATACACATTGCCATCTTCGAGCTCTATTCCGTTTACCAACAGGTCCATATCCGACATTGCGACATTCTTGTCACAGGTAACGTGATACACCTTTTTCTTCATAAACTTGGGGTGTGTGAGCTTCGATGCAAGGTCGCCATCGTTGGTGAGCAGAAGCACGCCTGTGGTGTTTCTGTCGAGACGGCCCACGGGATATATTCTCTCCTTGCCTATGCCGCGAAGGCAGTCGAGCACGGTTTTACGCTCTTGCGGGTCATCGACTGTGGTTACACAATCTTTGGGCTTGTTGAGCAGTACATAGACCTTGCGCTCGGGGTTCACACGCTCGCTGTTGAAGCGCACATCGTCGCCCGGAGTTATTTTAGTGCCAAGCTCGGTTACCACTGTTCCATTAACGGTTATAAGACCGGCCTCGATGTAGTTGTCGGCCTCACGACGGGAGCATATTCCGGCATTGGCCAGATATTTATTCAAACGCACCGGTGCATTGGGGTCTATTGCAGCCTCCTTGTAAACGATGCGTTTCTTGGCACTGTATTTAGCGTTGGGGTCGTAGGCCTTGCGAGTGCCACGGGCACCATAAGTGCCATTTGAGGCTCCGCGGGGAACGCCACCCTGCTGCGATGCTTGATAGCGGGTGCCGCTATAATTGCCGCGAACGGGTGCGTCGGTGCCATATTCACGACCGGCCTTGTTGTATGACTTGTAACGACCATAGTCGCTACCTTGCTCAAAATCTCCTCGACGCTCGGTGCGCGCAAACTGCGGGCGACCCTCCGACCGGGTGCTGTAACGGGAACGGGTGTTCACTCTGTTCTCACTATTGAAATTGGGATTGAATGATTTTCGTTCCCTTCTGCCTCCTCGGAAATTATTGTCCGAGCGTCTGTCTTTAAAATTATCCATTTATTTATGTTTTTACGAACCTCACGGTCCAATTTCATTTTTATCGTCCTGTGTAGGAGTGGGGGGTGATGCTTCGCAGCTCCTCCTTTACACTTTCGGCAACATCGAGTGTCTCGATAAACTGCAACAGGGTATTACGGTTTATGCCTTCGTTGGTGCGGGTGAGGGCTTTTAATGCTTCATAGGGATTGGGGTATGCCTCGCGGCGCAATATTGTCTGTATTCCTTCGGCACACACGCTCCAACAGTTGTCAAGCTCGTCGTAAATTGCTTTCTCGTTGAGCAACAGCTTGCGCAATCCCACCAAGGAGCTCTTGATGGCTATCATTATATGCCCCATAGGAACACCTACATTGCGAAGCACGGTGGAGTCGGTGAGGTCGCGCTGCAAACGCGATATTGGCAATTTCACGGCCAAATGGTCGAGTATCGCATTTGCTATGCCAAGATTGCCTTCGCTGTTCTCAAAATCAATGGGGTTAACTTTGTGAGGCATTGCGCTTGAACCCACTTCGCCTGCTTTAATCTTCTGTTTGAAGAACTCCATTGAGATATACTGCCAGAAGTCCTTGTCCATATCCATTATTATGACATTTATGCGACGCATTGCGTCGAAGAGGGCTGCAAGATTATCGTAGTTCGATATTTGTGTGGTATATTGCTCGCGTTGCAGACCAAGGTTCCCGGATACGAATTTGTTGGCAAAGGCCACCCAATCGATTGAGGGATAGGCCACGCTGTGGGCATTGAAGTTACCGGTTGCACCACCGAATTTCGCCGATATTGTACATTTTTTAAGCTCGGCAAGCTGTGTTTCCAAGCGATACACAAACACCATCACCTCCTTGCCCAAACGTGTGGGAGAGGCCGGCTGACCGTGAGTGCGTGCAAGCATAGGGATATCTTTCCAAGCCTCGGCATACTCTTTCAATTGAGCTATAAGCTCTTCCACTGCGGGATAGTACACTTTTTCAAGCGCATCCTTTATTGAACAGGGAATTGAGGTATTGTTTATATCCTGCGAAGTTAAGCCGAAGTGTACAAACTCTTTATAGGCATCGAGCCCGCCGATTGCATCGAATTTCTCCTTTATAAAATATTCAACAGCCTTTACATCGTGGTTGGTGGTCTTTTCAATCTCCTTTATACGGCACGCATCGGCAGTGGTGAATGTCGAATATATCTCGCGCAGCTTGGGGAATAGCGAAGAATTTACCCCGGCCAACTGAGGGATTGGCAACTCGCATAATGCTATATAATATTCAATCTCGACGAATACGCGATATTTCATAAGTGCATACTCCGAGAAATACTCTGCAAGTGCATCGGTCTTGCCCCTGTAACGCCCGTCGATGGGCGACACTGCTGTTAAAATGTTTAATTCCATATTTGTGTGATTATTTCGCAAACACATTGCGCGCCCCGCATTACCCAACTGCACAGCACGCGTAATTTACATTCTTATTTTACATTGCAAATGTAGCACTTTTTAAGCATAAACACCCATTGTTGCCGTAAAGTTTATTAAAATTATTATTAAATAAACGGGTTAAAGTATTATAAACAAAAAACCCACGCATCGATTGCGTAGGTTGCGACGTGGACGTTGACGGATTCGAACCGCCGACCCTCTGCTTGTAAGGCAGATGCTCTAAACCAGCTGAGCTAAACGTCCGATATTTGGTGGACGTTGACGGATTCGAACCGCCGACCCTCTGCTTGTAAGGCAGATGCTCTAAACCAGCTGAGCTAAACGTCCAATAAGTGCGCAATTCTTAATTGCGATGCAAAAGTAGGTCTTTTTTTTGTAGCTACCAAATATTTTGCACTTTTTTTACTGTGCATTCACAAAAAAACATCTTCTATCGGGAACCTCCACCGCTCTTCCCCGATACAACACACATTCACACACAACAACTGCATCCCCGGCTTTTACGGAAATATCCACCGGGCATAAACCCCTACCCCGATTAGATAATAAAAAATGCGAGCAGTATTCTGCTCGCATTTTTTATTATTGTCAATCGCTGTTATTATTCGCAGATTGTGATAATCGCACGACGGTTCAAGTTGGCAGGTTTCTCAGCATCAACGCCACCACCGGGAACAACTGTAATTTTATCTTGGGGAACACCCATCTCAATAAGTTTGTCGGCTACAATCTGTGCACGAGTCTCAGAAAGTTTCTGGTTGTACTCTGCCGAACCGGTTGCGCTGTCGGCATAACCTGTTACAACAAGTTTAGCACCGCTGTTCTTTGCAGCTTCTGCAATAGCTTGAAGGTTGATAATCTCCTTCTTGCTAGCAATCTTTGAAGAGTTCAAAGAGAAGAATACAGACTGTGCAACAGCAGCGAGTTTCTTATTCTCAGCATCTTTCAATGCACCCTGAGCAGCAACGAGGTTCTGCTTTGCAGCAGCGAGCTGGTTCTTCAAACCTGCATTCTCCGACTCAGCAGCCTGCAACTGTGTGTTAAGCTCTGCGAGTGATGCAGCATTCATCGCCATAATAGCATCTGTATCGGCAGCAGGATCCCAGTCTGTCTTGTTGAACTTATATGTGATACCGGCAAGAGCGGTAAACATCATATCGTAACCATTGCGGTAGTTTGTAGCACCGCTGAAACCATTGCGAAGGAATGTTGCACCAACTTCCAGGTTGATAGCCCAATTCTTGGCAAGGCGGAATGTGTTCATAATACCTGCATTGATTGCAAGAGAACCGGTCATATCAGAGAAAGAAGAAGAGTTATACTGTGTTCTTGCAGCATAACCGGCACCCACATAAGGAATAAAGTTCCAGATGCGCTCCTCGTTATAACCCCAGATAAGGTTGCTGATGTTGAACAAAGCATCGAAGTGAAGGTTTACAAACGCTTTCTTTGCAGCATCCTCATAAGCCTTGATGCAAAGACCGTTGTAAGCTACTCTCCAACCGAAGCCGGGAGTGTGCCACTTACCGAAATAAACCTGAACAGCGGGAGAAACGTGGTCGAGCACGCTTTCACCATTCATATAAACACCATTGTAGAGGTTTACACCGCCGTTGATACCCAAAAACCAGTTGCTACCGAAAGTGTTTGTAACAACGCGGTTTTTCAAAGTAGGAACTACGACCTCGCTACTAACGGTTTCCTGTGCAAAAGAAACCATTGCAATACTAGCAATTGCTAGTGAAATCATAAACTTTTTCATACTTAAACTAATTAGATTCTATAAATATTGCGTTTTATTCTTCTTTTATGTAAAACACCGACAACAGGGAATTGTTTGTCACAAAAGGCAAGGTACGACACAGCACCCCAATCACCCTATTTTACGAGTGCAAATTTATATAATTTTCGTGAACGGCTATTGAAATATTATATAAAAGAGCCTTTTGTTAACTTTTTTTAACGGTCGAATCAATGATTTTGCTCTCTCACTGAAAATATTTTACAATTTCAGGGTCGCGCAACGTATAAATGACAGGCAAGCCATCGGGAGTACGCTGCGGCATTGTGGTAGAAAAAAGGCCGTCGACAATCATCTGCATTTCTTGGGGCGACAGCACCTGCCCCATAATAACAGCCATCTGTTTGGAAACGGAAAGAGCTATGCTGTCGTACAATTTTTCTTTTATCATCGCTGTCTGCTCCACGACCGACCGCACAATTTCGGTGAGAAAGACTGCCGGGTCGGGCCCGTCAAAGCCTGCCGGAACAGCATTTATGGCATAACTGTTGCCTCCAAGAGAGGATACATCAAAGCCCAACGAGGAGAGTTCCTCCGATATACTTTCAAGCGCAAGGCTCTCGTTAAGCGATAGTTCGACACGTTCGGGGAACAACAATCCCTGTGAAGGGCCGCGTTTGCCATATAGTTGCTCCTTATATTGTTCGAAAAGAATTCTTGTGTGTGCCCTGCGTTGATGAACAAGCATCAGCCCATCGTTTCCCGACACCAAAATATATTGCCCCTTATATTGAGCTAATGGAACATACTCCTCGGCGAGAAAATCCGACAATGGGGCAATGTCAGGCAGCGAGGAGAGCATTTTGTCATTGTGTGTTATTTCCGAAACAATGTTGCCTCCATCGGCTGCGCCATCCTCTTCGCCATACAATTTCTCCCACCACGAATTATCGGTTTTGCGATATTCGGGAGCATTCTTCTTGAACGGATTATATGAGGGGTCGTATGAAATTTGCGGAGCCGACAATCCGACACTGCTTCCGGTGCCAAGCTGCTCCATAACAGGAATTTCGGGAAAATCGTCGGAATTAAAGTCGAGAGCCGGCGCAACATTGAAACGCCCGAGCGATTCGCGCACCGCAGCCAGAATTATTTTCCACAAATTCGATTCATCCTCAAATTTTATCTCGGTTTTTGTGGGATGAATGTTTACATCTATGCGGGAAGGCTCCACATTCAAACAGAGGAAGAACGGGACCTGCTCGCCCGGAGGAATAAGATTGGCATAAGCCTCTTGCACGGCCTTTGCGAAATAGGCGTGACGCATATAACGGCCGTTTACAAAAAAATACTGCAAGGCACCCTTCTTGCGTGCACTCTCGGGAAAGCCGACAAAGCCCTTCATTTTAAGCAGTGTACTATCGACCGATACCTCAACCAATTGGGTGTTAATCTTTTTTCCGAAGATATTAACTATTCTTTGACGGAAGGAAGAGGCCGGTAACAGCGACAATTCCACTCCGTTGTGAGATAAAGAGAACTCAACATCGCTGTTAATGAGTGCGATTCTCTCATATTCCGTAACAATGTTATTAAGTTCTGTTTGTGTGGATTTCAGGAATTTTCGACGAGCCGGAATATTGTAGAACAGGTTTTTTACTTTGAAATTGCTGCCCACAGGCGCTGCCACAGCCTCTTGCGATTCGAGTTTTGAGCCCGACATAAGAATCTGTGTGCCAAGTTCATCATCGGCACGGCGGGTAACAAGTTCCACTTGCGACACTGCCACAATCGACGCCAACGCTTCGCCACGGAAGCCCATAGTATTCAGGGCAAAAAGGTCCTCGGCGCGTTTGATTTTAGAAGTTGCGTGACGCTCAAATGCCAAGCGGGCATCGGTCTCCGACATTCCCACTCCATTGTCTATAACCTGAATCAATGTGCGCCCGCCATCACTCACCAGCACCTGCACCTTGGTTGCACCGGCATCTATTGCATTCTCCACAAGCTCCTTAACCACCGAGGAGGGGCGTTGGACGACCTCTCCGGCAGCTATTTGATTGGCTACGGAATCGGGTAATAAATGTATTATATCCTGCATTGTTTCTTTTTAGAAAGCCCAAGAGCCGGTTAACAGATAGTGTAGAATGAATATTGCTATAAAAAGTGCCACTATAAGTGTGGGAGTCTTTAAACGGGAACCATTCTGCTTACGACGCTTCAAATGCGTGCTTGCATCCTGAAAGGTTCCTTTTATGCGTTCCTTGTAACTCAATTCCTCGGGAGGCAACATTCCAAGGTCGCGTTTGGCGTTGTCCACTATTTTGTCCAACTTCTCCCGACGTTCATCGACATATATATATTTATGCTCAAATTTTCGAGGAGCACCCATTTTGAAAAAGCCCATAAGCCCGCAATTTTATTTGTTAAACTTATCGAGGGTGGGCAACGGTATCTTTTCGCGATTAACCACTTTCAGCATCATATCCTTCGCCTTACCTCGCCAATTGAAAATATCCTCCTTGCTTGTGGGACGCACATAATCGAACCAAGCGAAGTTGTCGAGAAACTTTGTGCCGGCGGGTATTTTTTTCAATGGATAGAACACACCCTTGGAGTTGTTGGGAACGACTATGCGGTCCATTTCCCCATCCTTCATATATGCCGATATTCTGCCGGCAACGGTGGTGTTCATACCCACGAGTGTGCTATCCTCGTCCATTGGGAAATAGACTACATTTGCGCCGCCAATAACATACATACGGGAGAGCTTGCCATTTTCGAAGTGAAATTTCATTTCACGGCCGTTTATCTGGTTATAGTTAACAGAGTCCATCCTCTCGGCATACAGCGTTTGATTTATTACGTGTACCCAATCGATGGAAGCTGTATCCATATACATTTTTATCTCCTCGCCAAGCAACTGAACGCCCTCGTTCCACAAGATAGGGTCTTTATACATCGTCATACAAGAGTCGCGCGAGTCGAACACCAAAGAGTCGCAAACGGCCTGCATTGCCTTGCCATAGGCTCTCACTTTGTGGAAGGCCCTTATCTGGCGGTAAACAGAATCGGTATCAACATTCTCGCTCACTGCCCATATTGTATCGGCGTGCAGGAACAATGAATCCTTCTGCGAAAAATCGACTACCACCGCCCGGTTGGTAACATATGCCGAATCGACCGCGTCGTTCATATAACAATAGTCGCCGGTGAGCATATTCCTGTTCTCCGGGTCTATATAGACAATATTACCAAAGATTTCGCTAACCCCTGCCGCAATATCATAAAATACCGAATCGGCAGTAACGTTCTTCACTCCATTATAGAGCACCGAGCGGTTGAGCAGGGTGGCGTTGCGGGCAGTTGTGTTATAGAGCCCTTTCTCGGAGTATATGCGATTTTCGGCACCGTTATAAATATTTGTGGGGCCAAGTATTGTGGCAATCTTTGTAACGGTATTATACTGCAACGTGTCCGACTCCAATGTAAATTGGGGGTTCTGCAAATTCACACTATTATTGAACACCGCCTCCTTTGTTCCCACACGGTATTCTCCCCATTGCGATTCGAGAGTGCTCTCGCCATCGAAAAGAGCACCGCCGTTGAAATAGTAACCCTTGTTCAGATTGCGGTCAAAATCGAGGCTGTCTGTTTCGAGCACAGCCTCCTTGTCGACGAGGCGTACATTGTTGCGCACACGTGCAAGGTTGGTGTCACCGTTAAAATCGAGATAGTCGCCATAGAGAAACAAGGTATCTCCCTGCTCCATCCTCACATTGCCAAACGCCTGTACAGTATTCTTTTTTGTATAAAAATATGCACTGTCGCAATACATATACATACTATCGCGACGAAAAGAGACATCCCCGACAAGGATGAATGCATCGGGCACACGTTGCTTGTCGAACTTTGTGGAATCGGCGTGAAGCATATACACATAATCGCGTTTCTTCACGTTGGCAGTGTCGCCACTTTGAGGCTCACAAGCCACAGGTGCGGCATTGGACACGGACACAAAGAGGAGAAGCAAAATGGGTAATATAAGAAGTCTTGTTCTCATCATTCAAAGCTACTTTATTTCTTATCTTCGTAGAACACCCAGCCCGGGTAGTTAAAGTCTTCTTTTTTTGCATCGCCATTCAAACGGACATAAATAGTCTTCTGTTTCTCGCGAATCCACTCGTTGGTGCGCTCCTCGCCCTTCTTGTTACGATACAGCTCTTTGAGTGTTTCATAATCGTCCTTGACATTGGCTTTGTGGGCATCGACTTTGGATTTTAATTTAATTATAGCACAAATTGTCTTTCCATTATCGAGCCTCATTGTAAAGGGCGACGACACTTCGCCCACTTTCATTCTATCGACCACACGGGCTACATCAACCGGGAGGTCCTGCAACTGGAAGCGCGACGCACCGGTCTCCTTATTGAACATTATTCCATAGTTGTTGTTTGTCTCCTTGTCGAAAGAGCACAACACCACAGCCTCTTCAAATGTAATGGAGTCGTTTCTTATCTCACGAGCAAGCGAATCGAGATTAAGCATCATTTGTTTTATGCTCGATGGAGAAACATTGGGCTTGCGCAATATATGACGCACATTCACGCGGTCGCCACGTTTGTCTATCAATTGTATTATGTGAAAGCCATACTCTGTCTCCACTATCTTGGACACCTTGGAGGGGTCGGTGAGGTTAAAGGCTGCCGTTGCAAATTCGGGAACAAACTGCCCACGGCCACGGAAGCCAAGCTCGCCGCCGCGACGGGCACTGCCCGGGTCTTCGGAATAGAGCAATGCGAGAGTGGAGAAACTTGTTTCGCCACTGTTTACACGCTCGGTGTAGTCACGCAGTTCCTCTTTTATGCGGTCAATCTCTTCGAGTTCCACCGCAGGCTCGGCTGTTATAATCTGCACCTCCACTTGCTCCTGAATAAAGGGTATGCTATCCTGCGGAAGCGACTCCACATAGCGACGCACAAGTGAAGGCGATACTTTTATGTCACCCACAATCTTCTGGCGCATAAGTGACATCATACTGTAATTATGCAGATTGTCGTAGAGCATTTCCCGTATTTTGCGTATGGGCATCTTCTGGTACTCTTCCAATTTTTCTTTGGAGCCGGCACGCTGAATATACTCCTCCAATTGTGCATCTACCTGACGCATCAACTGCGATTCGCTCACTTCCACACTATCAATGGCTGCCTGATGCAGAAAGAGTTGCTGAACAGCAAGGTCTTCACCCACAACGCTGTAAGGGTCGCCATCGAACTTTTTATTTTGCAGGTTCCAATATTTGATGGCCTCCTCAATGTCGGAGCGTAGAATAGATTTGTCACCAACAACCCACTCTACTCTGTCTATCACGTTATCTTGCGCTTGGGCAGTGCAGAATGCAAGCAAACAACAAAAAGATAATATATATTTCTTCATAAGTCCTTTATATTACGCGACACCCTTCGGCCGACGATTTTCAATCATTGTAATACTCTATCGCGCCACGTTTAAGCGCTTCGTTATATATATTCTGTTTATTCTTCTTAATAAAATCGGCTTTAAGGGTGTTTATCACCAATTCCCTTATTTCACCCTCGACAAGTTCTATCGGCTTGTACGCACCTTTATTAACAAAGGAATCCACCGACAGGAAATATACAAATTCCTTATCCCTGAATTCAAGATTCCTGCTGCGCATAACACGCTGCACAAGTTCGTCAAGGGTGAGGGTTGTTTTTGAGGCTATTTGTGCCAACCGCACCCACGATTCATAGGAAGGCTCATACACTACATCGTTTGCCAAGCTGTACTTGTCTAATTTTTCAAGATCGACAATATCGCGGCTCTTGTACCACGAGCGCAATGAATTAATTTTAGGTGCATCGGCGGGAACCTTCAAAAAGAGCCCTTTAAGAACCGGCTCTTCGAGCTCAAACATTGCAATATTCTCTTCATAGAACTTCTGCACATCATCGGCCGACACTTCGAGGCGCAGATGCTGTTCCACAAGCCCCTCCTGATAGATGTTCAATATGAGGCTGCGTTTGTAGCTCTCCACCAACTTTTCAATGTCGTCGGTCACCGGAACATTGCGCAGTGCCACATTGTAGAAGAGGGCCTCCTCTACCCAGCGGTTTATATAATTGTTCACATACTCCACACTATCGCCGCTTGGTGGATTGGCCGAGCAGAAGCGTTGTACATCCTCTTTATACAAAAATTCCTTGCCGACGCTCAACAAAGGGGTTTTCCCTTTGTGCAGAATCTCCTCTTTGCACGATGAGAGCGATGCAAAGAGGGGAAACATAGCTATTATAAAAAGAGGTTTTATCAGCTTCATTCTGCAAATTTAATAAATAACTATTATCAGTCGTGATTATTAACTGTTTTTAGCACCTCTTCAAATATTTCAACATCATACTTGCGGCGCAACTTTTTAATCCACTTCTTTTCTTTGTATTTATTATAATCGTCGGTAACGGCAGCTTTAACATCGGTATAAGAAACGGGGGCATCGACCAGCAGGCCTACAACATCGACAAATGGCTGATTCTCGCGTTTTTCGCCTCCGTCACCACTGCCAAAAACCAACTTGTCCACCCATTTATTGTCGCCACGGGCAAACAGGCCCATTTCCATACGAAGCGATTTTTTATCATTGCCGGCAAGTTCTTTCGTTACTATTGCACGATACTCTTCCTTGGCTTTGCCGGCAAGAAGCATCTTTGCCGAATCGAGCAGTTCCTGTGTCTTTGCATATATCACCGCGCCACGGTAGCGAGGCTGGTCGAATTTGTATTTTTTGCGGTTCTTCTTGAAATACTTGGCAAGTGCCTTGTCGGCATCGGCATCGCTTTTCCACACTTCGCGATTGGATATTTCAAAAAAGAGCAGGCCCTCGTAATACTCACGCATCAGGTTGCCGAATTCGGGATATTTACGTTCGAGTATGCTATCTTCCTTGGCAAGAGCCTCCTCGGGAGTAATGTTGCCTCCATAGGCCTTTGCCAATTCAACCCCTTTCTTCATACGGGCAGTTTTTCGTATATTCTGCTTTTCGAGCATATCCATAATGGATTTCTTGTAATACTCGAAGCTGCCGAACGGACGAGAGGATATTCTCTTCACTATATGATAGGCTGCCGGTGATTTAAAAGGTGCCGAATATTCCCCGTCGGCAAGGGCGTAGGCCGCCTGTTCAAACTCCTCATATACCTGCTTGCGCAATATCTCGAACGGCTGCACATACATTGCGGGCATATTTATAAATGGGGCAACCTCCTCGAATGTCTTACCGCTCTGCAACATTATATAGGCCGAATCGATTTTGGCCTTTGCCGCTGCTACTTCGGCAGGGGTTGCTTTTTGGGCCAATGGCACTGCAAGCTGCATTACTTTCAAGAAGCCATCCTTCCCAACGGTTGCCGAATCTTTGGAGTATATGCGATAGGCTTCGAGCTCTATAAAATCCTTGTCGGTAAGATAGTCCTCGGCAAGGGCGGCACGGTCTTTTTCATACTCCTGCCTGAAAGAGGAGAGAGTATCGAGTTTCTGTGCCTTGGCCTCGGCCACTTTGAGCTTGAAATTTACAAACATAGGCAGATACTCTTCGAGAGAGTATTCTGCACTATCGTTGCCTGTATTATTCTTGTTGAATGCATACTCAAACTCGGAGCGGGTAACGTTCTCCCCTGCAATCTTCATAAGCACAGGGTCGTTCTCTTGGGCAGCAAGAGGCGAGAGGGAGAATTGCAATGCAACAAGCAAAAATATCTTACTTATTTTCATATTCTATTATTCGGGACGACTGTAATTGGGAGCCTCACTTGTAATTGCTACATCGTGGGGATGACTTTCGAGCACGCCGGCATTTGTTATGCGAACAAATTTAGCATTGTGCAAGGTTGCAATATCGGGAGCACCGCAATATCCCATTCCGCTACGCAAGCCGCCGACAAGCTGATATATTACCTCCTGCAATGTTCCCTTATAGGGCACACGCGCTGCAATTCCCTCGGGCACGAGTTTCTTCTTGTCGGCTGTTTCAGCTTGGAAGTATCGGTCTTTCGAGCCACACTCCATAGCTTCGAGCGAGCCCATTCCGCGATAGGATTTAAACTTACGACCATTGAAAATAATGGTGTCACCGGGAGATTCCTCGGTACCGGCAACCAACGAGCCAATCATAACACTGTATCCTCCGGCAGCAAGAGCCTTCACAACATCGCCCGAGTAGCGCAAGCCACCATCGGCAATCAAGGGAACATCGGTTCCTTCGAGTGCTTTTGCAACATCGTACACAGCCGACAGCTGGGGAACGCCCACGCCGGCAACCACACGGGTGGTGCAGATAGAGCCGGGGCCTATACCCACTTTAACTGCGTCGGCTCCTGCATCGACAAGCATTCTTGCAGCCTCGCCTGTTGCCACATTGCCCACCACAATATCTATTTGGGGGAACGCAGCCTTCGCCTCTTTTAGTTTATTGACAACTCCGGCCGAATGTCCGTGGGCGGTGTCTATAACAATAGCATCTACACCCGCATCGACAAGTGCTTTTATGCGGTCCATCGCATCCACAGTGACACCGACGCCGGCAGCCACACGCAGACGACCTTTGGCATCCTTGCAAGCCATAGGCTTATCCTTGGCCTTTGTAATATCCTTATAGGTGATAAGGCCTATCAAACGACCGTCATTATCAACCACGGGGAGTTTCTCTATCTTATTCTCACGCAAAATCTTTGCTGCCGACTCCATATCTGTCTTCTGGTGAGTCACCACAAGATTTTCGCTTGTCATCACCTCGCTGACGGGACGGCTCATATTAGTCTCGAAACGAAGGTCGCGATTGGTAACAATACCTACCAATTTCTTATTTTCATCGACTACGGGAATTCCGCCTATATGATATTCGGCCATAAGGTCGAGGGCATCCTTCACGGTAGCAGCCACTTTTATGGTGACAGGGTCGTAAATCATACCATTCTCGGCACGTTTCAC
The DNA here is from genome assembly GCA_017466065.1 of Bacteroidaceae bacterium. The sequence goes on from JAFTUV010000018.1 coordinate 91,285, forward strand.
AATTGCAACCTGATGCGCCTGCTCGGCTATCGACATATTCTTATGTATTACGCCGATGCCGCCTTCACGGGCAATGGCAATAGCCATCTTGGCCTCGGTCACAGTGTCCATTGCTGCTGTAACGAAAGGAATATTCAAATCAATGTTGCGCGAGAACTTGGTTTTCATACTAACCTCTTTGGGCAACACTTCGGAATAGGCCGGAATGAGCAACACATCGTCGTATGTGAGGCCATCCATAGCAATTTTGTCTTTTATAAAATCGTTCATATATTTATATATTATTTCTATCAATTTCCCATTTCGGAGATAAATTTCACACGCACCAGACGTATTTCCTCTTCGCTATACTCGCCGCCAAGAACATCAAGCGCGGCGTTTATGCTATCGGTGTCGGAGTTCTTGAAGTAGTCGTAAATCTCTTGCACATTCTCCTCGTCCATAATCTCTTCGAGGAAATAATCTATATTGAGTTTCGTGCCGGAATATACGATAGACTCCACCTCGTCGAGCAACTCCTCGAATTCCACTCCACGGCTTATGGCAAGGTCGTCGAGTGCCACCTTGCGGTCTATGGCACTTATGACACTCACTTTCAATTTCGACTTGTTGGCAACGGTGCGCACACGGAAATCCTCAGGACGGTCAATTTCGTTCTCTTCGCAGTGACGCTTAATCAGTGCGCAGAATTCCTCGCCATAGCGTTTAGCCTTGCCCTCGCCCACGCCGGGGATATTTTTAAGTTCATCAAAGGTTATGGGGTAGGTTGTTGCCATAGCCTCCAATGAGGGATCTTGGAATATCACATAAGGGGGAAGTTCCAGTTGCTTCGAGAGCTTCTTGCGCAGATTTTTGAGCATAGCATAAAGCTCGGGGTCCACGGCAAAGGTGCTGCCCGACTGCACAATGGCTTCTGTCTCGGCAAAATCCCTATCCTCGACAATCTTGAACGATTTTGGCTTGTCCAAGAATGCACGTCCCTCCTTTGTTACCTTCAAAAGGCCGTAATTCTCCACATCCTTATCGAGGTAACCGGCGATTAGCGCCTGACGTATAACTGCGTTCCAGCGTTTGGGTTCTTCATCTACTCCGCAACCGAAACATTCGAGTTCGTCGTGCATATGCGACTGTATCTCGGCAGTTTCCTTGCCCATAAGGACATCTATAATATAATCTACTTTAAAATTCTCTTTAACAGCCAACACTGTTTCTATAACAGCTTCGAGCAGTTCTTTGGCCTCCACCTGCTTTTTAGGTGTCAGGCAGTTATCACAATTTCCACAATTTTCCACTTCAAAATTTTCACCAAAATAATGTAACAACAATTTTCTACGGCAAACCGAGGATTCGGCATAGGCTGTTGTTTCATACAACAATTGACGGCCTATATACTGTTCGGCAAGAGGCTTTCCTTCGAGGAATTTTTCGAGTTTCTGCAAATCCTTGCTGTTGTAATAGGCTATACACTTACCCTCTCCACCATCGCGACCGGCACGGCCTGTTTCCTGATAGTAGCCTTCGAGGCTCTTGGGAATATCATAGTGTATGACATATCGCACATCCGGCTTGTCTATTCCCATTCCGAATGCGATTGTCGCAACTATTACATCTATTTTCTCCATTATGAACTCGTCCTGTGTCTGCGACCTCATTACCGAGTCCATTCCTGCGTGGTAGGCTTTTGCCGGAATTTCGTTGGCTTGCAACACTTCGGCAAGTTCCTCTACCTTCTTGCGGCTCAAACAATATATGATACCCGATTTACCCGGATTCGATTTTATGAATTTTATAATGTCCTTATCTACATTCTTTGTCTTTGGCTTTACTTCGTAATATAGATTGGGACGGTTAAACGATGATTTAAAATCGGGGGCATCCTGTATGCCCAGATTTTTCTTGATATCGTCGCGCACTTTTGTGGTGGCAGTCGCAGTGAGGGCAATGATAGGAGCTTTACCTATTTCATTTATTATAGGACGTATTCTGCGGTACTCGGGACGGAAGTCGTGACCCCACTCCGAAATACAATGTGCCTCGTCCACTGCATAGAACGATATTTTTATACTTTTAAGGAACTCCACATTATCCTCTTTCGTGAGGGATTCGGGAGCGACATACAGCAATTTGGTCTTGCCCGACAACACATCGGCCTTCACCTCCTCTATCGCCTGCTTGGTGAGCGAGGAGTTCAAGAAGTGAGCCACGCCATCCTCCTCGTGAAAATTACGAATGGCATCGACCTGATTTTTCATCAGGGCAATGAGTGGGGATATTACTATCGCCGTACCCTTCATAACAAGCGACGGCAATTGATAACAGAGCGACTTTCCACCCCCGGTAGGCATCAGAACAAAGGCATCATTCCCATCAAGGAGATTTTTGATGACCGCTTCCTGATCCCCCTTAAATGTATCAAAACCAAAATTCTCTTTAAGAATTTCTGTTAAATTATACTTCTTTGCCATTTTACAATATGCCTATTTGCAAACAAAGTTATAAATATCTCTATAAAACCCGCAAATTTTTCGCGATATATTTTCGGAAATATAAAAAAATATTTTTGCAGATGGCTGTTTGTTCAAAAAACACCCCCTCGGGCTCTGTTTTTACTCTCCGAGGGGGTGTTTGCTTCGCTATTGTCATAAGGTTTATGCAATCATTGTCATTGCACCGCTTTTAACTATTCTGTCTTCGGCATAGGCTTTGGTTATGCGACACTCCTTGTCGCCACTCGAAGGAATTTCGAACATCTTTTCCTGCATTATGGTTTCTACGATGGAACGCAAGCCTCGGGCACCGAGCTTATACTCTATTGCCATATCCACAATATAGTCGAGTGCATCGTCGTCGAAGCGAAGTTCAACACCGTCCATCTCCATAAGGCGCACATATTGCTTTATTATAGAGTTCTTGGGCTCGGTGAGGATATTGCGCAACGCTGCACGGTCGAGCGGACGCAAGGAGGTGAGAATGGGCAGACGGCCTACAATTTCGGGAATAAGGCCAAAGGAGCGCAGGTCTTGCGGAGTCACATACTGCATCATATCCCCTTTATCTATCTTAAAGCTGTTCTGCACCGAATTATAACCTACGACGTGAGTGTTCAGACGCTGGGCTATTTTCTTTTCAATCCCATCGAAGGCTCCGCCGCAGATGAACAGGATGTGTTTGGTATTCACCGCTATCATCTTCTGGTCGGGATGTTTGCGGCCGCCCTGTGGCGGCACATTCACCACCGAACCTTCGAGTAATTTGAGAAGGCCTTGTTGCACTCCCTCTCCGCTTACATCGCGGGTAATCGAGGGATTGTCGCTCTTGCGGGCAATCTTATCAATTTCGTCGATAAATACTATTCCTCGCTCGGCCTCTTCCACTTTATAGTCGGCCACCTGCAACAGGCGTGTGAGAATGCTCTCTATATCCTCGCCCACATAACCGGCCTCGGTGAGCACTGTTGCATCCACAATAGTGAAAGGAACCTTCAAAAGGCGGGCTATGGTGCGTGCAAGAAGAGTTTTTCCCGTTCCGGTGCTGCCGACCATCACTATGTTGCTCTTTTCAATTTCAACATCGTTATTGTCGTGCTGCATAAGTCGTTTATAGTGGTTATAAACCGACACGGATAGCGCACGCTTCGCATCGTCTTGCCCAATGACATATTCATCGAGAAAGGCTTTTATATCCTTGGGCTTGGGGAGTTCCTTCATCCTGAATTCACTCTTCGCAAGGAGTCGCTCTTCGCGCAGGATACTATGCGCCTGCTCTATGCAGTCGTTACAGATGTAGCCATCCACACCGGTCATAAGCAACCCCACTTCCCTTTCGGGCCTGCCACAGAAACTACAACGTCTTCTTTCTTTTTCTGCCATAATTATTTCTTACACGAGAGTACGTTGTCAATCATTCCGTAGGCTTTTGCCTCTTCGGCTGTCATCCAATAGTCGCGATCGCTGTCGGCCCACACCTTATCAAAAGGCTGATGGCTGTGGTCGGCAATTATTGTATAGAGTTCGTTTTTGAGCTTCTGAATCTCGCGGGCGGTTATCTCAATGTCGCTCGCCTGACCCTGCACGCCACCAAGAGGCTGGTGAATCATCACACGGCTGTGGGTGAGTGCCGAGCGTTTGCCCTCGGTACCCGCCACGAGCAGCACAGCAGCCATACTTGCCGCCATTCCTGTGCAAATGGTTGCAACATTGCTGCCTATGAACTGCATTGTGTCGTATATACCCAACCCTGCATAAACAGAGCCGCCGGGTGAGTTTATGTAGATTGAAATGTCCTTGCCGTTATCCACCGAATCGAGATACAGCAACTGCGCTTGAAGCGTGTTGGCTGTATAATCGTCTATTTGTGTACCAAGGAAGATGATTCTATCCATCATCAAACGTGAAAAAACATCCATTTGAGTAACATTCAGCTGGCGTTCTTCCAAGATATACGGATTAAGGTACTGCGATTGGAATTTCATCACATCGTCGAGCACCATACTGTTCATTCCAAGGTGCTTCGTCGCATACTTTCTAAAATCATCCTTCATAACAATCTGCTTTTAAAAAAATATTATACTTTATTATTTATCGCTTTCGGCAAGTTTTTTGTTGAACTCCTCAACAGATATTTCCTCTTCGTTGAGAGTTACAACGCCCTTCACAGCCTCGATTAGTTTAATATCGACTGCGCGGTTGATAAGTGCCTCGCGTGTCTTTTCCTGTTTGAGCATACCTGTTGCATAGTTTTCGAGCAAGTCCTCGGGAACGTTGCCCATTCCATACTGTGCAAATTGGTCGCGGGTGGCAGCCTTTGCAACAGAAAGGACATCGTTGTCGTCGATTTTAATCTCGAATTTCTTGGCGAGCTGCTCTTTTGTGAGGTGCCAAGAGAGTTCTGTCAGGCTCTTCTGGAAGTCCTCCTCGCTGATGCTCTCGGAACCCTCGGCCTTGTTCATATCCATAATGCGACGCAAGAGCGCCTCGGGGAACTCCATCTTGCCGATGCGCTCGGCCAGATAAGCACGAACATCGAGCAACAGTTTGTAGTCGCTGTCAATTGCGAAACGCTCGGCAAACTGCTCGGCAATCTTTGCACGGAACTCCTCTTCGGTCTTCACCGCGTCCTTGCCAAATGCCGCGTCAAACACATTCTGGTTCAGCTCGCTTGCCACGAAGCGTGTAATCTCCGAAATTGTGAAGGTAAAATCGCCGGCGTGTGCGGCTACCTCGCTCTTCTCTATTTTGAGAAGCGATGCGAGTTCTGCCTCGCTGCCATCGAATGCTGTGGTGGGGTTGAAGGTAACAACATCGCCAACCTTTGCACCGGCAAAGAGAGCCTTCTGTTCTTCGTTCTTCATATAGGCAGGCATCATAACCGCGTCCTTCACGCTGATACCCTCCTCGGCAGCCTCAACAAGCGAGCCCTTCAACATATCCTTATCCTCGAAGCTCTCAACCTGCTTGTACTCGCCGCAACGCTGTGCATAGGCCTGCACCTGCGACTCTATCATTTCGGCTGTGGGCTGTATCTTGTAATAGGGCAATTTATCCTCTTTGCTCAAAGTTGCGTCGAATTTGGGAGCGAGTGCAATTTCAAACTCGAAAGTAAAATCCTTGTCGTTCACCATATCCATACCCGCCTGCTGCTCCTCGCTGGGAAGAGGCTCGCCAAGCATATCTATCTTATTCTCTCTGATGTACTCGAAAATCTTTGTCTGCAACAGTTTGTTAATCTCCTCGGCTTTAACAGCTGTTCCATACTGTTTCTTAACGAGCCCCATAGGCACCATTCCGGGACGGAAGCCGGGAATATTGGCCTTCTGACGGATGTTTTTCAATTGTTTCTCAACCAAGGCTGAATAATCGGCCTCTTGAATTTTCACAGACAACAATGCGCTTGTAGCGTCTGAATTTTTAAATGTAAATTCCATATATTTAATTTTAAATAATATACTAAACCCAAATTAGGCTTGCAAAATTACAACTTATTGGGGAGATTATCAAAAAAAAAAATCCTTTTTGCGCAGTTTGGAGGCAAAAAAGGCTTGCAGAAGCACTTTACGCCCCGAAGTTAGGGCCATAAAATGAATCCAAGGTTGCAAAATTACCATTTTGCAACCTTGGATATATGTTTATTGAAAATCAATCTATCTGGAACTCGCGCTTGCGCAGCACAAAATCGCGACCGAGATATTTTTCACGCACGACGGGATTTTCCGAAAGTACCTCGGGAGTGCCCTCGAAGAGTATTCTTCCCTCGAACAAGAGATAGGCGCGGTCGGTGATGCTCAAAGTTTCCTGCACATTGTGGTCGGTTATAAGAATACCTATGTTCTTGTCCTTCAATTTCCACACGATATATTGAATATCCTCCACCGCAATAGGGTCGACACCTGCAAACGGCTCGTCGAGCATTATGAATTTAGGGTCGATGGCCAAGCAACGTGCAATTTCGGTGCGACGACGTTCACCACCCGACAAGCGGTCACCGAGGTTCTTGCGCACCTTTTGCAGACGAAATTCCTCGATAAGGCTTTCGAGTTTTTCTTTCTGATACTCTTTGGGCTTGTTTGTCAGTTCGAGCACCGATGCAATATTATCCTCAACGGTCATCTTGCGAAACACGCTCGCCTCCTGTGCCAGATATCCGACACCTATGCGGGCTCTCTTGTAGACGGGAAAATCGGTTATCTCGGTATTATCGAGGAAAATTTTACCATCGTTGGGCACCACAAGGCCGGTAGTCATATAAAATGAGGTGGTTTTACCAGCTCCATTCGGGCCGAGCAACCCCACAATCTCTCCCTGCTTAACATCAAAAGAGACATTGTTTACAACCGTACGCTTGCCGTAACGCTTGACAAGATTCTCGGTGCGCAACACCATACGCTCGGGAGCGGCGTTATTTTCATTCTCTGCAAATGCAACCATCGTTTCGACTAATTTGAATTATGCGTAGCGAAGATAATGCAAATTTAGTTTTTGCCCAAGATTTTAACTGTTTTATACATTAAACTATCTTTAAAATGAAGCAAAAAAGCATAAAACCGCATAATGTTGACTCATTTAAATAATAAAATCGTATCTTCGCAGACTGAATATACCCTATTGATAGAAAATGTTTTTTGTAAAATCCATAGAAACTTTCGGCAGTTATCTTATGCTTATGCGCAGGGTATTCGCACGGCCCGAGCGTTGGACGGTGTTCCTGCGCCAGACAATGCGTGAGATATTCCAGCTGGGAGTAGATTCCATTCCCATAGTGCTCATAATCTCCTTTTTCATCGGTGCGGTCATATGCATACAGATGAAACTGAACATCGAGAATGCGTGGATGCCCAATTTTGTTGCCGGATACGCTACTCGCGAAATTCTGCTTCTCGAATTTTCATCGAGTATGATGTGCCTTATCCTATCGGGCAAGGTGGGCTCGAATATTACATCGGAGATTGGAGCTATGCGCGTAACACAGCAAATAGATGCGCTGGAAATTATGGGGGTAAATTCGGCCAACTTCCTCATACTCCCCAAAGTTTCGGCACTAATCTCAATGATACCCATTCTGGTGATATTCAGCATCTGTTCGGGCATTGCGGGAGCATACGCAATAGGATATTTCACAGGCATAATGACAGCCGAGGACCTCACCTGCGGATTGCAGTATGAATTCCAGCAATGGTACATCTGGTGCAGCATAATAAAAGCGATATTCTTTGCCTACATAATAACCTCGGTAGCATCGTTCTACGGCTACACTGTTGAGGGAGGTTCAATAGAGGTGGGCAAGGCAAGCACCGACTCTGTCGTGAGTTGCAGCGTGCTCATCCTATTTGCCGATATTGTATTAACCCAGCTGCTTATGCAATGATAGAGATTAAGGATATACACAAACAGTTTGGCAACCAGACGGTGCTCGACAACATAAACGCCATCTTCGACAACGGGAAGGCCAATCTTATTATAGGATTGAGCGGTGCGGGAAAAACCGTGCTCCTCAAATGCATCGTGGGCCTCTTGGAGCCCGACAGCGGACAGGTTCTATACGACAAGCGCAACATTCTCACTTTCAACAAGAAAGAGAAGCAGATGCTGCGCCGGGAAATGGGTATGTTGTTTCAGAATGCGGCCCTGTTCGATTCTATGAGCGTGCTCGAAAATGTAATGTTCCCCCTTGATATGTTCTCGAACAAGACCTACAATGAGAGGCTCAAACGTGCCCGCTTCTGCTTGGAGCGCGTAAATCTGCTCGATGCACAATACAAAAGCCCCGAGGAGTTGTCGGGAGGTATGCAGAAGCGCGCTGCCATTGCCCGCGCCATAGCATTGGAACCGCGCTACCTGTTCTGCGACGAGCCTAATTCGGGCCTCGACCCAAAGACCTCACTCATAATAGACGAACTTATACACAGCATCACCACCGAGTATGACATAACCACCATTGTGAACACCCACGATATGAATTCGGTGATGAACATAGGCGACCACATAATCTTCCTTGCCGACGGGAGAATTTCGTGGGAGGGCAACAAGGACGAAATTCTGCAAACAAAGAACAAGCAGCTCAACGACTTTCTCTTTTCGAGTGAGATTTTAAGAAGGGTGGCAGGAGAGAGATAATAAAAGCGGATCCTTCGAACATATTACAGGAACTGTGTCAAAATAAAATTTTGGAAACAGTTCCGTTAGGTTTGTAAGAATTGACAAAATACAAGGCGTTGAGATTTAAGGCGAAAGGAGTGTACATTGGTACTCGACCGAGCCTTAATATTGATAACAACAAAGTAGTTTGTTAATTATGACACACCGCCATCACTTCTGTCTTATAAATATATTCATCGGAACACCGGTAAACTTCCAACGGTCGCGTATTTTATTCTCCAAAAAGCGTTTATAAGGCTCGCGCACATATTGCGGCAGATTGGCAAAGAAAAGGAACGAGGGAACGCGCGTTTCGTGCAACTGCATACAATACTTTATTTTTATATATTTTCCCTTTATCGAGGGAGGCGGATAGGCCTCTATAATGGGAAGCATCTCTTCGTTGAATTTTGCAGTGGAGATTTTTGTCTTTGAGTTCATATAGACCTCCTTTGCCGTTTCGAGCACCTTGAACACACGTTGCTTGGTGACTGCCGAGGTGAAGATTATGGGAAAATCCACAAAGGGTGCCACGCGCTCGCGAATGGCATTCTCAAAGAACTTCTGCACCTTCTCGCTCTTGTCCTCCACAAGATCCCATTTATTTACAACTACAACAAGGCTCTTCTGGTTGCGCTGTATAATGGAGAAGATGTTAAGGTCTTGCGACTCTATGCCACGGGTGGCATCTATCATAAGAATGCAGACATCGGAATTTTCAATGGCACGAATGGAGCGAAGCACCGAGTAATATTCTATATCCTCGCTCACCTTGCCCTTCTTGCGTATTCCGGCTGTATCTACCAGATAAAAGTCGAATCCGAACTTTGTGTAGCGGGTGAGAATGGAATCGCGGGTGGTGCCTGCGATATTGGTGACAATGTTGCGCTCCTCGCCAAGAAAGACATTTATAATGGAGCTCTTGCCGGCATTGGGACGGCCCACAACCGCAAAGCGCGGGATATTCTCCTCGGGGGCTTCCTCGGCCTCTTTGGTGAATTTCGACACGATGAGGTCGAGCAGGTCACCTGTTCCGCTGCCGTTGGCAGCCGACACGCAATACATATCACCCAATCCCATCGAATAGAATTCGGCTGCGGCATACTGCATTTCGTATGTATCCACCTTATTGGCAACCACAAGCACAGGTTTCTTTGTGCGACGGAGCATAGATGCAAGCTCGCTGTCGAGGTCGGTGAGCCCGTTCATTGCATCCACCACAAAAAGTATAACATCGGCCTCTTCCATTGCCAGTGTCACCTGCTCGCAGATGGCCTCTTCGAACACATCGTCGGAGTTTCTGACCCATCCGCCTGTATCGACCAATGAAAATTCCTTGCCGCACCACAGGCAACGGCCATATTGGCGGTCGCGGGTGGTACCGGCCTCGTCCGATATTATCGCTTGCTTGCTTTCTGTCAAGCGGTTAAAAAGTGTCGATTTTCCCACGTTGGGGCGACCTACTATTGCTACTAAATTTCCCATAGTCGTTAATCTTTTTGGTCGTAGCCGAAACGACGCAGTTGCTTGTTGCTGTTGCGCCAGTCCTTATCTACCTTTACATATATTTCGAGGAAAATTCTCTTGCCGAAGAATTTTTCAAGCTCGCGGCGGGCGTCGGTTGCCACACGTTTGAGCGCAGCACCTTCGTGACCTATTATTATACCCTTCTGCGAGTCGCGTTCCACATATATTATGGACTTTATATATATGCTGCCCTCCTTTTCTTTAAAGTATTCGCACTCGGCCTCACAAACGTACGGTATCTCCTTGTCGTAGTGAAGCAGAATTTTCTCGCGTATTATTTCCGTTACGAAGAAGCGGGCAGGCTTGTCGGTGAGCTGGTCTTTGTCGAAATAGGGGGGCGAGGGGGGCAGAAGCTCCATTATGCGCTTCATCACCACATCTACGCCGAACTTCGCGATAGCCGATATTGGCATAATCTCGGCCTCGGGCAACATTTCGTGCCACAGCTCCACCTTCTTCACAAGTTCCTGTTGGTTGGCAAGGTCTATCTTGTTTATGAGCACTATGATGGGAACATCGAGTTTGCGAACCTCGTCGATGAAACCGCTGTTCTTTTCGGGCGTTTCCACCATATCTGTGACATAGAGCAGCACATCGGCATCGCGCAACGCCGAACGGGAGAAGCGCAACATTGCCTCCTGTAATTTATAGTTGGGTTTAAGCACGCCCGGAGTGTCGGAAAATACTATCTGCGCATCATCGGTATTCAGAATACCCATAATGCGGTGACGGGTTGTTTGTGCCTTGAAGGTGGCAATGGATATTCGCTCGCCAACAAGGAGGTTCATCAGTGTCGATTTTCCCACATTGGGATTACCCACTATATTTACAAAGCCTGCTTTGTGCATATTTATTCGAGAACTTGTGTAATGTGTTAATTATTTGTGTTCACAAGAAAAAACGCACCATTGCCCTGCAAGGTGCGCTTATTTCTTACAAAAACTGCCTGTACAACCTACCGGCGGACAGGGCTTAACGGTTATTTAGACTGCTGCCTCCTTTTCGATAGCCAGCTTGCCTCTGTAATAACCACACGCACCGCATACGGTGTGATAAACGTGCCACTCGCCACAGTTGGGGCATATTGCCAAAGTGGGGGCTACTGCCTTATCGTGAGTTCTTCTCTTGGCAGTTCTTGTCTTTGATTGTCTTCTTTTAGGATGTGCCATTGTTCTAACTTTTTAAATATCTTCAATTTGTATATTCTTCAAACTTTCCCAGCGTGGATCTATGTCATCCGTGCCGGCATCGTCACAGGCCGAAACTCCACCGTGTGAGTGTTTGTCCAGCTTGCCCGTCATTTCGCGGTTGCACTTGCCGGGGGCGTGAACGCGCTTCATTGGGAGCGACAACGCTATAAACTCGTATAAGTACCAGGCGATATTCAGGTCGCCATCCTGCTCGGGAACCACTACTGTGTCGCCATCGTCGGCATAGTCGCTTCCGAACTTCACGCGCAGACTGTTCTCTGTTTCCACCTCTATTTCAAGGTCGTCAAGGCAACGGTCGCAAGAAACTATTACTGCTCCTGCAAGAGCAAACGTAAAATCGAACACATCGCGATTCTTCCTTGCTGTCACCTGTGCTTTTACAGCACCTTTCTGGAACTCCTCTCCTTCAATGTCGGCAAAAAAGGCATTATCGAGGTTAAATTCCAATACCAGAGGCTCTGTCTTCAAGCCTTTGAGGTCAATGTTGTATTTATCAAACCTTCCCATTGTTATTCTATTCTCATCTATATTAACAACTTAACCACTCAAAAACCCACGGGCACGCCCACACTGCCCGAATTTGGGATACAAAGATACAAATAAATTTTATTCCGAGCACCTAATTTGAAGAAAATCTTTACTTTTTTAATTCGACACAGAATGTCGTGCCCCTCCCCGGAGCCGATTTTTTCACGAATATACGCCCTTTATGATATTGCTCTACTATTCTTTTTGCAAGCGACAGGCCAAGGCCCCAACCACGTTTTTTGGTAGTGTAACCGGGTTCAAACACCTGTTTATGCTTCGATTTTGGAATTCCTTTACCCGTGTCGGTAATTTCAACAGAAACTTTATCCTTGCTTTGATTCAGCACTATGCTTATAGAGCCGGCAGCCTCCATTGCATCTACCGCATTCTTGCACAGGTTCTCTACCACCCACTCTATGAGAGGAGCATTCATACGCACCAGCACAGGACGCTTGGGAGCATTGAATGTGTAGGTTACTTGCGCCGGGCTCCGGCGCTTCATATACTCCGCCACACGCTCTACAACATCGACAATATCCTCGGGTTCCGGCTCGGGCAGTGAGCCTATTTTCGAGAAACGCTCGGCCACACGCTGCAAACGTGCCACATCGCGTTCCATTTCGGGTATAAGTTCATCGGAGGGGTATTTTTCCCTCAACACAGCCGTCCACGCCATTAGCGAAGAGATTGGCGTTCCCAGCTGATGCGCCGTCTCTTTCGACAGCCCCACCCACACCCTGTTCTGCTCGGCACGCTTCGAGCCGAGAATGGCAAAGAAACATACCAAAAAGAAAAGCAGCACGACAATAAGCTGAATATAGGGGTAATAGGCGAGCTGTTTAAGAATGAGCGACTCGGAGTAGCATACTTCAAGATAATCGTCCTCCATATCCACTCGGATAATATGCTTGTTGCGACGCATTTCGACAACCTTGTCCATAAGCACCGTGAGTGAATCGACACCCGAGGAAATGTCTATGTTGCGATGCAGGGTAATTGCGCCGTTACTGTCGGTAACCACCACCGGAATTGTGGTATTACCGTTAAGCACAGCAAGTACCAGACTTAAATCGGTATTCTCATCGGCACGGTTAAGATAGTCCATCGCATCGGCCCACACCTGCATCTTTTTCACCTCCTCGGCCTTCAAGTCCTCGACCAGCAAATGCGACACTATCAACGAAGCGGCGGCAATAGCGGCAGCCACCGCAATAAGTATATACTTTACGTTTCTGAAATTACTATACCACTTCATTCTACTGATATTATTTCAGATAAGAAACGTAAAAATCACGATTTTAGTATACAATGCCGCGACAAAATAGAAACGACAGAAACCCGGCAGTGACGCCCGGGAACAGACTACTCTTCGACAATTGTGGCAAAACCGCACCACACGGGAGCCTGCTCATAGACCGCCTTGCAACCGCGAGGCACCGCAAGCGTGACATCGGCAAACACCCCATCTTCAAACACTTTTGAAGCAGCTGCGGGCGGACACTCCGAAGCACACACCACGCGCTTCAACGAACCACAACCGTTAAATGCCGAAAAATCTACCGTGTGTACACCGGAGGCTATGCGAACCTCGGACAGCATCACACAATCACCAAAGAGGAGTTCTTCAATCTCGGCGACCAACGACGGAATTACAATACTGCTTAACGACCTGCAACCACGGAAAGCCGAATGACCTATCACCCTCACATCCTCGCTCAAAAGCACCTTGGAGAGACGGGAGCAGCCGCTAAAAGCCCACTCACCAATATTGGTGATGCCCGCAGGAATAACAACCTTCTCCAACTTCACACAACCACAGAATGCCGATGGAGCAACAGATACCACCCTATAAGACTTACCTTGATATTTAACAGAGGAGGGAACAGCACAGGTTCCTTCATATCGCAAAGGAACACTTACAAGCTCGACAATCGGCTCGTTTTTATCGACAGTCCTATACTTGAAGCCATCGACCCAAAAATAAAATGCATTTACCGATGTTGCATACATTGACAAGACAAGCAGAAGAAGAGTGATGTATTTGTGTTTCATTTTGAGAATTTTTATTCAACGATGACAAAATCGTCATACTGCGATATTTTTTTGCAAAAGTATCGCAAAGCACACACATTGTCTGGTTCATCTTGGTTCTTCTACCCCCCCCCTATTTTACATTTTATGCATTTCTCGTGGCATAAAATGTAAAAAGCACATAAATTTGGGCAATAATATAGCAGTTGACCAAAAAATTGTTTGGTTAATGTCATTCTATATTTGCAGAAAGAAGCATAGCGACTGAGACATCTCAACGAAGTTTTTTTTGAGATCCCTCGTCGCTCCGCTCTGTCGGGACATTCTAATTATATCATAAAAACAATTATATCTATGCAGGAGGAGGAAAAACACTACGAGACACTTAGAAAAGAAATAGAAAGAACCGTCGAGCGGAAAATGGCTACTCCGCGCGACTTCAACCACTTGTCGAAGTGCATTTTCGACAAAACAAAAATGTATATATCTTCAATGACATTAAAACGATTCTGGGGCTATTTGGGAGAGAGCAGAAAAACAAAGCCCTATCGCTACACATTGAACACGCTGGCACAATATGCCGGCTATCACTCAATCGAGGAGCTATACAATGACTCACAAAGAAAAATAGAGAGCGAACTCCTCACAAGCAACAGCATCGAAACTGCATCCCTGCAAAAAGGAGACAAAATACAGCTCTGTTGGTACCCCGACCGCTGCGTGATCATCTGCTACGAGGGAATGGATAAGTTTAGGGTAACAGAAAGCGTTAACAGCAAATTAAGCGTGGGCGACACATTCCTATGCAATCAAATAATAGAGGGAGAACCACTCTATCTGCGACACCTTGTACACGAGGGAATCGGCCCCACCAACTACATATGCGGCAGAATAAACGGAGTGATATTCACACTGTTATAAGAAACTATTATATACCACTCTTCCGCAAAAACAAGAACATACTACCATAAAACAAAAAGAACCCTTGCAAGGGTTCTTTTTGTTTTAAACAGAGAGCAGGACCGCATTACCAATCACCAACATCGCTTGACTGCTTGCTTCTCAACGACTCTTCGAGTTGTGAGACAGACTTATTTACGATCTTCTTTAAATGATAGAAAGCATCCTCATACATTTCCGCATCAATACCGTTCTCTTTATTTATAGGAGCAACATCCACCAATGGCTTGTGCCACACATTCCGGCTGCCGGTTCTCTCTATGTTTATATCATATTCCTTGACTATAACACTTATGCGGGCTCTGCCTTCCTTGCAATCGACACGCAGAGCGTGTTTGCAATTAAAAATATATTGGGTAATCATATTACCACG
This sequence comes from Bacteroidaceae bacterium, assembly GCA_017466065.1. Next base: position 106,545 of record JAFTUV010000018.1, read on the forward strand.
GGATTCAAAAGAAATATACTCGCCTTCACCCACAACAAAGCCTTTAACACGATTCTGTTGAGTAACTTGATATTTTGTTATCTTATAAGCCTCTTCTATAAACTCCAAAGAATAATCATATATCTCCTCGGCTGTTAGAGGTAAATTCTCGACAATCCTTATAAAATGAACATCGCCATTCTTAACCTCGTAGGAAATATCGCTTTCTTCATCACTCAATGACAATGCGCCAGCCGAACACCCACTAAAAACCGGAAGCGGTGACAACAAGGCAAACAAAAACAACAACGATAATATATACAATCTCATAATTAAGCCATTAAAAGAAAAAGTGGTGGCCACATTACTCGTAGCACACCACCTTCTATTATTACAAATGTTTAGAAACCAAAGCGCGAAATGGGGTTGGCAAAGCTGTTTACTTCGCTTCTTGCTCTTGTATCCTCTTTGATACCCTTCATATTAACACCCCAACCGGTTACAGTAACCTTTCTCGACTTGAAAGCGCCAAAAAAGTATGAGTGGCTTTCGGTAGAGAATTCGGGCTCCATAATAATATCTACATCATTGTTAACTTTTGCACGATACAAAGCCTGACGCTGAGCCTTGTTAAGGCCTTTATAACGGTTAATATTTACAAACTGCTTGTTACCATTGCGAAGCAAGGGGATAAAGAATATACGTCTATCCTCAACAGTTGCTGTAACTCTTTTAGCATTTTTATAATCCAAGTCGGCAGCAACATAAGTGTTGATTGTATTTCCGGCCATACCCATCAATACACCGTCTGTGCTATATTTTGCACAACCTGTAAACATAAGCGCCACAAGCGCAATCAAACAAAATTTAAGATTTTTCATAATAAAGATATATTTTAGTTAATAATTGTTGCAAACATACAATTAAATTCACAAATTACCCCCCCCAATTTGTTAAATTATCTTAATTTTTTTTCAAATCAACAAAGTACATATATTTAAAGCGAGCATTACAAAGGAGAGGAGGGCAAGCCCCGCAATCCCCAAAAGCTGCATAAACAAAAAAGAGAACCTCAATTGCTTGAAGTTCTCTTAAAAAAAGCGGCGATGACCTACTCTCCCACAAAGCACCGAAGGGGGTTCGTTAATGCGAGCAGCCATAGGTCGCGCGAAGCACCGACGAAGTTGGGGCAGCGCGGGTGGCGGAAAAGGCTCTGCAAAGTTAAAGCGAGCATTACAAAGGA
>JAFTUV010000019.1 GCA_017466065.1 Bacteroidaceae bacterium
TAAACATTTTCCAAACAAACAATAGCTATTCCAATGTTTATCAAAGGAATAGCTATATTTTTATTTATAGATGGTATGAATGGACATATATGAAGAAAAACTAAGAGGGCAACCCATTTTTACTTTTGGGTCACCCTCTTGTTGCACTATGGTAACGCTACCGTTACACAAAAGCAGAAAAGATAGGATAATACAATTTATTTTCTATGGTTTATTCTCGATGCAAAAATAGTACCATACACCAAGGCCCACAATCACTAAAAATATGATTTTGCACAAAAATCATAACAACATCTATCTATTTCCGCAGAAAAATCAAAAAAAACAGGAACATATTAGAAACTGTTTAAAATTTATTTCGCCGGAACAACACTCTATTCAGCTTTGGTATATTTATAAGAATTTCAAACAACTTCTTAGTTATTTATAACTAACAACCGCAGGCTTTTGCAACAAATAACTATTGCGTGAATTTAAAAAGTAAACTATTTTTGCAGAGCAAAAATAGAAACAGATATAAAAAATGAAACTCTCGGAGCTGAAAAACGGCGAAACAGCCGTCATTATACGCCTTTCGGGACACGGAGGATTCCGCAAAAGAATAATGGAAATGGGATTCATTCGTGGCGAAAAGGTAAAATCGGTACTCGACTCCCCTATGCACGACCCCGTAAAATACCACATAATGGGGTACGATGTGTCGTTGCGCTGTGCCGAAGCAGATATGATAGAAGTTCTGCCCGAGGACGAGGCAAAAAAAGAGCTTGGCCCTGCACCATCGTTCAGTTGCCATTCTGTTTGTGAAGAATGCAACGGATGCGTCTGCCGCAACTGCACCCAGCGCAAAGTATCTACAAAAAAGAATAATGTCATAAATGTCGCACTTGTGGGCAACCCCAATAGCGGCAAGACCTCTATATTCAACGCCGTAGCCGGAGAAAATGAGCACGTTGGCAATTACAGCGGCGTAACCGTGGATGCAAAAACCGGCAGTTTCAACTATAAAGGCTACCGCATAAACATCACCGACCTGCCCGGCACCTACTCCATCGCCGCCTACTCGCCCGAAGAGATATATGTGCGTCGCCACCTGTTCGACAAAATGCCCGACATTATCATAAACTCCGTGGTTGCATCGAACATAGAGCGTAATCTATACCTCACCACCGAGCTCATAGATATGAACCTTCGCACCGTGGTAGCACTCAATATGTACGACGAGCTGCTGGCAAGCGGTGCACAGATAAACTACGAGCATCTGGGGGCAATGATAGGAATACCCGTTGTACCGGTAATAGCAAAAACAGGCAAAGGGCTCGACAAACTCCTCGACATTGCAATAGAACTTTTCGAGGGGCGCAACAGCACCATCCGACACATACACATAAACTACGGCAACACCATAGAGAGCGAGCTTGCCCCACTTTCCGAGGAGCTGCACAAAGCCAACGACCTCCCCTATCAGTTCCCCGTGCGCTACTGGGCACTGAAACTATTGGAACAGGACAAGGAGGCGGCCAATCAGCTGCAAGGCAGCCCGGCACTGCCACAATGGCAAGCAACAGCAGCAAAGGCCGCAAAAAGAATTCAAACACACCTTAACATAGATGTTGAAACAGCAATAAGCGATGCAAAATACGGATTCATAAACGGAGCATTGCAAGAAACATACACCGCAGGCAACAAAGACACGAACAAGCAGACACGCCGCATAGACCGCCTTGTAGCCAACCGCTGGCTGGGCTTCCCCATTTTCATTTTTGTTATGTGGGTAATGTTTGCCACCGTATTCCAGCTGGGTGCCTACCCGCAAGAGTGGATAGAGAGCCTTTTTGCCATCATCGGCGAGCAGGCATCAGAGTTCCTGCCGCAAGGCATAATTCGCGACCTTGTGGTAAACGGCATTATAGGCGGCGTAGGCAGCGTAGCGGTGTTCATTCCGCAAATTCTCATACTATACCTGTTTATCTCCCTTATGGAAGATTCGGGCTATATGGCACGCGCAGCCTTCATTATGGACCGTCTGATGCACAAGATGGGGCTTCACGGCAAGTCCTTTATACCTATGCTTATGGGATTCGGTTGCAACGTACCGGCAATAATGGCGACACGCACCATAGAAAGCCGCAGCAGCCGCATAATAACAATATTGGTCACCCCCTTTATGTCGTGCAGCGCACGTCTCCCGGTTCTGGTGCTGTTTGCCGGAGCATTTTTCCCCGCCCACGCCCCACTGGTGCTCATAGCCCTCTACATACTTGGGATTGCAGTAGCCGTGCTCACCGCACGTCTGTTGCGCAGCACACGATTCAAGAAAGACGAAACACCGTTTGTGATGGAGCTTCCACCCTATCGCCTCCCCACCCTGAGTGCAACCCTGCGCCATATGTGGGACAAATGCGAACAATATATTAGAAAGATTGGAACCACCATCCTCGTGGCAACCATAATAATATGGTTCCTCAGCTACTTCCCACGCCCCGCCGAAGGGACAGAGCCCGGCAGCGACAACTACTCAACCTCATACATAGGAATGATGGGACGAGCCATTGAACCGATAATGACACCACTGGGGCAGAATTGGCGCTCGAGCGTGGCCATACTCACCAGCATACCCGCCAAAGAACTTGTTGTGAGCACATTCGGAGTGCTATACAGCAGCGACACAGAAGAAGGAATCGAGGAAGACCTTAAAAAGTCGGGCGACTTCACACCCCGCTCGGCAGCAGCCTTCTTGGTATTCATTCTACTCTTCTTCCCCTGCATAGCCACCATAGCCACCATAGCCACCGAAACAGGCAGTCGTTGGTGGGCACTCTTCTCCATAGCCTACAACACTGCCGTAGCGTGGATAGCCGGATATATAACCTACATTATAGGAGGAATATTTTAAAACAAGAAAAACTTATGACAATAGAAGCAACATACAACAGGAATATGAAGGTTGCCGACCTCATTGCAGCCGACAGCACCCTACTATCAATACTGCGTCGCCTCAACATACGCTTGGGATTCGGCGAAGCAACCATACAGGAAATATGCACGCGATACGACATATCCACAGAACTCTTCTTGGAAATATGCAACATATACTCCTTCCGCAACTACAAGCCGCAAATAGAAACTCTTGAAAAGAAAGACATAAAAAACATCACAGCCTATTTGCGCGCCTCACACAAATACTACTGCGAAGTATGCTTCCCCGCAATACACGAAAGCATCCACAGGCTTGTAAAGGAACTCGACGAAATTAACCGTCGCCTAATCGACAAATTCTACGACGACTACGACAATGAAGTGAACAACCACTTCCGTTACGAAGAAGAAATTGTATTCCCCTACATCGAGGCAATACAAGAGGGCAAAAAAGAGCTCTACAACAACCAATACAGCATAAGCAAGTTCGAAGAGAACCACAGCAACATAAGCGAGAAGCTCAACGACTTAAAGAACATCATCATAAAATACCTCCCCGAGGAACACTCCTCGGCCCTGCGTTTCGAGATACTCAATTATATATATATAGTTGAGGCCGACCTGCGCAAACACTCCTCAATAGAAAACAAACTGCTCATCCCCTTGGTGGAAATAATGGAAAAAGGCAATGAATAGAACAGCAAAATACAAAATACTCCTCATCGAGCCATCGGAGATAGTTGCTGCGGGAATAACCGCAATCATCGCCCGTAACCCCGAGTTTGCAATAACACAGACATTGAGCAACCCCGGCTTCTACAACCCACAAAGCAGCAACATAGACATAATCATAATAAACCCTGCCGTAATAGACTACAACGAAAGGCTCGACATACGCAGCTACTTCGGCAAGGAGAACATTACCATCATAGCCCTCACGCAAGGCAGCTACGAGGAGAGCGTATTGCGCCAATACGACGGATGCATCGGCATATACGACAGCGCACAGCGTGTTATACAAAAAATAAAGAACGCAATAGAAGAGGCTACACAAGCACCCAAAAGCGACATAAACGAGCTATCCACACGCGAGCGCGACATACTGCGTGCCGTTGCCAAAGGAAAAACCAACAAGGAAATTGCCGACGAATTCAACATATCCATCTACACGGTTATCTCCCACCGTCGCAACATCTCCCAGAAACTCGGTATTAACAGTATCCCCGGCCTCACCGTCTATGCCATAATGAACAAGCTGGTGGATATGAGCGATTTTGGATAAACTGCAAAAACAAGAAATACAAATTAAAGGCCTGTCACAAATAGATGTTGACAGGCCTTTAATTATAAAAGATAAGCGGATTTAGAAATTATAACCAATTGACAATCCCAAAGATTTTACCTTACTTTCAATAGGCATATTAGCACCATACATAGAATAACCCCAGCCAGTCCACATAGGCGAACCATTTGAAATAAAATCAATATTAGTTACCGCATATTGCAACGCCAACTCGAATTTTCCAAAGTTAACACCTATTGCAGTGGAGTAGAAAGAGCCATTATCAGCCTCGGCATTAAGTTCTTCGAACTCACCGTTTGCAAATGTATAGCCAACCTTCACATCCAAGAAAGGACTTATTTTTGAGTTTGTAAAATTCAGTCGTCCGTTAATATACAACGGAATAGCGTTAACATCCGAATCCCATTCGCTGTTATAATTATAACCGGTACCTATACCACAATATAGGTAAGGATTGAAACGATAACCAAATGTCGCCAGAATAGAAGCATCAAATTCCTTCTCATTGTAATTTTCATGCTTAAACTCTGCACGACCGGGAGTCAGCTCCACTCTTGCAGCAAAGCCATTCTTACGATAAGCATTTGAGGATGAAGATGCATACAATTTTTTACTACCTTTTTTAAAGTTAGAAAAAAAGCCTACCGACCCTCTATTTGCTTTCACGCCACGAAAAACAGGATTAGCCCACACCGTGTCATTAAGAGAACGGAAATTTGTGTAGAAAGCCGGACGCCCCGAGACCATAATAGAGGTTATTTTACTACCCCAGAATGTTCTCTTTTTACTTATAACATACTGTGCATCCAAAAGAACATCGGCATTACCATACTTAGCAAGTGCTTCTGCCTCAACTGCGCGTTTCACATTTTTCAGCCCGCCACGTTGAATATCCTTGCTTGGAATCAAGGTGTGAGTTATACGCTCATTTGATACTTTAAGGTCGGCAACAGTTATACTTTGCATCGAACTCTCAATATCGGCTGTACGGGCCGTCTTCATCACCGTTTGACACGATGACAAGAAAAACGCCGCAAATGTCAAAAACGCTAATATTTTTCTCATAATTAAAATATTAGGTAGTTACAACTTATTTTCCTAATACCTTATTCAAGAAGCTATTATTGCTTGTTGTAGCATCTTTATATGTACCACGGAATACAGGATTGCACCACACATCATCCGAAAGAGAGTGGAATTTTTTGTACTTTGCAGGACGACCTGTAACAGTAATAGATTCAATTCTCTTAAAGAATACATAATTTTTGCAAGTAATTACATACTCAGCATTTACCAAAACATCGGCATTACCATTCTTTGTAAGAGCTTCAGCCTCAACTGCACGTTTTACATTAGCAAGACCTACACGTTGCAATTCACTACCGGGGTGCATAGTATAAGTGATGCGCTCGGGAGCAACATCAAGGTCAGCAACAGTTGCAGAAAGCAAAGAAACCGGAGTTTCAGCAGTTCTTGCGGTTTTAATAACCGAAGTACAAGAAGCCATAAGCAAAGAAATGCCCAAACAGAAAAATAACTTTTTCATAATAATAATAGATTAAGAAGCCCTTTTATTAATCAACAATCACCCCTGCGTAAGGGCCACATTAACCGTAGAGATGACATTTTTTAACTTTTCGTGACAAATATAAATAAATTTTTCTACCCCCCCGATTAACAATCATTAACATTTAGAAACACTATTTTCTTGTAAAAAGGGGAAAATGAGCCAAGATTGCTTGTTTTTTTGAGGTGCACACAGGCAAAAAAACGGGCAAAATCCTTTTCAGATTAGCAAGCCCCGCAATCCCCAAAAGCTGCATAAACAAAAAAGAGAACCTCAATTGCTTGAAGTTCTCTTAAAAAAAAGCGGGCGATGACCTACTCTCCCACAAAGCACCGAAGGGGGTTCGTTAATGCGAGCAGCCATAGGTCGCGCGAAGCACCGACGAAGTTGGGGCAGCGCGGGTGGCGGAAAAGGCTCTGCAAAGTTAAAGCGAGCATTACAAAGGA
>JAFTUV010000057.1 GCA_017466065.1 Bacteroidaceae bacterium
CAGAGGTGACTTGGAAAGTAATATCGCTGCATAAGGGACATTTATGACAAAATCCATCTTTTTTAATTAAATCGGGATTCAGAGCCAAATATAAGGTAGTAAAACGAAACCGGATCAAAAATGCTTTTGACCCGGCTTCTTCTATTTTGTGGCGGCTATATGCTTCCACCAACAGAACCTCGACAGAATTTTACTCTGTCGAGGTTCTGTTGGTGGAAAAGCCGATGGCTTAATCACTCTTCGGCCTTCGCGGGGGCGGTGCCGAGTATTATGGACACAAGTGTCGTGAGGTCGGAAACATCGACCGAGCCGTCACCGTTAATGTCGGCAACATCGGTTGCATTCGAGCTGTCGAGAATCATACTTACCAGTGTCGTGAGGTCGGAAACATCGACCGAACCGTCGCCGGTAATGTCACCCTTGTCAAAATCTTTTTCTGCAATATTGGCAAAATTCTTCCAATAATCGGCCGCTTGGTAGGTGGCTTTTGCTCCTGTGGGCACATATAAGGTTGCACTGTAATTGTTGAACGTGCTGCCATAAACGGTTGCCGGAGTTGTTCCCTTGGAATAGATTGTTTCGAGCCCGGTGCAGGCCTTGAATGCCTCTTTGCCTATTGCTGTAACGCTTGCGGGGATTGTTATCGATTGCAATTCCTGAACGCCGCTGAATGCCCCCTCGCCAATGGCTACAACACTTTCGGGGATATTGCTGTTCTTGCAGCCGAGTATAAGAGTGTTGGCCGGCTGTGAAACATCGTCCATTTTTTGCTCTACAAAAATCCAAGCAGATGCAGTGCCGGCCGAATTTGTTTCCCAGCTGACGATTCTTCCTTCGTTGGCACTTCCACCTTGGTGGTCGGCTGCGTGCAGGTGACGGTTGGTAATTGACACGGAAACCTCGTTGCCATCGAGAGGTATGATGCTGAATTCGCAACCTGTGGACGAGCTTTCCAGTGTCCAGTTTGTTTCATTAGACTCTTTACCTATGAGGTAACGGCCATCCTTCACGCTTTTTAGCACATTGCCTGTTGCGGTGCTTTCCACCTTCCACAAGAAGCTGTCGTCTGTTTCGTCGAGAGTTTTCCACGCAACAGTGGAGCCGTCCTTGTTGTAAAGTGCCTTGCGCACACCCTGAACGCTGTTGAACACCGGGCATTCGAGAATGTAGGTATTGCCGGCCTCGGGGCTTGTGGTTGCCACCCACGTTGTGTCGCCCGACGCAACATATTCAATGTTGCTTATCACAGCGTTGCACTCCTCGCGGTTGTCGAATGTGCTGTTTCCCTCATCTACGCTTATGGTTGCAAGGGCATTGCACCCGTTGGTAATGCCTTTGCCGATTTTTCCTACCGTTGCCGAAATTTCAAGCTCTTCGAGGGCTTCGCACCCGGCAAATGCGCTGTCGCCAATTTCGGTTACGCCGTCCGACAGGGCGATGCTTGTAATAACCTTCTTGTTCTTGAATGCTCCGGCGGCAACGACATAATTCTCGCCGTTAAAATCATTGGGAAGAACAAGCTCGTCGGCCTCGCCAATGTAGTCGATGAGGTTGTTCACCGTGTCGATGGTGAGGAATACATAATCGTCTATAATGCCGGTGATATTTGTTACCTCATCGGCATAATAGGCAACATAGCCATAATCGGTGGAGCCTTTTGTGAGGAGCAGGCCTGAATAGTTTATAACCGTTTTAAGCTCCTCGCAGCCATCAAAGGCCCACTCGCCGATACTCTCGATATTCGCGGGTATAATAAGTTCGTTTACACCAAGCAATCCGTTGAATGCTCCGTTGCCAATGGCTGTTGCGTAATTGGGTATTGTGGCACCGCGCGTGGCAAACATCACCTTGTTCGTTGCCGTTTCCATAATTACATTATGTTCTTCGGCAGCGTTATACACATTGTTGCCTGGAGCCACAGTGGCTTTTCTTAAATTGCGGTTCCACGAGAAGGCATAGTCGCCTATCGAGGTTATTCCTGCGGGAATGTGCACCGAGTCGATGTTGCAATGAGCGAATGCTCCTTCGGTAATAGCCTTTACGTTGCTGCCGAAGTGAACCTCGGTAACATTTTCTTGCTCCCTGAACCAGTTTTTCACCGTGTCGCTGTTAAAGGTGAGAGAGGAATAGCTCCATCTGGCAAATGTGTTTTCCTCTATTGTTTCAATGTTTTTTCCAAAGGTTATCTTGCCTGCATTACCGCATCCATCAAACGTGCCGTTTTTCAATTCTGTTATTCCATCGCCGAAAACAATGCTTGTCAATCCATTGTTGCGCCAATCTTTCTTCGAAAATGCTCCATAATCTATTGTTTTTACGCTGTTGGGAATTACAAGTTCCCCTGCAAGGTTGTAACAACAATAAAAAGCGTAATTTCCAATGCTTGTTACATTGCCAAAATCTATTGTGTTAATACTTTGGCAATTGGAAAAAGCATATTGCTTTATTTCTGTAACATCGTCGGGGATAACAAGATTGGTGAGCTGCTTGCCGTTAAGGTGCAGGTTGGCACTGCCGTTCAAGGGGTTGGATGTGGCCATTGAAAAGTGTATTCTGCACCAAGCGGAAAGGTCGGTAATGTACACATCTTTGATATTATCTGCCATCCAAAATGCATAATCGCCAATCGACTCAACACCGCTACTCATTTTAACGCTTGTGATGCCGCCACAACACCCGTATTTGCAACCAGTTATTACTCAATATTTTGCGAGTAATAAGTCAGAAATATGGTCATAACCTTTAAGGGTACATTCTAAAAGGTGAAGATTTAACATTTTTATTGTTTCTTAACGCTCGAAGCGTGTCAATAAAGGGTGTTTCTTCTCTTTTCAGTGCTTTTTGCAGTTTGATGTTTCCATCATTCCACTTATTTGCTGCAAAGGTACGACAATTTCCAAGAACGGCAAAAGCAGACTCTAATCAATCTATTATTTTGGAGGGAGTGAAATCTGCCGCTTGCCAAATTTCTCTCTGTCGAAAATAATA
>JAFTUV010000020.1 GCA_017466065.1 Bacteroidaceae bacterium
AAAGATGCAGCTTGCTGCTGCATACACGCTAACTTATCGCAAGGTAAGTTAATATTAAGTTAAATAGTTAAAGTCGGAAGCGTCCGACAAAGAACAGCATCGTTGTGAAACGATGCTGTTCTTGTTTTAACCAACCACTGCAAACAGTTTCATTTCCACTTATTAAGATTTATTAACTATAAAAATTAGTTTCTCAACTAAAATTTATAGTTATTTGCACTCAACTAAAAATAATAGTTGAAAATATGAATAAAGGATTGACAAAAAGAGAAGAAGAGATAATGAATATCTTTTGGACAAGAGGCCCACTGTTCGTTAAGGAACTAATCCCATTCTTCGACGAGCCCAAGCCCCACATAAACACCCTATCGACCATTGTGCGCGGGCTCGAAGAGAAAGGCTACATTGCCCACAAAGCATACGGCAACACCTATCAATACTATGCAGCAGTGAGCCAGAGCGAGCACGGGAAAAAGAGTCTGAAAGAAATAATAAGCCAATATTTCAAGAACTCCTATCTTGGCGCAGTATCGTCGCTTGTCGAGGAGGAGAAAATTTCTCTCGAAGAACTCACAGAACTTATAGAAAAGGTGAAAAACAGAAAATAAAACCCTGCAATGGAAGCACTCCTTATTTATATAGCAAAATCGGCCGCGATGCTCACAGTGTTTGTGGCACTCTTTGTCGCGCTTATGCAGCAGGAAACATTCCACAAGCTCAATCGCTTCACCCTGCTCGCAGCAGTAGCCCTTTCACTCGCCCTGCCTCTTGTGAACATAGGGATAGAGACGCCCCTTACACAACTTTTTGCCGACAGAACAACGGAAACGACCGTCACTATCGTCGATTTTAAGGAGACGGCAACCATCGACCTTGCACAAGCAACACCCGTTGCAGTGGAAAGCCCGACAGAGTGGGCCGACATTATATTTGCAATATACATAACCGGAGCAATATTGTTGCTCGCCCGCCTAATGTTTATGTATGCAGGGCTTGCAAGAATTATAAGGAGAGCCACCCCCGCCGACACACAGCAATACACCGACAAGAATATACGTTTGCGAGTGACAGGCGACACAGAAACAAAGCCGTTCAGCTGGTTCTGTTGGGTAGTGATAAACAGCGAGGACCTGCGAGAGAGCGGCCGCGAAATTATCACTCACGAAACTGCACACGCACGCTCGTTCCACTCTATCGACATAATCATTATAGACCTTCTCATACTATTGCAGTGGTTCAACCCTATGGCGTGGTTCACCAAATACTGCATAAAGAACATACACGAATTTGAGGCCGACGAAGCTGTGATAAACAGCGGAACCGATGTTGGGAAATACCAGAGAATGATAATAAAAAAAGCCGTTGGCGCAAGGCTCTACTCTATTGCCAACAGCTTTAATCACAGTTCAACCATAAAACGTATCACTATGATGTGTAAGAAAAAATCGAATTTGTGGAGATGTACAAAAGCATTGTACCTGCTCCCTGCGGCAACCATTGCCGCACTGCTCTTCTCGCAGCCCGAGAGTGTAAACGCCATCGAGCAACCGAGCGATGGCAAAGTTAGTGAATTTGTTGCAAACAACCAAAAGGCTATGCCCACTATCGCACCAAGCGACAGCACGGCAAAGAAACGAGAGGTTGCAGCCATAGGCGAGGTAAAGAGAAAGGAGCCGAACGACACAGCGTGGATTTATCAGGTGGTGGAGGAGATGCCCCAATTCCCCGGGGGTGAGAGCGGAATGATGAAATTCCTGCAAAGCAGCATCAAATATCCGCAAGAGGCACGCGACGCAAATGCTCAGGGAAGAAGCATCGTTACTTTTGTGGTGAGCAACAAAGGGGAGATAAAAGATGCCCGTATAATGAAAAGCAGCGGTAACGAAGCACTCGACAAGGAGGCGGTGCGCGTGGTAGAAAGTATGCCCCGATGGACTGCCGGCAAGCAAGGCGGCAAAGCGGTAGCAGTGCAATATACAATGCCGATAATGTTTAAATTGACATCTGAGAAAAACGATAAACAGCCATCGACAAATGAATCGCCCCTGCTTGTAATCGACGGCGCAATATACGAAGGCAACGCGAACATTCTCAACAGCATAAAAGAGGAAAATATCGAGAGCATCAAAGTGTTAGAAACGGAGGCTGCCACAAAGTTATATGGCGAGAAAGGAAACTATGGTGCCATTCTCATTGAGTTGAAAAAGAGCACACAATCCAAGAGCACCCCACTCCTTTATATGAGAGGAGAGCCGCAGGAGTACCAATTCAATGTAGGGATTGCGCAGGAGAAGGCCGTGGAAGAGAGCAACATCACGCCGGCCGAATTCATAGGCGATACCCGCGACCTTCAATTAGGTAATTCAAAAGCAGTTCTCGAAAGTAACCTCAAAGAGGGGCGCGTCACGCTCGAATTCAATGTAGAGAGCGATGGCAGCATCACATTTGCAAAAGTAAAGCAAAGTTCGGGAAATAATTTCATCGACTCCGAGGCTCTTTGTATGCTATACAACACACAAAAAAAATGGAGCCCTGCTAAGAAGGATGGCGAGCCTGTGCGTACAAGACCCACGCTGACACTTACATTTTCGAAACATAAATAAGAAGAACAGGCACTTGCCTGTTCTTCTTATTTGGAAAATTCCCTATCCTCCCCCCAGCAGAAATTCATCCACGCCTTGGTCTTTTGCTCGGCAGGGTTATCCTGCGGTCGCCAGAAAGAGAAAGCACGCCCATCGTCGGGCAGAAACTGCTGTTTCACAAAGTGTTGGGGGTAATCGTGTGAATATTTATACCCATCGGCATAACCAAGCTGTTTCATAAGTGCAGTGGGAGCATTGCGCAGATGAAGCGGCACAGGCAGATTGCCCGTTTCGCGCACCTTTTCGAGCGCGCAGTTTATTCCCATATAGGCCGAATTGCTCTTGGGTGAAGTAGCAAGATAAACGGTCGCCTCGGCAAGAGGAATACGCCCCTCGGGCCAGCCTATCTTCATAACCGCATCGAAGGCGGCATTGGCAAGCAGCAGAGCATTAGGGTTGGCAAGGCCAATATCCTCGGAGGCCGAGATTATGAGGCGGCGGGCTATAAATTCGGGAGCCTCGCCACCCTCTATCATACGGGCGAGCCAATAGAGGGCCGCATCGGGGTCGCTGCCGCGAATCGATTTTATGAAGGCCGAAATTATGTCGTAGTGCATTTCACCATCCTTGTCGTAGGCAAGGGGGCTTTGTTGCAGACACTGCACCACCTTTTCGTCGGTAACAACGACGGGAGAGGCTGAATCGGCCTCCACCACAAGTTCCAATATATTGAGCAACTTGCGTGCATCGCCACCGCTGTAACGCAATAGAGCGTCACTCTCCTGCAAACGCACTCCGCGCTCTTTCAATGCCTTGTCGGTGATTATTGCATAGTTGAGCAACTGCATTAAATCCTCCTTTTCGAGCGATTTAAGCACATAGAGCTGACAACGGGAGAGCAAAGGGCGTATAACCTCGAACGAAGGGTTCTCGGTGGTTGCACCTATGAGAGTTACAACGCCTGTTTCCACAGCACTCAAAAGGGAATCCTGCTGCGACTTATTGAAACGATGTATCTCGTCGATAAAAAGAATGGCACCTCCATTGCCCGAGAAAAGCGATGAGTTTTTTGCCTTGTCGATAACCTCGCGCACCTCCTTCACACCCGACGACACTGCGTTAAGGGTGTAGAAGGGGCGGTTGAGTTTATGGGCTATAATTTTGGCTATGGTTGTTTTTCCCGTGCCGGGAGGACCCCACATTATGAACGAGAGGATGCGCTCCGAATCAATCATACGGCGCAACACAGCCCCCTCGCCAACGAGGTGCTGCTGCCCCACATAATTCTCGAACGAGGTTGGGCGCAAACGTTCAGCAAGTGGTTGTGCCATAGCTTTTTGTTTTCTTAGCTTAAACCTACAATTTCGCCGTTGATGTAGTCTATGTGGTTGGCTTGCGGGTCTTTGGGCAAGCCGGGCATGCGGATAATGTCACCGGCAATGGCAACAATCATTTCGGCACCGGCGTTGAGCACCACATCGCGTATCTGCAAGTTGAAGCCCTTAACTGCGCCATACTGCTTCGCATCGGCACTGAACGAGAATTGTGTTTTTGCGATGCAGACGGGGAACGACGACATTCCGAGTTTCTCGGCAAGTTTTATGCGGTCCATAGCCGGCTTTGCGAATGTAACCGACGCAGCACCATAGATATTCTTTGCCACCTTCTCGATTTTTGTCGCGATGCTATCCTCGTCGCTGTATGTAAATTCGAGTTTCTTCGAGGGATTGTTGGCAATAGTATCAACCACAATCTGTGCCATTTCCACGGCACCCTCGCCACCCTGTGCGAATGCATTGTTTATTACAAAGGGAAGGCCGAGCTCCTGCTCCACGTGAGCACGCAAGAGGGCCATTTCCTCGTCGGTGTCGGTTGCGAAGCGGTTGAACACAACAATTACCGACTGGCCGAACGATTGCAGATTGGCAACGTGACGGTCGAGATTGGCAAGACCGTTGCGCAATCCCTCCATATCCGGCTCTTTAATTTTGTCGAGCTCCACGCCACCGTGCATCTTCAAGCCCTGTGCGGTAGCCACAATAACGGTAGCATCGGGCTGCAAGCCACTCTTGCGACACAGGATATTGTAGAATTTCTCGGCTCCAAGGTCGGCTCCGAAGCCTGCCTCGGTAATTGTATATTCACTGTGGGCAAGTGCCATCTTTGTGGCAAGCTGCGAGTTACAGCCGTGAGCGATATTTGCGAACGGACCACCGTGAACCACCGCAGGGGTATTCTCGGTTGTCTGCACAAGGTTGGGCTGAATAGCATCCTTCAACAGCACCATAATGGAGCCGGCAATGCCAAGTTCCTTCACGGTGAAGGGAGCACCGTCGTAGGTGTAACCCAAAAGGATATTTTCGATGCGGCGACGAAGGTCATTCTCGTCGGAAGCAAGGCAGAGAATTGCCATAAGCTCCGATGCGGGAGTAATATCGAAGCCAGCCTGCTCCACAAGCCCGTTGGTTGCAGGGCCGACGCCTGTAATTATCGAGCGCAGTGAGCGGTCGTTCACATCGAGCACGCGACGCCAGAGAATCTCTTTAAGGCCAAAGCCCTCTTTTGCGTGCTGATAAAGGTAATTGTCGAGCAGTGCCGCAATCATATTGTGGGCCGATGTTATTGCGTGGAAGTCGCCTGTGAAGTGAAGATTGATTTTCTCCATAGGAAGCACCTGTGCATAACCGCCACCGGCAGCACCGCCCTTCATTCCGAAGCAGGGACCGAGTGAAGGTTCACGCAGAGCCACCACAGCCTTCTTGCCTATTTTATTAAGACCAAGCGCAAGACCTATCGACACGGTAGTCTTTCCAATACCCGCACGGGTAGCGGTGATGGCAGTAACCAAGATGAGCTTGCCCTTCTGCTCGCCAATGAGATTCAAGGGAAGTTTCGCAATATACTTGCCATAATGTTCAAGATCGTCGGCAGCAATACCCATTTTGGCAGCCACATTCTCAATACGTTGCAGCTCGGTTTCGTGAGCTATTTCAATATCACTTTTCATAGTTATGTAATTTGTATTATTTATGCGAGTAATAAAGTGCGAAGATAGCGATTAAAGTTCAAAAGCCATTTCATTTTCCACTGTTTTTTTATTCCGCACGGCCAAAAGTAGCATTTCACACATTTTTAGCAATTAAAACCGCCGGCAATGAGCAATATCTCCTTTTTTTATTCTATTTTTGCAAGTTGTTAACGATTATGGCAAAATGTAGCCTTTTTAACGGAAAAACAAATAAAAAACAAATATACGATGACCGAAATTAACGAAACTGAAAAGAACGATAAAAAAAGCGTCAGTTTTATCGAGCAAGCAATCATAAACGACCTTGCCGAGGGTAAGAACGGAGGTAAAGTGCAGACACGTTTCCCGCCCGAGCCCAACGGCTATCTGCACATTGGGCACGCAAAAGCCATCTGTATGGACTTTGGAATGGCCGAGAAATACAACGGCATCTGCAACCTGCGTTTCGACGACACAAACCCCACGAAAGAGGATGTAGAATATGTCGATGCGATTATGGAGGATATAAAGTGGCTGGGCTTCGAGTGGGCCAACGTATATTACGCATCGGACTACTTCCAGCAACTGTGGGACTTTGCCGTGCGACTCATAAAAGAGGGCAAGGCATACATCGACGAGCAGAGTGCCGAGCAGATTGCCGCACAGAAAGGCACCCCCACACAGCCCGGAACAGAAAGCCCCTACCGCAACCGCCCCATCGAAGAGAGCCTCGCCCTCTTCGAGAAGATGAACACCGGAGAGATTGAGGAGGGGAAAATGGTGCTGCGTGCCAAGATAGATATGGCAAGCTCCAATATGCACTTCCGCGACCCCATCATCTACCGCGTGGTAAAGAGTGCGCACCACCGCACAGGCACCACTTGGAAGGCCTACCCGATGTACGACTTTGCACACGGGCAGAGCGACTATCTGGAAGGTGTCACACACTCACTGTGTACACTCGAATTTGTGCCCCACCGCCCATTGTACGACCTTTTTGTCGATTGGATAAAGGAGGAAAAAGACCTCGACGACAACCGCCCCCGCCAATATGAGTTCAACAAACTGAACCTGAACTACACCCTTATGAGCAAACGCAACCTGCTCATTCTGGTGAAAGAGGGCCTTGTAAACGGCTGGGACGACCCCCGTATGCCCACCATCTGCGGATTCCGCCGTCGCGGATACTCGCCCGAATCGATACGCAACTTCGTTGACAAGATAGGTTACACAACATACGACGCGCTCAACGACTTTGCCCTGCTCGAAAGTGCTGTGCGCGAGGACCTTAACTCACGCGCCACACGTGTATCGGCAGTAATAAACCCTGTGAAACTCACCATAACCAACTACCCCGAAGGCAAGGTTGAGGAGCTCACCGCAATAAACAACCCCGAAAAGCCCGAGGATGGCACACACACCATAGAGTTCAGCCGCGAGTTGTGGATTGAGCGCGACGACTTTATGGAGGATGCCCCCAAAAACTACTTCCGCTTGACGCAAGGTCGCGAAGTGCGTCTCAAAAATGCCTACATAGTTCTGTGCACAGGTTGCATAAAGGACGAGGAGGGCAACGTTACCGAGGTTCTGTGCGAATATATCCCCGACACAAAGACCGGCGAGAAGGATGCCAACCGCAAGGTAAAGAGCACAATACACTGGGTGAGCCGCAACCACTGCGTGAAAGCCGAGGTGCGCCTCTACGACCGCTTGTGGAAAGCCGAGAACCCACGCGACGAAATGGCCGCAATAAGAGAAGAGAAAGGTTGCGACGCTCTCGAAGCTATGAAGGAGATGATAAACCCCAACTCTTTGGAGGTGCGCAAGGAGTG
The DNA here is from genome assembly GCA_017466065.1 of Bacteroidaceae bacterium. The sequence continues at coordinate 7,422 of JAFTUV010000020.1, forward strand.
CTATGTGGAGAAATTCCTCGCCACACAAAAACCGCTCAGCTATCTGCAATTCCAGCGAATAGGTTACTTCAACATTGACCCCGACTCAACGCCCGAAAAACTTATCTTCAACCGCACAGTATCGTTAAAGGACACTTGGAACAAGATAAAAGGCAAATAAAGAAACTGTTTTAATTCCTAATGGATAATAAAAGCTATTTCGACTCGACCGAATTTCGAGAAATACTTAAAAAGTATGAGCAGACAAGAGAAAAGCAAGTCTGCTCATACTTTGAAATAGAGGACCTGCTCGACATTCTTGTCTATTACCTCTTTCAAGACTCTGTCGAGGCAGCCGAAGAGGTGCTTGCACACGCAATCACGCTACACCCGACGGCCCCGGAGCTCACAAAGATGGAGGTGAAGATTCTGCTTGCCAAGAACGAGCCCGAAAAAGCACTCATAATACTCGGCAGCAAGGGCTTCCCCGACGACGACGACAGCATCCTGTTGCAAGCACAAGTGTTCATTGCCCTTAAAGACTACCGCGAGGCACGAGATATTGCATTAGATATACTCAACAAGAAACAGGCAAACAAAGAGATTATCTGCGAGGCACTCGAAATTCTGCTCGACGGCGGATACGCCCAAGAGGCACTCGAAATAACCAACAGCGGCTTGGCAAGATATCACAAGCATCCGAGCCTGCTCGAAATAAAGGCCGAATGTCTTATAGAGTTGCAAGACACCAACGGCGCAATAAGCATTTATAACGAACTGCTCGACAGCGACCCCTACTCCACATTCTATTGGGAACAGCTGGCCCACATATACTATCTGACAAACAGATACGGGAAGGCTCTCGAATGTTACGAATATGAACTTGCAATAAACGACGAGATTGACTACGCTCGTATGATGCAGGGCTACTGCTACTATTTTATGCGCGACTACGAAAAGGCCTTTGCGATTTTCAACAATCTTGTCGAGAAATACCGGCAGTCGGTAATGCCGCTTTTCTACAAGGCAATGTGCCTGTGGCACCTCAACGAGGAGGATGAAGCCCTTAAAACATTCAGAGATATTGCAAAAACGAGCGAGGACGGAAGCATAGAAGCAATGGTTGCGCTGGTGAACTGCGCAATAATACTTTCGCGCCGTGGAGATACAGACAGTGCATCGAGGCCTATGTCGTTTGCCCTGTTCCTGCACCCATCGAACTTGAAGCAGCTACTTGTGAGCGACGAGGAGCTCTACACCTTGCGCGACAAAGAGAACCTCACATTCAAAGAGATGAATGTGATAGACATCAAAGAGTGGAGCGAAGATGAGAGCCTGTTCGCACTCGCAATGCATCTTATCGAATATCAGCACTATGAGATTGCCTGCCGCACACTCTTCTACATAAAGGAGACAAGCGCCGAGAATGCCGATATTGACGCCTGCATTGCCTACGCAATGTACAACACAGGCAGGGAGGATGAAATTAGAGAGTATGTGGAAACGGCATTGGCCGGAAAATCGAACCTCCTGTTCGACCTCTTCGGGCTGATATATGATGCACAAGACACCGCCGACACTTTCCTTAACAAGATAGCAGAATAGAGCACGCTCTATTCTGCTATCTTGTTCTTATAAACGCAACAATTATTACTTGTCGGAATACTCCTTTATGCGATTCTCCTCGCTCATCTTGCAAACAAGCAGATTACCCTCATTTTCCGATATTATACAATCGTCAACACCAATAACAACCACACTCTTCATTCCGCGGGTGTTCACAATGCAGTTGCGGGTGTCGCAGAAGGCTGCGTCACCGGCTCCAAGCGCAACATTGCCGTTGAGGTCTTTTGCCACCTGATTATGCAACGACACCCAAGTTCCAAGGTCGCTCCACCCGAAGTTCGAAGGAAAAACAAATATCTCCTCGGCACGCTCCATAATGGCATAATCGACCGAAATATTGCGGCACTCGGGAAAACGTTCGTTCACCATAGCCTGCTCCTCGGGGGTGTAATAATAGGGAGTCAACGACTCGAAAATTTCGGCAATGGGGCCTTGATAGACACGGAAAGCATTTACTATTGTCGATACATTCCAGATGAATATTCCGGCATTCCAATAGAAATTGTTTTTTGCCACATAGGCCTTTGCTGTTTCAAGGTCGGGCTTCTCCTTGAACGAATCGACACGGAACACCTCTTTATTCACAAGAGAGGATGTGCCCAAAGCCGCTTCAATGTAACCATAGCCGGTGTCGGGGCGGGTGGGCTTAATGCCGAGGGTGAGAATTGCATCGGAGTCGGCCACGAATTTTAGCGACGAAGATATTATGCGACGGAATTCCGCAACATCGGTCACAAAATGGTCGCTGGGAGTAACCACCATATTGGCCTTCGGGTCTTTTTTCTTTATCTTCCAAGCTGCGTATGCAATGCAGGGGGCAGTATTTCTGCGACAAGGTTCCTGCAAAATATTCTCCTCGGGAACCATCGGCAACTGCTCCTTAACAAGCGGAGCATATTTCTCCGATGTAAGCACCCACACATTCTCCATAGGACAAATGTCGCCAAAGCGTTCCACAGTAAGTTGCAAAAGCGATTTTCCACAACCAAGCACATCAATGAACTGCTTGGGACGGTCAACTGTACTCATAGGCCAGAAGCGGCTGCCGATGCCGCCCGCCATAATAACAACGTGATTAGAATTATTCATATTCTTATGAAGCTGTTTAAAATTCCTATATAACTAAGAAACTGTTTAAATTTCTAAAACAGTTGCGAAGATAAAAAAAAAGAGAACATAAAAAGGAATAGAGAATAAAAAATAAGCAGCTTGCTGATTTATTTCCACAAAAAAAAGTTTTATTATGCTTTTTCTAAAAATTAGATTATCTTTGCATAATAACATTGTGAGTACCAAAGCGAACAATGCAACAGGAAACACATATTGTAATGAGCAATGCAACCGGCAAAGAAGAAGAAAAGAAAATGTGGTATGTGCTACGAGTCACATACCAGCGCGAAATGGTTGCAAAAGAAAAACTCGATGCCATAGGAATTGAGAGTTTTGTGCCCATACAAAAGAGCAAGAAACCCGGAGCTGGCGGGAGATTAGTGTGGAAAACCGAAGCTGCCGTGCATAACTATATATTTGTACACAGCACAAAGGGGAAAATAGACAACGTAAAAAAGGAATATATCCCTTGGTTGAGATACACTATATCCCCCAACAGGGAGAAAGGGCGTTGTGTTATGACTGTTCCCGAGAAGCAGATGCAGAATTTCATTGCCATTGCCGGGAACACGGAAGAGCGCATTCTATACCTCAATCCCGACGAAATTAACCTCACAAAGGGAGAAAGGGTGCGCATTATTGGCGGAGTATTCGAAGGAGCCGAAGGTTTCCTTGTTAAAATAGAGAGCAAAAGAGAGAAGCGGGTTGTTGTTAAGATTGACGGCATAACAGCTGTTGCCACAACAAGCCTGCCAAGAACCTTGATAGAAAAAATCAATTAACGGTGGCAATATTTATAAACAGGCTACGTTAAATAAATTATAAAAAAGAATACAATGAAAGAAATATACAATCTGCTGCTGCCTTTCATTGTGGCATTCATTGCGACAATCTGGGTTCACCCCAAGGTCTTGAAGATTGCCATACTGAAAAACCTTGTCGACAACCCCGACGAGCGCAAATTGCAACGCCGCCCCATTCCCGTAATGGGTGGGCTCGCCGTATTCTTCGGAATAGTTGTGGGCATCTGCTCGTCGCAGATAACATTTTTCAGCCCGGCAGTATTTGTGCTTATATCGACTATGACTATAATGCTTTACGTGGGCACCATAGACGACATTCTCAACCTATCGCCCTACACTCGCTTTCTAATAGAAATAGCAGTGGTTGCATTCATTATACTTGTAAACAATAGCGGCATAAACAACTTTTGGGGCTTATGGGGCATTGATGTTATACCTATGTGGATTGCGGCACCGCTTACAATATTTGCGGCAGTGGGCATAATTAACGCAATAAACCTCATCGACGGTGTAAACGGATTGTCATCGGGATTCTGCTTTATGGCAGCAATGACATTTGCAATAATGTTCTATCTGTCGGACAACACGACAATGATGATTCTTGCCACAGCTGCTGCCGGAGCGATTATTCCCTTCTTCCTGCATAATGTATTCGGGTACAACACCCGTATGTTCATAGGCGATGGCGGCACATTGGTTATTGGAACAATGATGTCGATGTTCGTGATAAACATTTTAAAGAACAACTCGTTGTGCGCGGATTTTGCTTCGGACGGCGTGTGCCTGATAGCCTTTACCCTCTCGGTCCTTGCCGTACCGGTATTCGACACCCTGCGTGTAATGTCGGCTCGCATAATAAGAGGCAATTCCCCTTTCAACCCCGACAAGACGCACCTGCACCACCTGTTCCTCGAATTAGGGTTCTCGCACATAGGAACTACAATATCCATTCTGTCACTGAATTTCCTTGTTATTGTAGCTTGGTTCGCGTCGTACAAGCTGGGTGCTTCCATTGACGCACAATTATACTTGGTACTCACATTGAGCATTCTCATTACCTTTGTATTCTACAAATTTGCAAAGATACAGATTGCCAAGAACACCCGAATGTTGAAAATACTGCAAGGTATCGGCAAATTGATGCAGTTCGAGAAAAAGGGCTTCTGGAAATGGGTTCAGAATATCATTGACAGATTTTAAGTAACTGTATTACAACAAAATACCCGATACACAATCGCCACGGCAAGCCGTGGCGATTGTGTATCGGGTCAATTCTTCTCCATATTATGGTCGAGGCGACCATAGCCTATGAGCTTATCGTAACGCGAACCGAATGTCCTGTGATAGACAAGTATCAGATACTCATTCTCCGTTTCATAGAAACTGCCCTCGGCCGACATTGTCTGCGCATTGCCGGAACCATCGGGCACCCACACATAGGAATAGTTGTAAAGGCCTAATTTAAGCAGTTTGGTAACCTTGTAACAATTATCACGGCTGTCGTACTCCAACCTATTGGAATCGTCGAAACGGTTATAGCAAAAATCGCCCAGAAGATAATAGTTGCCACCGCTGCGCCGAGGAGCGTCGAGAGTGAAGTGCACAAATACATAATCGGCCTCAATGGCGGTACCATAGCCTTCGAGGGTATTTACGAAACAACGGCCATTTTCGTCGCGGTTATTCCTGTGAAAGGAATAGGGCTTGTCGGCATATAAATCGGCGTGGTAGTAAGGTTCAAAATAAGATACCTGCTCCACCCCCATACTCACCACACGCGGGTCGGTGAGCTCGAAGCGGCGATACTCGTTGCCGCCATCAAATATAAGCCTTCTGTCGTGTACATACTGCAAAGTGCTTCCTGTAATATATGCAGGCTTCGCATCGACAACAGCATTGTCGGAACGACGATTCTGATAGACTACGGTTATAATCTCTTCGGCAGGATTCGATATATTGTATTTCGGGTGGTGCACCGTGAAGGATAACTGCTGATGCGAACCGTTCATATCCACTTCGGTGTTTCCGCTCGCCGAGGCACTCAATGCCACACGCGGTTCCACCACCGAAAAACGAAACTCGGCAACAGGCGTTTCGTCGCCATCTTCATCGTCTATAATCTCGACTATATAGTTTCCCGACAATTTCAACGACACATCCTCGTTGGGCAGGGTAAAAGTATAATTCGTATATAGCATAGTAGTGTTCACGGAATTCTCCCAATCCTCAATGGGCATCCCGTTGAAGCCGTCCAGAAAATCAATATCAAAAAGCTCGGTAGGTTCCCAATCGGCACGGCAATGGGTAATTCTATATATGTAACGATGATAGGTGTGCGACATTTCGTCGAATGAGAATTGCAGCACATCGTCACTGTGCAGGCGCATCACAGGCGGCTGACGCCATTCATCATTAAGCACCATCTGCATAGAGCGAATGGAGGTGGAATAGGTGCGCATAAACTGTGCCCACACGCCCACCGTGAGGATGAGCAGAAACAGTGCTGTACAAATTCTTTTCATCGGTTGTTCATTTATAATAGCGAAGATAGTTATTTAAACAGAATTATTTATTATATTTACATTATAAATTGTTAATGCTCCAATGAGGACCGTTTTTTTAATACTCTTTTTTGCACCTCTCCTCCCTGCCACACAGGCGCAGGATACTATATACGAACCAAGCGACAGCATTCTCATAGAGAATATTCTCGATAAATATTCGGGCAGAAAGCACTGTTCAACGGGAGATTTAATCCTCGATATTGCCACAGAATTCACAGGACAGAGCTATGTGGGAGGCACACTCGACACTCACCCCGGCGAACCGCTCGTCATAAGCACCTCACGGCTCGACTGCACCACATTCATAGAGCTTGTGCTTGCCATAAGCATCAGCATAGAGAATGAGGAAGAATCCTTCAAAAGCGTATGCCGCAACCTCGAACAGATGCGCTACCGCAACGGAGTGCGCAACGGTTACGCGAGCCGTCTGCACTACATAAGCCAATGGATTGCCGACAGTGCCAAGAACAACATCATAGAGGAGGTTACCAACAAGAAACATAGCAGCCCCCTACTGCTCGATCTCTATTATATGAGCAGCAACGCTGCAAGCTACAAGCAACTGAAAGAAAATCCCGGCCTTATAAAGGAGATAGTAAAATGGGAAAAGCCTTTCCGTGGGAAAGAGGCACGCCACATCCCCAAAAATGAGATTTACAGAACCGCCGACGAACTTGGCATAAAGAACGGCGACATTATCGCCCTCACCACAAATATCAAAGGACTCGATGTTGTGCACATAGGGGTCGCCTTTTGCAAGGATGGGAAAGTACATCTGCTCCACGCATCGAGCACCGCAGGCAAAGTAATAAAGGATGGCACCACCCTCTTCGACTATCAGAAGAACAGGAAAAGCCAGACAGGGATAAGAGTATTCAGGGCAAAATAACCTTACAAGAAGGGGATTACCGGGCTCGGCGCCAAAAAGAAATTGCCGCCGACTTTTATCAAAGGAAGAATATAGATGTTGACCCGCGACAACATTTCTTCGCGAAAATGTCATCCCGACAGAGCCGAGCGACGAGGGATCTCAAAAAAAACATCGCTGAGATATCTCAGTCGCTATGCTTCTTCGATATGACATCAACCAAACAATTTTTGGGTCAACTGCTATATTATTGCCTATATTTTTGTATTTTTGCAATTTGGAAAGAAACAGATATTTATACATACTATTATATGGCAGAATTAAAAGAACTTACCAAACGCAGTGAGAGCTACTCACAGTGGTACAACGACCTTGTACTGAAAGCCGACCTTGCCGAGCAATCGCCCGTGAGAGGTTGTATGGTCATTAAACCCTATGGTTATGCTATTTGGGAGAAAATGCAACGCATTCTCGACGACAAATTCAAAGAGACTGGCCATCAGAATGCCTATTTTCCCCTGCTTATCCCAAAATCGTTCCTCAGCCGCGAGGCCGACCACGTCGAGGGCTTTGCCAAAGAGTGCGCAGTGGTTACACACTACCGCCTGAAAAACTCGCCCGACGGCAGCGGCGTTATTGTTGACCCCGCCGCAAAGCTCGAAGAGGAGATGATTATACGCCCCACCTCGGAAACAATTATATGGAGCACATATAAAAACTGGATACAATCGTACCGCGACCTTCCCATAAAGGTGAACCAGTGGGCCAATGTGATGCGCTGGGAGATGCGCACACGTCTTTTCCTGCGCACGGCCGAATTCTTGTGGCAAGAGGGACACACCGCACACGCCACACGCGAAGAAGCCGAAGAGGAAACAAAAACAATGTTGAATGTTTATAACGACTTTGCCAACAACTATATGGCTCTGCCGGTGATTATGGGTGTTAAATCGGCCAACGAACGCTTTGCCGGCGCACTCGACACATACACCATCGAGGGATTGATGCAGGACGGAAAGGCATTGCAATGCGGAACCTCGCACTTCCTCGGGCAAAACTTTGCAAAAGCCTTCAACGTGCAGTTTGTCGACAAGAACAACAACCTCGACTATGTGTGGGCATCTTCGTGGGGCGTATCCACCCGCCTTATGGGTGCACTCATAATGACTCACTCCGACGACAACGGCCTTGTACTTCCCCCGGCACTCGCCCCCATTCAGGTGGTAATCGTGCCCATCTACAAGAACGAAGAGCAGTTGCAGAAGATTGCCGACACCATCGCGCCCATCACAAAAGAGCTTAAAGCTATGGGCATAAGCGTTAAGTTCGACGATGCCGACAATCGTCGCCCCGGCTTTAAATTTGCAGAATATGAATTGAAGGGAGTTCCCGTGCGCCTTGTCCTTGGTGCACGCGACATTGAGAATGGCACCATCGAGGTTATGCGTCGCGACACATTGGAGAAAGAGACACGCTCAATCGACGGCATTGCAGCCTATGTTAAAGAGCTTCTCGACGAGATTCAGAAGAACCTTCACCGCAAGGCTCTTGCGATGCGTGAGGCCAACACACGTTGCGTAGACACATTCGAGGAATTCAAGGTGGAGATTGAGAAGGGAGGTTTCATCCTTGCACACTGGGACGGCACACCCGAAACAGAAGAGTTCATAAAGGCGGAAACAAAAGCGACCGTGCGCTGCATACCCTTTGAGTTTGACAGCACACCCGGCACCTGTATGGTTACAGGCAAGCCCTCGGCACGCAGAGTTTTATTTGCAAGAGCATACTAAACGTCATACTTTAACAATGAGAAAGGCTACCCATCGGGTAGCCTTTCTCATTGCATCTTTTTAGAAATTATCTTTCAGGATTATTCTTTGCAGCCATCTCCTGCTTCCTCATAGCTATGTGGCGGTCGAAGGCCTCTTTGTGGGCGCGTGTCCTCTTCCAGCGGTTGTGTGTCCACAGCCACGATGCAGGCTCGCGACGCAGGTCCTCCTCTCCCATACGGAAGAATTCATTTGTCAATTCATTCTCGGGCAAGGTTGAAGCATCCTCGACCATCAATTCAAAACGAACAACATACTTCCCACGCTTAACTCTTGTGATATTCACATAAAAGGCCGAGGCCTTCACGCGACGGGCAATCTTTTCGGCACCGGTAAACACCGCCGTCTCCTGATTAAGGAACGTTACCCAGTGATTCATCGCCTCTATTTTAGGAAGCTGGTCGGCCATAAATCCGTAAATAAACTTCCGGCCGCTATTGGTAACCTCAATCACGCGCCGCAGCGTGTTCTTCATCGTAACATTGTCGGCTCCATATTGAGCACGCATTTTCTTAAAGATATTATCGAAGAAGGGATTACGCAGTTTATGATATATCGCACCGGCAACCACATTCTCCTTTTGAATAAAAAGGGGAAGGCTTGTAATAAACTCCCAATTAAACGTGTGCAGCATATAACACACGCAGGAGTGCCCATTATCCAACATTCGCGACAATTCATCCAACCCCGTAAACTCTATATGTTTACGCACCTCCTCGGCACTCATTCCATAGTACTTTATGGTCTCCATAAAATAGTCGCAGAACCTGTGATAAAAATCGCGTTCAATTGCACGCAACTCTTTTTTACTCCTTTCGGGAAACGACTTACACAAATTGCTGCGCACCACTCCGCGGCGATACCTTATTATATAGTAGAGCAACAGATAAAGTACATCGGAAAGCACATAGAGCACCCGCAATGGTAATTTATTGAGCAGATAGAGAGGTGCCACTGCTATAATATTCCAGAAGTTGGACATAAATGTATGTTTATAGTTTCATCGTGTGATCCCGCTGGGATTCAAACCCAGGACCTTCAGAACCGGAATCTGACGCTCTATTCAGCTAAGCTACGGGACCTTCTGCATTTTTCAAAGCGGCAACGCGAAATAAGCGTTGCTTGCGACGACGGAACATTCATATTCCCAAAGGAGCGCGGCTTGCCGCACCCAAAGTCTATCTTCGCGTATTAGTGCAAAGATACACACAAAAACTGCATTATGGAACATTTATCTAAAATTTTAACTAATAAAATTATTATATTTACTATATTACAGATATAATTTGTATATTTGCAGCATCGGGAACAGAAAACTGCCTCCGACAGTAAAAAAGCACACTTATTATTAACAAAATACGACAATTTGTCAAAAAAAGAAAGAATGAAGCTTTACGAACTTCCATCGCCCTATACCCCGCTGCTCACACTGAAACAGACAGAATTGGCAATAAAGCAGATTAAAGAGATATTCCAAATGAATCTGTCGGCAGCGTTGCGCCTTCGCCGTGTAACGGCACCGCTGTTTGTGCTCCAAGGCACAGGCCTCAACGACGACCTTAACGGCTATGAACACGCCGTGAGTTTCCCCATTCAGGATATGAATGGAGCAGTTGCCGAGGTTGTACACTCGCTGGCAAAATGGAAGCGTGTCACCCTTGCCGACTATAAAATAGCACAAGGGCACGGAATATACACAGATATGAACGCGATACGCGCTCACGAAGAACTCGACAACCTTCACTCGCTCTATGTGGACCAATGGGACTGGGAGAGAGTTATAACAGCAGAAGAGCGCAACGTAACCTTCTTAAAGGAGATTGTCGAGGAGATTTACAACGCATTGCGTCACACAGAATTCACCATTAGCGAATACTACCCGAGCATCACTCCCACACTGCCCGAGAGAGTCTTTTTTATACACTCCGAAGAATTGCGCCGCCTCTACCCCACGCTCACAGCAAAGGAACGCGAGGAAAGAATTACCCGCGAACACGGTGCTGTGTTTATAATAGGCATAGGCGGAATTTTGGGCGACGGAGAGCCGCACGACAATCGCGCACCCGACTACGACGATTACAGCACACCCAACGAGGATGGCTTTGAGGGGCTTAATGGCGACCTTATGATATGGTCGCCCGTGCTTGGCAAGGCTGTTGAATTATCTTCGATGGGAATACGAGTGGACAAGAATGCACTCTTGCACCAATTGGAAATATCGGGAAAGGAGGAACGCAAGGAACTCTATTTCCACCGTCGTATGTTAGATGGCACATTGCCGTTGAGCATCGGCGGAGGCATAGGCCAATCGCGTCTGTGTATGCTGCTGTTGCAGAAGGCACACATCGGCGAGATACAGGCCAGCATCTGGCCCGACGAAATGCGACGCCAATGCGCAGCTATGAACATCCCCATTATATAACATACAAAGATGGATGTAAAGATAGAGAACAGTTGGAAAGAGGTTCTTGCTCCCGAATTCGAGAAAGAATACTTCGCAAGGCTCACAGCCTTCGTAAAAGAAGAGTACAGGAGCGGAACTCCCATATATCCCCCTGCAAAACTAATCTTCAACGCATTCGACCATTGCCCATTCAACGATGTAAAGGTGGTGATACTGGGGCAAGACCCCTACCACGGAACCGGGCAGGCCAACGGGCTATGCTTCTCGGTCAACAAGGGAGTAGCCTTCCCCCCGTCACTGTTAAACATCTTCAAAGAGATTGAAGCCGACTGTGGCACACCGATACCGAAAGACGGAGATTTAACCCGATGGAGCGACCAAGGCGTTCTACTGCTGAACGCAACTCTCACAGTGCGTGCGGCAAGTGCAGGTTCCCATCAGAAGCGAGGATGGGAGGAATTTACCGATGCCGCCATACGCGAACTTGCCAACCGCCGTAGCAACATAGTATTTATTCTTTGGGGAAGCTATGCACAAAAGAAAGGCGCATTTATCGACCGCAGCAGGCATCTTGTGCTTGCATCGCCCCACCCCTCGCCTCTCTCAGCCTATCAAGGGTTCTTCGGGAACCACCATTTCAGCAAGGCTAACGAGTATTTGGAGGCGCACGGAAAGAGCAAGATAATATGGTAATAATTAAGGTGGTGACACAAAATGTCACCACCTTTTGTTTGGAGGCTGAATAAAAATCGCCCTCTTGCGATTATTGCTACATTCAGGACACAATCAATACCAATCGAGCACACTGCCATTGTCGCGCTTCTCCCACTTCAAAGCATCGGCAAGCATCTGCGATGTTGCGCGGAAACTGAAATTGAACGATGTATAAGGCTTCAACACAATGCCACAGGACATTTCAAAGCAGTGAAGGTCGCGCGATATATTCAACGTAGTGGTAGTCAGCTCCTTATTCTCAAAATTATATCCCGAAGTGAAATTTATCTTCCAATTATCGGAGATTCCGATATTACCCGAGAAGTTCATATTCTGTGTAAACTTATAGGGGTAACGCATATCCTTAATATCAATAGGGCGGCTCCTATCCTCGGACATTACAATACCATAGGAGATCGACAGGCTCCAAGGCATCTTGAATGTCATATAGCCCCCTTCGTCGAGGTCGGCATTCTTGGATTCTCCTCTCGACGATGAAGCAAGGCTCCTCTTTTTGGCCTTTGTTTCCGGCTCTTTCTTTTTATCGTCAACATTCTCCTCGTCATCAAGGTCTTTCTCTTCATCATCGTAGCCGAACAGTTTTTTTATCTTCTTCCAAGTATCGTTGTTGAATGTGTAAGATATATTCTGGCTCATTCCTTGGAAACGGCCGAATCGGCCATAAGACCACTCTGTGCGCTCACCAACCACAACCTGTCCTCTTTCGTTGAATTCATAGGCGTATGTTGCAAAGACCGCATTCAGGCTGAATGTGTAGTTCTTCGACAATTTAAGACGCAAGCGGGTCGACAGATTGCTCCAAGGCCTCTTCTTTGCTGCAAGATTATAGCTGAGAGTGGCACCGAGTTCATCGATTATACTCACTTTCCTTAACGAGTCGCTCTTTGTGCGCCACTTCATTTCTATATTATTGCTGACACTGAGAGTTATGCTTCCCGTCTTTCCTTTACCCGGAACACCATAAAGGCTGCCTTCGTAGGGAGAATATTCCACCGTCTGAATCTCACCATTATCGTCCATATAGGTATAAGTTTCATAATATCCGTAACTGCCTGAACCAAAGTCGGGAGCATAGGTAAATGAAAGCGTAGGCTTAAAGACGTGACGCACCATCTGCACCCGGCTGTTCTTCAAAAAGCCTGCCGGCTGATAAAAACCATACAATGTGGTGTTGGCCGACAATGACATATTGTAGTTATATACACGGTTAAAACCGGTTACCGTGTCGCGGGCCACCTGCCCTGTTTCATAATCCCACGATTGGTTCACCTTTTTAAGGTACCAACGTTCGGTGTAATTGATGCTTGGGGTGATGTTTATAAAATCGAACAGCTGGAATGTTGCACTTATCGGGATATTATGCTTAATGCCGTTACGCCACTCGGTTGCGAGATTCTTTTCAAAAAGTTCATCCTCCTTCGAAGTTACGCTGTTACTCATCTGGCCCGTATAGGAGATTGAAATCTTCTCGTACCAACGCTCATCGCCCATACGTTTCTTCCTGCGGAACGGATACTTCTTCGTTAGCGACACATTAAGGCTGGGAAGGGTGAGCGACACTATGGAGTCTTGAACATTCTGTGAAATGTTCATCGTTGTAGAGAGAGTGAGGCCTATATTAGGGAAAGTCTTTGAATAGCTCACGCTCGATGTCCTCACCGTTTGTGAGTTAAGCATCGGGTTGTAGATACTTGTCAGGTTCGAACGCTCGTAATTCGATGTTGCATAATTCACGCTTGCCGAGAAATTGCTGTTAGGGTGCGCCTTTGCATCCTGACGATGGTTCCACATCAAACGGAAGTTTTTACCCACGCCATAGTCGGGCAAGCCCTTCTCGCCCTCCTTTGTAACAAGATAGTTGAATGTCACATTTCCCGAATAACGGTAGCGTTTCGCGTATGTCGAAGAGGCACCCAAGCCCCACGAGCCCTTTGTAAAAATCTCACCGGTGAGTTTAAGGTCGAGTTTGTCGCTTATGGCAAAATAGTAACCTCCGTCACGAAGATAGAATCCACGTTCCGAGTCGTCGCCATAGGAGGGCATAATAAAACCCGAAGAATAACTGTCGGTAAACGGGAAGAAACCAAAGGGAATTGCCAAAGGCAACGGAACATCGGCTACCACAAGGTAGGCCGGGCCGAACACAACATCCTTTTTAGGGCGCACCTTGGCTCTTGTCAGAGCAATGTAGAAGTGGGGATGCTCGGCATCACAGGTCGTATAAGCACCCCTACGCGCATAGAACGCACCGGTGGAATCTTTTTTTGCACGTTCACCGGTCATAAAGCCATCGCCTTGCGATGTAAACACATTGTTGACAATGCCGCGCTTGCTTTTAAAATTGTAGCTTATTCTGTCCGACTCATAAGGAGTATCACCATCCTTGAACACCGGCAGGCCGCTGGCAACGCCCAAAGAGTCGACCGACCCCATTGCGCTCACCACGCTGCTGTCCATATTCATTGTTATAATATCGGCATCGAGCTGAATATTCTGATACTGCACCTTGCAATCGCCATACAGATAGGCGTTGCCGCTGCTCGACCACACCATAGAATCGGACGATTCGTAATAGACAGGATCCTCAATGACATCCTTGTCTTTTTTCTTTTTCACGGCTGGAACCGAATCGCTCACTTGCGACAATGCCGAATCGGGCACGATAGTATCGCCTGCAAAAGCACCATACACCGCCGGGAAACGCTCAAATGCCTCTCCGGCACCCGTAGAAGCACACAACGGCATTGCCACAAAGGCCAATACCGAAAGGACAGAAGCAAGTATTGTATATCTGATAGTGGTGCTATTCATCTGCAATTTTCGCGCGTTAGCGCAAAGATATTAACAAACGAGCGAGAAATATCAAGTTTACTTGAATATTTTTCACAACGAGTGCAGTCTATTTTCGCGCGTTAGCGCAAAGATACAAAATAAAAAGAAGGAAAAGCCATTTTTAATATAAAAAAACACCCTTACGCCCAAAATCCCACTCTATAAAGATATTTTCACATAAACATTTCAGCCCAGACATCTATCTTTTTCACCGATTCATCGGATATTTTCCGCATACTCTCACGCACCATATCCAATGTCCGCGCCTTCTCCAAATGTTTGGTTTTTGAGTAGAATTTATCGGCAAAGCAGATTAACTGCTCTTCGAGCGTCTGCGGAGTAAAATCCCGTAACGGCAAGGGCCAGCCTTCGCGCTCGATAAGTTCCTTTGTAAGCCCCGTTCCTGTGTGCCGTTCACAAACCGAGGCGTGAGCCGGCAATCCCAAAGAGCGTAACAGCTCTGCACCAAGATAGCCGTGGCATATATACGGACTGTCGCCGTGGCAATGGATACGCGGAGCGTCGCACAGGAAAATACCAATATCGTGCAACATTGCAGCCTCCTCTATGAATTTATCATCCAACCCAAGCTCGGGGTGACGCGAAGAGAATTCGAGCGACAATTCGGCAACCTTGCGGGCGTGCACCATAAAAATCCTTTTCAGCTCATTGTCGGCCGGGTAGAACTTGTCTATTATCTTGTGTACCATAAGAAGCATTATTTATTGCAAAATAAGCCAAACGAAATTAACTACGCAAAAAAAACGAATGTTAAAATACACAACTATTGGTATTTTAAATATTATCACTATATTTGCGGTAGACTGCGAATATAGACTGCGCTCGCTGTGAAAAATATTCAAGTAAACTTGATATTTCCCGCTCGTTTGTGTATATATTTGCAAAAAGTAGGATATTGCGATAATACGCACTATGATTGAAGATATAAAAAGGAAAGCCGACTTATTGCCCCCTATTACACTCGAAGAGATGTCGGGCATCAAGCTAATGAACCGGACAGACACAAAATTTGTGGCAACGTTCGAGCAGCTCAATGCGTTTCTGCTTGCCGTGCAAGGGAAATACTACATTCAGCAAAAGGATGGAGAGAGGCTGGCTGAGTATCATACTACATATTTCGACACCCCCGACTATAAAATGTACCGTATGCACCACTGCGGCAAGCAGGTGCGCGAAAAAATAAGAGTGCGCACATATCTCGACAGCAACGACACATTTCTCGAAGTAAAGAACAAGAACAATCACGGTCGCACAAAGAAAAAGCGCATAATGGTACAGAGTGTCGACACCTTAAAGGCCGAGAGCGGGAATGTGGTGCCATTTCTTGCAAAATATGCTTGGTACACCCTCGACGATGTTTCGCCCGTGATAGAAAACTGGTTCAACAGAATAACACTGGTGAACAACGAAAAGACCGAGCGATTGACAATCGACTTTAACCTGCGCTTCCACCATTTGAAGAGCGACAAACGCGACAAATTGGAACGGGTGGCCATAATAGAACTGAAACGCGACGGCAATGTTCCGTCGCCGGCACTCGAAATTATACGCACACTAAGAATACGCCGTTCGGGGTTCAGCAAATACTGCATAGGCAGTGCGCTCACACACAACGGATTGAAGAGAAATAACTTCAAGCAACGCTTGACGATGATACACAAAATGGAACACAAATAAATACAAAGAATATGGACCTACTATTATCTATTCTTGCAAGCGGCTCGCAAATTGTGAACGCTGTTGCAACCTTGGGAGAAGATTTTATTACCGGCAGCACCGGCGGCACCCAACTTGCCGAGAGTGCAATCTGGAACCTTGCAGGAGTGAGCAATCTGCTTATCGGTTTCTTCATCAATCTCATCTTTGTGGGAATTGTCGTACGCGGATTCTACTACCCCAAATGCAAGAGAGGAGAATACTTCTTCACCTTCATTCTTATTGCCATAAGCATCTTCCTGCTCATATACCTATTGGGCGGCGTGAAACTGAAAACCGGCTTTGCACTCGGTCTTTTCGCCATATTCAGCATCATACGCTACCGCACCGAGCAGGTGTCGATACGCGAAATGACCTACCTGTTCATAATAATTGCAATGAGCGCGATAAACGGCCTTGTAATAGAGGAACTCTCTTATTCCGAAATGATTATGGCCAATCTGCTCTTCATTGCCTCCGTATGGATGTGTGAGAGCAACCTCTTAATCCGCCACCTATCTTACAAAATAATAAAATACGACAACATCAACCTGATAACCCCCGACAAAGAACAGGAACTGATTGAAGACCTGAAAAAACGCACAGGATTGAATATCGTAAAAGTAGAGGTGGGCGGAATAGACTTTTTAAAGGATGCTGCCATCATTAAAATGTACTACCGCCCTGCAAAAGGCAAGACAACAAATTCAGTAGACACAACCATTAAAGCACCCAGCGATGAATTCAAGATTAAGAATTAAGGGTATAGCCCTTGCAATAATGTTGGCAACAACATTATCATTGCCCCACAATGTGTGGGCAAATGATGATGACCACGCACTGTGGGCATCGTTCGAGATGAGCAAAAAGGTAAATAAGAAGTTCAAGATAGGAGCGGAATTCGAATACCGCACAACCGACTATTTGAAAAGCACCGAGCGTTTCTCGATAGGCATCAACTGCCAATACAAAATAACCAATTGGCTGAAAGCATCGGCCGGGCACATATTTATTTTCGGATATAATCCCGGGAAAGCCAAAGAGCACTACGATGTTGTAAACGAAATTACCGGCGAGGAAATTCTCGACGGCTTCAACTACGACGAGGCATATTGGGAAAAGCGCAACAGAGTGTACCTCGCCTTTACCGGTGAGTGCAAGATAGGCCGCGTAGAACTATCACTGCGCGAGCGTCTGCAATACACTCGTACACACGCCGAAATTATAGACGAGGAAAAGCACCGCTTCACAACCAACGAAGAGCCTGTTTACGACGCAGATGGCAACCTTGTATTCGGCCCCGACGGATGGCCACAGATGCAGACTACCACAACTTGGGAACCCGCGAGAACCGAAGAGGAAACAAAAAAGCACAAGAACAACACCGTTCTTCGCTCACGCCTCACAGCCAAATGGGACATTAAAAACTGCAAGTTAAACCCGTTTATTTCGACCGAACTTTACACCCGCCTCGACAATTGGAGAGGATTCGAGAAACTGCGTTCACGCATCGGAGCCTCATACAAAATAGACAAGGACAATTCTATTGAAATCTACTATCTTTTCGAGAAAGCCGGGAAGAAGGGCGACATAGACACTCACGCCATTGGAGTGGGATACTCACTCGACCTTTAAGAAATATATATGAAAAAGATTTTATCACTTATAGCAATAACGCTATTCTCTCTGCCGATAATATCGCAGGATATGATTGTGGAGATGAAAAACGGCAAAGAGAGCAACATCGTTGCACTCGAAGAACTACGCAGAATAACGTTCAATGGTGGCAATGTAAATATCACCCAAACAAACGGCAGCACAACCACCACCCCGATGAGTGAGATTAACCGCATACTTTTCGGCTCTGCCACCATTTTGGGCGATGTCAACGGCGACGGTTCGGTAGATGTCAGCGACATTACAAAATTAGTGTCGATGATACTCAACAGCACACTTGCCACCGACGCCGGCGATATTAACGGCGATGGTACGGTAGATGTCAGCGACATTACAAAATTAGTATCCATAATCCTGAACACCGACACTGCCGTTACCAATACAGCAGCACAAACGCTGTATATAAACAACAGCAACTCCACCTATCAGGAGTTCAGCACCGATGGAGTAAGAGAGATAACCTTCGACGAGGTGTGGCAAACAATCTCAATGGAGAATACCGATGGGGTGACAAGCTCTTTCACCACAGCCTGCATCGACAGCATATCTCCTGCGAGCAACGGCAGCACCCCCCTTGCGTACACCCTCGACAAGAACGTTGTCTTCGACCCCTCCGATGCAACATCGTTCGACGAAATAACAGAAACTATTATAAAAGACGAACTTAACGACGAGTATGGTGATTTTATAGAGAACTACTCTACCACAAAAGTCATAACCATTATGTTCAACGACTCGAAGGTTGTATGCAACAACAGCAATCTGGCCGATGTTACATATACAATCACCAATAACACCCACATTGTTATAAATTCGACCCGCAAGAATGTAGGATTCCTTGTGCTTGGCAGTTGCAGCAACGGCTCGTTAAAAATTTATAGCACATATAAATTCCAGATAAAGCTCAACGGACTCACACTCACAAACCCGACAGGCCCTGCCATAAACATACAAAGCAGCAAGAGCGTCTATCTCACGCTGGCCAAAGGTACCACAAACACCCTGTGCGACGGAGCTACATACGCCACAGCTCCCAACAACGCCGCAGGCGAGCCCGAGGACCAGAAAGGAACACTTTTCAGCGAAGGACAGATTATTATCAACGACACCGGCACACTTAACGTAACCTCGCTTGGCGGTCACGGTATTTGCAGCGACGACTACATACGCATTCGTAGCGGCAACATCAGTGTCACAGCTGTAAAGGATGGCTTCAACACCAACGACCTCTTCCGCGTGGGACGCACAAGCAGCGCATCGCCCACCATCAAAATCAAGGCCGACGGCAATGGAATCGACTGCGGTAAGGGAGAAGTTGTAATTGAAGCCGGCAAAATAGGGATAAACACCGGCAACGAGGCCATAAAGGTTGAATACACCGGCACCAACACAGCCATCACTCCCAATGCTACAATAAAAGGCGGTTACATACTTGCACGGACCAACAACGAGAAGAGTGCGGTTATAAAGACCGACGGAACCTTCACACAAAGCGGAGGAAAAATTCAGGGAGAGACATTGGGCAACGGCTCCAAGATTGTAAACAGCAAAGGAGGCATAACCATTAACGGAGGTAAGCTCACCGGAATGTCGAAAGGCACGCTCAGCAGCGACACCACCACAGCCGGAGGCTTCAAGAGCGACAGTGACATTATCATAAACAAAGGCACCATTGCCATAAATTGCAGTGGAGAAGGCTCAAAAGGCTTTAATTGCAACGGCAATCTTGTGGTAAACGGCGGCGATATTACCCTGCTTGCAGAGGCCGGGAATTTTGTAGCCGACACCTATGACCGCAAGACACGCGCCATCACCGCGTTCGACTTCACCATAAACGGAGGAGATATCTTCACCAAAGGCTACGATTATGCCATAAATGCCACCGACATTAACCTGAAAAACGGCACGGTTACAGCCATTAGCAGTAACAACGCTGCACTATACGGCAATGTTAAACAGACCGGCGGTTGGTTAGTTACCAAGGGTGCCGAATAGCACCGCAACCGGACAACACAATAAAGGCAGCCCGTGCAGGCTGCCTTTATTGTGTTATATATAAGAAAAAGACATCAAGGATGCACAAAGGTGCCAATCTCCTCACCGTTCATAACCTTTTTAAGATTACCCACAACATCCATATTAAACACATAGATGGGCAGATTATTCTCCTTGCACATAGCAGTAGCCGTTACATCCATCACCTTCAAGCCGCGATTAAGCACCTCGTCGTAACTTATATCATCGAACTTTGTGGCAGTGGGATCCTTCTCAGGGTCGGCAGTATAGATACCATCGACACGGGTGCCTTTAAGCATAACATCGGCCTCAATCTCAATACCGCGGAGCGATGAACCTGTATCGGTGGTAAAATAGGGACTGCCTGTTCCGGCTGCCATAATAACCACCTTCCCCTCTTCCATCGCCTCGATAGCCTTCCACTTTGTGTAGAACTCACCCACAGGCTCCATACGTATTGCAGTAAGCACTTTGTTGGGAACAGCGGCAGCACCAAGGGCCGAGCTCAAAGCCAAGCTGTTAATAACGGTTGCCATCATACCCATCTGGTCGCCCTTCACACGGTCGAATCCCTTTCCTGCACCCGATAGACCGCGGAATATATTTCCGCCACCAATTACAATACCTATCTGAACGCCCATTTCGGCAACCTCCTTTATCTGTGCCGCATACTCGTTCAAACGTTTGACATCAATACCATACCCTTGCTCTCCCATAAGGCTCTCGCCACTCAATTTAAGGAGAATTCTTTTAAACTTTGCCATATTCTCAATTTTATAAAATAGTCTGTTTATTTTGTAAATATAGATATTTTTTCGAAACAGTGCAATAATTGTTAAATATTACTATCTATCAGCCTCAAAAGCCGGCACTGCGGAGAATTTTAATTAACTTTGTATCAAATTAAAAAGAGTATGCGACTATTCCGTAACCCAAACATAACAATAGCAATCCTTGCAGCATACACCATAATAGTGTATGCCTATCTGTTCCCGCGAAACGACGAAATGACAAATACCGAAAAATGGATTACCGTCGGCGCCTCGTTTTTCACATTGGGCCTCTTGTGGTACCTGCTACGCAAACGTGAGAAGCTGCGCAAAGAACGCGAAAAAGACACAGACAGCAAGAAGTGACAACCTACAAAAGCAACTCCACCTCCTTGAAGGCATATTGCAATAGTGAGCCGTCGGAACGCTTCAAGAGCAAGTGTCCGTCACCTGCAACATCCACAATCTCGGCCTCAAAATACGAAGAGGCATCGCGGTAACGCATCACCTTATTATAACCAAGCAATCTGCTTTTATATTCGGTGGCAAGCGCATCATATATGCCCCTGCTCAACAAAGAAGCATAGTGCGAGAAAGTGTCAAGCAAAGAGGAAAGCACCATTTCCACATCGTACGAAGCACCCTGCAACATTCTCATAGAAACAGGCACTTTGTCCATAGTGGCAAATGATGTCTGGTTGACATTCAGCCCCACCCCAATTATCGCCTGCTCCACAAACGAACCGCAATAATCGAGCTCCACAAGAATTCCGGCAAGTTTCCTGTTGCCGACATATATATCATTGGGCCATTTTAGCCACACCTCAATCCCAAACCCGGCCATTGTTTCGCACACGGCAAGCGCAACGGCCTGCGACAAAGCAAACTGCGACAATACGGGCAAGGACGATGGCCGCATCATTATGCTTACAAGGAGATTTTCACCGGCCGACGAGTGCCACACATTGCCACGCTGCCCACGACCGGCAGTCTGTTCATCGGCATAAACAACCACCATCGCAGCACCGCCGGCAGCCTTCCACAGTTGCTCGGCATTGGCACGAATGTAGCTGTTGGTGGAATCAATCACACCCAAATGCTTGATAAAAAAACTGTTGGCTTTATAATCCATATTTGCAGCGAATATATTTGGGAAGTTTTTTCAGCACCTCGCAATAGGAGTGGTCGACAAGCTCGAAAAAGAGTTCATCGGGCAGATGCTCTATATCCAATTGGTTCCAATATTTCTTGTTCATATGCCACGCAGGAGTTATCTGCCAATAGCTGTCGCGCAAGATAACAGCCCTGTCGGCATCACATTTCAGGCAGAACCACTTGACATTGTCAAGGTCGACCATCGCAAAAATCTTACCCTCGACACGAAAAACAAGAACACTCTCGTCGAAGGGAAAATCCTCGGTAGCCCCCACCTTGCTTAAACAATACAAACGTGCATCCTCTATATTCATAACTCCTCTCTACCAAGTTGCCGAAAAAGCATCCTCTATATGCTCTATTTTATGCTGTTCGCCATCGCCCACAACCGTAACAATATCGAACCTGTAATCAATATCCACCTGTTTGGAGAGTACATAAGCCTCGGCAGCACTGATAAGACGCTTTATTTTTGCAGAAGTAACAGCATCGGCCGCATCGCCGAAAGCATCGGTTGCGCGGCTTTTAACCTCAACAAAAACAAGCACATCGCGCTGCTGGGCAATAATATCAATCTCCTTATGCCCACTGCGCCAGTTACATTCGTGTATGGCATACCCCTTATCGAGCAGATAACGGGCAGCCAACATTTCGCCTTTATTGCCAAATAGATTATGCTGTGCCATAAAAAACCATTATAGTAGCGAAGATAGCACAAGTTGCACCAAAAAACAAACCAAAATTTGCATTTCGGATGCATTTACACTATTTTTGCATATAAATATTGCTATAATCGCCTCCTATGGGTACAAAAAAGAAAAAACCACTAAAAGCAACAACCACGCGCATACAACCAACGCGACACTCTCGCGTTGTATGCCTTGTCAGCGACGAGGAGATGAGGATAATAGACGAATATCTTAAAAAGTACAAAATCACGAACAAGAGCAACTGGATGCGCGAGACTCTTCTTTCGTTCATATACAAAAGCCTTGAAACAGATTACCCCACACTCTTCGAGGAGCACGATATGCGCCGATAACAGCCCTATGACCGATAACGATTATATGAAACAAGCTCTGGCCGAGGCACGCAAAGCCTTTGCAGAAGACGAAGTGCCCATTGGAGCCATAATCGTATGTAACGGGCGCATAATCGCTCGTGCCCACAACCTCACCGAAACACTCAACGACGTAACCGCACACGCCGAAATGCAGGCAATAACAGCTGCGGCAGCAAATATCGGCGGCAAATATTTGAACGACTGCACTCTATATGTAACAGTAGAACCCTGCCCTATGTGCGCAGGAGCCATAGGCTGGTCACAAATGGGGCGGGTGGTTTATGGTGCGAGCGACGAAAAGAGAGGCTTTATGAGATACGCCCCCGATGTACTCCATCCAAAAACAAAAATCACCAAAGGCATAGGTGCCGACGAGGCGACGGCACTTATGAAAGAGTTTTTCAGCAAGAAAAGATAGCGTCCGACAGCTATTCGTCCTTAATCTCCTCAAAATCGACATACTCTCCCTCGTCCTTGTCAAACATCTTCTTGCGAGAAGAGTCGTTGTCTCTCGCACCATATTTTGTATAGGACCCCCTATCCCCATTATCGGCACCGTGTGAATAACCACGAGCCGAAGAGGAACCTCCCCGCTTGCGACCACGCAACGAGAAGCCAAGGATCGACAGAAGAGTGCGAATAACCGAAAAGATTATTGTGGGGATAAGCAATAATATAAATATTGCTATTATAAATAGTAGAAATATAAAAGACATATCCTGATTTTAAAAATATTTTAATTTATATCGTTGAATCTTAAAGCAAACATTCAGCCGGGCACACTTTGCAGGTTCACCAACAGGCACAGTCTATTTCCGCAAAGCCTTAATGCAAATAAATCTTTCGAGGACGCGTAACGCACTACGCAACCGAAAGCCAAGGAAACAGACACCCTTGAATATAAAAAACAACCGCGAGTGCAGAACGGATTACCCGACGGCAAGAACTATGCCATATTTTTACGAATATACAATGCAGTCGAGAGTATAAGATACCAAGCAATAATCGCAACCGCCGCACCAATACCCAATGTAAGCATCGGAATTGAGCACATAAGGAATATGTAACGTATCTTATTGCTTCTCCACCTCAAACTCTTGAATTTGAGAGAGAACATCGGTATATTCGAAACGAGAAGATAGGAGAAGAGGGTTATAAGCCCTATCATAAACAACCAACCGGCATTAAGTTCTGTAATCCAATCGCCAAAGCCCGCAACCAATGAGGCCCAGAAAAGAGCATTGGCAGGAGTGGGTAGGCCTATAAACGTAGTTTTTTGGCGGGTATCAATATTGAACTTTGCCAGACGCACAGCCGAGAATACCGCAATAAGGAATGCATAATAGGGTAAATAATCGGCAACGGGAACAAGGAATGCCGGCAAAGGCAATGTCCTCATAAACGAGAACACAATGGCAGCCGGAGCAAGGCCGAAAGTAACATCATCGGCCAACGAGTCCATCTGCACGCCCAAAGGCGAAGATACTTTAAGCAGACGGGCAACCATTCCATCGAAAAAGTCGAATGTAGCACCAAGCACTATAAACAACAAGGCCGTTGTAAAAGAGCCTTCAAGAGCCATTACACAAGCTATACAACCCGAAAACAAATTACAACACGTTATTGTATTTGGTATATGTCTCTTTATTGCCATAATATTTCAGTCTATTTTAATTTTGCAATTACAGTTTGGTTTCCTACAGTCTTCTGGTCGAGAGCCACACACACCTCGGCATCCAAAGGCAGGTAAACATCCACGCGCGAACCGAATTTAATAAATCCCATATGCTGGTCGATAAGACACTCCTCGCCAACAATCGAATATGTAACAATGCGTCGTGCCATTGCTCCTGCTATCTGGCGGACAAGCAACTCTTCGCCATTGGGCATTTCAATAACCACCAACGAACGTTCATTCTCGGTGCTTGCTTTTGGCAACCACGCTTTGTGGAATTTACCTTTCTGATGCTCCACCCGCTTCACCACTCCATCCACAGGATACCAGTTTGCGTGAACATTCATAGGGCTCATAAATATAGAAACCAAAATGCGCTCTGCTTTAAAATGGTCGGGTTCAAACACCTTTTCAATAACCACAATCTTGCCATCGGCAGGTGCAACCACAATATCGTCAACATCACCTTGGAAACGCCTTATTGGACTGCGGAAGAAGTTGACCATCAACACATATGTTGATATGGTGGCAATGCTTACCACAGAATTAAAAACGACCCAAGATGGCAGAAAATACCAAAGAGGAACATTTATCAAAAGAAGAATCAAGAAAGAAACCACAAGTATTTCGGTACCCTCGCGATGGATTCTTATATTTCTTATCTTCTTTATTTTTTTAAGGTTTCCAATCTTTTTCATACTGCTAACAAGATATTATAAACACAAAAATAGTAACATTTTGTTAAACGCCAAACAAAAAGCAACAAAAAGACCACATTTTGCAAAATATTACAGTAACTCTGCACCTTTAAAGAGCCCGCTGTTGCCAAAAGAAATAATTGTTAATAACTTTTTGCAAAAAGATTTACGCCGAATAAACAAAAGCTATTAACTTTATCAACGCTAAAAAAAATATTATTGCAATATGCTCGACTTTGTACACCTTCACGTTCACTCCCAATACTCTATACTCGACGGTCAGGCCTCGGTAGCCCGCATTGTCGACAAAGCTATGGCCGACGGTATGCGCGGTGTGGCAATAACCGACCACGGCAATATGATGGCTATAAAGGAGTTCTTCAATTATGTAAACAAGAAGAACAAAGGCAAGAGCGACGAAGAGAAGTTCAAGCCCATCATCGGCTGTGAAGTGTACGTTGCCGAGCGTCGCCTCTTTAACCGCGAACTTAAAGAGGATATGCGAGGGCACCACCTCATTCTGCTTGCAAAGAACAAGCAAGGCTACCACAATCTGGTAAAAATAGTATCAAAGGCTTGGTCGGAAGGCTATTATTATAACCCGCGCACCGACAAGGCCGAGATTGAGAAATATCACGAAGGCATCATCTGCTGTTCGGCCTGTTTGGGTGGCGAAATACCCCAACTGCTAATGAAAGGTGAGCGCGAAAAGGCCGAAGAGGTTGCCTTGTGGTACAAAAATATCTTCGGTGACGACTATTATCTTGAATTGCAGTTGCACAAAGCAACCGTGGAGCGTGCCAACCACGAGGTCTACCCTCTGCAAGTAGAGGTAAACAAGCAGCTCGAAGAGATTGCAGGGAAATATGACATAAAGCTAATATGCTCCAACGATGTGCACTTTGTCGACGAGGAGAATGCCGAAGCGCACGACCGCCTCATCTGCCTCTCCACGAGCAGAGACCTCGACGACCCCAAACGTATGCTCTACTCCAAGCAGGAGTGGTTCAAGACAAAGGCCGAAATGTACGAAATGTTCTCATATGTTCCCGAAGCACTCACCAACACCGTTGAAATTTGCGACAAAGTAGAATACTACACCATCGACAGCGCACCCATTATGCCCACCTTCGCAATTCCCGAAGAGTTCGGCACCGAGGAGGGCTATCGCCAAAAATTCACGCACGAGGACCTCTTTAACGAATTCACACGTGACGAGAAAGGGAACGTTGTGCTCTCACAGGAGGAGGCCGAAAAGAAAATCAAGAAACTCGGCGGTTACGAAAAGCTCTACCGCATAAAACTCGAAGGCGATTACCTGCGCAAAATCACCTACGACGGCGCGAAGAAATGCTACCCCGAGCCCTTCGACCAAGAACTCACCGACCGCATAGACTTTGAGCTGCACATTATGAAGACAATGGGTTTCCCCGGCTACTTCCTCATTGTGCAGGACTTCATACGCGCGGCACGCGAGGAATTAGGAGTATCGGTGGGCCCGGGCCGTGGCTCGGCAGCCGGCAGTGTGGTTGCATACGCGCTTGGAATCACCCGTGTCGACCCCATAAAATACGACCTTCTGTTCGAGCGTTTCCTGAACCCCGACCGTATATCGCTCCCCGATATTGATGTTGACTTTGACGACGACGGACGCGGGCGTGTGCTCAACTGGGTGACCGAAAAATATGGACAGGAGAAAGTTGCCCACATTATCACCTACGGCACAATGGCCACAAAACTTGCAATAAAGGATGTAGCCCGTGTACAGAAACTGCCGCTCGACGAGTCGAACCGCCTGTGCAAGGCAATCCCCGATCGCTTGCCCGACGGAAAGAAGATGAACCTCCCCAACGCCATTGCCTGCGTCCCCGAGCTTCGCGAGGCCGAAGCCTCGCCCAACCCTATTTTGCGCGATACTATAAAGTATGCCAAGATGCTCGAAGGCAACGTGCGCAACACCGGCGTGCACGCCTGTGGAACAATCATCTGCCGCGACGACATTACCGACCACGTTCCCATCAGCATTGCCGAGGATAAAGAAACAGGCGAAAAAATGCTGGTAACGCAATATGAAGGCAGCGTAATCGAAGAGACAGGCCTCATAAAGATGGACTTTTTAGGACTTAAAACCCTATCCGTGATAAAAGAGGCAATCGAGAATATACGCCAAAGCCTGAAAATAGATGTAGACATTGACACAATACCTATCGACGACCCTCTTACATACGAACTTTACAGCAAGGGCTGCACCATCGGAACATTCCAGTTCGAGTCGCCGGGAATGCAAAAATATCTGCGTGAGCTTCAACCCTCCACATTCGAAGACCTCATCGCAATGAACGCCCTCTACCGCCCGGGCCCGATGGACTACATCCCCGACTTCATACAACGCAAACACGACCCCTCGTTGGTAAAGTACGACATACCCTGTATGGAGAAGTATCTCAAAGATACATACGGCATCACAGTATATCAGGAGCAGGTGATGCTTCTCTCGCGCCTTCTCGCCGACTTTACACGCGGCGAGAGCGACACGCTGCGCAAGGCAATGGGTAAAAAAATGAAAGACAAGCTCGATGAATTGAAACCCAAATTCATCGACGGCGGAAAAGCCAACGGACACCCGGAAAAGACACTCGAAAAAATCTGGGCCGACTGGGAAAAGTTCGCCTCATACGCCTTCAATAAATCGCACGCCACCTGCTACTCTTGGGTAGCCTACCAGACAGCCTACCTTAAAGCGCACTACCCGCCACAATATATGGCGGGAGCACTCAGCCGCAACCTCGATAAAATAAACGAAATTACCAAGCTGATGCAGGAGTGCAAGAGTATGGGAATAAACGTACTCGGCCCCGATGTAAACGAATCGCACCGCAAGTTCAGTGTAAACAAAAAGGGCGACATACGCTTCGGGCTGTGTGCCGTGAAGGGCGTGGGCGAAAGTGCCGTACAGAGCATTATAGATGAGCGAGAGGCAAACGGCCCATTCACAAGCATATTCGATTTTGTGGAGCGCGTGAACCTCACGGCCTGCAACCGCAAGAACCTTGAATGCCTCGCCCTCTCGGGAGCATTTGACGAACTACCCGGCGACATAAGCCGCGAGCAATACCTTGCAACAAACAACAAAGGCGAACAGTTCCTCGAATCGTTGGTGCGCTACGGCAACCTCTATCAGACCGACAAGACAAGTGCAGAAAACACCCTGTTCGGTGCCGAAGAGATGCCCGAAATTCCCAAGCCCGAAGTTCCCGAGAGCAGCAGTTGGAGCACCCTCGAAAAACTGAACAAGGAGAGAGAACTTGTGGGAATATACCTATCGGCCCACCCCCTCGACGACTACGCACTCATCCTCAACGAATTCTGCAACACAAAAGCAGTTGAAATAAGCGAAATTGAGAAACTCGCCGGTCGCAAAATAACCTTGGGCGGCGTGGTAGCCGAAGCACCACGCACGGGATTTACCAAGAAAGGCAGCCCCTACGGCATTGCCAAGATTGAAGACTTTTCGGGAAGTGCCGAGATATTCCTCTTTGGCGACGATTGGATAAAACGACAGAACTACTTTATCCCCGGCAACTTCCTCTACATAAAAGGAAGCTGCACCCCACGCCGGTGGGACCCCACCAAATTCGACTTTACAATAGGCAGCATAGAACTTATGCCCGAAATAAAAGACAAGATGGTGAAAAGCATAACCATAATATTCGATGTAATGAGCCTCAACGAGGAAATATATGAATACATCACCGATTATGCCGAAAAGCACCCCGGCCCAAGCAAGCTACAACTGAACATAAAAGACTATGAACACGAATTCACACTGGAACTAATATCGAAAAGCCACGACATCACAGTAGAGTATGAATTCCTTGAATACCTTAAAACACTTGCAAACGTAGAATATAAACTAAACTAAGAAGCTGTTTGAATTTATATCGCCAAAATTTTTATAGAACAAGAATAGGATGTTTATTTCTTTTTTAAGGGCGTGTAGCGGGCTACATAACTGCAAAAAAGAAAGAAACAGACATTTTTGACTCACGCGAAAATAGGCTGCACTCG
>JAFTUV010000021.1 GCA_017466065.1 Bacteroidaceae bacterium
CCTCAAGCGAACGGGCCGATCGGGGATATGTCTCTAGGTAACGCTTTTAAAAAAGCCGCAAACTCAAGGGAGTAGCGGGTACCTTTATAGACGGTGTCATAGCTGTTGGTGAAATACTCGTTTGTGGTATGGTCGTACCATCTGCGACGGCGCACCTTGAAGTTCACGCGCTTGTCGCGAAGTGGAAAATCACGGACTGTAACAGCGTCAAGAAAGCCTTTTGACTCCAATTTGTGCCCTTTGCGCTCATCGGGAAGATTATCAAACTCATCAAGAGAAATCTCAACGTCGCTATCATTGCTTATAATACTTGTTATCTTGAAGTTCTCAACAAAGCCACAGGGGAGTATCAAACGAGCCAGTTCCAACAATATTTTTTCGTCTTGCATCATATAATATTTTATGATGCAAATATAATATTTTTATACAAGCCCCCCAACTTTTGCAGGTGAGCCCTTTTCTTTCAGCCCGCGGCAGCGTTGGGATGGGCGGATGCCAATCCCTTTCGCTGCGAATAGCGGGTGTACTTTTCTTGCCTTCCACAAAGATTCTTCTATAAATATACCGCTGCCGAACAAATAAATACAAAAAAGAGCAGCTCTTTACCTTATTTATAAAAAGTTTTTCTAAATTTGCATCTAATACTCTTTAACACAGGTAACGCAATTATGAAGATAACCATAATACAACAAAATATAGCGTGGAAGGATGTCGAGGCCAATCTCAAAGAGATGGGGCGTTTGATAGCAAAAGCCGAAAGGGCCGACATTTACCTCTTCCCCGAAATGTGCTCCACAGGCTTCTGTATGGAACCCGAAGGAGTTGCCGAGCCTGTCGATGGGCCTACGGTGCAGAAATTCACTGAATGGGCAAGAAAATATGATGCAGCAGTTGCCGGCACTGTAATGACACACGAAGGCGGTGGCGTTTATCGCAACCGAATGTATTTTGCAACCCCCGACGGCGAAGTAAAATACTACGACAAATGCCATCTGTTTGAATACAGCGGTGAGGATCGTGTGTACACCCCCGGCGAGAAGAGTGTCGTGTGGGAGTGGCGCGGAGTGCGTGTGCGCCCTGTAATATGCTACGACATTCGTTTCCCTATATTCCTGCATAATACAGGAGAGTACGATGTTATACTCATTTCGGCCAACTTCCCCGAAAAACGTATGCTCGCTTGGGACACACTAATCCGTGCCCGTGCCATAGAAAACCAATGCTATGTGGCAGCATCGAACAGGGTGGGGGTCGACGATTATGGAACATATGTCGGCCACAGTGCCATAATAAACCCATACGGGCAGACAATAGCCCGTTGCCGCTCGCGTTATCAAGGATGTGCCACCGCCGAGCTCGAATGGAGTATGATGGAGCGTCTGCGTCGCAACTTCCCTGTGTTGCACAAGGACAAAATGATATAATGAATAAATAACTAGAAAAAAGAATAGAGATAAAATGAAGAAACTACTATTAGGAGATCAGGCAATAGCCTTGGGAGCAATAAACGCCGGAATAAGCGGTGTATATGCCTATCCCGGCACTCCCTCGACCGAGATTACCGAATTCATACAGTCCTCTCCCATAGCCCGTGAGCGTGGGTTACACTCACGTTGGTGCACTAACGAAAAAACAGCGATGGAGGCCGCACTCGGCGTTTCCTATGTGGGCAAGCGCGCGTTGGTGTGTATGAAACACGTTGGCCTTAACGTTTGTGCCGACCCCTTTGTAAACTCGGCGATGACCGGTGTCAACGGCGGAGTGGTGGTGCTTGTTGCCGACGATCCCTCGATGCACTCCTCGCAGAACGAGCAAGACTCGCGATTCTATGCAAAATTTGCGATGATACCCTCGCTCGAACCCTCGAACCAGCAAGAGGCCTATGATATGATGAAATACGCATTCGACCTCTCCGAGCAGCAGGGCCTTCCCGTGCTTATGCGTGTAACCACCCGTATGGCCCACTCGCGTGCCGCCGTGGAGATTGACGAGCAGCCCCGCGAGCAGAATACATTGGCCTTCCCGCAGAAAGCAAAGGATTGGGTGTTGTTGCCCGCCAACGCGATACGCCGCAACAGCGAGGTAACCGCCCAGCAGGCAACACTCGAAGAACTCTCCTGCGCATCGCAATATAACCAACTTATTGTGCCCGCGCAAGGCACCCGTTACAAACAAGGAGCAATAACCTGCGGCATTGCCTACAACTATCTGATGGATGCTTTTGAGAGCAAGGTCGATTTTCCCGTGCTCAAAATAACACAATACCCCATCCCCAAGAAACTCATAAACGAGCTTGTCGCAATGTGCGACGAACTTGTAATTCTCGAAGAGGGCCAGCCCATTGTCGAGGAACTTGTGCGCGGAACACTCCCCACACCCTGCACCATAAAAGGCCGCCTCACAGGCGAGGTTAACCGCACCGGTGAACTCACTCCCGACGGCGTTAAAGCAACCTTCGGCCTTCCCTGCAAGGTCGTCTATGCAAAGAGCGAAGTAGTGCTTCCACGTCCTCCCGCATTGTGTCAAGGATGCAGCCACCGCGATGTTTACACAGCACTCAACGATGTAATAAAAGAATATCCCGACGCAAAGGTGTTCAGCGACATTGGCTGCTACACATTGGGAGCATTGCCTCCCTTCCGCACAATATCATCGTGCGTGGATATGGGAGCCTCCATCACAATGGCAAAGGGCGCAGCCGATTCGGGCCTCTTCCCCGCCATTGCCGTTATTGGCGATTCAACCTTCACCCACTCGGGAATGACAGGCCTGCTCGATGCAATCAACAGCAATGCCAACATAACCGTGGTAATATCGGACAACCTCACCACCGCAATGACCGGCGGGCAGGATTCAGCCGGCACCGGCCGCATAGAGTCAATCTGTTTGGGCTTAGGCGTTGACCCCCAACACCTGCGCGTAATGTTGCCCATTCCCAAGAATCACGACGAGCTGTGCAGCATCATCCGCGAGGAGATAGAATACAACGGCGTTTCGGTGATAATCCCCCGTCGCGAATGTATACAGACAATGAACCGTAAACTCAAACAGAAAAAAGCCAACAAAGCATAATCGATTATGAAAATAGATATAATTCTGGCCGGAGTAGGAGGCCAAGGCATCCTCTCGATCGCCACCATCATAGGCGAAGCAGTAATGAACGAGGGCCTGTACATAAAACAAGCCGAAATACACGGAATGAGCCAGCGTGGCGGCAGTGTGGAGTCGAGCCTTCGTATATCGTCGCAGCCCATCTACTGCGACCTTATAGCCGAGGGAACAGCCGATGTTATAATCTCTTTGGAGCCTATGGAGGCACTGCGTTACACCCCTTACCTCTCGCCCGACGGCTGGATAATAACATCGAACAACATCTTTGCCAATGTTCCCGACTATCCCGATGTTGAAGTGTTGAAGAACGAGCTAGCAAAGTACCCCAACGTAATACAGATAGATGTTGAGGGCCTCGCTGCCGAAAATAATATGCGTAAGAGCGGCAATATGATACTGCTCGGTGCCGCTTCAAAAGCATTGGGGCTCGACTATTCACTGCTCGAAAAGGCCGTCTCCACAGTATTTGCCTCCAAAGGTGCCGAGATTGTGGAAATGAACATAAAGGCCCTTGCAATAGGATTGGAAAATGCAAAATAATATTTCCCGTTTTTTTGCGTTTTTAAATTAAAAGAGTACATTTGAAAAAAAATAACTAACCTAAACAGATACTCCAATGAACACAATTGTTTCTCAATTCAACATTCAAGGTAATGTTGTCGAAGTAGCCCCCTTGGGCAATGGTCTCATCAACACCACCTATCGTGTAAAGACCGAAGGCAATGCACCCGACTATGTATTGCAGCACGTTAACAACGCAATCTTTCCCGATGTGGATATGCTTATGAACAACATCGTGGCAGTAACCAACCACATCCACGGAAAGCTCGAAGCAGCAGGTACCGACGACATCAGCCGCAAGGTGCTTAAATTCGTTCCCGCAAAGGATGGTAAATACTACTATTTCGATGGCGAAAAGTACTGGCGTGTAATGGAATTCATCCCCGAAACAGAGTCGATGACAGCCGTTACCCCCGAAACATCATACATCGTAGGCGAAACATTCGGTAACTTCCAAGCTATGCTTGCCGACATTCCCGTTCAGCTGGGCGAAACAATCAAGGACTTCCACAATATGGAATTCCGTTTGCAGCAGTTGCGCGAGGCAGTTGCCGAGAACAAAGCCGGTCGCTTGGCCGAGGTTCAGTGGTTGGTAGATGAGCTCGAAAAACGTGCCGAGGAGATGTGTAAAGGCGAGCGCCTCTACCGTGAGGGCAAGCTCCCCAAACGCATCTGTCACTGCGACACAAAAGTCGACAACATTCTCTTCGACAAGGACGGTAACGTACTTTGCGTAATCGACCTCGATACTGTGATGCCCAACTTCATATTCTCCGACTTTGGCGACTATCTCCGTTCGGCAGCCAACACAGGTAAAGAGGACGACAAAGACCTCGATAATGTAAACTTCAATATGGAGATTTTCAAATCTTTTGCGAAGGGTTACCTAAAATCGGCAGCATCGTTCATTACACCACTTGAAGTAGAGAACCTGCCCTATGCAGCGGCTCTCTTCCCCTATATGCAGACAGTGCGCTTCCTTGCCGACTACATCAACGGCGATACATACTACAAGACACAGTATCCCGAGCACAACCTCGTTCGTTCAAAAGCACAGTTCAAACTGTTGCAGAGCGTTGAGGCAGCGCAGTCCGAAATGCAGGCGTTCATCGCTTCGCTTCTGTAAGTTGGTGAGTAAGACATCTTAAAAATGATTAGAGGGTGAAACTCCGTTAGGAATTCACCCTCTTCTTTTGTCTGCCGGTAGTAGAAGTGTGTTTCTTACTCCCCCACAAGATCCTTGTAGGCAGGAATTTCCCTTAAAAAAGAGTATCGGTTATTCTCATAATCCATCTTGCAACAGAAATGTTGCAGCCCATTGCTCACGATAAGAAAATCCACTCTCAGCACAAGGTTGTAACGCGCAATCTGTGCAAACACCTTCTCGTCAATCTTCACCGAGGGAGCCTTATACTCCACAATAGCCCTCGGGCGCAGCGCCTTGTCATAGACCACAGTGTCGCAACGGCGTTTCATCCCATTGAGCGAGATTGCAACCTCGTTGGCCGTGAGCGTAGTAGGGTAGCCCTTATGCTCAATGAGCAGATTTACAAAATGCTGCCGCACCCACTCCTCGGGAGTAAGTGCCACATAACACCGGCGCAGGCGGTCGAAAATCTCCTTTTTCCCCTCTGCGTCGCGCATTTTTACTTCGTAACGTGGCAGATTTAACGATAACATATTGTATATTTGCAATAGCAAAGATACTCCAAAAGCGCAATATGGCAAAATATACCTACGAATCAATTATAACAGAGCTGAAAAGCGGCAAATACCGCCCCGTCTACTATCTTATGGGCGAGGAGGGTTATTTTACCGACCGAATAACCGACTACATAGCCACCCACGCACTCACCGAGGACGAGCAGGGCTTCAATCAGGCAGTGTATTATGGGCTCGACAGCAATATCGACGACATTATAACCGCCGCCAAACGTTTCCCTATGATGGCCTCCCGTCAGGTGATTATAGTGCGTGAGGCGCAGATGTTGAAAAATATCGACAACCTCATATACTATCTGCAAGCCCCGGTTGAGAGCACAGTGCTTGTATTTGCCCACAAGAACGGCTCGCTCGACAAACGCAAGAAGGTGGCCGCCGAGCTTGAACGCTCGTGTGTAACGCTCGACAGCAAGAAGTTGCGCACCGAGCAGCTGCCCTCCTTTGTCAATGGCTATCTGCGCGAGAAAGGCCTCACGGCCGATAATAAATCGGTGATGATGATATGTGAGTCGATAGGTTCCGACCTTTGTCGCCTCGCAAGCGAGATTGATAAACTTGCCATTGCTCTGCCTGCCGGCACGGTGGCAATCTCTCCCGAACTTGTCGAAGAACACATAGGCATCAGCAAGGAGTTCAATAACTTCGAATTGCAGAATGCGATAGTGAACAAGGATATATACAAGGCCAACAAGATTATAAAATACTTTGCCGAAAATCCCAAGAAAAATCCCATACAGATGACGCTTGCCCTGCTCTTCGGCTTCTTCTCGAATGTGATGATGGCCTATTATGCCCCCGAAAAGAGCGAGCGTGGCATTGCTGCCTTTCTGGGGTTGAAGAGCACTTGGGGAGTGGGCGACTACATAAAAGCAATGAAAAACTATCGTGCAGTGCACGTGATGGAGGTTCTGCACCTCATACGCCTTGCCGACGCACAATCCAAAGGTGCCGAGGGGGCTGCCATTCCCGATGGTGAAATAATGCGCGAACTGCTATACAAGATACTTCATTAACGTTAAATGCAATAAAAAATCTCCCGATGAACTATCGGGAGATTTTATTATATTATTTCTGTTTCTTTCCTGTTAACGCCTCCTTGTCGAGCAGATAGGCTTTGCCCAGAATTCCGAATGTAATCTTCTTGTCTTTTGATGTTTCGGGCCTTCCAATGCTGAAAATAAAATAGTTATCCACATTTATTGCATCCTCGACGGCTCCCTTTAAAAGTTTTATGGCAGCAGCCTCTGCGATACTGTTCTTTTTGCCATCCTTTTTTGCATCGGCATTCTTGAATACTGTCAGAATAGCATCGGCGTGAGCCTCTTTCCCGGGGCAGGTGGCAACCAAGGTACCCGCTATTACCGCCACGGCAAGCAGTGTAAATAGTAATTTTTTCATAACTTTTATCTTATGTACATATTATAATCCTTCTCGTATCCTATGGTTGTACTCTCACTATGCCCGGGGTAAACAACAGTGTCGTCGGGCAGTGTGAAAAGCCTCTCCTTTATGCAGTTTATGAGCGTTTGATGGTCGCTGTCGGGAAAGTCGGTGCGTCCGATACTGTTCCTGAACAATGCATCGCCGGTGAACACCATCTTGTGCTCGGGAATATAATAGGCAAGGCTGCCGGGCGAGTGTCCCGGGACAGCAATAGCCTTCACGCATTGGTTGCCGAAAGTGATTGTGTCACCATCCTGCAACACACGCTCGGGGCGTGAAATATATTCGGTGTATCTGAACCCGAAGCGTGCCACACGCTCCGCAATATTCTCCACCCAAGGCCAATCGCCATCGTTGGCCTCATATTTAACACCGAAGGCCTCCTCCACAAATGCGTTGCCGAATATGTGGTCGAAGTGAAGGTGTGTGTTAAGATAATGTTTCACCACCAATCCATTGTCGGCGATAAAACCTTTCAGTTCCTCTCTTTCTCCTTCGAACAACGCACCGCAGTCTATGAGCAGTGCCTCCTTCGTGTCGTCCCATAAAAGGTAACAATTAACCTCTATGGGGTTGAATATAAATCTCTTAATCTGCATAGTTTCTTTAACCGATGGGAACGTAAACAACTTTTTTGTCTTTGAAGAACTCCTCGTCGAAGAATGTGGAAAGTTCGGTTATCTCCACGAACTTCCTGAACGGCTGTATCTCTCCCTCAATGTTACCGCCTTTGAGGCATATAACACCGTTGGGCAGTGAATTTATCTGCTCTTTGGCAATATTCTTGCTACAAATTTTTATAAGCTCGGGCAACTGCATTACAGCGCGGCTCACCACAAAATGGAACTTCTCCTTAATATCCTGCACACGGCTGTGACTGCCCCTCACATTGGTGAGCCCTATGGCTTTTGCAATCTCGGTAGCCACGCGCACCTTCTTCCCTATGCTGTCGATAAGGTGAAAATCAGTTTCGGGGAACATTATCGCAAGCGGAATTCCCGGGAGTCCTCCGCCGCACCCGAAGTCCATCACCGTAGTACCGGGGCGGAACTGTATGGTCTTTGCAATAGCCAACGAGTGCAGAATGTGGTGCAGATATAGATTCTCTATATCCTTGCGCGAAATTACATTTATCTTGGCATTCCACTCGAAGTATAGGTCATACAACGCAGCAAACTGCTCCTTTTGCCTCTCGGTGAGCGAGGGAAAATATTTAAGTATCTTTTCCATTATTTATTTAAGAATATCTTTCAGTTCATCATATTTAAAACCAATGCGGCTGTTGCCACAAGAGTAGGGCGCAATCTCATATTCATTATAGATGAAAAATATGCTGTCCTTCTCCATTGCAAAATTATTGGTAACGAACATTTCGTTAATGGAATAACCCATCTCTTTCAGCCCCTGCACCGATGCTGCTTTATGTTGCTGCGTAAGGCGGGTAGTGAGCCTCTCTGTGAGCAGGCTGTCGCACCCCGCAGTGAAAATATCTTGAAGCGTAATTTCTTTGCCGCTTGTTGCGTCGAAATTTACCGCGCTTATTATGTGATAGGGGTGTGCTCCTCCCTCGTAAACCTCGTTGTTTACCGTGTAGCAAACAATGTTCCCGGGCCCTTGCACAGCCTCACTGTCGAGCATATAATATGCCTTGAACCACGGTGCGTCGGGGTTAATGTCTTTCTCGTTTATATAGCTGTTGCGCAACGTGTAATAATTCTCGGTGAGTGATTTTAGCACCGATTCTAATGTAGATTGCAGATTGCTGCCCTCTCGCCCGAATGCAGCGTATGCAATGCAGTTGCTAATATCGGCATTCAAATTCTCGTCGGTTGTTTTTGGAGCAAGCAAAGTAATATCCACATTCAGCGTGGGAGAGTTCTTGTCGATGGAGTCGAGCGGGAAACTTTCCTTTATTCTCAATGTGTCGAAAATAATTATATTCCCATTATTGCTCTCTTTGCCGGCACTCTTCTCTCCTTGCACATTCTTGCAACCGCTTATTATTGCAAGCACCGACAACAGCATAATTATATACCTTTTCATACTTTATTGTTTTTTTCAAAAAAAGTGAAAATCTCCGGGAAAAAATCCTTTTGAAAGTGTTATTAGTATAACCGTACACTCAAAAGAGATTGTTTCAACAAGCGAAGGTAACAATTTTGTCTTGAAACACCTAATAAAGGTATTTTGATTTTTAACTATTTGTAAAAATAGGCAACAAAAGTTGATTTTTGATAATTGAGTAACTATCTTCGCACCGGTGAAACAATGTTTCCGGCGAGTTTCGGCATTTTATTAATGTTTTAATATTTTGTATTATGAAACTGGGATATTGTTTTACGGCTTTTGCAGCCGGAATGTTGTTCGGAGGCATAATGGTGGCCTTGTTCGTTCCAAAATGCGGTAAAGAATTGCGCAGTGGAATTAAACGCAGGCTCGATGAAGCAAAAGAGCGTGTCGCCGGGGATTGTTGCCCCTTCAAAGGCGATGCAGATGCGGCAAAAGAGGATGTCGTCATTTCCATAGAGGAGTAGTGTATGAACCTTAAAAAAGACTTTGACACCCTTCTGCGCGATGCGCAGAAATCCTTGAATGTAGAGATTGACGGAGCGAAACTCTCGCTTGTGGAGGGCCTCTCGCTCTTCTTTACCGATGTTTTTTCGGGGCTGCTTGTTGCTGCATTCTCGCTGCTTGCCCTGCTCGCAATATTGGCGGCAGCCGTGGTGGCAGCAGCCTCGGTAGTGGGATATGTCTTTTCGCTTCTCATAGTTGCATCGTTGCTGCTTGTAGCGGCTCTGTTATTGCACCTGTTGCGTAGCCGGTTATTTGCCAATATGCTTGTTGCGCGTTTTTGCAGAATGTTTTTCAAAGATAAGGAGTGCGGCGATGAAACAGATTGACTATTCACGCATAAGAACAATGGAACAGCTGCGCTTGGCACGTTTGCACAACAAAGTGCTGAGCAGTGAAGTGAGATTGACTCTTTTTAAGGATGCTCTTTTGCTCTGTCGCTCATTCTCTATAACCGGAATTTTAGATATTGGAAATATCTTTGTGCGCGACGGCAGTTGCTTTAAGCGCATTTGCCGTTGGGGTACAATCCTTTTATGGAAACTGCGGCGGTGACTATTATTATAACAGACACAAACACACATTATGATGACAATACTAATCTGCTCGGCAACAGCATTGTTTGCCGTGATGTTTGCGATAGTGCTTGCAATGTATGTAGCAAAATCCCGTCGCAATATTCTGCTCGAAAAAGAGAATGCAATGTTTGCCGTGCAACTGCAAGCAACGCAAGAGCGTGCCGCCAAAGCCGAAGCAAGCGTTGCCGAACAGCAGCGTCTGCGCGAAGAACAGTATGCCCACATAGCAGGGCTGGAAAGTGAGAACCGTGCCCTCGGCGAGAGGCTCGATGCACAGAAAGAACAGTTCAAGGCCACGCTCGAACAGATGCGCCTCGAATTCAAGACTATGGCAACGGAGGCACTCGAAAAGAACAGCGAGAATTTCGGTCGGCAGTCGCAGGAGCGTCTTTCGGCAATGCTGCAACCCTTTAACATCGACCTTAAATCCTTCCGCGAAAAGGTGGAGCATTTTTACAGCGAAGAGAGCAAGCAACGCTTCTCGCTCGAACAGAATATAAACACCCTCATAGAGGCCAACAACCGCATAAGCCGCGACGCCATAAACCTCACCAATGCCATTGCCGGCACAAGCAACAATAAATTCCAAGGCGATTGGGGAGAAACAATCCTTGAACAGATCCTCGAAAATTCGGGACTCATAGAGAATGAACAGTGGGAGCGTCAGGCAACACTGCGCGACGACGACGGCAACATACTGCATCACGATGAAACCAATCAGGGAATGAAGCCCGACATTATAATTCACTTCCCCGGCAAACGCGACATAATAATAGACTCCAAAGTATCGCTCAAAGCCTATATGAACTATCTTGCTGCCGAGGACGAAGCGACCCGCACCCTTGCACTTAAAGAGCACCTGTTGAGCATACGCCGTCACATAGATAACCTTGCCACAAAATCATACGCAAAATACAATGTAAATTCTCTCGACTATGTGATGCTCTTTGTCCCCAACGAACCATCCTACTTCCTTGCAATGGAGGCCGACAACAGCCTGTGGAACTACGCCTACAAACGCGGCATAGTGCTCATTTCTGCCTCTAACCTCATATCCACGCTCTTTGTCGTAAACTCATTGTGGACACGCGAACGCCAGCAACGCGACGTGCAGAAAATAGTCGACACAGCCAATGCCGTGTATGAAAAAGTAGTGCTTTTTACTGAAAACTTCTCCAAGATTGAGGGTGCGCTCGAAAAAGCACAGGGGGCCTATCGCGATGCTTATAAACAGCTCGTAAAAGGCAAGGGTAACATCACTCGCCGCCTCAACGACATAAAGGAACAGGGACTCATAGTGAGCAACAAAAAGATTTCCGATAAGTATCTTCCCGAGGAGTAAATTTAAAGAGACTCACATTTCGAACTGTTTTTTTGCTCACTTGCAAAGTCTTAGGGAGCAAACTCCCACTTTTTCGGTGTCGCTACCGGCAGTTCTCTTAATTATGTAAGAACTTTATTGTACTTTCTTCGAAAAAAGTATAAAAGAAGGTAATTATATATAATTTTACACCAATAGAAAAACTGATAAGAAACTGTCATTTCGAACAAATGTGAGAAATCTCAACAATGCTGATATCCAGTTTTCTCGTCGCTCCGCTCCATCGAAATGACAAACAAGTGTAACATTGTATATAATCACCTAAAAGAAAAAGATTAAACAGATTGAGAGAATAGCCGACAATAACATCGAGGATTTTAGAGTAAAACTTATTTTTGACTGATTAGACTTTATTGCGTAGCCCCCAACTTTTGCAGGTGAGCCTAAAATCGTTCTTTTCCTTCAACCTCCAAATAAACTGCGGTGACCTAAAAATATATAGTAATTATATACAATTTACATTAACAGAAAAACTGACAAGAATCTCTCATCTCGAACGTATGTGAGAGGTCTTTCTTGAAACAACTTTTAGTTTTCTCGTCGCTCCGCTCCCACGAAATGACAAATAGGTGTAACATTGTATATAATCACCAAATAAAATAGGTCACCGCAGTTTAAAAAAATGTATGAATATTTACAGAATCTTCTTCACCAAGCTCCACATATTGTAGGGCATATATCTGAAAGGAAGGTCTATCAGGGTAGTTGTGCTCACCACTGCACGCAAATGCGAGAAAGCCTCGAAACTGCGTCTGCCGTGATAATTTCCCATTCCCGAATTACCCACGCCGCCAAAAGGCAGATTGTCGTTGGCAATGTGCATAATAGTGTCGTTTATGCAAGCCCCGCCCGACGAAGTTCTGCGCAATACCTCTTTCCCATCCTCGCTCTTGCCGAAATAATACAATGCAAGAGGTTTCTCGCGA
Organism: Bacteroidaceae bacterium; assembly: GCA_017466065.1. Next base: position 12,294 of record JAFTUV010000021.1, read on the forward strand.
CGGTTTATGAAGTTAATGGCCGCTCCTCGGTCGGTGAACTCAATCATCGGCAACACAGGGCCGAAAATCTCCTCCTGCATCACCGGCGATTCGGGGTTTACATCGTCGAGCAATGTAGGTTCGATGTAACGCTCAGCGGCATTACATTTGCCGCCGAATACAATGCGTCCGTCCTTCAAATAACTGCTCACGCGCTCAAACGCCTTCTCGCTCACCATTCTCACATAGTGCCTGCTCTTCTCAATATCCTCGCCGTGCAGCTTTTTAATCTCCCTGCCAAATGCTTTTACGAATTTCTCCTTCTGCGAGGAGTGTATGAGCAGATAATCGGGAGCAATGCAGGTCTGCCCGGCATTCAAGGTCTTTCCCCACGCTATGCGGCGTGCAGCAATGGCAATGTCGGCCTTTTCGTCCACAATGCAGGGGCTCTTTCCGCCAAGTTCCAGAATTGTGGGGGTGAGTGTCTTTGCAGCCTCCTGCATAACAATCTTGCCAAGTGCCGGGCTGCCGGTAAAGAATATAATGTCGAAACGCTCTTGCAACAGTGCCTTGTTGGCCTCGCGGTTGCCTTGCACCACGGCAATGTAACGCTCTTCGAAGGTCGCTTTTATCATCTTCTCTATGGTTAGCGACACGTTCGGTACCTGTGGCGAAGGCTTTAAAATAGCGGTACATCCGGCCGAAATTGCACCCACCAAAGGGTTGAGCAACAGCTGAACGGGATAGTTCCACGGCGACATTATGAGTGCGTTGCCGAGCGGCTCATACATAGTGCGACTGCGCGATGGCATCATTTTTATGGGAGTGGTGGCACAACGGCTCTTCATCCACCCTTTCAGGCAGGCAATGTGGTGCTTTACTTCGCTTTTGACAATGCTCGTTTCGGTCATCACAGCCTCTTGCTCCGATTTATGCAGGTCTGTCCACAAAGCCTCGCACAAATCCTTCTCCCAAGTTTTCAGAGCCTTCTGCAATTTTTTTAGTTGCTCTTTTCTGAATTTGTATTCCAGCGTCGCGCCGGTTGCAAAATATTCGCGTTGCGCCTTTACTATTGCCTTGATAACGCTGCTTTCTGTATTTGTAATGCTCATATATCAGATATATTACTTTTTGCGTCCTGTGAAATTGTCCATTGCGTGGAATATTCCCACCACCTCGCCAAAGATATAATCGAAAATTGTAGTAGGCAACAATGCTTGGCAGAAACGTATGAAGTGGAACCCGAAAGGAATGCCTTTGAAATTCCTGTTACCCTCGATGGCGTTCATAATTTTGCGCGAAGTGGGCTCGGGTTTAAGAATGGGGAATATGCGCGACTTTACACCGTCGAACATTCCTGTATTTATAAAATAAGGTGCAATGGTGGTGAAACGCACCTTGCTCTTCATCTGTTTCAGCTCTATGCGCACCGAATCGCTCCATCCGATAACCCCCCATTTGCTTGCTGCATAGACAGCCATTCTGGGGTTCGACAGCATACCCGCAGCCGATGCAATGTTGCATATATGTCCTTTGTTGCGCTTAATCATTCCGGGAAGGAATTGATTGGCGATTATCATAGGGGCAACGGTGTTTATTGAAATTGTACGCTCAATGTCGCTCGTGCTTTGCTTGTCGAAGGTGTTGTTGTTGGCGACAATGCCGGCGTTGTTTATGAGAATATCGACATTGCCACACTCCTTCCCGGTGAGCGATGCAACCTTCTCCACCTGCTTGCTGTCCGACACATCTACCTTGTATCCCACAACACGGCCAAGGTTCTTGTACTCCTCCTTCACTGCATTTATGCTTGCTTCGTTAATGTCCCAAATAACAAGACAGCGTGCACCACGTTCAAGAGCTATGCGGCCCATAATCTTTCCAATACCCGATGCGCCACCCGTTACAAGCACGCAACAATCTTTTATCTTTGTCATAATACTTTTTATCTGTTTTATCCTTTTTGGTCGGCAAAGGTAGTGCAAAATGAAAATAGTTTGCTTTTCATTTTCTGCACATTTTATCCCTTTTTGTGCAAAATTTGTTAATTTGGTTAATTCTGTCCACGGCTTGTACATTTTTTACAAATGTTTTTTGCCCTGTTATTGCTCATAAGCCTGTGAGGGTAACAACTTTCTGCGATTATTTGTTTAAAAAAGTTACATTTTATAAATGTTTTATGAAAATATATTGTAGTTTTGCCGTCAGCTATAAATTAAAAAAGAACTAACACCCAAATGGGGTAAATTTAAAAAAGACTTATGACAAAGTATTGGAACAAAGAAGCCGAATGTATGGGGCGCGAAGAGATGCGCCGCTTGCAGAGTGAGAGGCTTGTGAAGATGGTGAAACACGTTTACGAGGATTCTACCTATTATCGCAAGCGTATGGATGAGTGTGGGGTTAAGCCCGAGGATATACGCAGTATCGACGACATTACAAAGTTGCCGTTTACAACCAAACAGGACCTGCGCGACAACTATCCCTTTAACCTCTTTTGCGTTCCAATGGAAAAGATAGTGCGTCTGCACGCCTCGTCGGGTACCACGGGAAAGCCCATTGTTGCCGGCTACACCCGCGAAGACCTTGAAATGTGGAGCGAGGTAACGGCCCGCTCGCTTATGGCAGCCGGCGTAACCAGCGAGGATATAATGCAGGTGTCCTATGGCTACGGCCTGTTCACCGGAGGATTGGGCGCACACGATGGTGGAACACTCATCGGCGCATCTATTGTTCCCACCGGCAGCGGCAACACCGAGAAACAGATAACACTTATGCACGACTTTGGCAGCACAGTGCTTGCCTGCACCCCCTCATACGCTCTTTATCTTGCCGAAACAATAGCCAAGAGCGGCCTCAATATCAACGACTTTAAATTGCGCGTGGGAGTATTCGGTGCCGAGCCTTGGACCAACAGTATGCGTGCCGAAATTGAGGAAAAACTGCACATAAAAGCCTACGACATATACGGCCTCACCGAAATGTGCGGTCCCGGCGTAGGCTGCGAGTGCGAGTGCCAGAATGGAACACACCTTTGGGAAGACCACTTCTATCCCGAAATTATCGACCCCGTAACCTTGCAACCCGTAGCTCCCGGCGAGAAGGGCGAGCTTGTCTTCACCAACCTTACAAAATGGGGAATGCCGATGATACGTTACCGCACACGCGACCTCACCTCACTCATCTACGAAAAGTGCGAATGCGGCCGCACCGCAGTGCGTATGAACAAGATACTCGGCCGCAGCGACGATATGCTCATCATACGCGGCGTAAACGTGTTCCCCTCGACAGTGGAGTCTATTATTCTGGAATTCCCCGAGTGCGAGCCTTACTACTTTATTGAAGTTGACCGCGTGAACAATGTCGATACATTCGACATTCTCGTGGAGGTGCACCCCGAGTATTACACCGACAAGGTGAACGAGCTTGTCGACCTTAAAAAACGCATCACCGCACGTTGTCAGAGTGTGATAGGCATCAAACCCAATGTGAAGATTGTGGAGCCCAATACCATCGAGCGCAGTATGGGCAAGGCCAAGCGTGCCATCGACCACCGTAAATTTGAATAATAACCCCAAAAAACAGAGCAATATGTTTATAGAGCAATTATCAGTATTTTTGGAGAACCGTCTCGGACGTTTCACACAAATTGCAAAATTGTTTGGCGAGAACAATATAAATATGAAGGCCTTTACCGTGTCGGAAAATGCCGAGTTTGGCGTGCTGCACATTATCGTGTCCGACCCGCAGAAGGCGTGCGAAGTGTTGCGTGCCAACAACTTTGCAGCATCAATCAATAAAGTAGTATGCCTGCAAACTCCCGATGTTCCCGGCGAGCTTGGCAAGGCATTGGAGATAATAAGCAACGCCGGCGTGTCGGTAGAATATATGTATGCCTACGCACAGGATACAATAGCCAATGTATTCATCCGCCCCGACAATCTCGACCTTTGCGCCTCTTCGTTGAAGGCCGCCGGTTACCCCGATGTAACCCTCAACGACCTTAACAGCAAATAACCCATCTTGGGGTATCTATCCTAAATCCTCTCCTCGGTAATAATCGAGGCGGGGATTTAGGCTTTAATTCATTGAGCCTATACACCTCCTTATACTTTTTTACCGCACCCCTCGCAATAAAAGCATCATTTATGCAATTTGAAAAGGAGGTTAATGATGATTTTTCGTAGAAAAATCTTAAATTCGCCCTCTAAAAGAAAATACATTTATGAATACTATATGGATTGTAATGCCCATCCTCATTGTACTGATGTTCCTTTTGGGAATCGACCTTAACAGAAAGGCATTTACAAATGTTGCTAAAAACCCGAAAGCAGTACTTATAGGGATGGTGGGGCAAATTCTTCTCCTTCCTCTCATTGCTATGGTTGTAGCTTGGGCATTGAACCTGCCACCCATATTCTTTATGGGGCTTGTACTCGTGGCCTGTTGCCCCGGTGGCAGCTCCTCGAATGTCTTTTCGCTCTTGGCAAAGGGTGATGTGGCACTGTCGGTAACACTCACCGCATTGAGCAGTGTAATAACCCTTTTTACACTTCCGCTCATAATGAAATTTGTTACCTGCTTGGTTTCCGATGTGTCGGGGAGCGAGGTGCATCTTCCCGTGGGTAAGCTTCTTGTGCAGAACCTTGTTCTGCTCTTTGTGCCTCTCCTTGCGGGAAGCCTCTTCCGGCATTTCTGCCCATCGCCGGCTAAGGGGGTGGGCAAAGCATTGGGCAAGGCGGCTTTTCCCGCACTTATGCTTTTGGCACTTCTCTTCTTCCTTCAATACAGCAAGGAGATTGCCGATAATTTCACTGTTCTCGGCTTGTCGGCAGCACTGCTAATTTTGGTGGCAATGCTGTGCAGCTCGGCAATGGCCCGCATAGGCGGTTCCACTCCCGCTGTAAGGCGCACAATAGTGATAGAGGTAGGTATGCAGAATGCAGCACAGGCCATTGCGATTGCGTCGTCACCCTTTATCTTCAATAGCGGTGAGATGGCTCTGCCCGCAATTATATATGCACTGCTGATGAATGTAATCCTGCTGATTTATGTATATTTTGTAAAAAATACCCCCGTATAATTATGGCAAAGAAAGAAGGTATAAAAAAATTGTTCAATAACATCGCCTCCGACTATGACCGGTTGAATCACATTCTCTCGCTCAATATCGATAAGGGGTGGAGAAGAAAGGCAGTGCGTGAACTTGCCGATGCAAGCACTCCGTTGAAGGTGCTCGATGTGGCGTGCGGCACAGGCGATTTTACCATTGAGATAGCCCGTAACGTACCGGCAGGGAGCGAAGTTACAGGCATAGATATAGCCGAAGGAATGCTTGCCATAGGCCGCGATAAAATAGCGAAGGCGGGCCTTTGTGCCACTATGCGCGAGGGCGATTGTGAGGCACTGCCTTATGAGGATAATAGCTTCGACCGTATATCGGTGGGGTTCGGTGTGCGTAATTTCGAGCATCTTGAACTTGGCCTTGCCGAGATGTTCCGGGTGCTCTCGCCGGGTGGGAAATTGGTTATTCTTGAATTGTCGGTCCCCTCAAACGCTTTTATACGTTGGTGTTATAAATTGTATTTCCTGAAAATCCTTCCCGCCATAGGCGGCTTCATTTCGGGCGACCGCAGTGCCTATGAGTATCTTCCCGCATCGGTGCTCCGTTTCCCCGCACCCGATAAATTTATTACAATGATGAAAAGTGCCGGCTTTGGTGTGGTGGAGCATACTCCTCTCACATTCGGAATATGCCGTATGTATATAGGGAAGAAAGGGTGATTATGATAAAGAGATGGATTGAGGCGATGCGCCTTCGAACGCTCCCCGTAAGCGTGGCAGGCGTTATAACGGGAATTGCTTGTGCACTGTTGCAGGGCACGTTCAATGCCGTTCCCGCAGTGTTGTGCCTTCTGTTTGCACTGCTTGCACAAATTGCATCGAACTTTGCGAATGAATATTTCGATTTTAAGAACGGGATTGACAGGAAGGGGCGTGCAGGGTTTCGCCGTGGAGTGACCGAGGGCGATATTGCCTCCTCCTTGATGAAGAAAGCTGCATACGGAATGCTCTTCGCAGCAGCACTTGTGGGATGTGCTATGCTGATTTACGGTCCGTGGTGGCTTTTGTTCGTCGGCATAGCCATTATGATATTTGCTTTGGCATACAGTGCCGGTCCCTATCCTCTGTCGCATCACGGGCTGGGCGATGTTGCTGTGGTGTTCTTTTTCGGGATAGTTCCGGTAACATTCACTTGTTATTTGCAAACAGGTTCTTGGGCATCCCTGCCCGTTGCTCTGCCAGCCTCTGTTGCAACAGGATTTCTTGCTGCCAACGTGCTGGTGGTGAATAATTATCGCGATGCCGATGATGATGCTCTTGTGGGCAAACGAACAACGGTTGTTCTCTTCGGGCGCAAGGCGATGAGCATTACCTATCTTCTCTCGGGTTGTGTGGCAATGGCTGTGATGTACCCTGTGTGGGCAAGGCTCGCTCTTCCCGCGCTTCTTGCTCCTGCTGTTTACCTATTACTCCACATTAGAACGTGGCACTCTTTGAGGCGTGCACAAGGTGCCGCCCTTAATCCCATCCTTGGGCGCACGGCACGGAACCTTCTTCTGTTCGCGTTGCTTTTTTTGCTTGGTACACAGTTTTGAACGGCCACCTATTTTGTGGTTTTATAAGGCATTCCCTCAATGCGCTCCACAGGGAAATTCCCTTCGAGCAACCCACCGATTATAGTGTCGCGTGCACCTGCCGTTTGAAAAGGGTAAAGCCCGAAGTGAGGCATAATGGCAGCAAAATGCTCCATAATCTCGGCCTGTATGCTCTCATACTCGCTCCAATCGGTCGTTGCCGTGAAACAATAAAACTGAATGGGCAATCCCGCCTCGGTGGGCGCAAGCGTGCGCACCATAATGAGCATATCTTGGCGTATGAGAGGATGGTGGCGCAAATACATATCAGCGTATGCACGGAACAGCCCCAAGTTCGTGTCTACCGTGCCATAGGTGAGCCCGTCGGGGTTAGTCGTGTTTGCCACCTTGCCATTGTCACACTGTTCCATCTTGCGGCTTATGAAACTGTCGAGCTCAATGTCGATGCCCCGCAATTTAGCTATCAGCTCATCGCTGCAAGGCCTTATGTTGTCGAGCTTCACCGTGTAGCCACGCGCAATGCGTCGTCCACCGCTGTCGGTCATTCCCCGCCAATTGGTGAATGTGCTGTTAATGAGCGAGTATGGCGGTATTGTAACAATGGTATTATCGAAATTCTGCACCTTTACAATGGTGAGCGAAATATCTATCACCGTTCCGTTAATGCTTGTTCCCGAAACCTCAATCCAATCGCCTAAACGCACCATATCATTTTCCAATAAAAGAAAGCCACCAACAAACCCCATAATACTATCCTTGGCAATGAGCATAATAACCGCGGCAAACGCACCCAATCCGCCAATGAGGTAGAGCGGCGATTTATTGGTGATTATTGAAATTCCCACAATCACAGCAATTATATATATAACAGCCTTTGTAATCTGTATAAATCCCTTTATCGGGCGGTCGTGATACTTGCTGTTCGTGAAAGCCGAGTCGCCCACGGAATTCAGAATGGCATTTACCGCCACCACAAGCATCACAATAAAATAAATCCACACAAAATTCTCAATGTAACGCAGAGTGAGTTGTTTCCCGGTTAGCACAGCCGGCAACACCGCATTTATTATAATAGGTGGAACAAGATAGGATAGCTTGCGCACCGCACCATATTTTATGAGTCGCGAAAGAAAAACATACTCCTTGTGCCTCAACACTCTGCGTGTGAGCACCAATGCAATTCTATATATAATCTCCGAAACAATGAATGCCACAAAGGCAATGGCACACAGCGAAATTAGAGTGCTCCATCGTCCATCGGCATCTATCGTAATTCCAATGTAGGCCAGCAACTCCTTAATCCCATTGGCCAGCAAATTTGTTATATGCCCGTTCATAACCGTTCTTTACGCAATAAACAAACAGAACCGGCTTTTGTATCACCGTTCCGTTTCTCTTTTCTTTAATGTAAATTAACAGTTGTGGGCAAAACAAACTCACTCCGCAGAGTGTTCTATTATTGCAAGTCGGCCCAAGCGAGTGGCGGATATGTGAATACCTGCCCTTTGCATCTGTGCTCCAAGCACAGCAAGCCGACAACATTGCATAGTAGTTTTGTCGTGTTTTATTTTGTGTTTGTGTTATTGTTGCCCCCTGATGTGAATCACGGGGCAACTGTTTTTTTGTGGATGGCAGCAAAGAAATAATACTCGAAAAGTGTTTTTTAAGAAAAAATATTTAAATTTGCGCTGTTCGAAAGAATAAATTTTAGTAAAAAGGTGTTATTGAAATTATCTTCACTGACAAATTCTCGCAAAATTTGAAATGGTACGAAGATGATGGCGATAGCACCACATCATTGGTATGTATAGCCGATATTGGCTTTTTACATAACCTTTGGTGTGGGCTATTGTTTTATCCGTACCATAGGCAATGCGAGAAGCCTGTCAGTGGGATAAAACCAATATAGTTCCCACACCATATTTTTTTATCGGCTCTTCATCGGGGAATTATGAAGGCAAAAAACATAAATCCATAAAAAATAATACGATGAAGAAAATTTACTTAAAATCCCTATTTACATTTCTGCTACTCTTGTGTAGTATAATGTCAAGTGCGGAATCAACCTCATTGCCCATCTATTTTACCACTGCCGACGGCCTTCCCGGAACTACAAGCGGCAGCAATTATGTTTGGAGCTCCGGAACTTTGCATTTCGATAGTGCCAAGCAGGGCATTCGCATCACAGTGTTTGGAAATAGTGGTGATAATGGAGGAACAACCACATTTAACGGCTACCCAATGGTTGCCCTTGGTGAGCTTGAATTCTACGATGGCAACGGTAATAAAATAGCTTACACAGCCTCTTGTGTTACAACAAATTCATTGGAAAGTTCCGAGGGTTCTCTTGCCAACCTTTGCGATGGTAGCTACTCAAACTTCTATCACTCTACTTGGAAAAATGGTACAACCCCAAATGATTATGTTTATGTAGATGTGAAGTTCCCGCAAACGGTAGATGCTGTGAGCATATATCTTGTAAGTCGTAATACCAAACGCCTCGCACCAACCTCAATAGGAATAACCGAGAGTGGGGAAGTGTGTAATATCGGTGGTTCTTGCGGAGAGAAGGCCTATTGGTCTTATGCCGATGGAATACTCACCATAAGTGGCAGTGGTACTATGCAAGATTACACATCCATTAGCAACACTCCTTGGAACGGATATAAGTCCAATATAACATCTGTTCTCATTAGTGAGGGGATAACAAGTATAGGAAGCTATGCATTCAGTTCCATAAATTTGACACAAATTACAATCCCCGGCAGTGTAACAGCTATTGGCAATAGTGCCTTTTATGGGTGTAGTAATTTGAAGACTGTATATAATAATTCAAATATTATAATCTCTGTCGGCTCCACTGAGCACGGTTACATAGCCTACTATGCCGATGATGTTGTAACACCTTATTATAGCGATTATAAATTTGGAATAGTAGAAGAACGATACACATTGCTTAAATACTCCGGAAATGATACCGAAATAACCTTGCCCGAAGGATATTATGGTAATAATTATGTAATAGGTGATAGTGCATTTTGCGGAAATACAGATATTGAAAGTGTTATTATTCCAAACTCCGTGACAGGAATAGGAAGTTCGGCATTTCGCGCTTGTAGCAATCTTGCAAATATTGTAATTCCCGATTCTCTCACCAATATTTCTTCATACGCATTCTATAATTGCAGTGCTCTCACAAACGTTGTTATTCCTTCAAACATTGCAGTAATTGATTATGCGGCATTCTATGGTTGTAGCAATTTGAAGACTGTCTATAATTATTCCTCATTGAATATTACAACAGGTTCTCCCTATTATGGCTATGTAGCTGCTTATGCCAATAAAGTAATAACCACCGATGATGAAGATTATATTATAATAGGTGACATAACCGACGATGGTTCAGTCGATGTTGCCGATATAACAAGACTTGTTGCCATTATTCTTGGCAATGACGAAAAAACAGATGCCGCCGACCTTAACAACGATGGTTCAGTCGATGTTGCCGATATAACAAAACTTATTGCAATTATCCTTGGTACCGAAAAACCGCAGTTGCCATCATCGCTCTCATTCAGCCAAACTAATTTTACCATTAACGTAGGGGATGTAATAGAACTTACCTCCTATTTACTTCCTAATGCAATATCAAACAATAATTTAACTTGGACAAGTTCCAGTACCGATGTACTCTCGGTTGCAAATGGTGTTGTTACTGCATTGCAAGAAGGAGAGGCTGTGATTACAGTCCGATATAATAGTGAATTAAGTGCTGATTGTAGCATTGTAGTGATTGCTACTCCCGATTCGGGCGGTTCGGAAGGAACAGGAGAGATTGAGTGGTAAATATGTGAATAGTAATAAATTAAAAATATAGATTATGAATAAAAGTATTAAATGTTTAATTCTTGTATGCGCTTCTCTTATGAGTTTCGCCTGCAATAAGATGGAAGAAGAACCATTTGCCGATTATTCCCAAGGTGTTGAACTTACAATTACCGCAGTCAGGGAAGATTATAATGCGGACACTCGAACCGTTCGCGACCCCGATGGTTCGGTAAATTGGTGCCCGTTGGACGAAATAAGTGTATTTTACAGCGACAACTCCGAAGGCGGCAGTAAGTTCATTGCTCAAAATACCGAGCAGTCGGCCATTGCCGAGTTCAAGGGACGAATAGACGGCATTTCTGTCGGTGGTGAAAACTTTACCAATGGAAAATACCTTTATGGCATTTATCCTTATTCTGCAACCACAAGTTTTAATAACGGTGTAACAACAATAACTCTCCCTGCCACCCAAACGGCGGCAGAAGGAACCTTCTCCAATGGCCTTTTCCCTACGATTGCTCGTGCACAAGGTGTTAATCTGGCTTTTTATAATATTTGTGGCGGAGTGAAGTTTACAGTATCACGCGACGATATAACCACCGTTATTTTTAAGGGTAACAAAAATGAAAGATTGGCAGGCACTGCAAAGGTCGTTTTTGATGCAACCGAGAAACCTGCTCTTTTGGACGACGAGGTCGATAGCAAAAGAGAAATAAAAGTAACAGCTCCCGGTGGTGGTACATTCGAAGCCGGTAAAGAGTATTTTATTGTGGCCTATCCCACAGCGTTAACCTCCGGATTTACTCTCACCTTCCAAACAACAGGAATGAAAGAGGGACATTATGTTAGCGACAAAGCTGTCGACATTCGCCGCTCCCTGTTTGGTGTAGTAGAACAAGCCGACAAAAATATAACATCTTGGAGTGATGTAACTATTACAGGCGGTGGCACGAATAGCGGTATTTATCTTGGAATTACAGGTTTTAACCAAGAACTCTATGTAAATCCTATCACACAACTTACCGAAAGTAGCAAGCCACAATTCGATTCATTTATCAATGCTATGACTATGAAGTATGGTACTTTGCTCTATTATTCTGTCGATCAGGCGCTGAATACAATACAAACGACCACATTACCTGCCGACCTTTCTACTGTTGCCGTCGTTACATTTACCGATGGATTGGACCAAGGTTCAATGATGATGAATTTTTCTTACGAAACAGAAGATGAATATCTTGATGCTCTTAATAATCGCATTAAAACAGAAACTGTAAATGGCTTGCCAATCACAGCCTACTCAATAGGTATAAAAGGAAAGGATGTTGCCGATGATGCAATGTTCCAAAAGAACCTTACTAAGCTCGCTTCGTCATCCGAAAATGCCACAGAGGTTTCGAGTATGGCCGAGGTTAATGCCAAGTTCAAAGAGATTGCCGAGCAGTTGACAAAGAGCAATTATGTTCAGATAATAAATCTTACAATGCCCGGTGTCTCAACTGGAACATTGGTGCGTTTCACATTCGATAATGTTGCTTCGGCCGAGAATTCAACCCTTTATCTCGAAGGTACATTCAACCGTTCTACACTTTCGCTCGAAAATGTACAATATGTAGGCCTGACCTCAACCTCTGGGACCGAAATTAAAGGAACCCTCAATGGTATTTTTGTGACATTTACTTTCGAGGGTGTTCGCACAGATAGTAACAAACTCATTGAGGGACAATTTACCGACGAATGGACCTATATTGCATCTAATGGAAGCTGGCAGATTAACTCCGAGTTTGACAAGACCGAAAATTCCGATATTGTTACCGAACATAGTTCGGCCGTGATAATGCTTGTGCTAGACTGTTCAAGTTCACTTGCCGACGACTTTGTGAAGGCACAGACCAACGCCAAGGACTTTATAAACACATTGTATGTTGCTGTTGGTGGAAGCAGTGATTCCGGCGATACAGGTGTCGATAATTCAATCTACTCGACAACTCCCACCGACCTCACATTGGCAATATGGAAGGGTGGTAGACGCTATTACCTCACCCAAGAGGAGTACAAGAATGCCAATCTCTCGGATGCTGTTATTGAAGGCTTGACAATAGTTTCCGGTGGCGAGAGTTTTATCCTTTCACTTAACGATGTGCAATATGATTGTATCTCCAATGTGACAACTGCCAATACACTTTATGGTGATATATTGCCCACTGCAAGCCAAGGAAAAACTATAAGTGCAAAATGGACCGATATAAATAATGCTTTAACAAGTTTTGGTGGGACAAAACTATCTTCTACTTGTTGTTATTATACCTTATCTACTTTCCTTAATTCTCTCGGTACCTATTATGACTTAATTTGCGGTTCAGGTGGTAGCTTGTCTTATACAACTTCTACCGCTCTCTACGTCAGGGGGGGTAAATCTACCGATTATGCCTCTGCAATCTATTGGCAAGACCCCGACGATTTAAAACTCTCGGTGATAATAGATGGTAATCGCGAGTTCCTCACCAAGCAGGAGTATAACGAGAGAGCGGGGGAGATAAATACCGTTGAGGGAGTACTTATTGTTGGCGGAGGAGAAAAGTTTATATTGCACCTTAACAATGCACAAAGTGATAAAATTACTAGTGTGACAACTGCCAATACACTTTATGGTGATATATTGCCCACTGCAAGCCAAGGAAGAACTATAAGTGCAAAATGGACCGATATAAATAATGCTTTAACAAGTTTTGGCGGAACAAAACTATCTTCTACTTGTTGTTATTATACCTTATCTACTACTTTAAATTCCATTGGCCAATATCTGAGTATAGTTTGTGGTTCAGGTGGTAGCTTGTCTTATACACCTTCTACCGCTCTCTATGTTAGGGGTGTTACCACAATAGAATAATAGATAATCCCTTTATACACAACAAGCGATAGTGCTGTGGCACTATCGCTTGTTGTGTATATTTAAAACTGGTATTCTATATTTTGTATCAAAATAGAGGGCGGATACATCGGTCAGCCCCTACGGGTTGCACCAGCAGAACATTCCGGGGAAGGCTGCCTTTATATCCTCAATCTTCTGCTCCTCGGTGAAAATACCGAAGAACGAAGAACCGGAGCCCGACATTGAGGCATAGACCGCTCCCATTGCGTAGAGTTTCTCTTTGATTGCCTCGCACGATGGATGTTTGGCAAAAACGCTCTTCTCAAAATCGTTTTTCATAGCTCCCTTCCACCGGTCGGCGGGCAGGGCGGCTATCTGCGTGAGGGGCGTTTGTGGCGCGGCGGGCACCACAAGCGAGTAGGCCTCTTTGGTGGATATGTGAATATCGGGTTTCACTAATACCAGATGATAGCCCGCAAGGCTGCAAGGGGTGGGGGTGAGAATGTTTCCTATGCCTGTTGCGTAGGCGGGGGAGTTCTTTATGAAAAAGGCACAGTCGGCACCCAGTCGTGCGGCGTATGCCTCCAACTGCTCGTCGGTGAGGCCGAGCGAGGCAATCTCGTTGAGCATTTTCAGCGCAAAGGCTGCATCGGCCGAGCCGCCACCCAATCCGGCACCCGTGGGTATGTGCTTGTAGAGTGAAATGTTCACACGGGGCAATTTGTGGTCGGCTGCAAGAATTTTATATGCCTTTACCACAAGGTTATCATCGTCGCTTCCGTCGAAGCGTGCGTTAAACATCTTGAATGTATATTCGGGCGCATCCTCCTCATCGGCAGGGGTTATTTCCAGAATATCCTGCAAGGGGATAGGGTAGAATATTGTTTCGAGATTGTGGTAACCATCGGGGCGGCGTTCCACAACATCGAGCCCGAGATTTATTTTGGCATTAGGGAAAGTAATCATAGTATCTCTGTTTTTCTTTCTGCGAAAATACGGGAATTATTTTTATCAGTCAACAGCCGCGACGCTTTTTCCTGTGAAAGTGTGGCAGTTTCGTGTAATCATCTGTTTTTTTTCTCGTTCCACCTTGCTTGCCCACGATAGCATAGGGCATCGGCCGGTTAAAAGTCATTTTATCTCCAATTTTCTACATATTCTTCGGCAGTGTCGCGTAGCACGAATAAATCCCCATCTTTCTGTATGTGGAATTTTGCATCGTTGCGCCCGCGCTTTATAAAATACTTTTTAATTCAAAAAAGATATAACTATGAAAAAACAGCAGTGCGATAAATATGTAAATAAACTTTTTTATCATTTGCCGTAATTGTTTAAACCTTGAAAAATATTATATAACTCATAATATGCAGTTCATAAATCCTTCATAGGTATCGGCAATAGGCTTTGTTAAAGTATATTCCTTTATTGTATCTAACGTTTCGCATATTGTTTTATTGCGTTTATCGTGCTCTCTTTCCCAAGTATCTGTTTCCCGGTTTTTACTTTGTTGCTTTTGTTAAGAAACTAAAAACAATAAAAATTATGGCCGTTTAGACGCAGTTGCCTTCCGGCAGTTGATAAGTAGCGCAAAATTGTTGAAAAGCGATGGCGCAGTTTTTTTGCACCATACAATAAAACAAGCTATCTTCGCAACCGAATTTGCAAAAATATGGAAAATACCAATACACCAAAGAGAAACACACGCAGCCGTCAACAGTCGGCACCGGTGCTGAGCGAGTATGGACACGTTCAGCCGCAGGCGCTTGAACTCGAAGAGGCAGTGCTCGGCGCGCTTATGATAGACAGCGATGCGATAGGCCGTCTGGGCGATATTCTTAAACCCGAATCGTTCTACGACAAACGCAACCAACTGCTTTTTAAAGCAATTCAGGAGATGGACCTCAACGACCGTCCAATCGATATCCTCACAGTTACCGAGTATCTGCGCAGTCGTGGTTTCTTGGAGGATGTCGGCGGCCCTGTTTACATTGCACAGCTCACCAGCAAGGTAGTGTCGTCGGTGAACATCGAGTATCACGCCAATATTATTGCGCAAAAGAAACTCGCACGCGACCTTATAAAATTTACAAGCAAGACACAGGTGCAGGCCTTCGACGAAACACAGGATGTTGAAGAGCTTATGCAACAGGCCGAGAGTGAGCTTTTTGAAATTTCGCGTCACAATATGAAGCGCGACTTTACTCCCGTCAGCGGAGTGTTGAAGGATGCGTACGCAGCCATTCAAAAGGCCTCGCAGAATACAAGCGGTATCAGCGGATTGAGCACGGGATTTACCGACCTTGATAAAATTACATCGGGCTGGCAGAATACCGACCTTATAATCCTTGCCGCCCGTCCCGCGATGGGAAAAACCGCATTTGCACTCTCGTTGGTGCGCAATATGGCGGTCGACCAAGGAATTCCCGTGGGAATGTTCTCGCTCGAAATGGGTAACGTGCAGCTTGTGAACCGTCTTATCTGTAACGTGTGCCAGATTATCGCCGACAAAATTAAGAGCGGCCGTCTCGAAAAGTATGAGTGGGGGCAGCTCGACCGCAAGATTGTGGCACTCGAAAATGCACCTATTTATATAGACGATACTCCACAGCTGTCGGTGTTCGAGCTGCGAACAAAGGCGCGTCGTATGGTGCGTGAGCACGGCGTTAAAATGCTCTTCATCGACTATCTGCAACTAATGACAGCCAATGTGGGCAAGGGCAGCCGTCAGGAAGAAATCAGCACCATTTCGCGCTCGCTCAAAGGATTGGCCAAAGAGCTTAACATCCCCATAATGGCATTGAGCCAGCTGAACCGTAACCTCGAAGGGCGTGAGGGTGTAGAGGGCAAACGCCCACAGTTGAGCGACCTTCGCGAGTCGGGAGCCATCGAGCAGGATGCCGATATTGTACTTTTCGTGAACCGTCCCGAATATTTCCACATATACAAGGATGGCGATTTTGATTGGCGCGACAAGGCCGAGATTATCATAGCCAAGCATCGTAACGGTGCCACAGGCGATGTGCGCCTAACATTTCGCAAAGAGTATGCCCGCTTTATGAATATGAACGACGAGTCGCTTGGCAATCTCATCCCATCGGATATCCCGGTGGTTCGTGCGTCGAAAATGAATGCCAATGTGGAGCCCGAACCGCTCCCCGGCGAGGTGCCCGACTATATGCAGCAGTCGCCCGGCACACCTGTCGATTTTATCGGTGGCGGAATTTCGAACGATGTGCCATTCTGAAATTGAAATATTTTTACTATCTTCGCGCAAATAATTTAAGAATAGCAAAAAAATGAGCAAAATAATATTGACAGGTGACCGCCCCACAGGCCGTTTGCATTTGGGGCACTATGTAGGCTCGTTGCGCCGTCGCGTGGAGCTTCAAAATTCGGGAGTGTACGACAAGATATTTATTATGATTGCCGATGCACAGGCACTCACCGACAATGCTGACAATCCCGAAAAGGTGCGTCAGAATATAATAGAGGTGGCACTCGACTATCTCTCTGTGGGTATCGATCCCGCAAAAAGCACCATCTTCATACAGTCGCAGGTTGCCGAGCTATGTGAGCTTGCCTTCTACTATATGAACCTTGTAACCGTGTCGCGCTTGCAGCGTAACCCCACGGTAAAGACCGAAATTCAGATGCGCAATTTCGAAACAAGTATCCCCGTAGGCTTTTTCACATACCCCATAAGCCAAGCGTCCGATATTACAGCCTTCCGCGCAACAACAGTGCCGGCCGGCGAGGACCAGCAGCCTATGATTGAACAGGCGCGTGAGATTGCCCGTCGCTTCAACGGCATATACGGTGACACACTTGTGGAGCCCGAAATTCTGTTGCCCGACAATGCCGCCTGCCTACGCCTCCCCGGCACCGACGGCAAAGCCAAAATGAGTAAATCGCTCGGCAACTGCATCTATCTGTCCGACACTGCCGAGGAACTTCGTCAGCACGTGATGGGAATGTACACCGACCCCGACCACTTGCGCGTGCAAGACCCGGGCAGGGTAGAGGGTAACACCGTGTTTACCTATCTCGATGCCTTCTGCAAGCCCGAACATTTTGAACGCTACCTTCCCGATTATCCCTCGCTCGACGAGCTTAAAGCACACTATCGTCGCGGAGGATTGGGCGATGTTAAAGTAAAGAAATTCCTCATTGCAATACTCGAAGAGGAACTCGCACCCATACGCGCCCGCCGCAAGGAGTGGGAGCAGAAGATACACGAAGTGTATGCCCTGCTCGAAGAGGGTTGCAACGTTGCCCGTGCCACAGCAGCCGACACGCTTGCCGATGTGCGCCGTGCAATGAAAATAAACTATTTCGAGGATAAAGAACTCATTGAGGAACAGGCTCGTCGCTTCCGCGGGGAGTAATCCTTTGTCTTTTTCTTTTAAAAAACGGTCCGCTTGCACACAAACCAAGCGGGCCGATTTTCTTTGTAAGCAATTCGGCTTATGCCTTAATTATAAAATAGTTGTTTAATTGTCGCAATAACATTTTCTAAATTCATAAAAAAAGTGTAACTTCGCAGTCGCTTGCGCGACTGCAAGGAAAACCGGATAAAAACACATTATAATATATGAATATTTCTTATAATTGGCTAAAAGAGTATGTCGCTTGCGACCTTGCTCCCGAAGAAGTTTCAGCAGCCCTCACCTCCATAGGATTGGAGACCGATGGCGTTGAAGAGGTACAGACAATAAAAGGCGGGCTCGAAGGCTTGGTGATAGGTGAGGTGCTCACCTGTGTCGATCACCCCGACAGCGACCACCTGCACATAACAACAGTGAACCTCGGCGACGGCAATCCCGTGCAGATTGTTTGCGGCGCACCCAATGTGGCAGCCGGTCAGAAGGTTGTTGTTGCAACCATCAGCACCAAGCTGTATAGCGGTGACGAGTGCTTCACAATAAAGAAAGGAAAGATACGCGGTGCCGAGTCGTTTGGAATGATATGTGCCGAAGATGAAATTGGCATTGGTACAAGCCACGACGGTATAATCGTTCTTCCTGCCGATGCAGTTCCCGGTACCCCCGCAAAAGAGTACTACAACATAAAGAGCGACTACCTTATAGGTGTTGATATAACCCCCAACCGTGCCGATGCTTGTTCACACTATGGCGTTGCACGCGACCTCTATGCCTACCTTACACAGAATAAAGGCACAACAACCATCACACGCCCTTCGTGCGACAGTTTCAAAGTCGATGACAATTCACTGCCCATCGACATTGTGGTTGAGAATCCCGAAGCTTGTATGCGTTACGCCGGCGTGAGCATAAAGGGTGTAACCGTGAAGGAAAGCCCCGATTGGTTGAAAGAGAAACTTCAAATAATAGGCCTTCGCCCCATAAACAACATTGTGGATATAACAAACTACATACTCCACGCATACGGTCAGCCTATGCACTGCTTCGATGCCGACAAGATAAAAGGCGGCAAAGTCGTTGTGCGCACCTTCCCCGAAGGTACCCCCTTTGTTACACTCGACGGAGTGGAGCGCAAGTTGTCGGAGCGCGACCTTATGATATGTAACGCCGAAGAGCCTATGTGCATTGCCGGCGTGTTTGGCGGCCTTGAATCGGGTACCACCGAAGAAACTAAAAATGTATTCCTCGAAAGTGCCTATTTTCACCCCACTTGGATACGCAAGACAGCCCGTCGCCACGGATTGCAGACCGATGCGTCGTTCCGTTACGAGCGCGGTACCGACCCCAATAATGTGATATATGCCTTGAAACAGGCTGCAATCCTCATAAAGGAACTTGCCGGCGGAACAATATCAATGGATATAAAGGATGTTTATCCTGCACCCGTAGAGGATTTTAAAGTAGAGCTTGAATACAGCTATGTTAACAGCCTTATCGGTGCCGCTCTATTGCCCGAAACGGTAAAGAGCATTGTTGCATCGCTCGAAATGAAGATTGCCGGTGAGACAGAGAAGGGCCTCGCACTGCTCGTTCCTCCTTATCGTGTAGATGTACAGCGCCCCTGTGATGTAGTGGAGGATATTCTGCGCATATACGGATACAACAATATAGCAATCGACACCACTTTGCACTCGTCCATTATTACCAAGGGTGCCGAGGATAAGTCGCACAAACTGCAAAATATAGTATCGGAGCAGTTGGTCGGTTGCGGTTTTAACGAAATAATGAATAACTCGCTCACCGCAGCAGCCTATTACGACGGCCTTGAAACATACAAGAGCGAAAATCTCGTCCGCCTGATGAACCCGTTGAGCAACGACCTGAATGTACTTCGTCAGACGCTGCTGTTCGGTGGCCTTGAAAGCCTGCAACGTAACATAAGCCGCAAATTCACAAACCTCTCGTTCTTTGAGTTTGGTAACAGCTACCGTTTCGATGCTGACAAACGCACCGAAGAGAAAATATTGAGTCCTTACAGCGAGAGCTATCATCTGTGTTTGTGGCAGACAGGCAACAATGTGGCAGCATCGTGGATAGAGCCCGGTCGCGCCATCACTATATACGACCTTAAAGCCCAAGTAGAGCACATCTTCGACCGCCTTGGCTTTAAACCCGCAATGCGTCAGCTTGCAACATTCAGCAACGACATTTTTGCTGCGGGCTTGCAGATACAGGCTGCCAACAACAAGAAGGTTGTGGCACAATTGGGTATTCTGCGCAAGAAGATAACCAAACGCTTCGATATTGGCAGTGAGGTTCTTTTTGCCGATATTAACTGGACCGAACTTTTGAAAGCGGTTAAGAATGTTAAGACCGGATATGCCGAAATAAGCAAATATCCCGCCGTGAAACGCGACCTTGCCCTGTTGCTCGATAAATCGGTGACATTTGCCCAGATAGAGCAGGTGGCGCGCGAAACAGAAAAGAAACTTTTGAAGGATGTAACCCTTTTCGATGTCTATGAAGGAAAGAACCTCGAAGAGGGCAAGAAGAGTTACGCGGTTAGCTTCATTCTTCAAGATGATAATCAGACACTTAACGACAAGGTGATAGATAAAACTATGGCACGTTTGATGGAGAATTTCCAGAAACGTTTGGGTGCAATACAACGATAATTAAAATTTTAAAGAATATATACTATGGGAAGAGCTTTTGAATATCGTAAAGCTGCGAAACTGAAAAGATGGGGTAATATGGCGCGTACATTTACCCGTGTAGGAAAACAGATTGCAATCGCTGTGAAGGCCGGTGGTCCCGACCCCGATACAAACTCACACTTGCGAGCTATCATCGCCAATGCCAAGCGCGAGAATATGCCCAAGGATAATATCGAGCGTGCAATAAAGAATGCACTCGGCAAAGACCAGAAAGACTACAAGGAGGTAACATACGAAGGATACGGCCCCTTTGGTATTGCAATCTTTGTGGATGCCGCAACCGACAATACCACCCGCACCGTAGCCAACGTGCGTGCAGTGTTCAATAAATTCGGTGGCACACTCGGAACATCGGGCAGCCTCGACTTTATGTTCACGCACAAATGCGTGTTTACATTTACAAAGAAAGACGGTCTTGATATGGACGAACTTGTGCTCGAACTTATCGATTATGGCGTAGAGGATGAGTTTGACGAGGAAGAGAATGAAATAACCATCTATGGCGACCCTAAATCTTTTGGTGCCATACAGAAGTTCTTGGAGGAGAAAGGCTTTGAGATTACAGGTAGCGAGTTTACCCGCATCCCCAACGACCAGAAAGAGGTTAACGATGAACAGCGTGCCACAATCGACAAAATTGTTGAGCGACTCGAAGAGGACGACGATGTTCAGAATGTTTACACAAATATGATGCCCCAGCAATAAGCTATTGCCGATAATTTCATCAAAGCAATCGCTTATCGACAGGCACATTTAGCAATAGTCGCGCGTGCACAGCATTTTGTTGTGCCGCGCGGTTTGCTTTTAGTAAGGCAATAATATAGCAGTTGACCCAAAAATTGTTTGGTAGATGTCATATCGAAAAAGCATAGCGACTGAGATATCTCAACGATGCTTTTTTGAGTTCCCTCGTCGCTTTGCCTTCGGCGAACTTGCTTTCGCTCGCCATAATTGAAAATAAATTTTCACTCGCTCGCTTACTCGCAACTTTGTCTCTGTCGGGATGATATTCTCGCGAAGAAATGTTGTCGCGGCTCAATATCTATATTATTTAATATGCCTGTCGATATATCCCTCACACAATGCCGGTGAATTAAGAATTCACCGGCATTGCTTTTTTATGGTACAAATCCCTGAGGTCCTTGTGGGCGTCCCATCGGCGGCCTTGCCATCGGTGGTCGCATTGCCGGCGGTCGTGGCGGTCCCATCATCGGCGGTCGTGCCATTGGAGGCCGCATTGCCGGCGGTCGTGGCGGTCCCATTATGGGTGGCCGTGCAAATGGCGGTGGTGATATAACGGGAGGGTGGGGAGCGAACCACGCGTAGGTGCTCCCATTAAATGAATTGCTGTTTCAGTAACCGGGGGTTCCTTCGAACACCCCGGCAGTACTATAAGGATAAATAGTTCCTTCCATAGTCATATTCCTCCCGCTGAAATTGGGGCTCACATACGCCGATGCATTGTTGCTGTTGGCGTTCAGCGTAACGTGCACCGTTGCCGAAATATATGGCCCTTGTATGCCGTAGGAATAATAAACGTTACCACTCTTGTCGCTGCTTATTTCGGCACCGGTTATTCCGCCTTCGAGTGTAACTCCTCCCAATCCGTTGGGAGAATATATGTTGCTATTGTCGAAGGCTGTCTGCACAATGCCTTTCCCTTCGTCGATGGATACAAAGTTTGTGCTTGGAGTGACATACTCTGTGTAACCATTGTTAAAAGTGATGCTCGAAGCCTCTAACGCCCAAGAACCACTTTGCAGAGCCTGCACTGCTTGTGCAAAATTGATAGAGTCCTCCCTTGCCTCCCTTGCCTCCCTTTCGGCCCTTTTTCTCATTCTTTCGGCCTTCCAAGCAGCTTCTCGCTCCTTTCTTGTCATCTTTTTTCCGTCCTGTGCCGTGCCGATTATGCACCAGCCGATAGCCACTATGGCCAACAGGAAAAATAACTTCTTCATAACTTAATAATTTAAAAAACTCAACAATAGAACAATATAATCCCGCTTGCAGCCTATGAAAAAAGGATAATAAATTATAAAAGGGCTTTTTGTGACAATAGTTGAATAGGAAAAAAGGAGATTATTTGCATTTTTCTTGTTTAAGATATTTTGTTTATATAAATTTGCTTATCTTTACAAGTAAATAGACGAAAATAGGTGAAAAGACTCTTTTTGACATATATGCTTTTGCTTGCACTTGCAGTTTCGTGCGTGCAAGGCGATAAAGAAGCGCATTGCCGCAAAGAGGCGCAGTTGACACAGGTTGCCATTGATACAATGGACCTTGCCAACCCTTATATCCTATATGATAAACCTGCCGACCTCTATTATATGACGGGCGACGGTGGAGCAGTGTGGCGCAGTAAAGATATGCGAGTGTGGGAAGGGCCTTTCGATGTGCTTGCTCCTGCCCCTGAATCGTGGATGGGTGCATCGCCGCTTGTATCCTCGCCCGAAATTCACCGTTACAAAGAACGCTATTACTATATGGCAACATTCACCCGTCCCGATGTTGTGATAGACAATGCCGGTGATAATGCAATATACCGCACATCGTGTGAGGTTTTTGTGAGTGACAGCATTATGGGGCCTTATACTCACCTCACCAAGGGCACCCCCCTGCTCAATAGTGCGCACTGTGCCGCACACCCTACATTCTGTGTCGACGACCTTAATGTAGGCTATATGATATACAACCACAAAGGGGAACAGAATGGTAACGCCACTGTGCAGATAATACGTTTGGGAAGAAAACTCGATGTTCAGATAGGCGAGCCCTATATTATGTTCCGTGCAAAGCAGAACCAATGGTCGAAGCAGATAAACAGCGAGGAACCCTCACCTTTGATGGAGGCACCCTTCCTCTTCGGTACATACAGTGGCGAGCTTGGAATTCTTTTCACCACATATATAGGCGAAGAAAAATGCATAGGCGTGGCATACTCGGAAACACAGCATCTTAACGGTCCTTGGCACATAGAACCGCAACCCTTTTTGAGTGGCAATGTGGGAGGTGCAATGCTGTTTCACGATTATGACGGCAAATTGCTAATGGCCTGTCAGAAAGACACTATAATGGATGGCAAAAAGAAAAGCCTCCCCCGTATAATGAGAGTAGATTCGGAATTTGACAAACTAAAACTTAACGGACACTATAAATTTTAAGAACTATGCGTTTAATTATTGAACCCAACTATCAGCAACTCTCTTGCTGGGCTGCATCTTATGTAGCAAAGAAAATCAACGAGTTTAAACCCACAGAGGAGAAACCTTTTGTGCTTGGCTTGCCCACAGGCGGTACTCCCCTCGGTACCTATCGCGAACTCATCAACCTCTACAACAAAGGCTTGGTTAGCTTCAAGAATGTGGTTACATTCAATATGGATGAGTATGTAGGCCTTCCCGAGGAGCACCCCGAGAGCTATCACTCATTTATGTGGAACAACTTTTTCAGCCACGTCGATGTAAAGAAAGAGAATGTGAACATCCTCAACGGTAACGCCGAAAATCTTGTTGCCGAGTGCGCACGCTACGAGGAGAAAATCAAGTCTTACGGTGGTATTGACCTCTTCCTCGGAGGTATCGGCCCCGACGGTCACATTGCATTTAACGAGCCCGGCTCTTCACTTGCATCGCGCACCCGTATCAAGACATTGACAACCGATACAATTATCGCAAACTCACGTTTCTTCGACAACGACATTAACAAAGTGCCCAAGACCGCAGTAACCGTTGGTGTTGGCACAGTTATGGATGCAAAAGAGGTTCTTATCCTCGTTAACGGCCACAACAAGGCACAGGCTCTCTATCACGCAGTTGAGGGTAACATCACACAGATGTGGACAATCAGCGTGTTGCAGATGCACCCCCGCGGCATCATTGTTTGCGATGATGCAGCAACTGCCGAGCTTAAAGTTGGCACAGTAAACTACTTTAAGGATATCGAGCGCGAAAATCTCGACCCCGCTGCCAACCTTAAATAATCAGTCACGAAAATGGGGCGGAGCCCCGTTTCAATAAATTACCCCTGCCGTGCTTTTGCTTGGCAGGGGTAATTTGTGTCACCATTATCGGTTGTAAAAATCAAGCATAAGATATTTGCTCTCACACTCTTTTCTGTATTTTGCATTATAGAGCTTTGCGTGTCGCAACGGTAAAGGCAGACGGTCGATAAAACTTTTTCCGAAGCTCTTTCCCCAAGCCTTTGTCCAATAATGCTCACGTTTGTCAATGACCTTTTTAGACTTGTGCGGATAAATGTCGCTTCCCTCAATCCACGCCGATAGCATCACGAAGTGCGGTGCGCAGTAATAATCCTTAATATCCTTCACAAGTTTCAAGAACAGCTCCCTCTTCTGTCCGCAAATAAAATTCTTGTCCAAACATAATTGAAAATAGATAGGTGCTTTCTTGTCGGCGGCAGCACGCATAATGCCAAGAGCCTCGAAAAGCCTCTCCTCATATATGCATAGCCCGTGGCTGAAATGCCATTCCCCTTTGTAGTATGTAACTTGCAGGTTAAACAGCTTTACATTATCCTGCACCTGCTCGGCGATACTCCTTTCTTGACAGCGACTCGTGCAGTTCAATATAAAGGCGAATGGCCGCTGCCACCAGACAAGCCTGCCGCCTGTGCCACTATTGTGTGTTCCGTGTATCATCTTAATCTTCTTATCATTGCGGTTGTAAATTCAATCCACTCCTCTTTGTAAGGAGCAATCATCTCTTTCGTGGGGTTAATCTCCCTTATTTTCTTAATCTGTTCCCCGTATCCAATGCCCAATGGAATGGTTTTTATATACTCCTTATCGTGCTTCTCGAAGAATGTAATAAGCTCCTCGGCACACAATGCACGGAATAGTGCATATTTGAATGGCGATGCCTTGTGCGTGAGGCTGTTCTCCTGCATACGATAGTTGTAGCCGATATTATCGACATAAACCACCTTGTTGGCAAAATATAGCTGCGGGATAATAGTGGGGGTGTCCTCTATGAATCTCCTCTCGCAGTAGGGTACCTTTTCGTGCAGTCTGCGATGAATGAGTTTGTTGTTCATAAAAACAACCTTCTCGCCCCAGAAACGTGTCACCTTCTCTTTGCCCTCGGTAACGCAGTTGCCATAGGACGAAGCCTCCCACGCGCCATTGTTGTGCACAATCTTAATACCACCGCTCACAATATCGGCATTGCTCTCCTTGGCTTTCCCGTATAGAGTTTCTACAAAATTCTCTTCCAGCCAATCGTCACCGTCGAGCAAGAGTATATATTCGCCCACGGCTGCCTCAATGCCTTCTCTTCTCGACGCTCCTGCACCCATATTTTTGCAATTCCTTATTATTCGCACACGCTTGTCGCGTTTCCCTATCTGTTCAATAATATGTGCGGTAGCATCGGTGGAGCAGTCCTCCACGACAATACATTCAATATCTTTGAACGATTGTGCAAGGCAACTCTCTATTGCTTGTGCAATGAACTGCTCCACATTATATGCTGTAACAACAATGCTCACCATCATACCTGTGTAAACTGCACACCCAGCGAAACGAGGTATTTTTTGAAATTGACAGGGTTAATCACGAATCCCGAATCGTTTATCGCAATGCCACAATCGGCACTGCTGTCGTCGGTAACTTGTGCCGTGCCGAAATTCACCGCAATCTCTCCATTGCTCTCACTGCAAATTAAACCTGTGCCAAATTTTATTGTCACCTTTCCGCTTTTGTCGAATGTAACTCCACCGCCGAAATTGATGCCTACAACACCATCCTCGGCAATTAATCCTGTACCCAACTTCGGAACAATGTCGTAATTGTTCCCGTTCAAACTGATTTTGTTTATTTCTGCCATAAATACTGTGTTTTTTAAATTCGTTTCAAAGGTAGCGGCTGTTTAAGCGTTGCAGGTTGTGAAATTACCAATTACTGCAACACAAGTGGCAAAATAACAAATGAGTAAACAATGTTTACAATTCCCGGCCTATGTATTCCTTATTATAAAATATTTATATGCTGAGGAACGAAAAATAAAAAACTAAAATTTGATTTTATTTATAATTTCAATAAATTTGTAACCATAGACAAAGCGTTAAGCAACCGATGATATACGTCGCACTTCCCATAGAAGAAAGCCGTCCGTTGCCATTCTATCTGGCAATGGAGGAATATGTTGCACGCGCTTGTCCGGCCCGTGACTACTTTTTTATGTGGCAAGTGGAACCCACGGTTATTTTTGGGCGCAACCAGCTTATAGACAGCGAAGTAAATGTAGAATACTGCAAGGATAATAATATCGCTTTCTATCGTCGCAAGAGCGGTGGCGGTTGCGTATATGCCGACCGCGGTAACATAATGCTCTCCTATATAACTCCCGACACCAACGTTAATTTTACTTTCAACCGCTATATGCTTATGGTGGAGCACGCACTGCAAAGTCTGGGTGTGGACGCACGCACAACAGGCCGCAACGATATACTTATAGATGGCAAGAAAGTGTCGGGCAACGCCTTCTATCATCTGCCTTGCAGAAGCATAGTGCACGGCACAATGCTCTATGACACAGATGTCGACAATATGTTGCGGGCAACAACCCCGTCGGCAATCAAGCTGAAAAGCAAGGGAGTGGAGTCGGTCCGTCAGCATATTACAACCCTCAACAAATATATAACCCTCACAATAGAGGATTTCAAACACCATCTGCGCACTATGCTTTGTGATAGAGAAGTGATGCTCACCCCGGCCGATATTTGCGAAATAGAGCATATTGCCGGCGAATATGAACGTGAGGAATTCCTCTATGGCTGCAACCCGGCATACAGCACTATTGTGCGCAAGCGCATAGAAGGAGTTGGAGAATTTGAGGCCCGTATGGATATAAAAGATTCCATAATAAAGAAGGTGAGCCTCTCGGGCGACTTCTTTATAACAGGAGATATCGACTCCATAATCCTCGACAAACTGCGCGGGACGGAATACACTCCCGTAGCTGTAACCGCAGCCCTCGCAGAGTGCAACACAGGCGATGCAATACACAACCTGAAAACAGAACAATTTATAAAACTCTTATTCAACTGACCTTATGGAAAATAAAAGAACCTGTCTTTATGACAAACACGTTGCGCTTGGAGCACTCATAAGCCCCTTTGGCGGTTTTGATATGCCCATACAATACAGCAATATAGTAGATGAACATAATGCCGTGCGACAGGCCTGCGGTATCTTCGACGTGTCGCATATGGGAGAAGTTCTTGTTACCGGCCCCGAGAGCGAAAAGTTTGTGAACTACATTTTTACCAACGATATAACAAATGCTCCCGATGGTAAAATATATTATGGAATGATGTGTCACCCCACAGGCGGTGTCGTTGACGACCTCTTGGTCTATAAGATGGGCGATAAACGCTACTTCTTGGTGATTAACGCATCGAATATCGACAAGGATGTTGCCTGGATAAGAGAGCACGCCACACAGTTCAATGTTACCATCGACCACCAGAGTGACAAATATGGCGAGGTTGCCGTGCAAGGCCCCAATACCGAAGCCATAATAGAAAAGGTGCTCGGCATTCCTTGCAGCGAAATGGTATTCTACACCTGCAAAGAGGTTGAATATAATGGCGAAACAATAATTATAAGTCGTACAGGGTACACAGGCGAGGATGGCTTTGAACTATATGGCTCTCCGGCCTTCACCAATAAAGTGTGGGATAAACTGCTTGCAAGTGGCGAAGTAAAACCTTGCGGCCTTGGTTGCCGCGATACCCTGCGTTTCGAAGTAGGCCTTCCCCTCTACGGTGACGAACTCTCCGACGAGATAACTCCTCTCGAAGCAGGCCTTGGCATCTTTGTCAAGCTCGAAAAAGATAACTTCATAGGCAAAGAGGCACTTGCGGCACAAAAGGCCGAAGGGCTTAAACGCAAAATAGTGGGCATTGAACTATATGACAAGGCAATTCCCCGTCACGGCTACGATGTTGAGGTCGATGGCACGGTAATAGGTACCGTAACCACAGGCTACAACTCAATCTCCACCGGCAAGAGCGTATGTATGGCACTAATCTCCACCGAATATTCAAAATTAGACACCGAAGTGTCGGTGCGCATACGCAAAAAAGTGTTCCCCGGCAAGGTAACCAAAAAACGTTTCTACGATAAGAACTATAAAAAGTAACTAATTATAAACAAAACTTATAACAACCAAAATTTACAATTATGAGCACAATTATTGAAGGACTCTTTTATGCAGAGTCACACGAGTATGTTAAGGTAGAAGGCGAATACGGCTATGTAGGAATTACCGATTATGCACAGCACGAGCTTGGCAATGTGGTATATGTAGATATGCCCGACGAAGGCGACGAAGTTGAGGCCGGCGAGGATTTTGGTGCAGTGGAGAGCGTTAAGGCAGCCAGCGACCTCATTTCACCCGTGAGCGGTGAGGTTGTGGAGGTAAACACCGCTCTTGCCGACAGCCCCGAACTTATCAACAGCGATCCATACGCCAACTGGATAATAAAGGTAAAACTTTCCGATGCTTCCGAGGTTGAGAACCTTATGACAGCCGAGGCCTACAAATCACACATTAACGAATAAAAGAACAACAATGAAATATTTTCCCCACACAAAGGAAGATATTGAGCAGATGCTCGCGGTAGCCGGCTTAAAGTCGATGGACGACCTTTATGCCGAAATACCCGAGCAGTTGCTGTTCAATAAAGAATTTGCCCTGCCCGAAGCAATGTCGGAGGTTGAGATACGCAAATTCTTCGAAACGCTCGGCAACCGCAATAGCAATCTTGTCTGTTTCGCCGGAGCAGGTGTCGAGGACCACTATTCGCCATCAATCATCAACGCAATAATTCAGCGTGGCGAGTTTCTCACAGCCTACACGCCCTATCAGCCCGAAATCTCACAAGGCACGCTGCAATATATCTTCGAATATCAGTCGATGATAACCGAGCTCACAGGAATGGATGTAACCAATGCATCGATGTACGATGGTACCACAGCCACAGCCGAGGCGATGATGATGGCCATTGCCGCAGCCAAGAAACGCAACAAGATACTTCTCTCGGCAACCGTCAACCCCAAAGTGCGTCGCGTGGTAGAAACCTATGCAAAATATCAAGGCATAGAAGTTGTTACAATAGCCGAAGAGGGTGGTGTAACCGATGTAGCCGATTTACAGGCAAAACTCGCCGGCGACGATGTCGCAGGAGTGATTCTTGCCCAGCCCAACTTCTACGGTATTGTTGAGGATTACACAGGCGTTGCAGAAATGTGCCACGCCAAGAAAGCCCTTATGGTGATGAACGCCAACCCCTCGTCGCTCGCCGTGCTTAAAACACCCGCCGAGTGGGGTGCCGACATTGCTTGCGGCGATGCACAGCCATTGGGAATCCCTATGACCTATGGCGGTCCTTATGTGGGCTATCTTGCCACCACCAATGCACTCGTGCGCAAATTGCCCGGACGCATAGTGGGAGCAACCACCGATGTTGACGGCAAACGTGCATTCGTCCTCACTCTGCAAGCCCGCGAGCAACACATACGCCGCGAGAAAGCCAACAGCAATATCTGTTCCAACCAGTCGCTTATGGCTCTCTATGTAACAATCTATATGTCGCTTATGGGTCATAAAGGACTCAAAGAGGTAAATGCTGCATCCTATGGCGGTGCCCACTACCTTGCCGACAGGCTTGTTGCAACAGGCAAGTGCTCTATGGCATTCGACAAGCCCTTTATGAATGAGTTTGCTGTAAAGACAACCATCCCCGTCGATACAATCTTGCAAGCATTGCTTGCACAAGGAATTCTCGGAGGCGTAAAGGTTGCCGATGATACCTTGCTCATCTGCGTTACCGAGCAGCGCACCAAGGCCGAGATTGATAAATTCGTGGAAATTATAAACAATATTTAGAAGGGAGGCACTCACTATGATACGCAATTACGACAAATTGATATTTGAAATTTCAAAAGAGGGCCGCCAAGGCTACTCCCTCCCTAAAAACGAATTTAAGGAGCAATATTGCCCCTGCGCCCTTCCCGCGACTCTCAAACGCGATAAAGCCCCCCTGTTGCCACAGGTAACCGAGTTTGATGTGGTGCGTCACTACACAAACCTCTCGAACAAGAACTTCGGTGTCGACACAGGCTTCTATCCTTTGGGAAGCTGTACAATGAAGTACAACCCCCGCATAAACGAAGAGATAAGTGCATTGCCGGCCTTTAATCTGCACCCCGCAACCCCCGACGACGCGGCACAAGGAGCTCTCGAAGTATATTACAACCTTGCAGCCTCACTTGCCGAAATAAGCGGATTGTCGGCCTTTACCCTCAATCCCTACGCAGGTGCTCACGGTGAACTTACAGGCCTTATGATAATGCGCTCCTATCACGAGCAGCGTGGCGATTATAAACGCACGAAAGTCATTGTACCCGACAGTGCCCACGGCACCAACCCTGCGAGCGCAGCAGTGTGCGGCCTCGAAATTGTTGAGGTAAAATCCACTGCCAACGGAACGGTAGATGTAGAGGACCTTAAACCCCTTCTCGACGATACTGTTGCCGGCATAATGATGACCAACCCCAATACCTTGGGAATCTTTGAAACGGAAATTCCCGAAATTTCGCGACTCGTTCACGAGGCCGGCGGCCTCCTCTACTACGATGGAGCCAACCTTAACGCAGTGCTTGGCAAGTGCCGTCCCGGAGATATGGGCTTCGACATTATGCACATAAACCTTCACAAGACATTCTCCACTCCTCACGGTGGCGGAGGTCCCGGCGACGGTCCGGTAGGTGTGCGTGCAGGGCTCGAACAGCTGCTTCCCAATCCACAGGTGAAGAAGAGCGACGATGGCCGCTTCTATCTTGCTTGTGACGAAAAGTCGGCAGGTAACATATCGGGCTTCCTCGGAAACTTCGGCGTTATCTTGCGTGCCTACACCTATATTCTCACTCTCGGTCGCGAGAATGTGAAAATGGTGGGCCCTCTTGCAGTGCTCAATGCCAACTATGTGAAAGAGTCGTTGAAAGACGATTATCTCCTTCCCATCGAAGGTGTGTGCAAACACGAATTTGTATTCGACGGCCTTGCCGATAAATCGACAGGAGTAACCACGCTCGATATTGCGAAACGCCTTCTCGATTACGGCTATCACGCCCCCACAATCTACTTCCCCTTGCTCTTCCATCAGAGCATAATGATTGAACCCACCGAAACGGAAAGTAAAGAGACACTCGATGAGTTCATCGCTGTAATGAAGAAGGTTGCGCGTGAGGCGATAGAGAACCCCGACATTGTGAAGAATGCACCCTATTCAACACCCGTGCGCCGTCTCGACGAAACAACAGCGGCACGCTCTCCCAAGACTACCTACAAACAGTTGGTGGCAGAATAGAGGAGTGTGTGATAAACAAAAAAAATATGAGCCGATGATAATTATCGGCTCATATTTTTTTTGTTTATCTGCCTTATTATTCTGTTGCAGCAGCATTGTGGCCCTTATCGCGCTTGGGGCGACGATGGTAACGACGACGCTGTGTCCTCTTCTTCCCCTCGTTCCCTTTGTTGTCGGGTACACTGCTTCCGGCGGGTTGCGCAGTTGTTGCAACCTCTTTCTTGGCTTTGGGCTTGCCTTCCTCTCTGCGTCTTTTGTCCTTGCGCCCGTGTGCGCGTTTCTCGCCACCATTTCCTCTTTTGCCACCGCGACCACCCTTGCCGCTGCGTCCTCCCTTTGAGGGCGAGTATTCGGGAGCCTCTCCAAGCTCGGCGGGAACCGGAGTCTTTGTCACCTCCTGTTCCATAAAGTCCTCGATGCGTTTGAAGTACTGCTGGTCTTCTTCCGAAATAAAGGTTATTGCACGCCCTTTGGTGTTTGCACGGGCAGTGCGGCCCACACGGTGTATATAGTCGTCGCAATCGCGCGGAACATCGTAGTTTATCACTATGCGTATGTCGTCAATGTCAATTCCGCGCGCAAGAATATCGGTAGCTACAATAATGTCAATCTTGCGGCTCTTGTATTGGAACATAATTTCGTCGCGCTCTCCTTGGTCGAGGTCACTGTGCATTTCGCCCACGTTAAACCCACGCTTTTTAAGCGCAAGCGATATTTCCTTTACTTTGCTTTTGCGCGAGGCGAACAGTATTACACGCTCGGTACTCTCCTTTTCGAAGATGCTCTTTATAATACCCATCTTCTGCCCTTCGTGGCACACATACGCTTCTTGTGTGATGCCCTCGGCAGGCTTTGCAAGTGACAAGGTAATTTGCAACGGGTCGGTGAGTATGTTGGCTGCAAGTTTGCGAATCTCTTGTGGCATTGTTGCCGAGAATAGCATAGTCTGCCGCTCTTTGGGCAGCTTGCTTGCAATAGTCATAATATCGTTGTAAAAACCCATATCAAGCATACGGTCGGCCTCGTCGAGAATGAAGAATGATACTCGCGAAAGGTCGACATTGCCCAGATTTATGTGGCTTATCAAACGCCCGGGGGTAGCAACTATAATATCGGCTCCTTTTGCCATTCCTCGCAATTCCTGCTCGTAGCGTTGCCCGTCGTTTCCTCCATAGACAGCCACGCTGGAAAATGGCATAAAGTAGGTGAAGCCTTCGAGCTGACGGTCAATCTGCTGTGCAAGCTCACGAGTAGGGGCCATCACCACGCAATTTATGGCGTCGTCGGGGTAACCGCCTTTGCATAGTTTGTTCAGCACGGGCAACAGATAGGCAGCAGTCTTGCCGGTTCCGGTCTGTGCCACGCCAATCAGGTCGCGCCCGTCCATCAAAGGTTGGATAGTTTGTTCCTGTATAGGTGTACAAGTCTCGAAGCGCATTGCATCGAGTGCATCGAGCACTTCGTCTTCAAAATCAAAATCGGTAAAATACATAAATGTGCTTTTCTCTATTTAGGAGCCTTTCTGTAAAGGTATAATGCAATGAAACTGAATAAAATGTTTGGAATCCACACGGCGAGGAATACAGGCATCTGGTTGGCAAAAGCCGAAGATATTGTTTGGAACAGAATGTATGAGAAACTCAATCCAAGGCCTATTCCGAGCGATAATCCCATTCCTCCTTTTGTCTTTTTCGATGATAGCGACGCGCCGATGATGGTGAGAATGAATGCTGCAAACGACATTGCAATTCGTTTGTGATATTCAATCTTGAAAGGCTTTATGTTGGCCATTCCTCGTGCCTTCTGTCTGTCGATGTACCGGCTCAATTCGGGGCTTGTCATTGTCTCCTGTTGTCCTTGCGAGATAAGGAAATCCTCCGGCTCTATGTTTATGACAGTGTCGAGCGGCTCCTTGTAGCTCGAACGTATAATCTCCTTGTCGCCTTTGAATTCACGAATCATCCAATTATATGCAGTCCACAATCCTTTCTCCTGCGGATGATACTTTATGCTCTTTGCTGTCATATGTGCAACAAGTTTCTTGTTCTCGAACTTGTCGAGAGAGAAACTTGTTCCCATATTGGTGTGCTGATTATAGAAACCAATGTAAGCAACCACATCATCTGCCACTTGCAACTGAATGTTCTCGGCCGATGTTGTTTTTTTCTTCTTGTCGTTATAATGCTTGACCTCGAATTCTATTCTTGTTTCGTTCCCCAGAGGAATTATATATGCGCTCAAAATATATGTGAGCAACGCAATGAATGCAGCCGAAACCATATAAGGGCGCAACATACGTTTGAAACTCACACCCGAAGCGAACATCGCAATAATTTCGGAATTCTCGGCCAATTTCGAAGTAAAATATATTACCGAGATAAACACGAACAGCGCACTGAATGTATTGGCATAATAAGGTGCGAGGTTCAGGTAATAATCGAACAGAATTTCAGATAGAGTAGCGTTCGATGTTGCAAACTTGTCTATTCGCTCGTTGTAGTCAAACACCACAATGACCGTGATTATAAGTGCCAGCGAGAAGAAATATGTCCCCAAAAATTTACCTATAATATATAGGTCGAGGCGTTTCAACTTAAAAACTTCTAACCATTTTTTCATAGTAACCTTGTTTATTTATAGTCGGCGTGTCACTTGTTCAAGCATATTCTTTTTCCATTCGGCATAATTGTCCTCCAATATGTGCTTGCGTGCCTCTTGGGTGAGCCATACATAGAATGCGAGGTTGTGCAGCGATGCTATTTGCAGTGCCAGATACTCCTGCGCAACAAACAGGTGACGCAGATAGGCACGGCTGTATTGCCTGTCTACAAACGACTCGCCATCCTCTTCAATGGGCGAAAAATCATATTTCCACTTTTCGTTACGCATATTCATAATGCCCTGCTTGGTGAAAAGCATAGCGTTGCGTCCGTTGCGTGTGGGCATTACGCAGTCGAACATATCCACGCCGCGTTCAATGCCTTCGAGAATGTTTGCGGGAGTGCCCACCCCCATCAGGTAGCGAGGCTTGTCGGTTGGCAGAATTTCGTTCACCACCTCAATCATTTCGTACATCTTTTCGGCCGGTTCTCCCACGGCAAGCCCTCCAATGGCATTGCCCACACAATCCTTCGAAGCAATATATTCGGCCGATTGACGGCGAAGGTCGGGGTAAACACAGCCCTGTACAATGGGGAAAAGTGCCTGCTCATAGCCATATTTCGGCTCCGTCTCGGCAAGGCGTGCAACGCAGCGGTCGAGCCAACGGTGCGTACGCTCCATCGACTTCTTTGCATAATTGTAATCGGCAGTTCCGGGGGTACATTCGTCAAAAGCCATTATAATGTCGGCACCTATGCTGCGCTCGATGTCCATAACTCTTTCGGGCGAGAAGAAATGCTTGGAGCCGTCTATGTGGGAGCGGAATTCCACACCATCCTCATTCATCTTTCTTATGTCTTTAAGCGAAAATACCTGAAACCCTCCGCTGTCGGTGAGAATAGGCCGTTCCCAGCTGTTGAACTTGTGCAGGCCGCCGGCCTTTTCCAGAATGTCGAGCCCCGGGCGCAGATACAGATGATAGGTGTTGCCCAGTATTATCTGTGCCTTAACGTCGGTCACAAGGTCGGGAATCTGCACGGCTTTAACCGAGCCCACTGTTCCCACAGGCATAAAAATAGGTGTCTGTATGTCGCCGTGTGCCGTACTTAAAATTCCGGCACGCGCCTTGCTTCCTTTGTCGGTGTGTAATAATTGGAATTTCACTTTGTTATCAAATTAAATTGATGGGGTCTTTTACTTTCTCGTCGAGCAAAGCAATTTCGAGTACCTCCTTTATATCTTCGACATAGTGGAATGTTACTCCTTGAATGTAAATTTCGGGGATTACATCAATGTTGCGTTTGTTCTCTTTGCATAATACAATCTCCTTTATTCCGGCGCGTTTGGCAGCCAGAATTTTCTCTTTAATTCCTCCCACGGGCAGCACCTTGCCACGCAGAGTTATTTCTCCGGTCATAGCAATGTTGGGCTTCACCTTGCGTTGTGTGAGTGCCGATGCAAGTGCTGTCGCCATTGTAATACCTGCCGACGGACCATCTTTGGGAATTGCCCCTTCGGGAACGTGCAAGTGAATGTTCCAGTTCTCGAAAATCTCGTGCGGAATGTCGAGAAGGCTTGCGTGCGACTTTATATATTCGAGTGCCAACATAGCCGACTCCTTCATTACATCGCCCAAATTACCGGTGAGGGTTATCTTCTCGCCCTTGCCGCGGCTGAGGCTTGTCTCTATGAATAGAATTTCTCCTCCCACAGCTGTCCAAGCAAGGCCTGTTACAACACCTGCATATTCGTTGCCTTGGTAACGGTCGCGAGAGAACTCTTTGGGGCCCAACAACTCTACAATATTGGAGGGCTTTACAGTGGTAATATCAAACTTGCCGTTGCTCGCTTTCTGGCAGGCCAAACGACGGAAAATCTTGCCAATCTTCTTTTCGAGCCCGCGTACTCCCGATTCACGGGTGTAGTCCTCTATAATATGCTCTATGGCAGCCTTGTTTATGCTTATTTTTTCGTTTCCTATTCCGTTGGCCTCTTTCTCTTTGGGTACCAGATGGCGTTTCGCAATCTCCACTTTCTCCTCGGTGAGATATCCGCTCACCTCAATCAACTCCATACGGTCGAGTAGAGGGCCGGGAATGTTGCCCAGATTGTTGGCCGTTGCAATGAACATTATCTTTGACAGGTCGTAGTCGATGTCGAGATAATTGTCGTGGAAAGTGCTGTTCTGCTCAGGGTCGAGCACTTCGAGCAGAGCCGACGATGGGTCGCCGTGGTTGGAAGCCTGTCCCACTTTGTCAATCTCGTCGAGAATGAATACAGGGTTGTCGCTGCCGGCCTTTACAAGGTTTTTGAGTATGCGACCGGGCATAGCTCCTATGTAGGTTTTCCTGTGCCCGCGAATTTCCGATTCGTCGTGTACGCCTCCGAGCGACATACGCACATATTTTCGTTTAAGAGCCTCGGCGATGGATTTTCCAAGCGAGGTCTTTCCAACTCCCGGAGGGCCGTAGAGGCAAATGATGGGCGATTTTAAATCTCCACGCATTTTAATGACTGCAAGGTGTTCCAGAATTCTCTCTTTCACCTTGTCGAGCCCGTAATGGTCTTTGTCGAGTGTCCTGCGTGCATTTTGAATATCGAGGTTGTCGGTTGTGCAGTTTCCCCAAGGCAGGCTCACGAACAGTTGCAGATAGTTTAACTGCACGTGGTAGTCGGGTGTCTGTGGCGGAATACGGTCGAGCTTTGCCACCTCTTTGATGAAAATCTCCTCTACCTCCTTGCTCCACTTCTTATCTTTTGCCTTCTTTTTTAAATCGTTGGAATCTTGGTCCTGAACATTCACGCCCAGCTCTTCCTGTATATTCTTCATCTGTTGTTGCAGGAAGTATTCTTTCTGTTGCCGGTTGATTTCCTTGTTGGTGCGCTTGTTTATATCACTTTGTATTTTCAGGAGATTTATTTCGGTATTCATCATAATGAGCAGCCTGTATGCTTTCTCCTTTATGCTGGTTGTGTCCATAAGAATTATCTTCTCCTTAATTCCTAAATTAAGGGTGGAGCAGAGGAAATATAGCAACAAGATATTATTCTCTATGTTTTTGAGCGCATAGTCGGCCTCTTGCTGTTGGGCAGTGTCGTACAGGCTTATCAGTTTATAGGCTTTCTCGCGACAATTCTTCATAAGAATGGAGAACTCTTTGCTCGAATTTTTAGGCTCTCTGTCGGCTGCATCCTTCACCTCTCCCAGCAATTTTCCACTTTCCTTCTTGGTCGACATGAGTTTTATTCTGTACATACCCTGCAAAATCACAGTAGTCTTATTGTTGGGCATATCAAATAATCTTATAACCTTTGCCACAACTCCGAATTTATACAGGTCGTTGAATTCGGGTTCTTCTACATCTGGGTCTTTCTGGCAGAATACAGCAATCAGCTTGTTCTCTTTTATCGCATTCTTCACAACCTCCAACGACGACTTTCGACCAATTCCCACAGGCATAATTGCGGTGGGGAAAAGTATCATATTGCGCAGGGGTAGTATGGGTAAAGTGCTGCCTATTTTAACTTTGAAGTCTTTTAATTCATTCTCGTTGCAAATGTCATTCATAATGAATGGTGCATCTACATCCATCTCTTTTTCGTTATCTTCACAAAACTCGACAATATCTAAATTCTCCATATTTCTTTGATGATGTTTCTTGTGTATCGTTGCTGCTTTTTTTTTTGTACCGGCAGGCACGATATCTTTAAAACGCGAAGATACTACTATTTGTCGACTTGCCGAAATATTTTCACTTTAATTATATATTATTTTATATAGATTATAGGCCGTTTACAAAGATGAAGCGTTAATTAAAGAAACTTTCCTGTTTTATTTGTCGCACAATTGTTGTATCTTCGCAGTCTGAATGTGTAAAGGCCTTGAAAAGTAAAAAAGACATATTATTCCTGATAAATCCCAAGTCGGGGGTCGGTGGCAAACGCTCTGTTCCTCGTTTGGTGAGAACTCTTCTCGACAAGAGCAAATTCAACGTGACCATAAGGGAAACTCAATATGTCGCTCACGCCTGCGAACTAACAGCCGAGGCTGTGGCAAGGGGAGTGGATATAGTTGTCGCCGTTGGCGGTGACGGTACGGTGAACGAGGTCGCCCGTACACTTATCGGCAGTGATACTGCACTTGGAATAGTTCCCTGCGGTTCGGGCAATGGCCTTGCCCGTCATTTGGGAATTCCCATAGATGTAAAAAGAGCTATCGAATTTATAAATACAGCCGAGATTACAGCAGTCGATTATGGTAAAATAAACGGACATCCTTTCTTCTGTACCTGCGGCATCGGGTTCGATGCACTTGTCAGCAATAGCTTTGCTCACGGCACGCGCCGCGGGTTGCTTGGGTATATGAATCAGACACTTCTCGATTGGCTCAATTATAAACCCGAGGTCTATGAAATAGAGGGCGAGTCGTTCAAACAGAGTTACAAGGCTTTTCTTGTCGCTTGCGGCAATGCGGCACAGTATGGTAATAATGCCTACATAAGCCCGAATGCGTCGATGCGCGACGGGTTGTTGAGTATAACCATTCTCGAACCGTTTCCGGCTGTCGATGTTCCTTTAATTCTGGGTCACCTGTTCGGTCGTTCTCTCGATAAGAATAATCATATTAAAACCATTGAGGGTAAATGGATTAAGATTAAAAGAAGTGCTGCCGGTCCGGTGCATTTCGATGGTGAGCCGGCGATGATGGATGCCGAAATTCTTGTAGAAACGGTGCCTCTCGGCCTTAATGTGCTTGCGCTTCCCGGCTGGGACGGATGCAGCGCGGTGGTCCCTATGTATAAACAGATATTTGAATTGATAAGCACCCCTGTGGCTAATGTGGAAATTGCATTGCCAAAGATGGATTTCTCTTTGCCGAATATGGACGACCTTATTCCTAAATTCAAGATAGGCGATATTAAAGACAAGTTGCCTCCATTCTCGCCATTTAAAAACAAACACAATGCTCCCGGTAAAAAATCGGATAGTAAAAAGTAATTACAAATATTGCTTTTTTTTAGTAGAGCTTCAAATAAAAGTCTTTCAGCATAGCTGTGGCCTCGGGGCTGTATTCTCCCGGTGCCGTTTCCAGA
This sequence comes from Bacteroidaceae bacterium, assembly GCA_017466065.1. The sequence continues at coordinate 51,822 of JAFTUV010000021.1, forward strand.
ATTAATTTTTCTATTGGCGGGGCTGTGCAGGCCTCTCTTTTGAATTCCACAAGTACTCTTTTTGCTTCTTTGCGCGGGGTAGTGTGCACGCGGGTAATCCTATGCACCGAAAATCCTTTGAATGTTGCCTGTGAAGCCCACTCGTCGAGAGCATCGCTGGGGATGATTATGGAAATTCTGCCATCCTCGGCGAGCAGCAGGCTCGCGTTTCTGAAAAACGACTCGGGTGTTAGGCTGTCGTTGTGTCGGGCGAGTGTGCGTTGCTCGTTGTCACATTTCAAACTTTGGCTGAAATAGGGCGGGTTGCTCACAATCGCATCGAAACGCTCCTCTGCCGTAAAATCGTTAATGTCGATATTTACAATCTCCACTCTCTCGCTCCAAGGGGAATTTTTTACATTCTCGGTTGCGCGCTGTGCTGCAATGCTGTCAATCTCAATGCCGGTGATTGTGGCTGCCGGGCATCGCTGTGCCGCCATAATGGATATAAGCCCGGTTCCTGCGCCAATGTCGAGAATTTTTTTGCAATTATATGTGTCGAACCAAGCACCGAGCAAGCAACCGTCGGTGCCCACTTTCATTGCGCAGCCATCCTGCTCGATGGTGAATTTCTTGAACTTGAAATAGTTGTTCGACATAATTTGAAAAATTATGGAGCTGTGTCAAAATGCAATTTTGAGCACAGCTCCATTAGGTTTGTAGGAATTGACAAAAACAAGGCGTTGAGAATTAAGGCGAAAGGAGTGTATAGGTACTCGATTGAGCCTTAATGCCGGTGACAACGATGTAGTTTGTTGATTATGACACGCCGCCTTCTTCTTCCTTCTTTTTTTCTTTGAGCCGAGTCGGGGACTCGAACCCCGGACCTACTCATTACGAATGAGTTGCTCTACCAACTGAGCTAATTCGGCATTTTCTTTTCTCTCTTCTCCCGAACCTCCTTATTCATCTTTTGGACGAATGAGTTGCTCTACCAACTGAGCTGATTCGGCATTTTTTCTCTCTTCTCCCGAACCTCCTTGTTCATCTTTTGGACGAATGAGTTGCTCTACCAACTGAGCTGATTCGGCATTTTCTTATAGTAATATAGATGTTGCTCCAAGACAACTTTAATCTTTTAGCGAATATGTCATCCCGACAGAGCGGAGCGACGAGGGATCTCAAAAACATCGTTGAGATATCTCAGTCGCAATGTTTCTTCGATATGACATCAACCGAACAGTTGTTGGGTCAACTGCTATATTATTGCATTTTTTTTAATTTTCTCGCGCAAAGATAGTGATAAAAAGATTTTTGCAAAACAATAGCCCGAAAAAAATAATAATAAAATTATCTGCTATTTGTATTACAAATAAAAAATCCTATCTTTGCACATAAATTGAATAACAAATGAAAATTGTTTGCCATAATATGAAAAAGCAACTGAAAGGGTGTGAAACCAACACCTCGTTGTCTGTTTTGTCTTGTGACAAGCAAATAATGCGTGTGAAATCTCTTTTTTTATGATAGTCGTTTCGTTGAAACGGCTTTTTTTGTATCTTTACAAAATGAAAACAGAGTGTTGGCACGCAACAGATGGCTAACTACTTTTTTAATTATACAAACCTTATGGAACCTTTACTACACGAATGTGGTGTTGCGATGATTCGCCTGCGTAAGCCTCTCAACTATTATAAAGAGAAATATGGAACGTGGGCCTATGGAATGAATAAACTGTTTCTGCTTATGAACAAGCAGTATAACAGAGGCCAACAGGGAGCCGGAATTGCCTGTGTCAAGTTGAAAGCATCTCCCGGCGAGGACTATATGTCGCGTGAACGCGCCGAAGGCTCCGGTGCAATATCCGAAGTCTTTGCTGCCGCCAATAAAGATATAATATCACACCCCAAAGACAAAAAAGGCAACGCCGAATATGCCTATCGCAATTTCGCTTTTGCCGGTGAATTGTATATGGGACACCTGCGCTACTCGGGAACGGGCCGCACAGGAATGCAGTATGTTCACCCTTTCCTGCGTCGTAACAACTGGCGTGCCAAGAACCTTGCCCTTTGCGGCAACTTCCACATAACAAATGTCGATGATGTGTTCCACGAACTTGTATCCCACGGTCAGCATCCTCGTGTACACGCCGATACATACATTATGCTCGAACTTATGGGGCACCGTCTCGACCGTGAAGTAGAGCGTGTTTTCAAAGAGTGCGAGCAAGAGGGGCTCGAAGGAATGGATATTACCAACACCATCGAGGAGCGTATGGACATATCCAATGTATTGCGCACATCCACTCCTATGCTCGACGGCGGATATGTCTTCTGCGGCATAACCGGTAGTGGCGAAATGTTTACAATGCGCGACCCTTGGGGTGTGCGCACAGCCTATTGGTATGCCAACGACGAAATATTTGTTGTAGCGAGTGAGCGTGCCGCATTACAGACCGCAATGAATCTCAAAGCCGACGATGTTATTGAAATGAAGCCCGGCGAGGCACTTATAATGAACAAGCGAGGCGAGTTGCGCAGCGAAATAATAATACCTCAAAAAGCATTCCTTCCCTGTTCGTTCGAGCGCATATATTTCAGTCGCGGCAATGATGGCGATATCTACAAGGAACGAAAAATGCTTGGTTCCAACCTTAAAGAGCAGATTCTGAAAGCCATTGGCAACGACCTCGACAATACCGTATTCTCGTTTATCCCCAACACTGCCGAAATGGCATTCTATGGAATGGTAGAGGGAATGGAAGAGTTCCTGAACGAGTGGAAAATGAAGGAACTTACATCGGGCAAGCAGTTCAGCGAGGAGGAAATCCTGAACATAGTGTCGAAAAAAGTGCGTCAGGAGAAGGTGGCCAATAAGGATATAAAGATGCGCACCTTCATTACCGCAGGTGACAAACGCAACGACCTTGCCGCCCACGTTTACGACATTACATACGGCACAATCAAGCCCAAAGTCGATAATCTTGTTGTGATAGACGACAGCATCGTGCGCGGAACAACCCTTAAACAGAGTATCCTTAACATACTCGACCGTCTGGAACCCAAAAAGATAATTGTGGTATCTTCGTCGCCGCAGATACGTTACCCCGACTATTACGGCATAGATATGGAGAAGTTCGACCACTTTGTAGCCTTCAAAGCTGCTCTCGACCTCCTTTACGAGCGCGGCAAGAGAGCCATTATCGACCAGACCTACAAGGCTTGTATGGAAGAACTCAAAAAGCCAGACACAGAGCAGATAAACTGCACACGTGCTATTTACAACCCGTTTACCCCCGAAGAAATATCGGCTAAAATAGGCGAGCTGTTGAAGCCTGTCGACCTCAAAGCCGACCTTGAACTTGTGTTCCAGACTCTCGAAGGCCTGCACGCAGCCTGTCCCAATCATTTGGGCGACTGGTATTTCAGCGGAATATATCCCACTCCCGGCGGTAACAGGCTTGTGAACGAGGCTTTTGTAGAATACTATGAAACATATTTGTATAGATAAAACTCAAAATAACAAGAATATGAAATCAAAACTGAAAAAGGTATTATTGCTCGGTTCGGGCGCGTTGCGCATCGGCCAAGCCGGTGAGTTCGACTATTCGGGTTCACAGGCTCTTAAAGCACTCCGTGAAGAGGGCATACAGTCGGTACTTATCAATCCCAACGTGGCAACCATTCAGACCTCCGAAGGAATTGCCGACAAAGTCTACTTCCTTCCCGTGGATGTTCATAATGTCGAGGAGATTATAAAGAAGGAACGTCCCGACGGAATCCTGCTCGCATTTGGTGGCCAGACAGCCCTCAACTGCGGAACAGAGCTCTATCAGCAAGGAATTCTGGAAAAATATGGCGTAAAGGTGCTTGGAACATCGGTCGAGGCCATTATGTACACCGAGGACCGCGACCTGTTCGTGAAGAAACTCGACGAGATTCCTATGAAGACCCCCGTGAGCCAAGCAGTGGAGAGTATGGAGGATGCCTTGAAGGCAGCCCACGAAATAGGCTTCCCGGTTATGGTACGTTCGGCCTACGCGCTCGGAGGCTTGGGAAGCGGTATCTGCCGCGACGAAGAGAGTTTCGTGAAACTTGCCGAGAGTGCCTTTACCTTCTCTAATCAGATTCTTGTAGAGGAGTCGCTCAAAGGCTGGAAGGAGATTGAATTTGAGGTTATACGCGATGCCAACGACCACTGCTTCACGGTGGCAAGTATGGAGAACTTCGACCCCCTCGGTATTCACACAGGCGAGTCTATCGTGGTAGCACCCACCTGCTCGCTCACCGAAGAACAGGTGAAGTTTATGCAGGAAATTTCGGTAAAAGCAATACGCCATTTGGGTATTGTGGGTGAATGTAATATACAATATGCCTTCAATGCCGAGACCAACGACTACCGCGTAATCGAGGTTAATGCTCGTTTGAGCCGTTCATCGGCTCTTGCATCAAAGGCAACCGGTTATCCTCTTGCCTTTGTAGCTGCAAAGATAGCCTTGGGCTACACACTCGACCAGATAGGTGAGATGGATACTCCAAACTCGGCCTATAAGGCTCCCGAGCTCGATTACCTTATATGTAAAATACCTCGTTGGGACCTGACAAAGTTTGCCGGCGTTTCTCGCCAGATTGGTTCAAGTATGAAGTCGGTAGGCGAAATTATGTCTATCGGCCGCAGTTTCGAAGAGGTGATACAAAAGGGCCTTCGTATGATAGGGCAGGGTATGCACGGCTTTGTGGGCAACGAGCACACACACTTCGATAATCTCGACGAGGAACTTGCCAACCCCACAGATATGCGCGTATTCTCGATAGCCTCGGCACTCGAAGAGGGTTACACCGTGGAGCGCATCAGCGAGCTCACAAAGATAGACCCTTGGTTCTTGGGCAAGCTGAAAAACATTGTAGATTACAAGGCCGTGCTTATGGGTTACAACAGCCTCGAAGAACTGCCCGAAGAGGTGCTCCGCGAGGCTAAACGACTCGGCTTCTCCGACTTCCAGATTTCACGCTTTGTGCTTAAAGAGGAGAAAAATATGGAGGCCGGTAACCTCGCAGTGCGTGCACGCCGTAAAGAACTTGGCATTCTCCCGGCTGTTAAGCGCATAAACACCGTAGCATCGGAACATCCCGAGCTCACCAACTATCTGTATATGACATACGATGCAAAGGGCTACGACGTGAATTACTACAAGACCGATAAATCGGTTGTCGTTCTTGGTTCGGGTGCCTACCGCATCGGTTCGTCGGTAGAGTTCGACTGGTGCTCTGTTAACGCGGTGCAAACAGCTCGCAAGCTCGGCTACAAGTCGATTATGATTAACTACAACCCCGAAACAGTATCGACCGACTATGATATGTGCGACCGTCTTTATTTCGACGAACTTTCGCTCGAACGTGTACTCGATGTAATCGACCTCGAACAGCCCGGTGGTGTAATTGTTTCGGTAGGCGGACAGATACCCAACAACCTTGCGATGAAACTTCACCGTCAGTCGGTGCCCATCCTTGGAACCTCGCCTCTCTCAATCGACCGCGCCGAGAACCGTCATAAATTCTCGGCAATGCTCGACCAGCTTGGCATCGACCAGCCTGCGTGGAAGGAACTCACCAGCATCGAGGAGATGGAGGATTTTGTAAACAAAGTTGGTTATCCCGTGCTTGTCCGTCCCTCTTATGTACTTTCGGGCGCAGCTATGAACGTTTGTTACAACGAAGAGGAACTCCGTGAATTCCTAAAAATGGCAGCCGATGTTTCCAAAGAATTCCCCGTTGTAGTGTCGCAATTTATGATTGAGACCAAGGAGATAGAGTTCGATGCAGTTGCACAGAATGGCGAAGTTGTGGAATATGCAATATCGGAGCACGTAGAGTTTGCCGGTGTTCACTCCGGCGATGCCACGCTTGTGTTCCCTGCACAGAAAATCTATTTCGAGACAGCCCGTCGCATTAAGAAGATAAGCCGCAGAATTGCGAAAGAGCTCAATATCTCAGGTCCCTTCAATATTCAGTTCCTTGCCAAGAACAATGAGGTTAAGGTAATTGAATGTAACCTGCGTGCATCGCGTTCGTTCCCCTTCGTATCGAAGATTCTGAAACGCAACTTCATCGAAACAGCAACACGCATAATGCTCGGTGCACCTTACAGCCGTCCCGACAAGTCGGCATTCGATATTGATTGGATTGGTGTTAAGGCATCGCAGTTCTCATTCTCCCGTCTTCACAAGGCCGACCCTGTATTGGGTGTGGATATGTCCTCGACCGGTGAGGTTGGTTGCATAGGCGACGACTTTGAAGAGGCATTGCTCAATGCGATGATAGCAGTGGGGTACAGCGTTCCCAAGAAGAATGTGATGGTATCTTCGGGTGCGTCAAAATCGAAGGTCGACCTGCTCGAATCCACAGCCATTCTTGCGTCGAAGGGATATAATATCTTCGCAACTGCCGGAACCGCAAAATTCCTCAATGAAAATGGAATTAACACAACTCCTGTAATGTGGCCCGACGAGAATCCCGATGCCGACAACAATGTAATGCAGATGATTGCCGACCATCGTTTCGACCTCATTATAAACATCCCCAAGAACCACACCAAGCGCGAGCTTACCAACGGTTACAGAATACGCCGTGCGGCTATCGACCACAATATTCCGTTGATAACCAATGCCCGCCTTGCAAGTGCATTCATTCGTGCCTTCTGCAAGATTGATGTGAACGAAATGCCTGTAAAGAGCTGGGACGAGTATAAGTAATCCCACTCCTTATATATAATATAGAGCCTCCCACAACGCAAATAGCTGTCGGGAGGCTTTATAATACTATTTTCTGTGATTTTTTTCTTCGAAACTATTGCATAACTGAAAATAATATCATACCTTTGCAACGCTTTAAGGAAACGCTTGGAGCTGAATGGTGGTTATAGTTCAGCTGGTTAGAATGTCGGATTGTGGTTCCGAAGGTCGTGGGTTCGAGTCCCACTATCCACCCGAAGAGAGAAGTTAACGCTTCTCTCTTTTTTGTTTTATTAGTTTGCACTTTGTGTTTTTTTGCGTTATTTTCGCACCATCCAACAAACAAGCAATTATGCGATTATATATAGTAATTCTCCTCGTTCTTCTCTTTTCGGCGAGCCTGTTGGCGCAAACAAAAAAGGAGGATAAAAAAGAAGATATAATAGTGATGCCGCAATATCCGGGTGGGCACGAAAAGATGATAGAATACCTTTTCGTGGAAACAGACTATCCTGCCGAGGCATACGAAAAAAAGGAAACAGGTGAAGTGCTCGTAGGCTTCACCGTGGAAGCCGATGGCTATATCTCAATGGCGCAAGTGCTCAAAGGAGTGTCGCCCTCGCTCGATGCCGAGGCTGTACGCGTGGTTAAGAGTATGCCCAAATGGATACCCGGCACACGCAACGGCCGTCCCGTGAGAGCCGAGCTATCAATCCCCATTAACTTTAAACTTATATTGAAAAACAATTACTATAATGCCAAAGCCCTCGAAAATGGAATAACAAAATCCACGGCACGCGAAAAACGCCGTGCCGCAAAGTGGTGGTCAGGCGAGTAACCAAAAACTTTAAATATGTTGCATAACAGTGTACAGGATAGGGTAGAAGCCCTGCGCAAATATATGGCCTCGAAAGGCCTATCGGCATTTATCGTAGTTAGCAGCGATGCCCACAGCAGCGAATATGTAGCCGACTGCTGGAAGTCGCGTGAGTGGCTCACAGGGTTCGACGGCTCGGCCGGCACCGCAGTGATAACCCTCACCGACGCATCCTTGTGGACCGACTCGCGCTACTGGTTGGCAGCAGAGCAATCCTTGCAGGGAACAGGTATAACACTTATGAAAGACGGGTTGCAAGAAACCCCCTCTATAACCGAGTGGCTTTGCAGTAATTTAAAAGCCGGCGACATTGTGGGAGTCGATGGAACCGTCTGTACAATAAGCGAAGCAACCGATTGGGCAACCCTCCTCTCTGTTTGCGGAATATCACTCGAAACTTCCCACACTCCTTTCGATGAAATATGGCACAACCGCCCCTCTTTGCCTATGGGCGAGGCAACCATTATGCCTCTTGAACTTTGTGGCGAGGATGCGGCGGGCAAATTGCAACGTCTGCGCGAGAAACTCGCCCTGAAAGGTGCCGACGGAATGTTGGTTACTATGCTCGACGAAATTGCTTGGCTCACCAATCTGCGTGGCAGCGACGTCGATTATAATCCGGTTGTAGTATCCTATATGCTTGTGACAGCAACCGATGCAACCCTTTTCATTCACCCCTCGAAAGTTTCCCCCGCCGTAGAGTCACACCTTGTTGCAGCAGGAATTGCCATTGCACCCTATAATGCAGTGTGGAGTGCTCTTACCACTTATCCCCACGCCACAATACTAATGTCGCCCACACGTTGCAACAGCGCAGCGTGTGAGCAACTGAATGTGGCCACTCGCCCCATTTTCGGCGACTCGCCCATAGCCGCAATGAAAGCCGTTAAAAACAGCGTGGAGATTGAAGGCTTCAAGAAAGCAATGCTTGCCGAGGGTGTGGCAATGGTGAAACTGCTTCATTGGCTGAAACCCGCAGTGGAGCAGGGCGGTGTAACCGAGCTTGATGTAGACAGGCAACTGACAGCCTTCCGCAGCGAGTCGAGGGCATTCACCGGATTGAGTTTTGCCACCATTGCGGCCTATGGAGCAAATGCCGCCATAGTGCATTATGAACCGACAGAGGAGAGCAATGCACCTTTGTTTCCGCGGGGATTCCTGTTGCTCGACTGCGGCGGGCAGTATACCTGCGGCACCACCGATGTAACCCGTGCAATACCCTTGGGGCCCCTCACCGATGAAGAGAGGCGCGACTACACCCTTGTCCTGCGCGGGCACATTTCCCTTGCAATGGCCCACTTCCCGCTGGGCACCTGCGGCACACAATTAGATGTTCTTGCCCGTCAATGGCTGTGGCGCAACGGCGAGAATTATCTCCACGGGACAGGGCACGGAGTAGGGCACTTCCTCAATGTACACGAAGGCCCGCATCAAATTAGAATGAATAATATGCCGGCACCGCTCTTGCCGGGTGTTACCGTTACCAATGAGCCCGGCCTATACAAGGCCGGCCGTCACGGCATACGCATCGAAAATACAATGCTTGTGAAGCAGTGTGCCACCACTGAATTTGGAGATTTCTGCTCAATGGAACCACTCACACTATGTCCCATAGACACAACCGCCATAATTCCCGAACTATTGGGAAACGAAGCGACAGCCTACCTTAACGACTACCACAAAAAGGTCTATGAAGCTCTCGCTCCCCATTTGAGTGGCGAGCAACTGGAATATCTTAAAAAATCCTGTGCCGCAATATGACAATGAGAATTTCGGCCGTAATCGTAACCTTGATATTGCTGGCAGCGTGCAGCAGCCCCGTCCCTCACGCACAACCGGAACTTATTGCTCACGCCGGTGGCGAGGTCGATGGCTTTGTATATACAAATTCCCGCGAAGCACTCGAACAATCGGTTGCAGCCGGCTATCGTAACATAGAATTCGACCTCCTGTTTACTGCCGACAGCATTTTGGTTGCCGCCCATTCGTGGCAGGAATTTAACGAAGCGACAGGCTTTGCCCATAAAGGCGACACGGCACCGCAATATGCCGATTTTGCCACTCGCCGCATACACGGCCGTTACACCCCTCTCTCGGCTGCCGAGATTAACGATTTTTTTATGGCCGACACCACGCTGTTGCTCGTGACCGATAAAATCTCATCGCCGGCTGTACTTGCCGCTAATTTCCCCACACTCAAAGAGCGTATGATGGTAGAGGCCTTCAACTACAACGACTATTCAATCCTCCTGTCGCAAGGCTACTATCGTGTTCTCTACTCCTGCCTTGCCACCGACCTCACAGCAGCACTTGTGAGGCATTTGCTGTTGCATCCTCTTTTCAAAGGCCCTAAAATCGAGTGGATTACAATGTATGCCGGAGAGCTCGATAATCCCACGTTCCGCATCATCGATGCGCTTGCTTCGTTCAAAATGGCTCTCTTTACCATAAACGATTATGCCCGGATGCCACAAGAAAAGTTTAGGGATATAAACAAAGTGAAAATGATTTATACCGATAAACTTAAACCTTGAAAATCTCAAAGCAAAATAATTTATTGAAAAAAGAAACTGTTTAAATTTCTTTCGAAAAAGTTGATTACATTACCCGCGAGTTGTGCTTGCCTTTTTATGCTCTTTTTTGCCTGTTTCTCCCTTTTTCGCAGTTACATAGCCCGCTATGCGCCTTTGAAAAATGAAAAAACATCCTAA
>JAFTUV010000022.1 GCA_017466065.1 Bacteroidaceae bacterium
CGGTGGAGGAGTTGCGATTTCTGCTTCACTTTGTCCTTTCGACCGCAGGGAGAAATCTCATTCAACAATGGTTATAGATTTCTCACATACGTTCGAAATGACACGGTTCTTCTGTCTGTTCTATTTTGGGCAGACACATCGGGCTGCCCCTGCGTTGCGTGTCTTGTCTTTTAAACTCTCCCTATCCCGACCATACTTTAATGAAAAAATAAAAGAGGTTCCCGATGAGCGAAGCGAATAACCTTGTGTGATGGACCTCTGTGAAAATATTGAGTATTCCCTTCTGTGGGTCGTCAGAATGATAAATAGGTGTAATATTGTATATAATTACCGTATTAAAATATCCTTGAAAAAGAACAGGCTCGGCATTTCCTGCCGAGCCTGATGCTACTTATAATATTCCGTTTTTTACTCCACAATATTCATTTCGTCGATAATGCGCTTGCAACCACCGAACTTCTCGATGATGAAAAGCACGTAACGTATATCCACATTTATGCAACGTTGCAGTTTAGTGTTGAAGTTTATATCGCTGCTGAGCGACTCCCAGTTACCGTCGAACGCGAGTCCGATGAGCTCGCCACGTGCGTTCATCACAGGGCTTCCGCTGTTGCCGCCTGTGATATCGTTGGTAGTGAGGAAGGCAACGGGCATATCACCGTTGGGCAATGCGTAACGGCCATAATCCTTTGCAAGATAGAGCTCTTTTAGGCGTGCGGGCACGGTAAATTCGCTGTTGGTGCTATCCTCCTTCTCCATTACTCCATTCAGAGTGGTGTAGTGGTTGTAGGTAACACCGTCCTTGGGCTGGTAGGCTTTGACGCTACCGTATGTGAGGCGCATTGTGAAGTTTGCATCGGGAGCCATAGGAGCACCGTCGGCCATTTCCATAAGGCCCTTCAAATAGGTTTTGTGCAAGGGGTTTATAATAGAATCGAATTTCTCGCTCTCGGCGGCAAGCTCGTGATATTTGTTCCATATTGCCTTGCGCAGATTGCTTGCAAGGTCTTTGTCAAGAGCCTTCTGTGTAGGTTTTTTAAGGAACTTGTTGAGGTTCTTTTGGCTCGACATAATTGAGTTGCCGTACACCTCATCTACATATTTGGCAATGTCGCCTTTGTACTTCTTGTTCATTTCGTTCAACAGGGCGGGGCGTTCCTCCTCGGTTGTGAGTGAGATATAAAGGGGGAGAATCTCTTTGGCAACGCGACGGTCGACATTGTGGTTGTAGTCGCGGTTGTGTATCCAAGAATAAACGCCCTCGGCGTGTTTCTTCGCATTTTCAATGTTGTTGAACATTGTGTCGCTGCTTGCGTGCATATTGCGGTAGATAAACTCCACATTGCTTATTATTTCAATGATGAGTGTCATTAAATATTCGCTGCGGCTGCGGCTGTTTATTGCTGCATTTATCTTCTCCACAACATTTTCATACTCCTTGTTGCCCACCTTCTGTGCAAATGCCTTGAACGCAGCCTCCTTCTCCAATTTTGTCTCTACGACCTTATTGTCAACAATGGCCTTGTTCATTCCTATTGAGTTTTTCCAATAGTTGCTTATGCGTGCCATCTTGCTTGCATACTGGATGTTTACAGCTTCGTCCTTCTCCATCTCCTCGCGTATAACCTTCAACGAAGCATCGCGCATAGCTATGCGGGGCTCGTTCTGCGAGAACATACGGTGCTTAACCTCCTCGCCTGTGAGGTAGCGCGAGGTGCTGCCGGGAAAGCCCATAATCATAGCAAAGTCGTTATACTCGATGCCGGCAAGCGAGATATTAAGATATTTGGGGGTGCTCAGCGGAATGTTCTTGTCGCTGTAAGGGGCGGGGTTGCCGAGTGAGTCGCCATACACGCGGAATACCGAGAAGTCGCCTGTGTGGCGGGGCCACATCCAGTTGTCGGTCTCTCCGCCGAACTTGCCTATGGAATTGGGCGGGGTGCCCACAAGGCGCACATCGGTGTATTTCTTGTAATATACAAGGAAGTATTTGTTGCCCTCGAAGTAGGGGAGCAGTTGCGGCGAGAGGTATTTTTTGCTTTCGATGCTGTCGGCCTCGAACATTTCGGCTGCAATGCCGGCAAGCACTGTGCCGTCGAACGACTCCTGCTCGGTTATTGTGCCATTGGCTATGCGGTTGTTAATATCCTCGGTAACATCCTTTATTTCACTCACAAAGGTGAAGTTAATGTCCTTGCAGGGGAGCTCTTCTTCGTAACTCTGGCTCCAAAAGCCGTCGCGCAGATAGTTGTGCTCCACGGCGCTTAACTGCTGTATGTAGCTGTAACCGCAGTGGTGGTTGGTGAGTATAAGGCCGTTGGGCGAAACAATTTCTCCGGTGCATCCGCCACCGAAGATACCGATGGCATCCTTTAACGAGGGTGTGCCGGGGGCATAAATGTCGTCGGCTGTGAGTTCGAGTCCAAGCTCACGCATAGGTTTTTCGAGATTATGGCTGCGCATCAGTTGCAGTAGCCACATTCCTTCGTCGGCAAGCAGTTGTGCCGGCAGAATGGTTGCTGTAACAAGCAGTGTCAGAAAGATTTTTTTCATATAGTTATTTGTTTAATGGATTTATTGCGAATGATAGATAATTAGGGAATGGCTCTCTTTTTCGCTCCGCGAAGATACATTAAAAAAAGCTATAAAACCCTCTTTTTATGAGAAAGTTGGTCGAAGCCCTTTCTTGCGTTGTAAATATAAATCACGAGCATCGGTAAATGCTCGTGATTTATATAAGTGTGTGGGTCTATTATTGCCCGAGTGTCTTTGCAATGACAGCGTGCGATGTTTCCATAAGATAGTCCACATTCTCGCTGTCACGGCTCTTGCTCAATATCGGCTCGTGGAAGGTGAGAGTGATGGGCGACCAGTGAAGGAAGATGCTGCCGGGAGGCATAATCTTGTATGAGCCTTGTATGGCAACGGGCACCACAGGCAGTTGCGACATATTGGCAACAACGAACGCACCCTTCTTGAAACGGCCCATCTTGCCGTTGCGGCAACGGGTGCCTTCGGGGAATATGGACATCGATTTACCACTTTTCAATATTTTGAGAGCTTTGCGCAGAATATCCTTCTGGGGAGTCTTGCGGTCCACAAAAATGTGGTCGGTGTCGGCGCAGGCCTTGCCGAGCAAAGGTACTTTGCGCAGCGACTCTTTCATCATCCATTTAAAGTTCTTCTCCACATAACCATACATTACGAGCACATCCCAATAGCCTTGGTGGTTGGCCACGAATATGTAATTCTGGTCTTTCTTCACATATTTGTCACGGTCAATCACTCGCACCGGAATAAGACATATCCAGCATACTACGCGGAAGAGAATGAGTGCCGGGTAATAGTCGCCGTTCTTTATCTTCAGATATCTGCCGCACAGGCTTATGAGAATGCAGGTGATGGCGATTACAAGTAACGATGCCCACCAAGCGAAGCACACTTGATAAAGCGCGTAAAGGGGGTGTAGAATTTTGCTTAATTTCATAGTCGATGATTTTTTGCTATGCGAATATAGCTCAATTTTTTATTCTCGGGAAATTTATCGGTGCAAAAGAACTATTTTAGTAGGTTTTTGTATAAGAATTTGTGTAAATATTCACTTGGCAACCCTCGCCTTTCCGCATAGTCATGCAGTTGCTCGTCGCCAATCTTTCCTATTGCAAAATATCTTGCGGCGGGGTGTTTTATCATAAGCCCGCACACCGAGGCATTCGGCAGCATTGCCCCGTTGGGTGTGAGGGTTATTCCTATCTCCTGCAAGTTCAACAGGCTGTCGATAATGAATATTATAGACTGGTCGGGCAGGGAGGGGTAACCTACTGCCGGGCGTATGCCTTGATACTTTTCGGCATTAAGCTCGGCGGGCGACAGCTGTTCGTCGGGGGAGTAGCCCCATAATTCCTGTTGGCAACGCACCTCCTTGTGCAGGAGCGTGGCGGCCGCCTCGGCAAGGCGCGATGCTGTCGTTTGAGCGAGCAATAGGGCGTATGTGTCCTGCTTGTTTCCTGTTGCGGTGCTTATGTCTGCCGTGGTTGCAAACAATCCTATTTTGTCGCCATAGGGCGATACAAAGTCGCTTAAACAGAGGTTGGGTCTGTCGGGGAGTGAGTGTTGCTGTCGCAACAGTGGAAGAGAAGTTCCCTCGACGATTATGTTGTCGCCGTCCGATTTTGTGTCGCACAGCCCGAAGATGGCTTTTGCAACCACGCAGTCCCTAATATCGTGCAACAGTGTTCCCGCGTCGCGCTTCACCTCCTGCGCCTTCTCGGTTCCGGCGGAGTGCGCATCTATGCCCCAAGCGTGGAAAAAATAGCTCCAATCGATGTAGGGGGCCAGCTGCCTTGCAGTGTAGCCGAACGTGAATTTCTTCATCGGTTGAATGTGAGCATTTTTCCTTTTACCCTCTCGTTGATGCTCCCCTCGTCGTAGGCACATTCGCCGTTTACCCACGTTTGTGCAACCGCCCAGTTGAAGGTGCGCCCCTCGAACGGGCTCCATCCGCACTTGCTTATTATATCTTTTTGCTCTATTGTGTGGGGCGCATTTGGCCGCAACAACACAAAGTCGGCAAAAAATCCTCTTTTAATATATCCTCGTCTGTTTATTTCAAAAATTCTGGCCGGGGCGTGACACATCTTTTCTACAAGAGTCTCTATCGAGAGTATGCCGCTGTCCACAAGTTCAAGCATCGCGAGTAGCGAGAATTGTATGCTTGGCATTCCCGATGCTGCGGTGAGTGCTCCTCCCTCTTTGTCTTTGAGCAGATGGGGCGCGTGGTCGGTGCCCACAAGGTCGATGAGCCCCTTCGACAAGGCCTTGCGAAGAGCCTCGCGGTCGTCACAGCTCTTTATTGCGGGGTTACATTTTATTCTTGTGCCCAGATGCTTGTAGTCGTCGCTGCAAAATGTCAAGTGCGCCGGGGTTACCTCCGATGTTATCTTCTTGTAGCCTATTGCCGCATTGCTTAAAAGCGAAAGTTCCTTCTTTGTGCTTATGTGCATAATGTGCAGCCTTGTGCCATATTTCCGCGCAAGCTCCACCGCACGCTTTGTGCTGTTGTAGCAGGCATTGCTGTTTCTTATCACAGGGTGATAGGTTACATCGGGGTTCTCACCCGCCTCGGCAATAACCTTCTTTGTGTTACGCGCTATTATTTCTCCATCCTCGCAGTGCACGGCCAAGGGGATGTTCACGGTGCTGAATATCTCTTCGAGCTTCTTTTCATCGTCCACAAGCATATTGCCTGTGCTTGCCCCCATAAAAAGTTTTATGCCGCACACGCGGCGCGGGTTCAGCTTGCTCAAACGACGGCAATTGTCGTTTGTGGCTCCAAAGTAGAAGGAGTAGTTGATGAGGCTCTCCTCGCCGGCAATGGCGAACTTCTCCTTCAATGCCTCCACCGTTGTTGTTTGCGGCTTTGTGTTGGGCATATCCATAAACGAGGTTACACCGCCTGCGGCAGCAGCACGGCTCTCGCTGTTTATGGTGGCCTTCTCGGTGAGCCCGGGCTCACGAAAATGCACGTGGTTATCAATTACTCCCGGAATAAGATAAAGCCCGTCGGCCTCTATTATTCGGTCATATTGCCCTTTGGGGCACTTCTCGTTGCGGAAAATATGGGTAATCTTCCCTTTGCTTATTATAACCGAGCCGCGGAACGACTCTCCGTCGTTTACTATTATGGGGTTTTTTATAAGTACTTTCATAGTCTTTCTCTACATTCTTGTGCGAAGATAGTGAAAAACCTTCTGTAAATCTCCTCTTTGTGCCCGATATTGCAAAATGTTCTTGTTAAACTATGTTAATCGATTGGAGCGTAGAGGGCGTGTGGGGGAATTTGTTGCAGATTAATGTTTGACGGATTGATATTTTTTTTGAAAAATTATATATTAGCATTATATTTGCCAATGGAAAAGTTGCAAAAAAGTTATTTGTAAACTTTACCCCCACGCCGAAGCCTTTTAAAGGCGGCAGGGTGGGACATATTGTTTAGAAGCGTTTACTTGACGCTTTGTTCTTGACGCATAGAAATCTGGCAGTTTCGAATTCAATCACGGACAAGGCAACGGTAGATGCCTATGGGCGTGTATTGCACGCATAGGGTAGTGGTGCCATTGTCACCGCTACCGATTGTGTGTCTATATATCGGCGTGGGCTCTGCGTTGCTCGTTCTTGATTGAAGGGCGATGCCAGAGCCTCTATGCGTGGAACGAGCGACAGGTGCAGTTCCCACGCTTTTCTTTTTATATAAAATTATATGAGCACCGTTCATCATCGGGGAATTGTGATGGCAGAAGAATTTTTTATTAACCATTAAACAATAACGCGATGAAGAAGAATTACTTTAAATCCCTGCTCACGGCACTGCTGTTGCTGTGTGGCAGCATTGCAAGTGCAGAAGATTTCTATGTTGGAGGAATATGCTACAATATAACTTCTGCAACAACCGTTGAAGTTACCTACGAAGGTGCTTCTTATAGTACCTACGATGATGATTATGTAGGCCATGTGGTAATTCCGGAAACTGTTAAATATGGCGGGATAACGTATAATGTAACATCAATCGGTAAGTATGCGTTTCGTGGCTGCGCACAACTTACAGGCGTGACAATAGGCAAAAATATTAAACATATTGGAGACTTTGCATTTGAAGGTTGCAATATAGAAGAGGTGCATATAACAGATTTAAGTGCTTGGTGTTCTGTATCAATAAGTGAAACGTGTTATGGTAATCCGATGATGGAATGTAAATCAACATATGTGGCAAATCCATTAGCTGGTGCTGATTTATTTATAAATGGAAATAAAGCAACGGAACTTGTGATTCCGGATGGTATTACCGAAATTGCAGATTATCTTTTTTGGGGGTGTAACAGCCTGACAAGTGTAATAATCCCCGAAGGCGTTACAAGTATTGGAGAAGAGGCGTTTTACCATTGCACTAACCTAACAAGAGTAACGATGCCCAATACTATAACAACAATAGGAAATCGAGCGTTCACTTATTGCACTGGCCTAAGAAGCATTACAATCCCGAATAGTGTAACAACAATTGAATATGGTGCATTCAAGGATTGTACTAGTCTTACAAGCGTAACAATGGGAACCTTCGTGACAACACTAGAAAGTGATGTGTTTGATGGTACAGCTTGGTACAATGAACAGCCCAATGGATTGCTCTATTGCGACCGCGTGCTATTAGGATACAAAGGGGTTATAAGTGGAGATATTGTTATAAAAGAAGGTATCGAAACAATTGTAAGAGGTGCACTCAGCGGATGCACCGGCCTAATAAGCATAACTATTCCCAATAGCGTCACGACAATAGGAGAAGATGCGTTCAGCAAATGCACCGGTCTAACAAGCGTAACTATCCCCAATAGCGTAACAACAATAGGAGAGTCTTTATTCAGCGGTTGTTCCAGTCTCACAAGCGTAGCTATTCCCGGTAGCGTAACATCGATAGAGAACTATGCGTTTGAGGATTGTATTAGGTTGTCAAGCGTTGAAATACCCAATAATGTGACAAGTATAGGTAAATCTGCATTCTCTGGCTGTTCTCGTCTCGCAAGCGTGACTATTCCCAATAGCGTCACGACAATAGGAGAGTCTGCATTCTCTGGCTGTTCCCGTCTCGCAAGCGTGACTATTCCCAATAGCGTCACGACAATAGGGAAATATGCGTTCTATAATTGTTCCGGCCTCACAAGCGTTACAATCGGTAACAGTGTAACATCAATAGGATACGATGCGTTCTATGGTTGCACCGGCATTACCGAAATATATGCAATGAATGCAACGCCTGCAATAATAGATTCATATACATTCAATAGAGTACCCACTAACATTCCCGTTTACGTTCCCGCAGGCACAAAAGCAGCCTATCAGGCAGCAAACTATTGGAAGAAGTTTACCAATATAGTGGAATTCGAACTTGAATCGGGAGGGTTGTATTATAGTGTTCTCTCGGCAAGTGACCGCACTTGCGAGGTTACTTTCAAAGGTTCCACATACGACGAAGTTGCAGGTGAATATACAAGTGATATTGTTATCCCCGAAAAGGTGACCTTGGCGGGTGTGGAATACACCGTTACCGGCATTGCTGCAAGTGCTTTCCGCAACTGCAGCGGCATTACAAGCATCACAATTCCCAAGAGTATAATATCGATGGGCAGCTATGCGTTCAGTGGCTGCAGCAGCCTTGCCGCAGTGCACATCAGCGACCTTTCTGCTTGGTGTAAAATCGAATTTAATAATTATTACTCCAATCCATTGTATTATGCAAAGAACCTCTATTTGAATGGGGGGAAGTTGACCGACCTTGTAATTCCCGATGATATTACGGAGATTAAGAGGTATGCATTCTGTAACTTCGCAAGCCTCACTAACGTAACAATCCCCAACAGTGTAACATCGATTGGATACGAGGCTTTTAATAATTGCGACGGCCTTACAAGCGTAACAATTCCCAGCAGCGTAACATCAGTAGAGAGTCTGGTTTTTGATGGATGCAGCAATCTTAAAGAAATTATAATCGGTAGTGGAGTTACAAGCATAGGAACGCAAGCATTCCGAAGTTGTGGCAGCCTCACAAGTGTAACAATTCCTGCAAATGTTACAAATATCGGGTTTTGTGTGTTTGACGATTGCACAAGCCTCACAAATATAAAAGTGGAGAGCGGCAACACTGTATACGATAGCCGAGAAAATTGCAATGCTATTATAGAAACAGCAACCAATACACTTGTTCAAGGTTGCAAAAATACCATTATCCCCGATGGCGTAACAACGATAGGAGACTATGCGTTTTATGGTTGCAAAAGCCTCACAAGTATCGAAATTCTCAATAGCGTAACAAGAATAGGAGTATCTGCGTTCTATAATTGCACTGGCCTCACGAGCGTCACAATCGGTGGCAATGTCACATCAATAGGAAATTATGCGTTCCGTTATTGCACCGGCCTCGCCGATATATATGCAATGAGTGCAACGCCGGCAGCGATAGATTCTCTGACATTCGATACCGATACATACACCGCCGCAACACTGTATGTTCCCGCAGGTTCAGAAGCAGCCTACCAAGTTGCCGATTATTGGAAGAACTTTGCCAAAATAGATGAAATTGCCATTGTAGGTGATATGCGTTTCGCCGTATTGTCGAGCGAGGATGCTACCGTGTCACTTGTCGGATATACGGGCAGCAGCGCAAATGTCGTAATTCCCGAGAATGTAGAGGTAAATGGAGCAAAATACAGTGTTACAGCCATTGGCGACTCTGTCTTTGTGGATAATACAACACTCGCCGGCGTAACAATTCCCAATAGTGTAACATCGATAGGAAACTATGCGTTTTATAATTGCTCGGGCCTCGCGAGCGTAACAATCCCCAATAGTGTAACATCAATAGGAGGCAGTGCGTTCAGTGATTGCTCGGGCCTCACAAGCGTAACAATCCCCAATAGTGTAACATCAATAGGAGGCAGTGCGTTCAGTGATTGCTCGGGCCTCACAAGC
>JAFTUV010000023.1 GCA_017466065.1 Bacteroidaceae bacterium
AAGTACATATCTGTCGGCTCTTGATACATATGTAAGGAAACCGCACGAAAATCCAGCAATTGGCATATTGCTGTGTCGTGATATGAATCAATCGTTTGTAGAGTTTGCTATCCGAGACTATGACAAGCCTATGGGTGTTGCAACTTATCGGGCTACGAAAGATATGCCAGAGCGATTACGCAATGCATTACCCGATATTGAGGAGTTAAAGAAATTGCTATAATCAAATTGCATACAAATCCAGCTATATAAAGTTACAATAACCGCTCGCGCAACAAGTGTTTCAACGCGGCAAGGGGATAGAAGAACAACATCCTCGGGCCGGAGAAACGCATAACCTTGCACATATGCTCGCGCATTGCGGGCTTGTAACAATGCACACTGCACTTGCGACAAGTGCTCTTTTTTTCACCAAAAGGACAGCGTGACAATCGCGCGTGAGCATAGGCAAGCAGTTCGCTGCAAGCGGGACACAACGTGTCGTTACCCTCGGCACGGCGACAATAGAGCCTTATCATCTGCTCCACAACCTCTTTTTCTTCCTCTATTCTGTTCATTAAAAGAATGTATAGAAAATACCGCCAACTGCACCGCAGGCAATCACTATCACAATAGGACTTACCTTGAACCATTTTGTAGCCACGAATGCGGCAATAAAGAGCAGCAGGCTCACCGCAAACTGCACGGCATCTTTTGCGGGTGAACCGAAGTTCTCCTCGGTCATAAGCAGCAGAGCCGCCGATGCTATAAGCCCCACCACCGCGGGGCGCAATGCTGTAAAAACAGCCTCAACCATCGGGTGCTTGCAATATTTCATAAAATAGCGGCTGATGGTGAGCATTATCACAAACGAAGGGAGCATCACCGCCAACGAGGCAAGCAGAGAGCCGGCCACAGCCACAGCAGGTGAGCCTGTGGCATTCAACGCCGCGGTGTAACCGACGTATGTAGCAGAATTTATGCCTATGGGGCCGGGGGTCATCTGGCTCACCGCCACAATATCGGTAAACTCGGCACTCGTGAGCCAAGCGTGGCGCGTCACAATCTCGCCCTGTATCACCGACAACATTCCGTAACCTCCGCCAAAGGAGAACAGCCCCACTTTAAGGAAAGTATAAAAAAGTTCGAGCAAAATAATCATACGCGCCCTCCTTTCATTCTGCCCCAAAGGAAGCCGCCCACTCCCGCGGCAAGTATTATATAAATAGGAGAAACGCCATAGGCCACAATGAGCAGTGCCGACAGAATGGGTATCCACACATTGGTCCACCCTACTTTCGCGCTCTTTGCGACCGAGAATACAGGCGAAGCTATGAGTGCCACCACCGCAGGGCGTATGCCCATAAATATGTTGTTCACAAGTTCATATTCGCGGAAGCGATTAAAGAAGAGAGCTATGAGCAGGATTATAACCACCGAAGGAAGCACATTGCCCACTGCCGCCGCCACCGAGCCGCGCACGCCACGCAGTTTGTAGCCAACGAAGATGGACATATTAACGGCAAGCACTCCGGGTGCCGACTGTGCCACGGCAAGCAGGTCGACAAAGTCGCGGCGTTCGAGCCAGCGGAACTTGTCGACAACCTCGCGTTCTATGAGAGGAATCATCACATACCCCCCGCCTATGGTAAAAAGCCCTAATTTGAAGAATGTGACAAAAAGTTTAAAAAGCCCTACATTCATATCCTTAATATCTGTGCATATACAAGAGGCTGCCCGCAACAGCCGGCAGCCCCCTTATATGTAACTGATTACATTATTTCGTCTTTTCGGCCACCCAATTATAAGCGTTGCGGAAAATCTCAATCCACGGAGTAACATCGTCGTTAATGTGTGCCGCAGGATAGGTTGCGCACTGCCACGGGAAGATGGCACGCTCGGGGTGAGGCATCATTGCCACGTGACGGCCGTCGGCACTTGCAAGCGCAGCGACATTATAGGCCGAGCCATTGGGGTTGGCAGGATAATCACTGTAAGCATAGCGAGCCACAATGTTATATTTCTCCTCGGCATAGGGAAGGTCGAACTTACCCTCGCCGTGAGCCACCCACACACCCAGACGGCTGTTCGACAGTGAGCCGAAGAGCACACTGTTATTCTCGGGAACGTTAACTCCCACAAACGACGACTCGAACTTGTGAGAGTTATTGTGGCGCATATATCCGCGTTGTTCGTGAGCAGGGTTAATGAGATTAAGCTCCATCATAAGCTGGCAACCGTTGCAAATACCGAGCGAGAGGGTATCCTCGCGTGCATAGAAACGGTCGAGAGCAGCCTTTGCAGCAGGATTGTAGAGGAAGCCTCCGGCCCATCCTTTGGCCGAGCCAAGCACGTCGGAGTTCGAGAATCCGCCACAGAACACAATGAAGTTCACCTCGTCGAGAGTTTCGCGACCGCTGATAAGGTCGGTCATCGTAACATCCTTTACATCGAAGCCCGCAAGATACATTGCGTATGCCATTTCGCGCTCGCCGTTGGTACCCTTCTCGCGAATAATCGCAGCACGCACGCCCGATTTTTCGCGACGGTCGGCCGACATTCCATAGGCAGCAAGCTCACCCTTGAACTGTGCCGGCATACGGTAGCGCAGAGGCTGGTTCTTGTAATTCTTCAAACGCTCGTCGGCACAGCCGTTGAAGCTCTGCTTGCGGTCCATAAGATAGGAACTGTCGTACCACACATCGCGGTAGTGGTCAATATCGAAGAGGCGTGTACGCTTATCCTTCGCCACGGCAATGTGTCGTTTGGCTGTGGGAACACCAATCTTCACGAAGCAGATGCCGGCATCGTCGAGAATGCTCTGCATACGGCATTTATCTTTGTCGGCCACCTGAATTACGAGTGCAGGGTTCTCGGCAAAGAGCAGTTTCACAATATCATTTTCGGCAATGGCATTAAGGTCTATTTCCATACCTCCGGTGGTGTTTGCGAAACACATTTCGAGCAAGGTTGTTATAAGACCACCGGCCGAAATATCGTGACCGGCCATTATAATGCCCTCGTTCACAAGTTTCTGCACAGCATCGAATGCCTCGGCAAAATATTCGGGGTTCTGCACGGTGGGAACATCGTCGCCTATGCAGTTGAGCGATTGTGCAAACGCCGAGCCACCCAAACGCAGGCTGTCGAAGCTAAAATCAATGTGATAGAATGCACTCTTGGGCTCATTCACCATTACAGGCGACACCACCTTGCGAACATCGGAAACTTCACCGCCGGCCGACACAATCACGGTTCCCGGGCTTATTACCTTTGTGCCATCGGGATACTTCTGTGTCATCGACAATGAGTCTTTTCCTGTGGGAACGTTTATTTTGAGAGCGCAACAAAAGTCGGAGAGAGCCTCAACGCCACGATACAGGCGTGCATCCTCACCCTCCTGTGAGCGGCAGGGCCACATCCAGTTGGCACTCAGCGAGAGGGTCTTTATTCCGTTGGCAAGGGGAGCAAGCACAATGTTGGTGAGTGCCTCGGACACTGCAAGCACCGAACCCTTGGCGGGCGATGCGAGTGCTGCTTGGGGCGCGTGACCTATGGAGGTTGCAATACCCTTCTTGCCACGATAGTCGAGCGTTACCACTCCACAGTCGCTCAAAGGCAACTGAATTTCACCCTGACACTGCTGACGGGCTATTTTACCGGTTACCGAACGGTCCACCTTGTTGGTGAGCCAATCTTTACAGGCAACCGCTTCGAGGCGGAGCACATTGGTGAGGTATTCCTCTATATTCTCGTCGCTGTAAACAGCGTCCTTGTAGTGACGCTCCACAGTCTTGTCAATCATATAGGTCTTGGGCGAGGAGCCGAACATCTGGTTCACCGAGAGGTCGAAAGGACGCTGGCCGTCGGCCTGTTCGAATGCGAAACGGGCATCGCCGGTTGTTTCACCTACAACATACATAGGAGCACGCTCTCGGTCGGCCACACGTTTCACATACTCTATCGCATCCTCTTTTATGAGCAATCCCATACGCTCTTGCGACTCGTTGGCAATAATCTCTTTTGCCGAGAGAGTCTTGTCGCCCACAGGCAGTGCCGACATATCTATAAGACCGCCACACTCCTCAACAAGCTCGGAGAGGCAGTTTACGTGACCGGCCGAGCCGTGGTCGTGGATAGAAACAACCGGGTTATTATCGTCCTCGCAAAGAGCACGCACCACATTGTAGGCGCGTTTCTGCATTTCGGCATTGGCGCGCTGCACGGCATTAAGCTCGATGCCCGATGAGTAACGGCCTGTGTCGACCGACGACACTGAACCACCACCAAGGCCGATGCGATAGTTGTCACCACCCATCACAATAACCTTATTGCCTTTCTCGGGAGCACCTTTGAGGCAGTCGCGGCGTGTGCCGTAGCCCACTCCGCCGGCAAGCATAATAACCTTGTCGTATCCGTAAACCTCGTTATTCTCCTTATGCTCGAATGTGAGCACCGAACCGCAGATGAGCGGCTGACCGAATTTATTTCCAAAATCCGAAGCACCGTTCGATGCCTTTATGAGTATCTGCTCGGGAGTCTGATAGAGCCATTTGCGCACGGGAAGAATATCCTCCCATTTGCGGTCGTCGTATGTGCGGGGGTAGGATGTCATATATACCGCTGTTCCGGCAATGGGCCAAGAGCCCTTACCGCCACCCATACGGTCGCGAATTTCACCGCCCGTTCCTGTTGACGCACCGTTGAAAGGCTCCACGGTTGTGGGGAAATTGTGTGTTTCGGCTTTGAGCGATATTACAGTTTCAATATCCTTTATCACAAAATAGTCGGGCATCGAGTGGTCGGCAGGAGCGAACTGCTCTACCACCGGGCCTTGCGCAAAGGCCACATTATCCTTGTAGGCCGAGATTATGCTGTTGCGGTTCTCGTTGGTGGTGCGCTTAATCATTGCGAATAGCGACGAAGGCATCTCCTCGCCATCGATGATGAATGTTCCGCCGAAAATCTTGTGACGGCAGTGCTCCGAGTTAATCTGTGCAAAGCCGAACACCTCACTGTCGGTGAGCTTGCGGCCAAGCTCGCCCTCCACACGGTGCAGATAATCAATCTCCTCTTTCGACAGGGCAAGACCCTCTTGCTCATTATAGCTGTCGAGGTCCTCGATAAACTCTATGGGACGCGGTTCAATGTCCACCTTGAAAATCTGCTGGTCGAGCCCCTTGTACATACGTTGCAGCATAGGGTCGTAATCGGCATCCTCACTCTTCACGGCAAAATACTCCTCTATACGAAGAATGCCGGTGAGTCCCATATTCTGGGTAATCTCAACAGCATTTGTACTCCACGGAGTAATCATTTCGCGACGAGGGCCTACAAAGAAGCCTTCAACCTGCTCGCCTTCAATGAGCGAGGCCTCGCCATACAACCAACAAAGTTTCTCAATATCGTGTGCTTGAAGAGCACTTGTAGCCTCGGTTGCAACAACCGTGTGGCCCGGGGTACTGAAAAAGTAAATCATAAAACGATTTTATATTTTTATTATTTTGTATTCTGTGTTTACGACACGCGAAGATAGTAACAAAAAACGGATTTAAGGCAATCTTTGATATATGATTTTTATATTAAACAAAACTTTGTCACCGGCAGAAATAATTGCAGCGACCAAAAGGTGCTCTGCTCTTTAAACAAGATTAACACGAAAAATACCCCTGCGAATATACCTGTTACGAAAATAAAGAGTAAATTTGCATAATACAGACAACAAATTGCAAATTATGGAACTGCTCACAGGACTCTCACTGCCCCTTTTAGGCACCGTTACAGGCGCGGCTATGGTATTTTTGATACGCGACAGGATTTCCGATTTTACCAACAAGGCTATGCTGGGCTTTGCATCGGGGGTTATGGTTGCCGCAAGTTTCTGGTCGCTGTTGCAACCGGCACTCGAACAGACAGGCAACAGCTCGCTCAAAGAGGCTGCACCTGTGATTATAGGCTTTCTTGCAGGAATAGGCTTTTTGCTCGCGCTCGACACCTTTATTCCTCACCAGCATATTGAGGATAAGCAGCCGGAAGGCCCTCGCTCGGCACTGCCCCGTTCCACCAAGATGATGCTTGCCGTGGCACTGCACAACATTCCCGAGGGAATGGCGGTGGGCGTTGTATTCGCAGGCATAAACGACGGCAGCGGAACACTTACATTTGCCGGTGCGCTCGCCCTTGCAATAGGAATGGCCGTGCAGAATATCCCCGAAGGGGCTATAATTTCAATGCCGCTGCACGGCGAGGGGAAAAGCCGCATAAAGGCTTTTCTGTTCGGAGCCGCATCGGGGCTTGTGGAGCCCATTGCCGCCATTGCCACACTTTTCTTTCTCGAAGGAGCGACAGGAGCAATGCCGTTGCTGCTCGCGTTTGCAGCAGGAGCAATGTTATATGTTGTTATTGAAGAACTTATACCTTCATCGCAAAGTGGCCGGCACAGCAACATCGGAACCATTGGCTTTGCATTGGGGTTTGCCCTTATGATGATGTTCGACGCAACCATCGGATAGTTGTGACAAAATTGTCAAATTTTTACACCAAAAAGGCATCCACCCCAAAGGATATTTTTGTTACATTTGCGCGGTTGCAAGCCATTTTAACAGCGAAACGCTTATAATTCATCGAAATAGCAAAATAATAAATAATTAACCATCAAAATATATGAATTTCGTTCTTCTCTTCACAATGATTATAGCATCGGTGGTGCTTGTCTTTGCCGGGATGCTTATTGCACGATGGATTTCACCGCGCACATACAACAAGCAGAAAAGCGAATCGTATGAGTGCGGAATACCTACACAGGGAGAAACGTGGGTACACTTTAAAGCCGGTTACTACCTTTTCGCCATTCTCTTCCTGATGTTCGACATTGAGGCAATATTCCTTTTTCCTTGGGCCACGGTGGTTCAGGAGCTTGGAATGAAAGCCCTTGTGGGAGTGCTCTTCTTTATGTTCATATTGATACTCGGCCTTGCATACGCTTGGCGCAAAAAAGCTCTTGAATGGAAATGAAAAAGCCCGCTATAAAATCAATACCCTACGAGGAATTCAAGGACAACGAAACGTTGGAATCCCTCATAAAGGAACTCAACAAAGAGCGCACCAACGTAATTGTGGGTGCGCTCGACGACCTTATAAATTGGGGGCGCAGCAATTCCCTGTGGTCGCTCACCTTTGCCACAAGCTGCTGTGGCATAGAGTTTATGTCGGTAGGTGCCGCCCGTTACGATTTTGCACGTTTCGGATTCGAGGTTACACGAAATTCACCCCGTCAGGCCGACCTTATAATGGTAGCCGGAACCATCACCCACAAGATGGCACCCGTGCTCAAACGCCTGTACGACCAGATGGCCGAGCCTAAGTATGTGGTAGCCGTGGGAGGCTGTGCCATAAGCGGCGGCCCGTTCAAAGGCTCTTATCACGTCGTAAACGGCGTGGATAAGTTTCTACCCGTCGATGTATATATCCCCGGCTGCCCGCCCCGCCCCGAAGCAATCCTTTACGGAATGATGCAACTGCAACGCAAAGTGAAAGTAGAGAAGTTCCTTGGTGGCAAGAACATTCATCAAGACCCGCGCAATGTACGCCGCGAGCCTATAACAGTAACCAACGCCCCTGTCGAGGGATGCGACAAAAGCGAAGAATAATGGAACTGAAATTCATCGACAAAAAGGAGTTGCGCACACAGTTGAAAGAGCTGCGCAACAGCGGAATGGACTTCCTGCGCGAGCTCATAGGAATGGACTGGGGCGACGAGGGGTTAGGTGTAATATATATTCTCGAAAACAGCACCACTCACGAAAATGTGAAGATTGCCGTGCGCACCGCCGACCGCAAGAGCCCTACTATTCCCACAATATGCGACCTGTGGAAAATTGCAGAGCTTTATGAACGTGAGGTATATGACTTCTACGGAATACGTTTCACCGGACACCCGGATATGCGCCGCCTCTTCCTGCGCAACGATTGGGTGGGCTACCCTCTGCGCAAGGACTACGACCCGAGCGAGGCCGTTAACCCCATACGCCTCACAAACGAGCCGAACGAGGATTTGCAGCGTTCCTATGAAATTGAGGAGGACAAGGAGTTTGAAGCTATTGCCAAGCGCGAGAATTTTATGCACGTCGATGAGTACGTGATAAACATAGGCCCGCAGCACCCGGCCACGCACGGAGTGCTTCGTTTCCGTTTGGCACTTGCAGGCGAGGAGATACGCAAAATTGACATACACTGCGGCTACATACACCGTGGCATCGAGAAATTGTGCGAGAGCAAGACCTACCCGCAGTTGCTTGCATTCACCGACAGGCTCGACTACCTGAGTGCGCACCAGAATCGCCACGCAATGTGTATGTGCATAGAGAAGGCTATGGGGCTCGAAGTTACCCCTCGCACACAATATCTGCGCACCATTATGGACGAGCTGCAACGCATAGACTCGCACTTGCTTATGCTGTCGTGCGCAGCAATGGACCTCGGCGCACTCACCGCCTTCATCTATGGGTTCCGCGACCGAGAAAAGATACTCGACATATTCGAAGAGGTTACCGGTGGCCGCCTCATACAAAACTATAATATAATAGGTGGTGTACAGGCCGACATTACCCTCGGCTGGGAGGAAAAGGTGAAAGGCTACTGCACCTATCAGCTTGCAAAGATAAAAGAGTTTGAGGACCTTTTTGTAAACAGCGTAATCACCAAGAACCGTATGCGCGGGGTGAGCCCCCTCTCACTTGCCGACGCAATATCATACGGTGCCACCGGATGCACAGGCCGTGCTGCCGGATGGGCCTGCGATGTGCGCAAGCGCCACCCATACGCCCTTTACGGCGAGGTTAAGTTTAAAGAGGCACTCCGCACACACGGTGACAGTTACGACCGTATGCTCCTGCGCATCGACGAGATTAAGGAGTCGGTAAACATCATAAGGCAACTAATCGACAATATTCCCGCCGGAGAATTCAAGCAAAAAACAAAACCCATAATAAAGTTGCCCGAGGGACGCTTCTACTCGGCAGTAGAAGGCTCACGCGGAGAGTTTGGAGTGTTCATAGAGAGCCACGGCGAGCGTGAGCCCTATCGCGTAAAATTCCGCTCGATGGGCCTGCCGCTGGTAGCCTGTATGCACAAAATTCTCAAAGGCTGCAAGATTGCCGACCTTATAACCACCGGCGCCACACTCGACTATGTGATACCCGACATTGACCGATAAAAGCCTCTAAAAAAAAAGAAATACAATGGATTTCAGCATTATAACCACAGCCATAGACAACCTGTTGCGCAGCTATCTTCCCGAGCAGGCGGCGATACTCGCCGCGTGCATTCTGGTAGCTCTGTGCATTATCGTTGCATACGTTGTTTTTGCAATAATTATGATATTTATGGAGCGCAAGGTGTGTGCAGCATTCCAGTGCCGTTTAGGCCCTATGCGTGTAGGTTTTTGGGGAGTGTTGCAGGTGTTTGCCGATGTTTTCAAGATGCTCATAAAAGAGATTATCAGCATCAAGCGTTCCGACCACATTCTATACTCCCTTGCCCCTTACATAGTGGTAATGAGCTCGGTGCTCACGTTCAGTTGCCTACCCTTTGCACGAGGATTGCAGGCTCTCGACTTCAACATAGGAGTGTTCTTCATTATGGCGACCTCCTCGTTCGGCGTGCTTGGTATCTTGCTTGCCGGTTGGAGCAGCAACAACAAATTCTCGATGATTGGTGCAATGCGCAGTGGCGGACAGATGATAAGCTACGAACTGTCGGTGGGCCTTTGTATGCTCACGATGGTGGTGCTAGGCGGCACGATGCAGATAAGCGAGATTGTGGAACGACAGCTCGACGGATGGTTCATTTTCAAAGGACACATACCCGCCTGCATTGCGTTTATCATATACCTTATAGCCGGCAATGCCGAAACGAACCGTGCCCCCTTCGACCTTCCCGAGGCAGAATCGGAGCTGACCGCTGGCTTTCACACAGAATATTCGGGAATGCACTTCGGTTTCTTCTACGTTGCCGAATTTATGAACCTCTTTATAGTGGCAGGGATTGCTTCTACCCTGTTCCTTGGCGGATGGGCACCGCTATACATTCCCGGGCTCGATGCATTTAACAGCATAATGAACTATATTCCCGGCATTGTGTGGATGCTCGGAAAAACCTTCTTCGTTATATGGTTGCTTATGTGGGTACGTTGGACATTCCCCCGCCTGCGTATAGACCAAGTTCTTATACTCGAATGGAAATATCTTGTGCCAATAGGGCTTGTGAACCTGCTTCTAATGACTATATGCGTTGTTACGGGCCGGATATTTTAAATAATTGATTACAACTATGAAGATTAGAGAAACTTACATAGGCACAATTGCTACCGCCATCTGCTCATTGTTCACAGGGTTAAAGACCACTGTAATAGAGTTTTTCAGCCCCAAAGTAACCGAACAATACCCCGAGAACCGTGCCACGCTGCACATTCCCGAAAGGCACCGTGCACGCCTGTATATGCCCATCGACGAGGAGGGGCGCAACCGTTGCATTGCCTGCAAGCTATGCGAAACTGCGTGCCCCAACGGCACCATCAGCATAACCACGGGAACCGTTACCGACGAGGAAACAGGCAAGAGCCGCAAAGTGTTGGTGGAATATAGCTACGACCTTGGCAGTTGCACCTTTTGTCAGTTGTGCGTGAACGCCTGCCCGAAGGATGCCATACGCTTCTGCAACGATTTTGAGAATGCAGTGTTCGACCGCAGTAAACTTATTCTGAAACTAAACAAATAGAGATATATGGAGTTCAGTAACAACCTTTTTATATTTTCGGGGCTCGCACTCTTTATGATTGTGGCTGCAATGTTTGCAGTTACATCGAGCAAGATTATGCGTGCGGCCACACTTTTGCTGTTTGTGCTGTTCGGCACGGCCGGCCTCTACTTTATGCTGCACTACACCTTTTTGGGAGCGGTGCAGATTACGGTATATGCCGGTGGTATTGTGGTGCTTTTCATCTTTGCCATTCTGCTCATAAGCAAGGGAAGCATCGACATTACCCACACTTCGAAACTGCGTTATCTTGCCGGTCTTCTATCGGCACTGTCGGGAATGATTCTGACAATCTACCTTATAAACATCACAAACTTCGATGCTACACACTTTATGGGCACCGATGTTCCTATGAAGTCTTTGGGAATTGCCATTATGGGCACCGACCGCTATAATTACATTCTGCCGTTCGAGGTTATGAGCATACTGCTGCTCGCCTGTACGGTGGGAGCAATACTAATCGCCCGAAAAAAGTAACCATTATGATAATACCGGCTCACTACTTCCTGATACTATCGGCCGTACTCTTTTTCATCGGAGTATTCGGCTTTTTCACCCGACGCAACCTTGTATCTATGCTCATAAGCACAGAACTTATGCTGAATGCGGTGGATATTAACTTTGCAGTGTTCAACGCATACTGCCACACACGTCTGCTCGAAGGGTATGTCTTTGCAATCTTCGGCATTGGGATTGCGGCAGCCGAAACTGCGGTGGCAATAGCCATAATAATTAACGTGTATCGAAACATACACTCCATACACATTAAGAAATTGAGAGAACTTAAACACTAAACGCGTATGGAATTCACAATATCAATACTTGCTCTACCCTTATTGAGCTTTCTAATCTTGGCTCTTGCAGGGAAGTTTATGCCACACAAGGTTGCAGGCATCATTGGCAGCGTTACGCTCACAGCCGTAACCATTCTCTCCTATGCTACGGCCGCACTTTACTTTGGTGCCGGACGCGGAGCCGACGGAACTTTTGCAACCATCACTCCGCTGAATTTCGAGTGGTTGCCGTTCAACAATACATTAAGCATAGATTTAGGCATTATGCTCGACCCAATCTCGGTGATGATGCTCATTGTAATATCAACCGTGAGTCTTATGGTGCACATCTACTCGATGGGTTATATGAAGGGCGAGCGAGGCTTCCAACGTTACTATGCCTTCTTGTCACTCTTCACATTCTCGATGCTGGGGTTAGTTGTTGCCACCAATATTTTCCAGATGTATATATTCTGGGAGTTGGTGGGTGTTTCATCCTATCTGCTCATCGGATTCTACTACACAAAGCCGGCTGCGATAGCCGCATCGAAAAAGGCATTTATCGTGACACGCTTTGCCGACCTCTTCTTCCTCATCGGCATTCTTATTTACGGTTACTACACAGGCACTTTTGATTTTGCACCCGAAGAGAGCGCACTCATTGCCGCTGCCGGAGTGTTGCCCACCGCCCTTGGGCTTATGTTCATAGGCGGTGCAGGAAAAAGTGCAATGTTCCCCCTGCATATATGGTTACCCGATGCAATGGAGGGCCCCACACCCGTATCGGCACTCATACACGCTGCCACAATGGTTGTTGCGGGAGTGTATCTTGTGGCGCGAATGTTCCCCCTGTTCATCGAGTATGCCCCCGACATTCTGCACATAATTGCATACGCAGGAGCCTTCACGGCACTCTATGCGGCTGTGGTAGCCTGCGTGCAGACAGATATTAAGCGCGTGCTTGCCTTCTCCACAATATCGCAGATAGCATTTATGATGGTAGCATTGGGCGTGTGTACATCGACCGACCCGCACGACGGCGGATTGGGATATATGGCCTCAATGTTCCACCTTTTCACCCACGCGATGTTCAAAGGGTTGCTATTCCTTGGTGCCGGTGCCATTATACACAGCGTGCACAGTAACGAAAAAATGTATATGGGAGGGTTGCGCCGTTATATGCCCGTGACCCACATAACCTTCCTTGTGGCCTGCCTTGCAATCGCCGGCATTCCCCCGTTCAGCGGTTTTTTCAGCAAGGACGAAATACTTGTCGCCTGCTATGCCTACTCCAAGGCCACCGGGCTCTTTATGAGCATTATTGCCGCGCTCACCGCCTTTTATATGTTCCGCCTCTACTACCTGATATTCTGGGGGAAAAGCTACTACGAGGAGCAGATGGCTCTTTTCACTGCCGGTAAAATTGCAAAGAAGCCCCACAAGCCCCACGAAGCACCTGCCGTAATGACCGTTCCGCTCATCATACTCGCCATAATAAGCTGCGTTGCCGGATTTATTCCGTTCGGAGAATTTATCAGCAGCAACGGCACTGCATACACCATACACATTGACAAGAAGGTTGCCGCTGCAAGCATTGTTTTTGCAGCAACAGCCATTATGCTTGCCACAATTATGTACAAGAGCGGTTACAGCCGTTTAACCCGTGGGCTCAACAGCAATCTGCGCGAATTAATGTCGGCGGCCTACAACCGCTTCTATATTGACGACCTGTGGCTCTTTGTCACCAAGAAGATTATCTTCAACTGCATAAGCCGCCCCATTGCTTGGTTCGACCGGAAGATTATCGACGGCTCGCTCGACAGGCTTGCCGGTGCCACACAGAAGGCTGCGAGCTTCATACGACCCATACAGAGTGGCAACATACAATCTTACAGCGTGTGGTTCCTCAGCGGTGTAATAATAATAACACTCATACTCATATACTTTGCATAAAGACTCACTATGAATATACTTAACCTGTTTGTAATTATCCCCTTGCTGATGCTGCTCGCCTTGTGGCGCAGCCGCACACTGCAACAGACACGCGCTGCGATGGTTGCCGGTTCCACACTGCTGCTTGCCCTCTCCATCTGGCTCACGATAGATTTTATAGCACAGCGCAATGCCGGCAACAGTGCCGCAATGCTCTACTGCGACTCGTGGAGCTGGTACGCCCCGCTCAACATAAGTTACTCGATAGGTGTCGATGGAATATCGGTGGCAATGCTGTTGCTCTCCTCGATAATTGTGTTCACCGGCACATTTGCTTCGTGGCGTTTGAAGCCTATGACAAAGGAGTTCTTCCTGTGGTACACATTGCTGTCGGTAGGTGTCTACGGATTCTTTATATCCACCGACCTCTTCACTATGTTTATGTTCTATGAAACTGCGCTCATTCCTATGTATCTGCTCATCGGAGTGTGGGGCAGCGGACGCAAAGAGTATTCCGCAATGAAACTGACACTGATGCTTATGGGCGGTTCGGCCTTTCTGCTTATGGGAATTCTCGGAATTTACTTTGGCAGCGGAGCAACCACGATGAACATAAACGAGATTGCCGCAATGGGCAATATTGCCCGCGAAACGCAGTATATATTCTTCCCGCTCACATTCATAGGCTTCGGAGTCTTGGGCGCACTTTTCCCCTTCCACACTTGGAGCCCCGACGGACACGCTTGTGCCCCCACCGCCGTCTCTATGCTGCACGCCGGCGTGCTTATGAAACTTGGTGGTTACGGCTGTTTCCGCATTGCAATGTATCTGCTGCCGCAAGCTGCCCACGACCTTGCTTGGATATTTATAATACTCACCACGGTGAGCGTGGTGTATGGCGCGTTGAGTGCCATAAGCCAGACTGACCTGAAATACATCAATGCCTACTCGTCGGTGTCACACTGCGGCCTTGTGCTGTTCGCCCTCCTTATGAGCACCCGCACAGCCTGCACCGGTGCCATATTGCAGATGCTCTCCCACGGGCTTATGACCGCGCTTTTCTTCGCCATCATAGGAATGATTTACGGGCGCACACACACGCGCGACATACAACAGATGCGCGGTCTTATGAAGATTATGCCCTTCCTTGCCGTCGCCTATATAATAGCCGGACTTGCCAATCTGGGACTTCCCGGGTTCAGCGGTTTTATAGCCGAAATGACCATTTTTGTGGGAGCATTCGAGGCTGACGACCTTTTCCACCGTGCGGTTACAATAATCGCCTGCACAAGCATCGTTATTACCGCGGTGTACATATTGCGCGTCGTGGGACGCATACTATACGGCGAGCCCGAGAATGAAGAACACAAGAAACTATCCGACGCAGGATGGGACGAGCGTTTCACCATCATCTGCCTCGTTGTGTGCGTGGCTGCGCTCGGCATTGCTCCTATGTGGGTGAGCAAGCTCATCGACGGCGGCGTTGCAAACATTATATCGAACATACAACCATAGAATATACAGAGCCGAGTTATGAATTACATTCAATTCTTTAATATGCGTCCCGAGGCGAGCCTTCTTGGCTTCTTCCTCATAATATTCCTATACGACCTCATTTACACAGGACGCTCCCGTCGCTACTTCCACCCGCTGGTGTGCGTTGCAATGCTGTTGCACACGGTAATATGTTTCCGCGACACAAGTGAATTCACGCTGTTCGAGGGAATGTACCACAGCAATGCTATGATTGTGTTTGTGAAAGCTATGCTCGCATTCGGCAGTGCCATCGTGGTTATGCAGGCCCACCGCTGGTTGCGCACATCCCCCACCTATCACAAGCAGGGAGAATTCTACATTCTGCTGATGAGCACCCTTGTGGGAATGTATTTTATGATAAGCGCACGACACTTCCTGTTGCTGTTCGTGGGCATAGAGCTTGCCTCTCTCCCGACGGCCTGTATGGTAGCCTTCGACAAATATCGCCACCACTCGGCCGAGGCAGGCATAAAATATATTCTCACATCAATGTTCGCATCGGCAATAATGCTCTATGGAATTTCCTATCTTTACGGCACCACCGGCTCGCTCTACTACGACGAAGTGCGCAGCGGGCTCACCGCATCACCTATGCAGATATATGCTCTTGTGATGTTCTTCGCTGGAATGGGCTTCAAAATATCGCTGGTACCCTTCCATATGTGGACTGCCGACAGCTACGAGGGTGCCCCCACTCCCGTTACAGCCTATCTGTCGGTAATCTCCAAAGGTGCTGCGGTGTTCACCCTTTTCATTGTGCTCACCACCGTATTTGCCCCGTTGATTAAACAGTGGCAGATGATTCTCTACATTACCACCGTTGCAAGCATCACTGTCGCCAACCTGTTTGCCATAAAGCAACGCAACCTCAAACGTTTTATGGCGTTCAGCAGCATTTCGCAAGCAGGATACATAGTGCTGGCAATAATAGGAGGCACGGCGCAGGGTATGAGCGCAATGGTCTATTATGTGCTTGTATATATTTTTGCCAACCTTGCCATATTCGGTGTTATTGGCGCAGTGGAACATCACTTAAAGAACGAAGTGAGACGAGAAACGCTCGACGGGTTCTACAAAAACAATCCCCGCCTTGCGTTCATAACCACTCTGGCACTCTTCTCGCTTGCCGGAATACCGCCCTTTGCCGGTTTTTTCAGCAAATTCTTTGTCTTTATGAGTGCCTTTGGTGCAGGGTTCAAGATACTTGTGTTCATTGCACTTATAAACACCGTAATATCGCTCTATTATTATCTGCTCATTGTGAAGGCTATGTACATTAACGAGCAAAGCACTCCTGTTCCTTCCTTTAAATGCAGCATAATTACACGCACGAGCCTTGTTATATGCCTCATTGGCATTATTGTGCTTGGCATTTGCAGTTTTGTTTACAGCAGCATAGACAGCATAAGCTTCGGCTTGTAGCATAAATAGCGCACCGATAAACATCAAGCGTCACATTTTTCAATGTGACGCTTGATGTTTAATATAATATCGGGTTAATCTTTATTTGCCGATAATCTTCTCGGCAAATTCAAAATCCTCGGGATAATCAATATCGACACCCTCCACAGGCCCCACAAGAGCCATATAAGGGTTAAATCCCACACGACGGTGATGCTCCACCCAAATATCGCGGCGGAAAATGTAGAAAGCACTTGTTTCCACAAAAACAGGCTCGATGGTCTGCGTGCGGGGAATGTTTGTGGGAGAATAATTCAAAGGCTTTCCCTCGTACCAAGCAAAAGTCTGTATTTTCTGCGCCGAGAAAGCCGAATCGTGACCACCCTCTACAACCTCGTTAACAGCAGCCGAGATTGTTGAAGCCTTTATGAATGGCGAGGTTGTGTGGGCAAGCATATAAACATCGGCATCTACCTCACGCACAAAAGCATCGTAAATCTCCTCACCGAGTGCCATATCACTATCGAGCGCAGTATCGCGCTTCAACAGTTTCACACCCTCGGGCAGGAACTCACGAACCTCGTCGCTGCTGCAATAGACATAAACCTCGTCAATCTGCGGGACTTTCACCAACGTTTCCAGCAGATAACACATCATAGGCTTGCCGCCCAACAATTTAAGATTCTTGCCAACCACACGTTTGCTGTTCAAACGGATGGGTACAAATGCCACAACCTTCATAGAGTATCGGATTAGTATAAATTATATACAGCTGAACGTGTCGATGACACCCACAAGCTGCCCTTCGGAATTAACAACAATCAACGAGTGAATGTTGTGCTCACGCAGTATCTTTTCGGCTGTGGCGAGCTTGGCATTCTCGTTAATGGTCTTGGGGTTCTTGCTCATAAGGTCCTTTACTGTGAGCTCAAAGAAAATATCCTGATGGAACTGCATAGCACGACGAATATCACCATCGGTAACCACGCCCAGAATTTTCCCATCCTCAACAACAATGGCAATACCCATCTTGGTGCTGCTTATTTTGAGCAAGGCATCACTTATCTTCGAATCGCGTGTAACGACAGGCAGGTCGGAAGAAATCATATAGTCCTTCACACGGGCAAGAAGACGACGGCCAAGCGAACCTCCCGGATGGAACTGCGCAAAATCGGATGCCTTGAACTTGCGCACAGTCATCAATGCACAAGCAATAGCATCGCCCATCGCGAGCGTTGCAGTAGTGGAGGAAGTGGGTGCAAGGTTAAGCGGACAGGCCTCACGGGAAACTGCGATATTCAGATGACAATCGGAATATGTCGCAAGCAGAGATTGCGGATTGCCCGACATTGATATAATAGGAATCTTACGTTCGTTGAGCAGAGGGATGAAACGCAAAAGTTCATCGGTCTGCCCCGAATTGGAGATTGCAAGCACTACATCGTCGCCTGTGAACATTCCAAGGTCGCCGTGGAAAGCATCGAGCGGGTTCACGAAGAAAGCCGGCGTTCCTGTGCTTGCAAGCGTAGAAGCTATTTTAGCACCAATATGTCCCGATTTTCCTACACCTGTAACAATGAGCTTACCCTTACTTTCGTAGATAAGTTCAATAGCTCTTGTAAAGTTATCGTCAAGGTTAGGAATCAGATTCAGAATTGCATCGGCTTCATCTTGGAAGCATTTTTTCGCAACGCTTATTACATCTATCATATTCTATCTTGTTTGTTGTATTCAAATAAATCTATTATACAGCCTTTGCAGCTTAGCGCAAAGCAATTACAAACGAGCGAGATACAAAAAGTTTACTTTAATGTTTTTCACAGCAAGTGCCGTTTAACTTCGCGCGTTGGCGCAAAGATAGTAACAAAAAGTTAAAATCACTTACATAAGAATATAAAAATTGGTAACAATGTCACAGCAGAGCCGGGTTATCCTGCTCACACTGACAATAGAGGGGAGTAGAAAAACACCGCAACTCAATTTTATCTCCCCACCTTGCTGTTACTCCTGCTCCTCCGCTTTTCAAAGAGGAGGTGGCACAAGCGAAGCGTAGTGACGGAGGAGTTTGCAAAAACACGCAACGAAACGTAGGGGCAGAGCGATGTGTCTGCCCAAAATAGAACAGACAGAAGAACCGTGTCATTTCGAACGTATGTGAGAAATCTATAACCATTGTTGAATGAGATTTCTCCCTGCGGTCGAAAGGACAAAGTGAAGCAGAAATCGCAACTCTTCCACCG